>JAJXWB010000026.1 GCA_021781815.1 Pseudomonadota bacterium | reverse complement strand
CGCTTGCGCCGGAGCAGCGACGAGCAACGCGAGGGTAACGGCGAATCGCGCGATCCGGTTCATCAGTCGATTGATCTCCATGTGTGGGCGGAGATCATCGTTGGCTGGAATTATGGTCGAAAGACGGAAGGTGTCCGCCGACGCCTGTTGCGCGCGTCTGCGCGGGAATGCCGCCCACCGCCTCGGCGCACGTTCAGCGGCGGAATATGAGGCATGAGGCGAGGCGTCTTCCCATCGACGCTTCGGCGGCGGCCAATCTTGTTCAAGACCGTTCCACCTGCGACAGCAACGAACGGATACATCCGCGCAGTCGATCATTGCTGCGCCGCGCGCCAACCGCCTGTCGCCGCTACACCCCTTCGACGCCCGCGATCTCGATGCCGAAGCCGGACAGCCCGACGTAGGTCATCGGCGTCGAGGTGCGCAACATGATCGAGCGCACGCCGAGATCGCGCAGGATCTGCGCGCCGAGACCGACGTCGAGCCATTGCCGTATCCGCTTCGTTTCCGAATCCGTCTCCGGCGCGCTGACGACATTGGCGGGCACGCCCGCAGTGCCGTCGCGCATATAGACCAGCACGCCGCGCCCCTCGCGCTTGAAGCGTTCCAGCGTGCGACGGAGCGTGTCACTTGCGCCGAACACGTCGCCGAGAATATCGGCGCGATGCAGCCGCGCCGGCACGTTGCGCCCGTCGCCGATCGCCCCGTGGACCAGCGCGAAATGCTGCACGGGATCGAATGGCGTCGTATAGCAGTAAAGCGTCATGTCGCCGACGAAGGTCTTGACGGGCCTGACCGCCACGCGCTCGACGAGGTTCTCGCGCGACTGGCGGTAGGCGATCAGATCGGCCACGGAAATCCGCTTGAGATTGTGTTTGACCGCGAAATCCGCGATCTGCTGGCCGGCCATGACCGTGCCGTCGTCATTGGCGAGTTCGCAGATCACGCCGACCGGCGGCAGTCCTGCGAGCTGGCAGAGATCGACGGCGGCTTCCGTATGGCCGGAGCGCATCAGCACGCCGCCTTCCCGCGCGATCAACGGAAACACGTGCCCGGGGCGCACGAAATCGGCAGCGCCCATATTGCCGTTGGCGAGCGCGCGCACCGTGTTGGCGCGCTGTTCTGCGGAGATGCCGGTGGTCAGCCCATGCTTCACGTCGACGGTGACGGTGAAGGCCGTGCCGAGCGGCGCGTCATTGGCGGCGACCATCGGCTGCAGATGCAGCCGGCGCGCTTCCGACAGCGGCAGCGGCGCGCAGACGATCCCGCAGCAATTGCGAATGATGAAGGCCAGCTTCTCGGGCGTGGCGAGCGCGGCGGCCATGATCAGGTCGCCCTCGTTCTCGCGGTCGTCGTCATCGGTCACGATCACGATCTCGCCTTTGGCGATGGCCTCGATGGCTTCGGTCACCGAGGAGCCTGCTCCGGCGCGCGCCGGATGGAGATCGGCCGCATCGGGCAGCGTTCCGGCGGGCAGGGGAAGGTCGAGATAATCGGCGACGAGACGCAACTCGCGCACCTTCAGTTCGCGCTTGCCCTGCAGCAGGCGTGTGACCTGCGCCCGGTCGATGCCGAGCGACTCTGCCAGACCGGTCTGTGAGCGGCCCGGCTTCTCAAGGCCCTTCCTGATCCAGTCGAGGATGCTAGATTGCTGTGACATCAACGCCTCCGATTCGGATATGCGATTTTTGCAACAAACTTTCAAGTGCCTTGTTGCGCTTTTCGCGACTGCCGTCGCCGGGCAGGCCGCGGCCCAGGGTGTGGGCTGCCGGCCGGCGGTCCGGGATGGCGTGAATTTCGTCATCTGCGTATTCAATCCGGCGAGGTCCGATATCCGCCTGTTCTGGCGCGACGACAGGGGCGACAGCTATGGCGTCTTTGATCGTTTGGCCGATTCGGTCGCTGGCCAGGGCGGCCGGCTGCTGTTCGCGATGAACGCCGGCATGTTTCAGCCGGATCTGACGCCGGTCGGTCTCTACATCGAAAAAGGACAGGAGCTGCATCCGCTGAACCGACGCGGCGGGCAGGGCAATTTCAACCTGCGCCCGAATGGAATCTTCTGGGTGCGGCAGGGCGTTGCGGGCGTCACGGAGACGCAGAAATTCATCGCGCAGAATCTTCGACCCGACTATGCGACCCAGTCGGGCCCGATGCTGACGATCGGTGGCAGGATCCATCCGAAAATCCACGCCGACGGAACGTCGGCGAAGATACGCAATGGCGTCGGCGTCTGCGAGGACGGTCTCGTGCGCTTCGCCATTTCCGACGATCCGGTCACGTTCTTCGCCTTCGCGAGCCTGTTTCTCGAAATGAAGTGCCCCGACGCGCTCTACCTCGACGGTTCGATTTCAGCGCTTTATGCGCCGGCGCTGAAGCGCAACGATGGCTGGAAGTCGATCGGTCCGATCGTCGGCGTGGTCGAGGGCCTGAAGAAGTAATTTCGCGCCCGGCGTCAGCCGACCTGCGCGCGGTGCCGCAGGAACTGGTCGGCGAGCACGCAGGCGACCATGGCTTCGCCGACCGGCACGGCGCGGATGCCGACACAGGGATCGTGGCGGCCCTTCGTGAGGATTTCCGCCTCGTGGCCGGCCTTGTCGATCGTGCGGCGCGGCGTGAGGATCGACGACGTCGGCTTGACCGCGAACCGCGCGACGATCGGCTGCCCGGTCGAAATTCCGCCGAGCACGCCGCCTGCGTTGTTGGACAGGAACAGGGGTTTGCCGTCGTTGCCCATGCGCATTTCGTCTGCGTTTTCCTCGCCGGTCAGTTCCGCCGCCGCAAAGCCAGCGCCGATCTCGACGCCCTTGACGGCATTGATCGACATGAGGGCGCTCGCGAGTTCCGAGTCCATCTTGGCGTAAACCGGCGCCCCCCAGCCCGCAGGCGCGTTCTCGGCGACGATCTCGATCACTGCGCCAATCGAGGAGCCGGACTTGCGGACGCCATCGAGATAGGCCTCCCATGTCTTGGCGGCGTCCGCGTCCGGGCAGAAGAACGGATTGCGGTCGATCTCGTCCCAGTCCCACCTGGCGCGGTCGATCTTGTGCGGGCCGACCTGCACCAGCGCGCCGCGCACGCTCACCCCCGCGACGATTTTTCGCGCAATGGCGCCTGCCGCCACGCGCGCGGCGGTCTCGCGCGCCGACGATCGGCCGCCGCCGCGATAGTCGCGGATGCCGTATTTCGCCTCATAGGTGAAATCGGCGTGCCCCGGCCGGAACTTGTCCTTGATGTCGGAATAATCCTTCGAGCGCTGGTCGGTGTTCTCGATCATCAGCGCGATCGGCGCGCCTGTCGTGACCTGCTTGCCCGAGGCCTCGTCGACGAACACGCCGGACAGGATCCTGACCGCGTCCGGCTCCTGCCGCTGTGTGGTGAAGCGCGACTGGCCGGGACGGCGCTTGTCGAGGAAGACCTGAATCTCGGCCGCCTCCAGCGGCACCAGCGGCGGGCAGCCGTCGATTACGCAGCCGAGCGCCGGCCCGTGGCTCTCGCCGAAGGTCGTCACGCGAAACAGGTGGCCGAAGGTGTTGTGCGACATGATCGCGTTCTAGGGGCGGGCAGGTGGCGGGTCAATTCCGCCGCAGGAATCGGGTGGCGCCGCCGTCGCGCGTCGGCGACCTTGAGCGCACAACGAAAGGACCGCGCCATGCATCATGTCCGGCAGCCCGCCATTCTTTACTTCGGAACGCCCGTCGTGCTGATCGCCACGCGCAACGAGGACGGATCGTCCAACCTTGCGCCGATGTCCTCGATCTTCTGGCTGGGTTGGCGATGCATGATCGGCCTCGCGGCGACATCGAAGACGACGCAGAACATCCTGCGCGCGGGCGAATGTGTGCTCAACCTGCCAGACGACGGCATGGCCGTCGCCGTCGACCGCCTCGCCCTGACGACCGGCTCGAATCCCGTGCCCGAAGGCAAGGCGAAGCGCGGCTATGTCTATTGCGCCGACAAGTTTTCGCGCGCCGGGCTGACGGCGCAGCCCTCCGACATCGTCGCGGCGCCGCGCGTCGCCGAATGCCCGGTCCAGCTCGAGGCGAAACTCGAAGCGACGCGCCAGATGGCGCAAAAGGACTGGCCGGGCGGCGCCATGTGCTTCGAACTGCGCATCCTGCGCGCGCATATCGACGACTCGATCACGATGGAGGCCGACCAGAATCGTGTCGATCCGGACCTCTGGCGCCCGCTCGTCATGAGCTTTCAGAAATTCTTCGGGCTCGGGCGGAAGCTCGAACCTTCGACTCTCGCAACCGTGCCCGAAACGATGTATCGGACGCCCGATCACGCGGCGGCGCTCTGAGACGGCCGGCGTCGTGCAGGAGCGCTGTCCCTCCCGACAGTCGCGCCGCGGCTGCTCGGCGCTTCACGGGCAAGCGACGAATTCCCGGAAACGGGAGTCCCGCCGTCGTGGGAAAGACAGACCTGCTCACCCCCGTTTCAGCTCGGGATGCACCGTCTTGCCGATGATGTGCTCGTCGTGGCCGATGACGTGTTCCGTCGAGCCGACGATCAACGGATCGGGCGCGCGCACGATCGCGTGGTCCTTGTTCGGATATGGCAATGAGCTCAGGAAGTGCGTCATGCAGTTCAGCCGCGCGCGTTTCTTGTCGTCTGACTTGACGATGGTCCAGGGCGCATCGGCTGTGTCCGTATAGAAAAACATCGCCTCCTTGGCTTCTGTGTAATCGTCCCATTTGTCGAGCGAGGCGCGGTCGATCGGCGACAGTTTCCACTGCTTGAGCGGATCGTGCTCGCGCGATTCGAACCGGCGGCGCTGCTCTTCACGCGAGACCGAGAACCAGTACTTGAACAGCCGAATCCCTGAGCGCGTGATCATGCGCTCGACTTCCGGGCACTGGCGCATGAATTCCAGATAATCGGAGGGGGAGCAGAAGCCCATGACGCGCTCGACGCCGGCGCGATTGTACCAGGAGCGATCGAACAGGCAGAGTTCGCCGCCGGCCGGAAATTGCTGGATGTAGCGCTGGAAGAACCATTGCGTTCTCTCGCGCTCGGTCGGCTTCTGCAGCGCCACCACGCGCGCCGTGCGAGGATTCATGTGCTCCATGAAGCGCTTGATGGTGCCGCCCTTGCCTGCGGCGTCGCGGCCCTCGAACAGCACGATGATGCGCTCGCCGTTGTCCTCGATCCAGCGTTGCGCTTTCAGCAATTCCTGCTGCAAAGCGGTCATGTGCTCTTCGTACGGACCAATGCGCATCCGCTGCGCGTAAGGATATTCGCCCGTCTCGAACAATTTGCGGATAAGCGTCGGATCGTGCTTCATCTGCGCAATCCGGCGATGCTCCTCGTACGCCTCATGCGCGCCTGGCTTGAGCCCTTTCTGGGCTGCGGCGGCCGCCCTGGCGAGGTGTTTGTCGAGTTTCTTGTCGACGGGCGCGCGCTCGTCGAGGCCCTCTTGCTCCGGGACGGCGTTCGGCTCGCTCTCGCTCATCAGCACCCCTCATCGGAACCAGAGGATCAACTTGCAAGAATGTGCTTGCGCTGGCCTTGATCCGGCGCAAGCGCGGCTGCGGCTCAGGCGGCCGCCCGAGCCTCCGCCTCGGCCAGGATCTGCGGTTCGGCCGGGGCGCCGATCCACTCGGTATGCCCAGGCAGCGTCTCGCCTTTCATGACGACCGTCAGCGGCCCGATGCGCGCGTATTCTTGACAATGTGTGTCGTAAAGCACCGTCGAGCCGGCGCCGACCGTCACGCCGCGCGCGATGTCGACGCGGCCGATTTTCATTACGCGGTCCTCGTAGAGATGCGTCTGCAGCACGCACATCATGTTGACCGCCACGTAATCGCCGACCTTCACGCAATCGAATTCCGTTATGTCGGTCGAATCCATGAACACGCCCTTGCCGAATTTCGAGCCGAACAGGCGCAGCATCCACGGCAGGAACGGCGTGCCGCGCAGATGGTCGAGGAACACCTTTCCGGCGAGGCCCCAGTAGAGCACGGCGACCGCTTCCGTGCGCATCGCCCAGAACGACCACATCGGCTTCACCTGCGGCTCGTAGCGGCCCATCGTGCCCCATTTGATGCCGATCACGACCAGGGTCATCGCCACGGAAATCAGCACGGAGCAGAGCATGTAGAGCGCCAGCACCGTCCAGTACTGGCCGTCGAGCAAGCGCTGGCCGAATACTTCGACCGCCCACGTTCCGAAGGTGATGAACAGCATGGTCGGCAGCGAGATGTTGACGGCCTCGAACAGTCCGCGCATCCAGACCTTCCACCACGGCGGCGAATAGGTCCAGCTCGCGCCGCCCGCGTCCATCTTCTGCCGTACCGGCAGTTTGATCGGCGGCGAGCCGAACCACGTGTCGCCCGGCGACATTTCCTCGTTCGCCGGCGGTTTTGATTTCACGCCGATCAGCGCGCCATCGGGAATGTTTGCGCCAGGCGGGACGACGGCGTCATTGCCGACGAACACGCGCGACCCCGTCGTCACCTTCTCCAGATGCATCCAGCCGCGACGAATATCCTCGTCGCCGAGGATCACCTCGTCGGCGATGAAGCACTTGTCGCCGATCTCGACAATGTCGTAGCGGCCGGAAATGTTGGTCGAAATCTCCGAGTCCTTGCCGATCCTGGTGCCCATCATGCGATACCAGGTGCGCATGTAGATGGTCGCAAACAGCGAGGATAGCGTTTCGAGCGTGACTTCCATCGCCAGCGCCACCGCCCATTTCCGTACGTAGAACCAGGAATGGACGGAATAGGTCCCTTCCTTGACGATGGGCAGCACGAGCCACCGCACGACCACGATGAAGCCGACCGTCAGCAAAACGAGAACGAACGAGGTTGGCCAGGCGAACAGCGGGATTGCCGACAGATAGAGCGTGCGGTCGAGAATGCCGAGATAGGAATCCAGCCGGTCGAATACCCAGAAGGCCGGAAAGATCGGCAACAGTCCGAGCGGCGGAATGATCAGCAGCAGCAGGGTGTATACGAAGGTCTGCGCCGCGCGCCGCGCCGGGCCGGCCTGCGCTGCCGGAGCGAGCGTCGCCGGGTCGAGAACGCCGATCTTGCGGGCGGGCGAGCCGTCCCAGATTTCGTGCGCGCCGATTCTCGAACCGGAGGCGAGAGAGGTGAGGTCGCGGATTTCCGCGCTCTCGCCGATGACCGTATTCTCCTCGATCACGCAGGACGTGCCGACATAGGCGTCCGCGCCGATGTCGATCGCGCCGATGATCAGTTCGTTGCCGACCACGCGCGCATTGGCGAGCTTCATCTTCGTGCCGAGGCTCGCGCCGGCGCCGATGGTGATGAGATCGATGGCGCCGACTTCCATCTCGCTGATGATGGCGTCGTCGCCGATCTTCGCACCGAGCGCCTTCAGATAGAGGCGCATGATCGGCGAGGCCTGGAACCACTTCATGTGGGTCAGCGCCATGAACCGCTGCGCCAGCCACCAGCGGTAATAATACCAGCCCCACAACGGATAGCGCCCGGGCTTCGTGCGCCCGAGCAGGATCCATTTGGAGGCGATGGAGATCATGATCGTCGCGATATTGATGCAGACGTAGACGCCGAGCAGCGCCACCATTTCCGTCCAGATGCTCGCGTCGGGGTCCGTCAGCAGCATGTAGCTGACGAACACGCCGAGCCATTGCGCCGTCATCAGCGACAGGACGACCGGCAGGGCGATCGCCTGGCCGAGGCCGCACAGGAACCGGCGCAGCAGCGGAGGCGGTTCGAAGGAAAGATCGCGCGGCGGGCCGCTCGCCTCCGCCTTGCCGTCGAGATGGGCCGCCATCGCGCGAAGTGTGCGCGTTGCATAAACGTCTTGCAGCGTGATGCCCGCAAGCCGCGGAATTTCGCGAACGGCCGAGACGAAACGCGCTGCGAGCAGCGAGTGACCCCCGAGGTCGGTGAAGAAATCGGCGTCAAACGGAATGGATTGCGGCGGCAGCGTGCGTTTGGCGGCGGCGAGCAACGCCGCTTCGGTCTCCGTGCGCGGTTCTTCCTGTTCCTCGATCGGGGCGCTGGCCTTGAGCTCGATCTTCTTCAGGAGATTGCGGTTCACCTTGCCGGACGGCAGCTTCGGCAACGAGTCGAGCGTCTCGTACCGGCTCGGCGCCATATAGGCCGGCAGCTTGGCGCGCAGTTCCGCGCGCAGATGCTTCGGCTCGACCTCGGCGCCCTTGTGCGTGACGAGGAAAGCGACGAGTTCGTCGATGCCGTTGGCCGTGCGCACCACGACGGCGGCCTGCGACACGCCCGGCAGTTCGGCGAGCTTGGCCTCGATCTCGCCAAGCTCGACGCGGAATCCGCGAATCTTCACCTGATCGTCGATGCGTCCGCGGAAGCCGATATTTCCGTCTTCATCCATGACAACTGCGTCGCCGGAGCGGTAGAGGATCGGGTCGCGGCCGTCCGGGACAAAGGGATTGGCAATGAATTTTTCGGCGGTCAGTTGATCGCGCTTCAGATAGCCGCGCGCGACGCCGGGGCCGCCGATCAGCAGCTCGCCCTCGATGCCGCGATCGAGCAGATTGGTCGCATCGTCGCAGACATAGCAGGTGTAGTTTGGGATAGGCCCGCCGATGGTGACAGGGACGTTGGGCTTCACTTCGGCGACCGTCGCTACGACGGTCGCTTCGGTTGGCCCGTAGGAATTGAAGATGGTGCGGCCGGGCTTGCACCAGCGCGCCGCCACCGACGGCGGACAGGCCTCGCCACCCAGAATGATGATGCGCAGCTTCGGCGCGTCCTTTGGCATCATCGCGAGCAGCGTCGGCACCGTATCGAGCACGGTGACGCCTGCGTCGTCGAGGACGTCGGGCAACTTGTCGGCCTCGCCCATGATCTCCGGCGTGGCGACGAACAGGGTCGCGCCGACGAGATAGGGAATCCAGATTTCTTCCATCGACAGATCGAATGCGACAGAGGCGCCCTGGAAGACCACGTCCTGCTGATGGACGCCGTAGATTTCGTTGGCCGAACGCAGATAGTGGCATATGTTGCGGCCGGTGATGACGATGCCCTTGGGCGTGCCCGTCGACCCCGACGTGTAGATCAGGTAGGCGGGGTGGTCTGGCGTCGCGCCCATGGCGCGCGGGTCGACCACGCTCCTGTCCCCCTGATCCACGATCGCCTCGTCGATCAGGATGGGGCAGGGCATGTGTCCTTCCGCTTTGACGGCGGCTTCCGGAGAAACCAGCAGGCCCTTGGCCTCCGCGTCGGCGAGGCACACGGCGATGCGATCAAGCGGCGCATCGGCGTCGAACGGCAGCCAGGCGGCGCCTGTTTTCGCAATGGCGATCTGGCCGATCAGAAGTTCGGGGCCGCGCGCCATCCACAGGCCGACCACGTCACCGGGCCGAACGCCCCGCGCGACCAGCGCGCGGGCGATGGCGGTGGCCTGGGCGTCCACTTCCGCGTAGGTGTAGCGGCGTTCGAGCGTGGTCATTGCGATGTGGCTGGCGCGATGAGCGACGGTCGAGGCGAAGATTTCCGCGAGAATTTCGTCGCGCAGAAGGTCGGGAATCAGCTTGCCGATCAGGATGGACTTCGGCGGCGCGACCGGCGTGACCGCTATTTTGTCCGTCGCAGGCGCTTCAAGCGTGTCGACGTATGGGGTGTCGATCGTATTCATGCGTTTCGGCCACCCGATTCCCGTCGTCGCTTGTCTCAATCACGTCGCCGGGCAGGCCGTTCGCCGGTCCGGCAGGGCATTCCAATGCGGCGATCCCGCCTGAAGCCCGCGCCCCCGCCTTGCCGGCGACGCTTAGCACAAGTCCCCGGGCGGTCCTATCCCGCCCTGGGCCTGAACCACTGGTGAACGCGCGTCGATCCAGCGGCCCTTTCCGCCGGAGAAAACCAGAATTCGGCCCTGATGGACCGGCATGGAAACGGCGTCGGACGTCGACAATCCACCCAGCAGAACCATCAGCGCCCGCGCGACCCCGCCGTGGGCGGCGGCGACGGCCGGGCCGCTCACGCCGGCGAGCCATTCCCCAACCCTTCGGGTCAGCGCGGCATAGCTCTCGCCTCCGGGCGGGGTGAAACTCCACACGTCCTTCTGCCGGGCGGCGACCTCGCCGGGGTCTCGCGCGCGAATCTCCGGCCAGGTCCGGTTCTGCCAACGGCCGAATGACAGCTCCATCAGGCGGGGATCTGTCGTGAAATCATCCGCCGGAAGGCCCATGGCGCGGCGGGCGAGACTCATGGTCTCCGTCGCGCGCGTCAGGGGCGACGCGAAACAGGCAATCGTCGATGGATCGAATCCGTCGGCGCGAAGCGCGCCGAGCAGGGCGTCGCCGGCGTCGCCGGCCTGCTCGCGTCCGCGCGGCGACAGGGGCGTATCGAGGTGGCCCTGGATTCGGCCCTCGGCGTTGAAAAATGTCTCGCCGTGGCGAAGGAAGTAAAGTGGTTCGGGAGGCAATGCGGCAACCGGCGGGAGCAATCGGCGCGCTTTTAGCATGATCCCGCCGGGCGCGCGCAATCGAGTTTCGGCCGGGCCGGCGGGCGTCGAAACGAGCCGCCAGGATCAGGCCCTTGCGTCGGGAGCCGGCCCCCGTATCCTGCCGCGCTGAAATCATTGCCGGGAGAGCTGTGTGTCGACCTCCGAACTCATCGTGTCGAGCGCGGTCGCGCTTGTCGCTCGCCTGCGCGCCGGGGAGATCACGCCGCATGACTGTCTCGACGCGCTGGAGCGGCGAATCGGCGAGATCGACAAGTCTGTCAATGCCCTGCCGATCCTTTGCTTCGACCGCGCCCGGGCTCATGCGGACGCGCTCATGAAACGGCCGGCCGCCGAGCGCGGCCTGCTCGCGGGCCTCCCCGTGCCGATCAAGGATTTGTCCTGGGTCGCCGGCGTGCGGTCTACGTCCGGTTCGCCGATCTTCAAGGATTTTGTGCCGGACGCCTCCGACATTGTCGTCGACAGGATCGAGGCGGAAGGTGGCGTCGTCTACGCCAAATCCAACACCCCGGAATTCGGCGCGGGCGCCAACACGTTCAATCCCGTCTTCGGAGCGACATTTAATCCGTGGAACACGGGGCGCACCTCCGCCGGCTCCTCGGGCGGCGCAGCCGCTGCGCTCGCTTCGGGGCAGGCCTGGCTGGCCCATGGGTCGGACATGGGCGGCTCGCTTCGCAATCCCGCGAGTTTCTGCGGCGTCGTCGGCATGCGCCCGACGCCGGGCCGCGTCGCCTCCAACAACCGCGCGATCATCGACCAGACGCTTGGCGTACAGGGGCCGATGGCGCGCACGGTCGAGGATCTCGCGCTTTTCTTCGACGCCATGGCGGGCGAGGATCGGCGCGACCTTCTGTCGAAGCCGCGTCCGGCGACGTCCTTCCTGGCTGAGTCGCGTTCGGGATGGCTGCCGCGTCGCGTCGCCTATTCGCCCGATCTCGGCGTCACCCCGGTCGATCCGGAGATCGCCGATATCACGCGCCGAGCGGCTCATCGTCTCGCCGAAGCGGGCGTGATCGTCGAGGAGGTGAGCCCTGACCTCTCCGGCGTGCATGATTGCTTTCGCGTTCTGCGCGCCCGCAATTTTGTAACCTCGCTTGGGCCGCTGGTTGCGCAGCATCGCGACAAGGTCAAGGCCGACATCATCTGGAACGTCGAGGAAGGCGCCGGGCTCACGGCCGACGACATTGCCCGGGCCGAGCGCCATCGCGCGCAATTGGCGATGCGGATGGATGCGTTTCTCCGGGACTACGACCTGCTGCTGTGCCCGGCGACGATCGTCGCGGCCTTTCCCGTCGAGCAGCGCTACCTCACGCGCTGCGCCGGACACGAATTCTCGAATTATTTCGAATGGCTCGCAATCGCGTATGGGCCGACGCTGTGCGGCGCGCCCGCGCTGTCGCTGCCATGCGGTTTCACGCACGAGAACCTGCCGATAGGGCTGCAGATCGTCGGTCCGACCAATGCGGACGCCTGCGTGATCGCAGGCGCGCGCGCGTTGGAGCAAATACTGGCGTTGGACACCGTGAGGCCGATCGACCCGCGGCCGGGGCGCTGAGGCCGCTTATCCGCGCCCGCGCGGCAGGCTAGATTTCGGCGGCGCGGACGAGATCGCGCGCGGCGACCAGCAAACGCTCGAACTCAGCGAGATCCGCCTCTCCCATGCGGCCGAGCGTCTCGGCGACGAAGCGGTCCTGGGCTTCTATGCCCTTCTGCGCGGCCATGCGGCCGGCCGGCGTCAGGAAAATCGCATGGGACCGGCGGTCGCTGGCGATGCTCCGCCGCTCGACGAGGCCAGCAGCGACAAGCCGGTCGATCAGCCCGGAAATATTGCCTTTGGTGACGTAGAGTCGCTCCGCGAGATCCTGCTGACTAAGCCCTTCACGTTCGGTCAGCGTGGTAAGGACGTCGCATTGCGCGATGGACAGGCCTATGGTCTTCAGCCTGGCGCTGACGGAGAGCCTGATCCGCGTCTCCAGCCGGAGGAATCTGAACCAAACGCGCGATGCATCCGCCACTTTGGGCCACTCCAGCGAATCCTGCGGCATTCAGGCTATTGGTTCGCCGGATGGCCCGCAAGACGGAGGACGGAAGAGGATGGGACGCTGACGCGCTCGCTTTCCCAATGGCGTGGACGCTCCCCTGCCTGTCCTGTAGAAGCGACAACCGACAAGGGCCATGAGGCCCGTAGACGCCTGGAGGGGAGAACATGCTCGGATTGATGCAGAACTGGCCGCTTCTGCAGCACAAGATCATTGATCATGCTGCGGCGCAATATGGCGATCAGGAGGTTGTCACCCGCTCGGTCGAAGGCCCGATACATCGCACGAACTATCGGCAGGTGCGCGAACGCGCGTTGCGCGTCGCGCAACGGCTGGCGAAGGACGGCGTCAAATCGGGCGACAGGGTCGCCACGCTCGCCTGGAACACATGGCGCCATCTGGAAGCTTGGTACGGTATCACCGGGATCGGCGCGGTCTATCACACGATCAATCCGCGCCTGTTCCCGGAGCAGATCGCCTGGATCGCCAATCATGCGCAGGACCGTCTGGTGCTGCTCGACCTGACGTTTGTGCCGCTGATGGAGCAGGTGGCCGACAAGATCCCGTCGGTCGAGCGATACGTCATCCTGACCGATCGCGCGCACATGCCGGCCACGAAACTGAAGAACGCCGTGGCTTACGAGGACTGGATTGCGGAAGTCGACGGCGATTTCAAATGGGCCGAGTTCGACGAGAACACGGCCGCAGGCCTCTGCTACACCTCCGGCACCACCGGCGATCCGAAGGGCGTGCTGTATTCGCACCGCTCCAACGTGCTGCACGCCCTGCAGGCCTGCATGAAGGATACGCTCGCCGTTTCCGCGACGGATTCGATCCTGCCGATCGTGCCGATGTTCCACGCCAACGCCTGGTCGCTGGCCTTTTCCGTGCCGCTGGCCGGCGCCAAGTTCGTCATGCCCGGCGCCAAGCTCGACGGTGCGTCGATCTATGAGCTGCTCGAGACGGAGAAGGTCACGTTCTCGGCGGCCGTGCCGACGGTCTGGCTCATGCTGATGCAGAACATGCAGGCGACCGGCGGCAAGCTGACGACCCTGAAGCGTGTCGCCATCGGCGGCTCGGCCTGCCCGCCTTCGATGATTGAATATTTCGAGGAGCGCGGCGTCAACGTCCATCATGCGTGGGGCATGACGGAGATGAGCCCGATCGGTACGATCGGCGCGATCAAGCCGGCGGTATCCGGCCTCAAGGGCAAGGAGCTTCTCGATCTCAAGTCGAAACAGGGCCACGCCATCTTCGCGGTCGAGATGAAGATCACCGACGACGAAGGCAATCGTCTGCCCTGGGACGGCAAGAAATTCGGCCGTCTCAAGGTCAGGGGGCCGGCTATTTCGCGTCGCTATTTCAAGCGCGAAGACGAGGAGATTCTCGACTCGGAAGGCTACTTCGACACTGGCGACGTAGCGACCATCGATCCCAATGGCTACATGCAGATCACGGACCGCGCGAAGGACGTGATCAAGTCCGGCGGCGAATGGATCTCCTCGATCGACATTGAAAACCTCGCTGTCGGCCACCCGCAGGTCGCGGAAGCCGCCGTCATTGGCGTCGCGCATCCGAAATGGGACGAACGTCCGTTGCTTGTGGTGGTCGCAAAGGAAGGCGCAGAGCCTGATCGGAAGACGATTCTCAGCTACATGGACGGCAAGATCGCGAAATGGTGGATGCCGGACGACGTGCAATTCGTTCGCGAAATCCCGCATACGGCGACCGGCAAGATCAACAAGCTCAAGCTGCGGCAGGAGTTCAAGGACTACAAGCTGCCGAGCGAATGAGCGCTTGACGAACGGCGGTGTCCGGAATCGACGCTGCCGTTCCACGAAGGCTAGAATGAGATCGGCTGGCGGTCCTGCGTCAGTCCGGCCAAGAGACGGATATGCGGCGCCAGATTGTCGAAGAGCCCGAATGCCTGTCGGCGGTCTGGAGTCTGCGGCTCGCCATCTTCGCGCTTGCGGTGGGCGCGATGGCGATTGGCGTCACGCGATTTCAGCTCGTCGAGGTTCCTGCAGGCCTGGCCGTATTCGGCTCGGCCATTCTGATCGCCTGCATCGCTCTGCTGCTGGCCGCGACCGCGGCTGTCGTGATCTGGCGCACCGGCCGGCGCGGCGGTGGCAAGGCGCTGGGGGGCGCGCTGCTTGCTGCGGTCTGGCTCGCATGGCCTGGATGGCTCGCAGCGCAGGCGATGCGGTTGCCGGTGCTGAACGACGTGACCACCGATATCGCCGATCCCCCGCAATTCTCGATGTCGCGCAAGGCGACCGAAGCCCGTGGCGACAGAACGCCGCCCACGCCCTCGGCGCTCGTGCGCCAGCAGCAGCGCATCGCGTATCCTGGCGTGCAGGCGATCCTGCTTGAGGTGGAGGCGGACGAGGCCTATCAGCTCGTGCTGAAGGCGGTGCAGGCGCGCGGCTGGAAGATCATCGATCAAAGCGCGCCGGGCGGCCGCAGCGGCCTTGGTCATGTCGACGCGGTGGATCGAACGCTGATCATGGGCTTTCCGGACGACATAACGATCCGCATAAAACCGCTGGCCGGGCAGACCAAGATCGATGTGCGCTCGGCGTCGCGCTACGGCCGCAACGACTTCGGCGTCAACGCCCGGCGGGTCGAGCAGTTTGCGCAGGAAATGCAAAACCAGCTCGACGCCAGATGACGCGGGCCATCGAGGAGCAGACGATGCGGTTCGTTCTTTGCCTGATCGCGCTGGCGACCGTGGGCGGGCCGGCGGCGGCCTCCGATTCCGAATACAAGACATGCCTCGACAGGTCCGACGGCACGAACGCGGCGTGGAGCGACTGCGGCGGCGCCATGCTTCGGCGCGCCGACGAAAGGCTCAACGCCGCCTGGAAAACCGCGATGGGCGCGATGCCGACCGACGGCGCGAAGCAAACGCTGCGCGCGGAACAGCGCGCCTGGAACGTCTACAAGGAAAAGTCCTGCATGATCTATGTCGGCGGCGATTATGGCCGGGAAGGACAGGCGCTGACCTATCCGTCCTGCCGCGCCGACGTGATCGAGACGCGCATCAAATTTCTGAACTCGCTGAACGATCGTTGATCGGCCGCTCTAGCTGGCGCGCCGATATCGTCCGGCGACCGTGACCGGGCCCTCGGCTACGGCGATTCCGCGCGTGACCAGATCTTCCATATGCGCGAGCACGCTGAGCGCCGCGGCGTTGACGAGGCGCGGATCGAGATTCTCGTAGATGCGCGCGACCATGTCGGGGATGGTTTGGTCGCCGGCGTCGAGACGGCGCACGATCGCCGCTTCGCGCTGCCGTCGATGATGCGAAAGCGCGCGCATGTATCGCTGCGGCTCGGCGACGGGGCCGCCGTGTCCCGGCCAGAACAGCGCATGATCGTGTTCGCGCAGCTTGTCGAGCGAGGCCATGTAGTCGGTCATGTTGCCGTCCGGCGGCGCGACGATCGACGTCGACCAGGCCATCACGTGATCGCCGGAGAACAGCGCGCGCTCCTGCGGCAGCGCAAAGCACAGGTGATTGCTGGCGTGGCCGGGTGTCTCGATTGCGACCAGCGAGTAGCCGTCTCCCTCGATCGCGTCGCCGTCGCGCAGCACGCGGGCTGGCGCATATGCAAGATCGTGCGCGGAATCGAGGCCGGTTTCAGGCCCGCCCTTCGCGACGAAGGGCGCACAGCCCACGACCGGCGCGCCCGTGCGCTCGGCCAGGAGACGCGCGCCGGGCGAATGATCCTTGTGCGTGTGGGTGACGACGATCTGCGCGATGCGCTCGCCTTTCAGCGAGGCGATGATCGCATCGGTATGCGCTTCGTTTTCGCGACCGGGGTCGATGACGGCGACGTCGCCGCGCCCGATGATATAGGTGCAGGTGCCGGTGAACGTGAACGGCCCCGGATTGTTCTCGACGAGCCGGCGCACCAGCGGCGATATCTGCCGGACCTGATCCGTCTCGACGTCGAAGGCGGTGGAATGGATGAGTTTTTCAGCGTCGTCGGCGGCGCTCATGTCTTCTCCCGGATGCTGTGCCCATCCAGTCCATTGCGGTTACGCTTGTCAATGTCCAACCCGGAGCGGCCTGCTGAAAGTTACGCCCGCGCGGCGTGGTCTTCGCTTCAGGCTCCGGTCCATTCGGGAGACCGGACGCATTCTGTTTGACGCGGCGCCGTCGCGTCCGCCATGCCGTTGCGGCGCTTGATGCGGGCGATCTCGCGCCGCAAAAAGGCGATCCGTTCCGAACTGCCGTCGGGCGACATCGGGTAAGCCTCGCGCGCGTTCATGTTATGTTCCATAATTGAGCGATCGCTTCGAAGAGTCAAGCGGCCGCGCCCGAATCGCCTTGTCCGGGCATCCCCTCGGCCGAATAACAAAAGCGAATAGCGCCGCCGGAAAAACAAAATGACGGCTTCTTTCCGCGCTGGTAAGCCCATGTTGCGTCAAAGCCTTGATCGGACGGCGCTGACAGTCTGACTATTGGGGATATGATCGCCGCGCCGCCGACACGAGCGTGCGACAGAGGGAAGTGGAGGAATGCATGTTTGAAATTCTCACTCGCAGACAGGCGCTCGGCGCGTTCGCGGTGGCGGCCTGCGTTTTGACTCCCGTCGCGGTTCGCGCGGAGGATGTGGTCAAGATCGGAGTCATCGTGCCGATGACCGGCCCCTCCGCTTCCACCGGCCGCGAGATTGAAGCGGCGATCAAGCTGTTCCAGGCGCAGAAAGGCGACAAGGCCGGCGGCAAGAAGGTCGAGGTGATTTTCAAGGACGACACCGGCGTCGCCGACATCACGAAGCGTCTCGCGCAGGAACTTGTCGTCAACGATCACGTCGCCGCCATCGCCGGCTTCGGCCTCACTCCGCTTGCGCTCGCCGCGGCCCCTATCGCCACGCAGGCGAAGATTCCGGAAATCGTCATGGCGGCCGGCACCTCGATCATCACCGAGGCCTCGCCCTTCATCGTGCGCACGAGTTTCACGCTGGCGCAGGACACGGTTCCGCTTGCGGACTGGGCCTTGAATAACGGCATCAAGAAGGTTGTGACCCTTGTCGCCGACTACGGTCCGGGCATCGATGCGGAAAAGGCGTTCGTCGAGAAGATCAAGGCCGGCGGCGGCCAGGTGCTCGACAGTTTGCGCGCGCCTCTGAAGAACCCGGAATTCGCGCCGTTCCTGCAAAAGGCGAAAGACCTGAAGCCCGACGCGCTCTTCCTGTTCGTGCCGTCCGGCCAGGGCGCGCAATTGATGAAGCAGGTCGCCGAGCGCGAATTCGCCAAGGACAACATCAAGGTGATCGCGACCGGCGACGTGACGGACGACGAGCAGCTCAACGGCATGGGCGACAGCGTGCTCGGCATGATCACGTCGATGATGTATTCAACCGCGCACAATTCGCCGGAAAACAAGGCCTTCGTCGCCGCCTTCGAAAAAGCCAATCCGACCATGCGGCCAAATTTCATGGCGCTCGGCGGTTATGACGGCATGGCCCTGTTCTATGCCGCCCTTGAAAAGACGAAGGGCGACACCGACGGAGCCAAGCTCGTCGACGCGATGAAGGGCATGGCCTGGATGAGCCCGCGCGGACCGATCTCGATTGATCCGCAAACGCGCGACATCGTGCAGAACGTCTACATTCGCAAGGTCGAGCGTCGGGACGGGCAGCTCTATAACATCGAATTCGAGACCGTGCCCGCGGTCAAGGATCCGGTCAAGGCGGCCAAGGCTGGCAAGTAATCGCCAATGGACCTGAACGGGACGCGCCTGCGCGCGTTCCGTCATTTGGAGAAAATGCGTGCTCACGATCCTGTTCGACGGGCTCGCTTACGGCATGTTGCTGTTCGTGCTCGCCGTGGGCCTCTCTGTCACGCTCGGATTGATGAATTTCATCAATCTCGCGCATGGCGCCTTCGCCATGGCCGGCGGTTATGTCGCCGTCGTCATGATGCAGAGATATGGTCTGTCGTTGTTCTGGAGCCTGCCGGCGGCCTTCGTGCTGACCGCCGCGGTCGGCGCGCTGCTGGAGCGCACGCTCTATGTGCGCCTCTATGACAAGACCCATCTCGAGCAGGTGCTGTTCACGATCGGTCTCACCTTCATGGCGATGGCGACGGTCGACTATTTCATGGGAGCCAGTCCGCAGATCGTCGATGTGCCGAAGGCGCTCGAAGGCAATTTCGAACTCGGGATCGTCTCCCTCAACAAATATCGGATTTTCGTCATCGCGGTCTGCGCGCTTTTGACGATCGCCCTGCAACTCGGTCTGTCGAAGACACGTTTTGGCTCGCGCCTGCGCGCGGCGGTCGACGATTCCCGCGTCGCGCGCGGGCTCGGCATAGACGTCACTGCGATTTTTGCGCTCACCTTCGCTTTCGGTTCGGGCCTCGCTGGCTTCGGCGGCGCGCTGGGGAGCGCGATTTTCAGCATTGATCCGCAATTCCCGCTGAAGTTCATGATCTATTTTCTGATCGTGATCGCGGTGGGCGGCACGAGCACGATCACCGGACCGTTCCTCGCGTCGATCCTGCTTGGCGTCGCAGATGTCGCCGGCAAATACTATACGCCTGAAATCGGCGGTCACCGGATCGAGATCGGGGGCTTTGTCATCTACACGATCATGGTGCTCGTGCTGATTTTCAGACCGCAGGGTCTGTTCGGCCGCGCGGTTGGCAAGTGAGGCGGCGATGACCGACGCGACGGCCACTGATTCGCGCAGCGGAACCGACCGCGCCATGATCTATTTCGCGGAGCGCGCGCGTTGGCGCGGGCCGGAGGTCGCGTTGTGGATCGGGGCCTTCGCTCTGGCCTTCCTGTTTCCAAGTCGCGCGCTCCTCTTCAACGAGGTCGCCATTCTCGCGCTGTTCGCCCTCTCGCTCGATCTCGTGCTTGGATACGCCGGCATCGTCTCGCTCGGTCACGGCGCGTTCTTCGGACTGGGCGCCTATGCCGCCGGACTGCTGGCGAAGGCCGGCGCGGGCGCGGCGCCGCTCAGCGATCCGACGCTCGGGCTGCTCTTTGCGGCGCTTGTCTGTGCCGCGGTCGGTTACGTCACGAGCTTTCTTGTGCTGCGCGGCAGCGATCTCACGCGGTTGATGGTGACGCTCGGCGTTGCTCTGATCTTCCAGGAGATCGCCAATCGTATGGCCTGGCTCACCGGCGGCGCCGATGGGCTGCAGGGCGTCGCGCCCGCGAATATCCTGGGCATGTTTGAATTCGATCTCTACGGGCGCAACGCCTACCTCTATTCGCTTACCGTCCTCATGGTTCTTTTCGTCTTTGCGCGAAAGATCGTTCATTCGCCCTTTGGCATTTCGTTGCGCGCCATCAAAGGCAATTCGTTGCGGGCCGGCGCGATCGGAATTCCCGTCAACCGCCGCCTCAACGGGGCCTATACGCTGGGAGCGGCCTACGCTGGCGTCGCCGGCGCGCTGCTCGCGCAGACAACGGCTTTCGTTTCGCTGGACGTGCTGGACTTTCACCGTTCCGCCGACGTCATGCTGATCGTGGTGTTTGGCGGGGTCGGCACGCTCTACGGCGCCGTCGTCGGCGCCGCCGCATTCAAGGCCATGTACGACGTGCTTGCGGCGGCCACGCCGCAATATTGGGAATTCTGGCTCGGGCTGGTGCTTGTGCTGCTCGTGCTCTTCGTCCGTGGCGGCGTCATGGGGTTGCTCGGCGCCTTTTATGCGCGGCTGCAGCGCGTGGGAGGTCGGCCATGACCGCGGTGCTGGCGACAGAGCATCTCGTGCGGCGTTTCGGAGGTCTCACGGCCACCAACAATGTGACGTTCTCTTTGCCTGCCGGCGCGCGCCATGCGCTCATCGGCCCCAACGGCGCGGGCAAGACCACTTTCGTCAACCTCCTCTCTGGCGTGCTGGCGCCGACGTCGGGCCGTGTCTTTCTCGGCGGCAGGGACGTGACGACATGGCCGGCGCACATGCGAGCGCGCGCAGGCTTGTCGCGCACCTTCCAGATCAATCAGCTCTTTGCCGAATTCACGCCGCTCGAAACGATAGGGCTCGCCCTGTCCGAGGCGCATGGCGAAGGGGCTCAGTTCTGGCGGCGCGTCGGCACCAGCCGCGCCGTGGTCGATGAAGCCGTCTCCACGCTCGAACGACTCGGCCTCGGCGACGTGATGGAGGAACGTGTTGGCTCCCTCCCCTATGGTAAGCAGCGCCTGCTCGAAATCGCCATCGCGGTTGCGCCGAAACCGAAGGTGCTGTTGCTCGACGAACCGGCTGCCGGCGTGCCGGAAGGCGAGCGCGAACAAATCCTCGATATCGTCGCGGCGTTGCCGGCGGAGATGGCGCTGGTTTTGATCGAGCACGATATGGATCTCGTCTTCCGTTTCGCCAGAACGATTTCCGTTCTCGTCGGAGGGGCGCTGTTCGTCGAGGGGACGGCGTCGGAGGTCGCGCGCGATCCGCGCGTGCGGCAGGTCTATCTGGGCGAGAGCGAGATCGATCATCATATCGAGCCGGCGACGGGGAAAACGGCATGACCGATCTCCTGCGCATCGAGGGTCTGACCGCAGGCTATGGCGAGGCCATCGTCCTGTCCAATCTCGCGCTGCAGGTCGGGCACGGCGAGGCGTTCGCTCTGCTCGGCCGCAATGGCGCCGGCAAGACGACATTGCTCAACACCATCGTCGGGCTGACGCGCCAGCGCGCCGGCACAATTGTTCTCGGCGGGCGCGACATCACGGCGCTCAGGCCCGACCAGCGCGCCAACGGCGGAGTCGGCTGGGTGCCGCAGGAGCGCAACATCTTCAGATCGCTCACGGTCGAGGAGAACCTCACCGCAATCGCGCGGCCCGGCAAGTTCGATGTCGCGCGCATCTACGACATGTTTCCGCGCTTGCGCGAACGTCGGGACAACATGGGCAATCAATTGTCCGGCGGCGAGCAGCAGATGCTCGCGGTCGGCCGCGCGCTCGTGCTCAATCCGCAGATCCTGCTGCTCGACGAACCGCTCGAAGGTCTCGCGCCGATCATCGTCGACGAACTGCTGGCGGCGCTGCGCGCCATCATCAAGGCGGAAAAAATGTCGGTTATCCTCGTCGAGCAAAGCGCGCGAAAGATTTTGCCGTTGACGGATCGCGCCGTCATTCTGGAGCGCGGCGCAGTCGCCTGGAGCGGCGCGAGCGCGACGCTGCTGGAGGACAAGGAGGCGCTTGCAAGTCTGCTGGCCGTCGCCGAAAAGAAATAACGTTCACCCGGAAGGAACTCTCATGTCGATACGTCCCCCGTTCCGCGCCGATCAGGTCGGCTCGCTCCTGCGTTCCGCGCCGCTCAAGCAGGCGCGTGAGAAACGCGCGAAGGGCGAAATATCCGCAGCCGAGTTGACCGGAATCGAGGACGCGGAGATCAGGAAGCTCATTGCGAAACAGGAATCGATCGGGCTGGAAGGCATTACCGACGGCGAGTACCGTCGATCCTGGTGGCACTATGATTTCCTGTGGAATCTCGATGGCGTCGAGAAGGTCGCGGTCGACCACGGCATTCAGTTCGCGGGCGTGCAGACCAAGGCGGAGGCGCCGCACGTCATGAGCAAGATCGGCTTTTCGGGCCATCCTTTCGTTGACCACTTCAAGTTCCTGAAGGCGAATACGAAGAAGACGGCGAAACAGACGATTCCTTCTCCGTCGATGCTGCACTATCGCGGCGGTCGCAAGCTCATCAACATGGGCGTCTATCCCGATATGAACGATTTCTATCACGACCTCGGCGCCGCCTATGGCAAGGCCATCGCCGCGTTTGGCGACGCCGGCTGTACGTATCTGCAACTCGACGACGTGAGCTTCGCCTATCTCTGCGATCCGGGGCAACGCGAGATGCTGAAGGATCGCGGCGACGATCCGGAGAAGCAGCCGCACATCTACGCCGGCATGATCAACAAGGCGCTGGAATCGAAGCCGAAGGGCATGACGGTTTCGATGCACCTGTGTCGCGGCAATTTTCGCTCGACCTTCGTCGCCTCCGGCGGCTACGAGCCGATCGCCGACCTCCTGTTCAACGAAGTCGGCGTCGACGCCTATTTCATGGAATGGGATACGGATCGCGCCGGCGGTTTCGAGCCACTGCGTTTTCTGCCGAAGGGCAAGGCGGTCGTGCTTGGCCTCGTCACCTCCAAGACTGGCGCGCTCGAAAAGAAGGACGACATCAAGCGCCGCATCGACGAAGCCGCGAAATTCGCGCCGATCGAACAATTGTGCTTGTCGGCGCAGTGCGGCTTTGCGTCCACGGAAGAAGGCAACACGCTCGCCGAGGACGAACAATGGCGCAAGCTCGAAATGATCGTCGAAATCGCGCGTGAGGTGTGGGGGCAGGTCTAGGCGCGGCGGACCGCGGGCCTCCGGGCCCGCGCCATCGGCCCCGTGCGCCCGAACGGGCGCGAACCTGCGCTGCGCTGGAGCCAGACTTGAAAATCACCGACATATTCGGCGCCGACATTCCCTTTGTCGGCTATTGTGGCATCGAGCCGATCGAAAGCGCCAGCGGGCGCTCGCGTCTCGAAGTGACGGTGGCGCCGCATCACGGCAACCAGATGGGCGTCGCCCACGGCGGCCTGCTGATGACATTGCTCGATGTCTGCATGGGCAGCGCCGCGCGTTCGGCGGTTGGCTCCAATGTCGTCACCGTTGATATGCAGGTCGCCTTCACGGCGCCGGCCGCCGGCCGGCTGGTGGGGCAGGGCAAGGTCGTCCGCGCCGGCAAGTCCCTCGTCTTCGTCGAGGCCGAAATCACGAATGCGGACGGCGACATCGTTTGCCGCGGAACCTCAGTGTTCAAGACGGCGCGGGAGCCGGGCGCGCGAAAATAGCCGGCCAGGCGGATTTCACGCGCGCGCGTCGATCCGCTATATAGGCGGCATGACCAAAACCGCCCTGCGGGCCTCGGAAAAATCCGTCGACGATCTCGCAGCGCGCGTATTGTCCGGCGATCGCGCCTCGCTCGCTCGCGCAATCACGCTGATCGAAAGCCGCCGCGCGGACCATCGCGCGCAGGCCGGCGCGCTGTTGCAACATCTGCTGCCGCACACGGGGGCGGCGATTCGTGTGGGCGTGACGGGCGTGCCGGGCGTCGGAAAATCCACGACCATCGACACACTCGGCTCCAACCTCACAGCCGCCGGCCACAAGGTCGCTGTGCTCGCGGTCGACCCGTCCTCGTCGCGCACCGGCGGCTCGATCCTCGGCGACAAGACGCGTATGGCGCGACTGGCGGTCGATCGGAACGCCTTCATCCGGCCGTCGCCATCTTCGGGCACGCTCGGCGGCGTGGCGGCGCGCACGCGCGAGACCATGCTCGTCTGCGAGGCCGCTGGTTTCGATGTGGTGCTGGTCGAAACGGTCGGCATCGGTCAGTCCGAAACCGTGGTCGCCGACATGACGGATTTCTTTCTCGTGCTCATGCTGCCGGGGGCGGGCGACGAATTGCAGGGCATCAAGAAGGGCGTGCTCGAACTCGCCGACATGATCGCCATCAACAAGTCCGACGGCGCCAATCGCGCCCGCGCGGAACAGGCCGCGGCCGAATATCTCGCCGCTCTGCATATTCTCCAGCCGTCGTCCTCGGTCTGGAAACCGCCGGTCGTCCTGATTTCAGGCCTCGCCAACGAGGGGCTTGCGGACATGTGGGCGCGCGTCTCGGATCATCGCCAAAAGACCGCGGCTTCGGGCGAGTTCGCGTCGCGCCGGCGCGCGCAGCAGGTGAAATGGATGTGGTCGATGCTTGAAGAAAGGTTGCTGTCGCGCCTGCGCACGGAACCCGCAGTCCGGCAGCGGCTGCCCGTTCTGGAGCGCGCGGTCGCCGATGGGGCGCTCGCGCCGACTCTTGCGGTCGACGAGATCGCGGCGCTTCTGGGCATGTGAATGGCGATGTTTCTCACCGCAGGGGGCGGCGTCTTCCCGCGTGCGCTTGACACGGCGAGCGCGATATCGCGGCGGTTTGCAGCTTGCGACGATCGCGACTGCGCCGGCGCGGATATCGCTGCGATGACCGCAGCCCTGGCGTGCGGTATCATTGTCGCGCGCGCTATTTCGGAAATCCTATGACCGATTCATTCGCCTATTTCGGCTTCCAACTCCTGCAGATCAGCTGGCTGGACGTGCTTTTGTCGGGCGACAATGCGGTCGTGATCGCGCTCGCCTGTCGCGGACTGCCGCCGAACAAGCGGCGGTATGGCGTCGTGCTGGGCGCGGCGGCGGCTATCTTGCTGCGTGTGTTGTTCACGTTGGCGATCATGCGCCTGCTCGGATTGCCGCTGGTCAAGCTGATCGGCGGAGTGCTGCTTCTGGCGATCGCGATCAAGTTGCTGACTGGCGGGGAAAGTCACGGCGCGGTCAAGGCGCGCCCGAGCGTCCTCGGCGCCGTCGCAACCATCACGATCGCCGATGGCGTGATGTCGCTGGATAACGTGCTCGCGATCGTCGGCGTCGCGCATGGCGACATGCGCCTGGTCGTCTTTGGCCTGCTGCTGTCGATTCCGCTCGTGGTGTTCGGCGCGAGCAGCGTGTTGAGGTTGATCGATCGCTTTCCCGTGCTGATCTGGGTCGGGGCCGCGCTGCTCGGCTGGGTCGCCGGCGAAATGATGGCGGCCGATCCGGTTTTCGCGGCATGGCTCGACCGTATGGGCGATCCGCCGGACATTGTCGCAAGCGTCGTCGGAGCGGCGCTGGTGCTCGCAGTGGCGCAAACGATCCGTCTTTTTGCGCGCAAGCGGCGGCAGGGGTGAATCGATCCTTTCGGTCGGGCGTCAGGTTCAGGTCGTCGGCGCGTCGATCACGGCGAACGGCCGGGCCTCCTCGAACGCGCGCGCAGCCTGCAACACCAGCATGTCGCCGCGCATCGGCCCGACGATCTGGAGACCGATCGGCAGACCGTCGCGCGTCAAGCCGCAGGGAACGCTGGCTGCAGGCTGCTGCGTGACGTTGAACGGATAGGTAAAGGGCGACCATTCAATCCAGTGCTTGAAACGGCCGCCCGGTGGAACGTCGGCGCCCAGCGGAATCGCGCCGGTCGGCATTTGCGGAGTGATCAGCAGATCGTAGGTCTCATGGAACACGGCCATCTTGTGCGCGAGGGCGGCGCGCGCGAGGAAGGCGTCGAGATAGGCGACGGCCGAAAGGCTGCGACCCGAATCGATTTCGCCTGTCAGGCCGGGATCGACGAGACCGCGCTCGGCGCCGCCGACATGCTTCATCGCGACCGCCGCGCCGGTATGCCAGAGAACATCGGTGATCTGACGCGGGTCGGAAATCGGCGGATCGATCTCCTCGACATCGCAGCCGAGTTCTTCAAACGCTTTCGCCGCATTTTCGATTGCCGCCGCGATGTCGGGATCGACGCAATCGACGTAACCCAGCCTCGGAGAGAAGGCGATGCGCCGGCGCCGGACGCCGGTATGCAATTCCCGCGTATAGTCGGGGCAGGGGGTGTTCCATGCGGTGATGTCGCGCGAATCGGGCCGACCGATCAGAGAAAGCATGAAGGCCGCATCCTCGACGCGCCGCGTCAGTGGCCCCAGATGGGCCAGTACGCTCATTGTCGACAGCGGCCAGGCGGGAACGCGGCCGAAACTCGGCTTGAGGCCGAATACGCCCGTGAACGCGGCCGGAATGCGGATCGAGCCGAGCCCGTCCGTTCCCAGATGGAAATGGCCAAGTCCAAGCGCCGCGGCGGCGCTCGCGCCGGCGGATGAGCCGCCTGTGGTGTATCCGATTTTCCATGGATTGCGCGTGACGCCATAGAGCGGGCTGTCGCCCAGACCCTTCCACCCGATTTCCGGCAGCGTCGTCTTGCCGAGGATGATCGCGCCGGCTTCGCGCAGCCGGGCCGTCGCCGGCGCATCCTCGGCCGCGGGCGTTTCGGGGCTGGTGCGCGTGCCGCGCCGGTTGGGCATGCCGCGCACGAGAACATTGTCCTTGATGGTGGCGACCAGTCCGTCAGCCGGTCCGATCGGCTCGCCTTTGGCGTAGCGCGCCGCGCTTTCCTGCGCCGCGCGCCGTCCACTGTCGCGATCGACAAACGCAAAGGCGTTGATCTGCGGTTCGACCGCTTCGAGCCGGGCGAGAATCGCGTCGAACAGGTCGACGGGCGTGACGGTTCCTTTCACGAAAGACTCGAGGCATTGGCGGGCGGACAAGGCGAGAAGATCGGTCATGCGTGTCCAGGTTGCAGGTGCGACAACGCCGCAGATTGCGTCCGCCAACGCGCCGCTGCAAGAGCGGTCGGCGAACCGGCTATGCCCGGCGTCGCAATCTCGCCCCCTTTGCCGCGCATGAGCTTCGTGATGGCCTGATTAACGGTCTCTCAATAATCGGACGTGTTATTGGGCGAGCCACGACCGCTTGGCGCGGTCAGAGGAAATTCCGTGATTCATCTGCTCCGCACGCGTCGCTCCAGTCGCGCCGCTGTCTCCCGCATTTCGGCAATCGCCGTTCTGCCCGCGCTTGCGCTTGCGCTGGCGGGGTGCAGCACCGCCTCGTCGTCGTTTTCGGCGCTTTCGGACAAGGTCGGATCGGTCGGCGGCTATTTTTCCAGGCCCCAGGGCGAATCGCAGCAAGTGGCCATGTTCGTCGCCTCCACGCACCATAAGGCGGGCGAGTCCTCCGGTGATGGCGCCGCGAGCTTTTCGCTGCAGACGGTCTCCGTGCCGCCCGATCACAAACCCGGCGAGATCGAACTGCCGCGCTTCGGCGCGCCGGACCCGCAGAAGGATTTTGTTGTGTTGCGCAGGCGCGCGCTGGATCCGGATGCGTTTCACGCTGAACTGGCGTCGCATATCTCCGGCCGGATCGGCAACAGCCGCGATGTCCTGCTGTACGTGCACGGATTCAATACGTCGCTTGCCGAGGCGCGCTTTCGTCTGGCGCAGATCGTCGCCGACGGCGGCTTCACCGGCGTGCCTGTCCTCTTCTCCTGGCCCTCGAAGGGCGATCTGTTCGCCTATGAATCGGACAAGGAATCGGCGACCGCCTCGCGCGACGCGCTTGAAAAGCTGATCGCCGATCTGTCGCACACTCCGGGCGTCGGGCGTGTTCAAGTCCTCGCCCATTCCATGGGCGCGTGGCTGACGATGGAGGCGCTGCGCGAAACCGCGATCGCCGGTCATCCTGACCTCGACGGCAAGCTCGGCGCGATCATGCTAGCGGCGCCGGACATTGACCTGACCGTTTTCCGCCAGCAGGTGGCGCGGCTGGATCCCTCGCACGTCTCTGTGTTCGTGTCGCGTGACGATCGCGCGCTGTCGCTGTCCAGTCGGATTGCGGGCTCGCGTCAGCGCCTGGGCGCAATGGATCCGTCCAATCCGAAGGACGCCGCGGCGATCGACGCCCTGGGCGTGCGCGTCTATGACCTGTCCTTCTTCGGCTCCGGCTGGATCGGCCACGACACCTATGCGAATGCGCCCGATGCGGTGCGCCAGATAGGCGCGACGCTGACGCGCAAGCGCGAGGCCGACGCCAACGTGCAGGCGGTCATCGACGCCGGAGCGGCGCCCGTCGCCTCGCCTCCGCCAGCTCCATCCGCGCCTGCGAGTTCGGCGCCGTCAAATGCGCCGATCGTCGGTCAGGTTCTGGCGCCGCCCGCTCGCTGAAGCGCCAGGTCGGATTCAAAGATTGGCTGGGCGCCGCGGCGGGAGAGGCGCCGCTTTCAGCGCGGGCGGCGCGGCGTCTGGTTCGATTTCCGCCTGCGCGATTTCTCCAGTCAGCGGCTGATCGGCGGGAGCGGCGTCCGCGACAGGGGGCTGGAACAGGAAACCGAAAGGGCCGCTCGGCGCCGGCGGCTCCGCCGGCGGGGCGGCATAGGCGATGGCCGGCTCGGGCTCCAGCGGTTCGGATCGGGCCGTGCGCAGCCTCGACAACAACCCCTTGTGCTTCGCAATGAAGTAATACCCGGCTGCATAAAGCTGGACAGCGCGGTCTTCGTCCCGGTCCGCCGTCAAATAGGCGTTGGCGAGATAGGGCACTGCATAGGTGAGATTGGTCTCGCCATCGAGCAGGCCAGCCGCGCCGCCGCGATAGCCCATCCCCGCCGCCGTTTGCAGCTTGATCTGCATGAGCCCGTAATGACCGTGGTTCGTCAGGCGCGGCGCATACCGGCTTTCACGCATGATCACCCGGCGGATCAGCCGCTCCGGCACGCCATGGGCGCGCGACAGTTCGGCGATGCGGGCATCGTAACGCTCGGGCGCGGTGGCGCGCTCGGCGGCGGAAGCGCCGAACGCCAGCATTGTCGCAAGAGCGGCCTCAAGCCAGATTGCGCGCGCCATCAACAGATCCCGCAAGGCCGTCCAGCTCTTGCCCATCCGCCAGCCTTGTTTCAATCCCAGCCCCGCGGACCATGACGCCATTCATCCCTCCGCCATCCGCCGTAGGGTCCCGGCGGCGGCCCGTAGTCGGGCCAGGTCGGATTCATGCACACGAGAACGCCGAAATAATTGCCGACATCGGCGCCAGGCGCGCAGCTACGCAGATCGATGGCCGCAGGGACGAGGCCGTTGCCGTGACCGCTGAAACAGACCGCCGTGATGTGCGGGCCGCGCTGGACCCATTGGGGACACATGGATTGTGCGGTGAAGGCGAACGCCGATGGCGCGAACAAAAGCGAGCCCGCCAGGGCGGCGCCGGCAAGTAGTGTGTGCTTCATCGACTCCTCCGCCTTTGCCGCGGATCGACCGAATCACTCGGCCGCGCTCTTTTGCGCATAGCCAAGCCTTCGGTTCAACTCCTCGATCAGCCCGCTCGCCGCATCCGCGATCACAGTGCCCGGCGGGAAGATGGCGGACGCGCCCGCATCGCGCACGGCCTGAAAATCCTGCGGCGGAATCACGCCGCCGACGACGATCATGATGTCGCCGCGGCCCTCCGCCTCAAGAGCCGCGCGCAGTTCCGGCACGAGCGTGAGATGGCCGGCGGCGAGCGACGAGACGCCGATGATATGCACGTCGTTTTCGACCGCCTGCCGCGCCGCTTCCGCCGGAGTGGCGAACAGCGGCCCGATGTCCACGTCAAAGCCGAGGTCGGCGAAGGCTGAAGCGATCACCTTCTGGCCGCGGTCGTGGCCGTCCTGCCCGACCTTGGCGACGAGAATGCGCGGACGCCGGCCATCGTTTTCCTCGAAAGCCTCGACCAACGTCTGCACGCGCGCGATTGCGGCGGAATTCACGCCGGCCTCCCTTTTGTAGACGCCGGAGATCGACTTGATCTCGGCGCGATGCCGCCCGAACACCTTTTCCAGCGCATCGGAGATTTCTCCAACCGTCGCCTTTTCGCGCGCCGCATCGATGGACAGCGCGAGCAGGTTGCCACTGCCACGGGCGCCCTCGGTCAGCGCGGCCAGCGCCGCCAGCGTCCTCGCCTCGTCGCGTTCGGCGCGCAACCGCTTCAATTTCTCGATCTGCTGCGACCGCACGGAGGAATTGTCGACCTTCAGCACGTCGATCGGCGGATCGTTGACCGGCCTGAACTTGTTCACGCCGATCACCGCCTGCTGGCCGCTGTCGATGCGCGCCTGCGTCTTGGCGGCGGCTTCCTCGATCCGCAATTTCGGAATGCCCGCGTCAATCGCCTTGGCCATGCCGCCGAGCGACTCGACTTCCTGAATGTGGCTCCACGCTTTGGCGGCGAGTTCGGCGGTCAGGCGCTCGACGTAATAGGATCCGCCCCACGGGTCGATGATGCGCGTCGTGCCGCTCTCCTGCTGCAAAAAGAGCTGCGTATTGCGGGCGATGCGGGCGGAAGAATCGGTCGGCAGCGCCAGCGCCTCGTCCAGCGCGTTGGTGTGCAGCGATTGCGTATGGCCCTGCGTCGCCGCCATCGCCTCGATGCAGGTGCGCACGACATTGTTGTAGACATCCTGCGCGGTCAGCGACCATCCCGACGTCTGCGAATGCGTGCGCAGCGGCAGGCTCTTCTCCGACTTCGGCCCGAAATCCTTGACCAGTTTCGCCCAGATTAGCCGGGCGGCGCGCAGCTTGGCGACCTCCATGAAGAAATTCATGCCGATCGCCCAGAAGAACGACAGGCGCGGCGCGAACTGATCCACGCTCAGTCCGGCGCCAATGCCCGCGCGAAGATATTCGACGCCATCGGCCAGCGTATAGGCGAGTTCGAGATCCTGCGTCGCGCCGGCTTCCTGCATGTGATAGCCGGAGATCGAGATCGAGTTGAATTTCGGCATGTGCTTCGAGGTATAGGCGAAGATGTCCGAAATAATCCGCATCGAAGGCATGGGCGGATAGATGTAGGTATTGCGCACCATGAATTCTTTGAGGATGTCGTTCTGGATCGTGCCGGACAGCTTTTCAGGCCCGACGCCCTGTTCCTCAGCCGCGACGATGTAGAGCGCCAGCACCGGCAGCACGGCGCCGTTCATCGTCATCGACACGCTCATCTGGTCGAGCGGAATGCCCGAAAACAGCGTGCGCATGTCGTAGATGGAATCGATCGCTACGCCAGCCATGCCGACATCGCCCGACACGCGCGGATGGTCCGAATCGTAGCCGCGATGCGTCGCCAGATCGAAGGCGACCGACAGGCCCTTCTGCCCGGCCGCGAGATTGCGCCGGTAGAAGGCGTTGGAATCCTCGGCCGTCGAGAAGCCGGCGTACTGGCGCACGGTCCAGGGCTGGTTGACGTACATGGTCGGGTATGGCCCGCGCAGGTAGGGCGCGGCCCCCGGAAACGAGTCGATATAGCCCAGGCCCTCGATGTCGGCGGGGCCGTAGGCGGTCTTCACCTCGATGCCCTCGGGCGTCATCCACGGCGCGCTTGCGACCGGGGGCGGCGGCGCGGCGGCAGTCTTGAAGGCGATGTCGGCGAAATTGGGAATGCGGCTCATGTCTCGGGTCCAGAGGCGCCGGGGCGCCGGAATTCGAGCGGCATTATAGCCCCAGCGATTGTGCGGCGCCATGTGGGCGAAAGGCTGGGGCGCCAGTGCCGCTGAGCCCCTTACCCGCCTCGCCTTGACGCGGCCACCCCTGCGGGCCGAACAATCGATCTTTGACCGATTCGGGAAGCGGGCGTTACAGAAAAAGACCTCTGCGAGCGTCATATCGGCCTTCGGCGCCGAGGCGCAGGAGCCGGGGATAATCGAAGAGGCCCCGTCCCCATAGCCCGCGGTCTCTGGCAAACTTCAGTTCAATCGAATCGCCGGGAAACGAGGACGAACCGCCCGTCATGACGCGCCAACTGGACCTGTTCGGCGAAAGCCAGCCGGAGCTTCCGGGCGTTGCGGCGCGGGTCGACTATCGGCCGGACCCCGCCAAAGTGCGCGCGGAACTGCTTGCGGTTCTGGCGCAGGCGCGGGCGGCAGCGAGCTTTCCGTTGGATTCCCGAGGCACGCTCTACTGGCGCACCGTTTTTCCGCAGATGGCCAACTGGCTGCCGGACGAAGAAGCCGCGCAACTACGCCTTGAGTTCGAGGCGGAGGTCCGGCGGCTCGAAGCGGCCTGACACGTGTCCCGGGGATGGATTGCTTCGCTCAGGCGAAATCGCCAAACGCGATTTCCTCCGGGCTGGCAATGACGGCGGATGAGCGCGTCGGGGCGGCGTGGATGGCCGGACGAGCCAGGCCATCACGGCGTCGATGATCGTGAGCAGGCTCGCTTTCGCTAACCCAACCGTCCTCACGCCGCATGCCGGTGATCCCAAAACCGATCGCCTTCAACACCGCCATCATGGTTTCGAGCGTCGGGTTTCCGGTCTCGCTCAGGGATTTGGCGAGCTGCTTGCGCGCCAGTCCGGCTTCGCGCGCGATCCTGCTCATGCCTTTCGCGCGGGCGGCTGCGCCGCGCGCGGCGGCGATATGGCTGACGTCGCTGTTCCTGAGCATGTTCGCCGGATCGAAATCGCTGAGCTTTTCAGCCATTGTCTTCGTCCCAAGCGGCGGCAAGCTGCTTCGCGGCCTTTATGTCCCGGTCCTGCGTGCTCTTGTCGCCGCCGCACAGCAGGATGCGATCTCCTCGCCGACCGGCGCGCCAGCCCCGCTCACCCCTTCCCCGCCTCCACCTTGTCCTGCGTCTTCGTCTCGAAATCGCTGGCCTCGTGGCGTTCGTGCAATTGTTGCGAGGGGTCGCCGAACGCGCGGTTGACCATGCGGCCGCGCTTGACCGCGGGCCGCGCGTTGATGGCGTTCGTCCATCTCTGCAGGTTTCTGTATTCCTGCACGGCCAGGAACTCGCCGGCCTCGTAGAGCCGGCCCTGCGCGAGCTGGCCGTACCAGGGCCAGACCGCGATGTCGGCGATCGTGTAGGCGTCGCCCGCCAGATACTCGGTTTCGGCGAGGCGGCGGTCCAGCACATCGAGCTGGCGTTTCGTTTCCATCGCGAAACGGTCGATGGCGTATTCGATCTTGGTTGGCGCATAGGCGTAGAAATGGCCGAAGCCGCCGCCGAGGTATGGGGCGCTGCCCATCTGCCAGAATAGCCAGGACAGGCATTCCGCGCGCGCCGCGGGCTGTGTGGGAAGGAATGCGTCGAATTTTTCCGCGAGATAGAGAAGAATCGCTCCGGATTCGAAAACACGGATCGGCGTTGGCCCGCTGCGATCCATCAGCGCTGGAATCTTGGAATTCGGATTGATCGTCACGAAGCCGCTGCCGAACTGGTCGCCTTCATTGATGCGAATGAGCCAGGCGTCGTAGTCCGCGCCTGCGTGGCCCGCCGCCAGCAGTTCCTCCAGCATGATCGTGACCTTCACGCCGTTCGGCGTGGCGAGTGAATAAAGCTGGAGCGGATGGCGCCCGACCGGCAGCTCCTTGTCATGCGTCGGCCCGGCGATCGGGCGGTTGATGGCGGCGAACCGGCCGCCGTTTTCCTTGTTCCAGGTCCAGACTTTCGGCGGCGTGTAGGTCGGGTGATCGTTCATATCCGGGGCTCCGGCGCATCGGGTGGGGTGTATCGCCCGATGTTAGCGCCCCGTGGACGAAATGACACCGGCCCCGGTTGCGGGCTTGGGCCGCGCCCGCCGCGTGGCATAAAGGCGCCGCAACAGCCTTGGACCACGCAAGCATGATTCGAATCGACAACGTCAGCAAGCAGAATGGCCACCAGATCCTGTTCATCGAGGCGTCGGCGGCGCTCCTGAAGGGGGAAAAGGTCGGCCTTGTCGGTCCCAACGGAGCCGGCAAGACGACGCTGTTCCGGATGATCGCCGGCCGGGAGCCGCCGGACGAGGGGCAGGTGGGCGTCGATCGGGGTGTCACTGTCGGTTATTTCAGCCAGGACGTCGGCGAAATGTCGGGCCGCAGCGCCGTGACCGAGGCGATGGACGGCGCCGGCCCGGTCAGCGCCGTGCTGGCCGAGATGCGGGAGCTGGAGGCCGCGATGGCCGATCCCGGCCGCGCCGACGACATGGACGCCATCATCGAACGCTATGGCGAGGCGCAGGGTCGTTTCGAGGAGATGGACGGCTATGCGCTGGACGCCCGCGCGCGCGAGGTGCTGGCAGGCCTGAACTTTACGCAGGAGATGATGGACGGCGATGTCGGCGCGCTGTCGGGCGGCTGGAAGATGCGCGTGGCGCTGGCCCGCATCCTGCTCCAGCGCCCGGACGCCATGTTGCTGGACGAGCCGAGCAACCATCTCGATCTCGAAAGCCTGATCTGGCTCGAACAATTCTTGCAGGGCTACGAGGGCGCGTTGCTGATGACCTCGCATGATCGCGAGTTCATGAACCGCATCGTCAACAAGATAGTCGAGATCGACGGCGGTTCGCTGACGACCTATTCGGGCGATTACGAATTCTACGAGCAGCAGCGCGCGCTGGCCGAGAAGCAGCAGCAGGCGCAGTTTGAACGCCAGCAGGCCATGCTCGCAAAGGAAATCGCGTTCATCGAGCGTTTCAAGGCGCGCGCATCGCATGCCGCGCAGGTGCAGAGCCGGGTGAAGAAGCTGGACAAGATCGATCGTGTCGATCCGCCGCGTCGCCGCCAGACCGTGTCGTTCGATTTTCCGCCGGCCCCGCGCTCCGGCGACGACGTGGCGAGCCTGAAGGACGTGCGCAAGTCCTACGGCGCGCACGTGATTTACGATGGGCTGGAGTTCGGCGTGCGTCGCAACGAGCGCTGGTGCGTCCTGGGCGTCAACGGCGCGGGCAAGTCGACGCTGCTGAAACTGGTGGCGGGCGCGACGCAGCCGGACGCGGGGACGGTCGCGGTCGGCGGCAGCGTGAAGATGGGCTATTTCGCCCAGCATTCGATGGAGCTTCTGGACGGCGAGCGCACGGTCTTCCAGTCGCTGGAGGATTCCTTCCCGCAGGCGGGGCAGGGCTCGCTTCGCACGCTTGCCGGTTGCTTCGGCTTTTCCGGCGACGACGTCGACAAGAAATGCCGCGTGCTGTCAGGCGGCGAGAAGGCGCGGCTGGTCATGGCGAAAATGCTGTATGACCCGCCCAATTTTCTCGTGCTGGACGAACCCACCAACCATCTGGACATGGCGACGAAGGAGATGCTGGTCGCGGCGCTGGCGCAATTCGAGGGCGCCATGCTGTTTGTCTCGCATGACCGCCATTTTCTGGCGGCGCTGTCCAATCGGGTGCTGGAGCTGACGCCCGAGGGCGTTCATAAATACGGCGGCGGCTATTCCGAATATGTGGCGCGGACCGGCCACGAGGCGCCCGGTCTGCATTGCTGAGCCGCGGAGATGGCGGCGCGCGCGTTCACTTTGCGCGCCGCGCCGTCCATTTGCCGCCGCAATAATTCGTGTTCGACGACCATGCGCCGGCGCCGGCCGCATCCTTGAGCGCCCCCTGCGCGCGCAACATGGCCTGGCCCTGCGTGAAGCGGGCGCTGACGACGCCGTCGTCCTCGATATAGCCCCAGACGCCGATGTCGGCGCCGCTCGACGCGACGATGCGTCCATCCTGAATGGTCACGGTTCCCGCAACCTCCGGCTGGCAGGAGCCGACGGTCGTGCGCGCCTCCACCGTCCATTCGCCGTCGAACTTCTGCGTCATCGCGGCGACTGGCAGGGCCGCCAGTGCGAATGCGGCGGCAATCGGCAGTCGGCGCATCAGGCAATCTCCTTCCACACGCGCTGCAGAACGGCTAGCACGTCGCTCCCCGCGAACACGAATTCGTCGATCCCCGCGTCCCGGTAAGCGGCTTCCTTGTCGCCAGGGCGGCCGGCGAGCGACGCCAGCTTCGCGCCTGCGGCCTTCAGGGCGCGGGCGGTCGCTTCGGCATGCGCGTCGTAGAGCGCGTCCGACGAGCAGATGCAGGCGAGCGTCGCGCCGGAGGCGGCAAAGGCCTCAGCCGCCGCCTCCGCGTTCGCGAAACCGTCGTTCGACAGCGCCTCGATGCCGCCAACCTCGAAGAAACTCTTGGCGAAGGTCGCGCGCGCCGTGAACGCGGCGATCGGGCCGAGACAGGCGAGGAACACCGTCGGGCGCCGGCCGGTTTTCGCAACGACTGCGTCGGACTTGTCGCGCAGGGATTCGAAGGGCTCGGACAGACGACGCGGCGCGAGCGCGCCTTTGGGGGCAGGCTGGGCGCCAGGCAGGGGCGCAAGAACATCCGCGGGCTTTTCCGCGATGTTCGGGAATTCGCTCGCGCCGGTCAGCGCGTCCTTGCGGCGCGCGACGTTCTTTGCGCGCTCGGCGGCGGCGGCAGCGACGTCGGACTGGAACGCGCCGGAGGCGAGCTGCGCCGCTATGCCGCCAGCCTTCTCGCTCTTCCCCAGAAGATCCCACGCTTTCTCGCACAATACTTCGGTCAGCGTCTCAAAACCGCCGGCGCCTGCGGTCGGATCGGCCACCTTGTCGAGATTGGATTCCTCCAGCAGCACGAGCTGCGTGTTGCGCGCCACGCGCCGCGCGAATTCATCGGGCAAGCCGATGGCTTGCGTGAACGGAAGCACGGAAATGCGATCGGCGCCGCCGATGGCCGCCGCAAACACGGCGACGGTGGCGCGCAGCATGTTCATATGCGGATCTCGGCGCGTCATCATGCGCCAGGCGGTTTCCGCATGGATCAACGCCGGCGCGGGACTCAGCCCGCAGGCCTCCTGCATGCGCGCCCACAGTCGGCGCAGCGCGCGCAATTTCGCCACGCCGAGAAACTCGTCGGCGTCGACTGCGAGCCTGAAGGAAATAGCGTTTCGCGCGACGTCCAGTCTCATGCCCGCGGATTCGAGCGTGCGGAGATAAGCGAGCGCCGTCGCGACGGCGAAGGCGAGTTCCTGCGCTTCCGCGCCGCCGGCCGCATGCACGCATCGGCTGTCGGCGACGCAAAATGGACCATCGAAACCCGCGGCTGCGAGCGTGCGCGCCGTCTCGACCATATGCGGCGCAATGTCTGTGAATGAGGCGCGGATAGCGCCTCTTGCGATGGCGCCTATCGGATCGAGGCCGAAGGACACGACAGTCCGCTTCGGATCGACCTTGCGGGCGTCGATCAGCTTTGCAAGCGCCAGCGCCGCGTCGCGTCCGTGACCGGGCGCATCGACCTCGATCGGCGCGCCGGCGTCGAGATACACGCCGTCGAGCGCGCGCGCGAGCGCCGCCTCGGACGCCTCGACGCCGAAGCCGCAGGCGCCCTCCGAGCCGGCGAAAGCGATCTGGAGGCCAGCCGCGCCGTTTTCGAGATCGGTCAGCGCCAGCGCGTTGGCCTGCGCCGGATCGGTCGCGTCCACGCGCCCGAGAATCGTCCATGCGCCCGCATGGGCGCGGGCAGGCTGGACTGCCGCGGCCGCGGCGCGCGGATAAAGCGGCTGGATGGCGGCGCCGTCGTAGGTTCGGGCGATCAGCTTCTCGAATGGCGCGCCCTTGAGGGCGGCGGTCGCAAGCTCGCGCCACCGCGCCTCCTCGATGGGCGGAAAGGCGGCGGCGAAGGGCAGTTTGGAAACAGGCATCAGAGTCTCTGTAGCGGCTGGCGCAGCCCGCGTTTTTGCATATGCGAAGGGGGGTGGGAAGGGGGCGATGATTTCTCAAAAAGAATGCAGGCTTGCGGCGCCTCTGGCGCGCGCCAGACGCGAGAACCCGGCGACCGGCGACCGGCGGCGATCGCCGCGTTGGCTGGAATGATGCGAAGCAATGGGAATGACGGCGCCGGATCAGCGCAGCGCGGGAGAGATCAGCGATCCGCAATCAGATGCGTAATTGACGCATATCTGTTGTAGTTCATTGAATTTATTTGATTATATAGCTGGCATCGAGAGGATGCGCATTGCTTCCGTGACGCGCTCGCCGAACTCCTCGCACAGGTCTGCGTCTGGATCCAGGCGCGCGAGCGCATTGGCGATGCGAAGGGCCGATCAGGCCGCATCGCGCAACAGCCGCGACAGGTCGGCCTCCAGTCGGTGCCAACGCGGCGCGCTCTCCACCCAGGCATGCCCATGCGGCGTATAGAGCGCCGGTTCGTCGAGCGTGCCGACGCTGACCGCCGTGCGGTCCGGGTGCGCTGCGCTGCGCAGAAACAGATGCGTGCCGCAACTGGCGCAAAAGAAACGCGATACCCGGTTCCCCGCCTTCGACAGTTTCGCATAGACAACCGGCGCGCCCTGCGTGATCTGCACGGAATCGGTCGGCAGCATGGTGGAATGCGCCGGGCCGCCGCCGGAAACAGACTGGCAGTCGCGGCAATGGCAGGCCCCCTGTGCGCTTGGCTCGGCCTCGCAGATATACCGCACGGCTCCGCACAGGCATCCGCCTTCGAATTTCGGCATCGCTTCCTCCCGTCGCCTCCACGAGCGGGATCATACGGTCAAGCGTGACGAGAAAGTGGCGGCGAACAAATCGGCGAGTCATAAGGATTCGGACCGATCAGTCTGGAGATCATATGCGCGCCTCGGAATGCGACATTCTCATCCTGCCCGGCCTCGGCGGCGGAACGCCCGATCACTGGTATGCGCGCTGGGCGACGAAACTCTCGACCGCCACGCGCGTCGAGCAGCGCGATTTCGAGCGGCCCGTACTGGCCGAGTGGGAAGCGCGTATCGCCGACGCGGCGGCGGTCGCCCGGCGTCCCGTCGTGTTGATCGGCCATTCCCTGGGGGCAGTGGCGGGCCTTCTGACCGCGCCGGACTTGCCCAACGTGATCGCCGCGATGTTCGTGGCGCCGCCTTCGCCGCGCGTGCTGCGCACGCTAGCCGGGGTCGACCGCGCCTTCGCCAATGCGACCCTGCGTCGGCTGGCGTGTCCAGCTCTGCTGGTCGCCAGCCGCAACGACGCTTTCGCGAGCTATGAAGAGTCGACCGAACACGCTAGCGCACTCGGCGCGACGCTCGTCGACGCCGGAAATTCAGGCCACATCAACCCCGACAGCGGTCACGGCCCCTGGCCCGAGGGATTGATGCGCTTTGCGCATTTCCTCGGACAGGTGAAAGCGTGAGGCTCAGGCTGTCTTGCCGGTGATCGCCTTGGCGACGACGACGGCGATCGGAATGCCGACCAATGCGCCGAGCGCCACCGCGATCGGGATAAGTTTCATGCTCTGCCCGGCAAGCGATGGCACGACCAGTACGACCGTCATAAAGATGCCGGCGAGCGTCGTGCCGCCAATGAGCCAAACAAGAATAGCAAGCCGCCACATGAAATCGCCTCCTTATGCAAACCGATGTGTTCTGCTTGCGCCTTGACGACGTTCTGCGTCGTTGATTGGCGACAAGTTGTCAGCGGCAGCGTTTCTGCAGGCATCTGTCTCACATGCGGTGAAGCAGCGAGAAAAATTTGCGATCCGCCATGACGAATGGCGCGCAATCGGCATTCTGACGATGAAATTGATCAGCGCGTCGGAACGCGCCGCGCCGGCGGGCAGCGCGTAAATGTCGCATCGTCGGGGAACAGCATCGGCGCGTTGTCGAATTGGACCGCTTGCGTCCGCATCGGGCGCCGACGGGGCGCCATGACATCCTGAATTTCTTTCGCTCCCGGGATGCCCGCGCGATACGTCCTGCGCGCTACTCAGCCGCGCCGAGGCGCGCCTCGCTCAAAGCCGGTAATCCCTTTCGCGAAACAGCCGGAGACATGCGACGACCACCTCCGCATCAAACCGGACGCCGCGGCCGCCTTCAACCTCGGCAAGCGCCTCCCTTGTATCGAACGCCGGGCGATACGGGCGATGCGACGACATCGATTCGACGACGTCGGCCACGGCGACGACCCGCGCTTCCAGACAGATTTCCGCGCCCTTGAGGCCGTTGGGGTACCCGCTTCCATCCAGACGTTCGTGGTGTTGCAATGCGGCCAGCGCGACCGGCCACGGAAAATCGATGTGCTTGAGGACATCGTATCCGGCCGCGGCATGCTCCTTGACGAGGGAGAATTCGGCGGCAGTGAGCTTGCCGGGCTTGGACAGAATCTCTGCGGGTATGTTCATCTTGCCGACGTCGTGCAGATAGCCGGCCATGCGCAGTCCTTCCAGACGGCGGGACTCGAGGCCGAGTTCGGCGCCAATCGCCGCCGCGAGCCGGCCTACGCGCTGCTCGTGGCGCGCCGTGTAGGGGTCGCGCATCTCGGACAGCCGTGTGACCGCTGCAACCGTCTGCATCAGCGCGGACTGCATCTTTTCGACGTAGACGGCGTTCTCCTGCTCGACCCGCTTGCGTTCGGAGATGTCCGAAAACAGGAACAGCAGATGGCGTTCGGCGCCATGCGGGTAGGGGACGAGCCGGCATTCCAGCCAGATCGCACCGCCGTGTTTCCGGAAGCTGAGCTGGACGTTGTCCTCGACGATCCGATTTTCCGCAAGGCAGGTTTCGGCGAGCTTCGCCAGGCCCGATCTTTTCCAGGACTCCAGCGTCCGGAAATTTTCGTCCTGAAGCTCCCGGACGCTCACCCCCACGATTTCGCTCGCCGCGAGGTTTGCGGCGACGCAGGTTCCATTTTGCCGGTAGACGATGACGCCGGTGGGAGCAGCGTCGAACAGCAGGCGGTCATTGGCGATTGCAGTGGTCAGCTCGCATTCGGTCTGCTTGTGTCGTGTGATGTCCTGCGCGATGCCGCAGATGGTCGCGGTCTCGTCTTGCCCCACGCGGCTTGCCGCGCAACGAATCCAGCGGGCCGAACCATCGGCGCCGGCCAGACGGAACTCCGTCGCCCTGTCGTTTCCCCGCATCGCCATCGTATCCAGCCAGAGCTGGACGCCGGCGCGATCATTCGGATGGATCAGGTCCAGAATGGCGGAGATGGTTGGAGCGAAGCTTTCGACCGAAACGCCAAAGACCCGATACATTCCGTCGGACCACGACACGTCGCCGCGCGGCGTCCATACCCAGGAGCCCATGCGCGCAAGCCGTTCCGATTCAGCGCGGAGCGACCGATCGTCGGGGAGGCCCGCCGGTTGGTGCGCCGGCCAGGATCGCCGCGTGTGCTCCACGCCCGCGACATTTGCGCTCCGCTCGTCGAAAACGGCATTGAACGCCTTGGCGCTCCTGCCGCGTTGCATCGATCCCGCCATGTGACCTCACTGACGCACAGCAAGAACCTAACTCGTTAAAATAATGTAGTAATTTTCATTCGCGTTGTTGGCGGACGCCTTCCGGAGCCCGCGCCCTGCCCGAAGCCGGCAGCGACCGGTTGTCACAGCATGAACGGCATAAAGAAACAGCTGCGTCTTGCGGCGCGGCTGTTTCGGGAAACATTCGGTCCGGGGTTGTCAGCGCGAGTAGAACTCGATCACGAGGTTCGGCTCCATCTGCACCGGGTAGGGAACCTCGGTCGGCAGCGGCACGCGGGTGAGCTTCGCCACGCCCTTGGAATGATCGACTTCGTAGAAGTCCGGCACGTCGCGCTCGCTGAGGCCCTGCGCTTCCAGAACCATCACGATCTGGCGCGAGGCTTCCTTGATCTCGACCACGTCGCCGACCTTCACCTGATAGGACGCGATGTTCACGCGCCGGCCATTGACCTTCACATGGCCGTGATTGACGAACTGGCGGGCGGCGAACACGGTCGGCACAAATTTGGCGCGATAGACGACGGCGTCGAGACGGCGCTCCAGCAGGCCGATCAGATTGTCGCCCGAGTCGCCCTTCATGCGGATCGCTTCTTCGTAATATTTGCGGAACTGGCGCTCCGAAATATTGCCGTAATATCCCTTGAGCTTCTGCTTCGCCCGGAGCTGGGTGCCGAAGTCCGACATCTTGCCCTTGCGGCGCTGGCCATGCTGGCCGGGGCCGTATTCGCGGCGGTTCACCGGGGATTTCGGACGGCCCCAGATGTTTTGTCCCATCCGCCGGTCGATTTTGTACTTGGATTCTGCGCGCTTCGTCATGGTCGGTCCTGTTTGGGTCACAGCGACAGGACCGTGGCGCAAGCGCGTCATTGCAACGCCTCGCCGAACCGCGATCCTTCCACCGCAGGCGGGCCGGTTGGCCCGATGGAAGAACGCGCCCTCCTTCGCCCCTCTCGGGGCCGACAGGCAGCTCACCCAACTCGAAAGCGGAGGGGAGCGGCCACGGGTGCGAACGCTAAACGCCCGGCGCCAAGCCAAGCGGAAGCAGGCGGGGAATACAGGGGCGTATGCGGGAAGTCAATTGCGGGCTAAGATTTGACCAGGTCGCCGGCGCCCGGCACGATGCGCGAAACGCAAAGAACGGCGACGGGAGGACGGTATGGCGTCAAGATCAGGCGGCTGCCTGTGCGGAAATGTCCGCTATACGATCAATTCCGAACCGGCTCTGACGGTTGTCTGCCATTGCACGCATTGCCAGAAGGCGTCCGGCTCCGCTTTTTCCACCAATTTCGTCGTTCCGCGCGCCGATGTCGTATTTTCGGGCGGCGAAATGTCCGCCTACGACGATCAGGCCGATAGCGGCAATCGTCTAAGTCGCTCGTTCTGTCCGACCTGCGGTTCCTCCATCATGAGCGAGTCGAGCGGACATCCCGGCGTCGTGGTGATGAAGGTCGGCACGCTCGACGACCCGTCGATGGTTCGGCCGACCATGCAGATCTGGACCCGCTCGGCGCAACCCTGGGTCAGGTTTGCGGCCGAGATGGTCTCGATGGAGAAGGGCCGGTGAAAGATTGCGGCGCGCCCGGCGAAGCAGGGCGCGCGGCGCTTTTCAGGTCAGCTTCACCAGTTGCTTGCCGAAATTCCTGCCCTTGAGCATGCCGAGGAAGGCGGATGGCGCGTTCTCGATCCCTTCGGCGATCGTCTCGCGCCATTTCAGCTTGCCTGACGAGGCGAGGCCGATCAGCTCCGTCAGCGCCTGCGGCCAGTCGGCCAGGAATTCCGAGACGATGAATCCCTGGATTTTCAGCCGACGCACGAGCACGAGGCGCATGTCGTCGAGGCTCGTCCGTTCCGCACCCTCGTAGGAGGCGATCAGGCCGCAGACGGCGATGCGGCCAAAATCGTTCATGCGCGACGAGGCAAGTTTGAACGGCGTGCCGCCGACGTTCTCGAACAGGCAATCCACGCCGTTCGGCGTCGCCTTTTTGAACTGCTCGGCGAAATCCGCCGCCTTGTGATCGACGCAGATATCGTAGCCCAGCTCCTCGACCGCGAATTTGCACTTTTCCGGGCCACCCGCGATGCCGACCGCCCGCGCGCCCCTGGCCTTGGCGAGTTGCCCGACGACGGTGCCCACTGCGCCTGTCGCTGCAGATGCGACAACGGTTTCTCCCGCCTTCGGCGTGAGGATGCGATTGAGGCCGACCCAGGCCGTCACTCCGGGCATGCCGAGCGGCCCGACGAAGGCCTGGAGCGGAACCTTCGAATCGTCCACCTTGTTCAGCATCTTGCCATCGGTGAGCGAATAGAGCTGCCAGCCGCCGTTGGCCGAAACCACCTTGTCGCCGACCTTGAACTTCTCATTGTTCGACGCGACCACCTCGCCCGCCGCGCCGCCGACCATCACCTCGTCGATCGCCTGGCTTGCAGCGTAGGATTTGCCTTCGTCCATGCGCCCGCGCATGTACGGATCGAGCGACAGCCAGAGATTGCGCACGAGCACCTGGCCGGGACCGGGCGCGCCGATCTCCTTTTCAAAGAACCGGAAGTTGCTTTCGGTCGCAGCGCCCTGCGGACGCGAGGCGAGAACGAAACCCTTGTTGAGCGGCATTGGACATTTCCTCGTGTGTTAATCGTTTGCGCCCCCAATGAGAGGAGGCGACAGGTGCGCGTCAGCGCGCGGCTTGCCGGTCGACCGGCATCGGCGCGCAGTCTACCGCGTTCAAACCGAAAGTGTGAAGTATGCGCGCTAGAGCCGGCGCCGGCCTCGCGCCGCTGGTGAAGATGGCGTGGCCCGGACCCTTCGGGCGCACATCCCGGCGCGCGCCGGAACACGCCAGGTCTGTCCTGTCCCCAAGCACCTGCACGACCCTTCGCGCGATCGCCGGCGCGGGGTCGATCCATTCGACCGGCCAGGGCGCCAGCCGCTCGAATTGCGCAAGCAGCAAGGGATAATGCGTGCAGGCGAGCACGACCTTGTCCGTGCGCGCGTCCGCGTCGCGCACGAAACAGGGCGCGATCTCGCGCGCGATCGCCTCGTCGGCGACGGCTGCGCCGTGCATGAAATCTTCGGCCAGGCGCGCGAGATTTTCCGAGCCGACGAGGCGCACCGAACAATGCGCGGCGAAGGCGGCGATCAGATCGCGCGTGTAGTCGCGCGCCACGGTGCCCGGCGTCGCGAGCACCGAGATCATCTTTGAACGCGAGCGTTCCGCCGCAGGCTTGATTGCGGGCACCGTGCCGACGAACGGCAGATGCGGGAACGCCGCGCGCAGATGCGGCAGCACGAGCGTCGAGGCGGTGTTGCAGGCGATGACGGCGAGGTCCGGCGACGTCTCGGCCACCAGCCGCCGCATGACGGCAACCACGCGCCACACGAGATTGTCGGCGGCCCAGGCGCCGTAGGGAAAGCCAGCGTCATCGGCCGCATAGGCGAAATCCGCGTCCGGGATCGCCTTCGCGATCTCGCGAAACACCGTGAGGCCGCCCAGGCCCGAATCAAAGACGAGAATGCGGGGCGTCTGCATTGCCGCGGAGGGATAGCGGGTTTTGGCCGTCAGCGAAACGGAGGCGTTGCCCGCCGCCGCGCAATCCCGTCCGTCGCGCCGGGGGTATCGACGCCCGGCCCGCCACGTGACAAACTCCCGGCATGTTCCTGCAATTCTTCACATCCCTGCGCGAGGCGCAGGTTCCGGTCACGCTTCGCGAATATCTGACCCTGATGGAGGCGCTCGACCTCGATCTGGCGGAGAAATCGGTCGAGGACTTCTATTATCTCTCGCGCGCCTGCCTGGTGAAGGACGAGCGCAACCTCGACAAGTTCGACCGCGTGTTCGGGGCGACGTTCAAGGGGCTCGAAAACCTGCTCGACGCAATGGCGCAGGCCGACATTCCGGAGGAATGGCTCAAAAAGCTCGCCGAGAAATATCTGACCGACGAAGAAAAGGCCCAGCTTGAGGCCATGGGCTGGGACAAGCTCATGGAAACGCTGCGCAAGCGGCTGGAGGAGCAGAAGGAGCGCCACCAGGGCGGCTCGAAATGGATCGGCACCGCCGGCACTTCGCCGTTCGGGGCCTACGGCTACAATCCCGAGGGCATCCGCATCGGCCAGAAGGAAAGCCGCCACCGTCGCGCGGTGAAGGTCTGGGACAAACGCGAATTCAAGGATCTCGACGGCGACACCGAACTCGGCACGCGCAACATCAAGATCGCGCTGCGGCGTCTGCGCAAGTTCGCGCGCACCGGCGCGCCGGAGGAACTGGACCTCGATTCAACGATCCGCGACACGGCGAAGCAGGGCTATCTCGATATCAAGCTGCGGCCCGAACGGCGCAACGCCGTGAAGGTTTTGCTGTTCTTTGACATCGGCGGTTCGATGGACTGGCACATCAAGCAGGTCGAGGAATTGTTCTCCGCGTGCAAGACCGAGTTCAAGCACATGGAACATTTCTACTTCCACAATTGCCTGTACGAGGGCGTGTGGAAGGACAACAAGCGCCGCTTCACCGACAAGACCGCGACCTGGCAGGTGCTGCACACCTACCCGCACGACTACAAGGTGATCTTCGTCGGCGACGCCTCGATGAGCCCCTACGAGATCACGCAGCCCGGCGGCTCCGTCGAGCACATGAATGATGAGCCGGGGTACGTCTGGATGGAGCGCGTAATGCGCACCTATCCCCATGCCATCTGGATCAATCCGGTGCCGGAAAACCAGTGGGACTACACGCAGTCGATCAAGCTGATCCAGCGCATGATGTCGAACCGCATGTATCCGTTGACGCTCGAAGGACTCGACGCCGCGATGAAAGAACTGGTTCGGTAGGACGCGGATGAAGATGGCGTGCGTTCGCGCTGCGAATCCGCGCGTCTGCGCCTTGCCGCATGGCGTCTTCGCCGACGAGGCGCGGACTGGCGCGCTCGCTGCGATCGAACATGTCGCTTGAATTCCCGAAGGGATCGGTTGGCGCGACGGCAGGCGCGCTGCATCATGGACGATGCGTCAGTTTTTTTCGCCGCCGCTGAACAGGAACGGCGCGACGTCTTTCACGCCCGGCTGCTTCTCCGCTGCGAAGGGCATGGGGCGGCACACAGCCATGGCGGATAGTCCGATGCGCGTCGTCAGCATGCCGTTGAGCACGCCCTCGCCGAGCCGCGCTGACAGGCGCGCGGCGATGCCGTGGCCGACCACCTGGCTCACCAGCGAATCGCCGATCGCCATGCCGCCGGTGATCGCGAGATGCGCGCCGACCGAGCGCGCCAGCCTCACGAAGCCGAGGAATCCCGGACGCCCGCCATAGACTTCCGAAATGCGCCGGAGCATGCGCACCGCCTGCGCGCCGACGAACAGGACGTCGACGATGGCGCGCGGGCTGATGGCCGTCACCATGGACACGCGCCTGGCGGCCGCCGCTATCTCCCGGCGCGCGTCGGCGTCGAGCGGAACCATCAGATTGCGTTCGGCTATGTCGATGAGATCGCGGCCATCGACGATTTCGCGCATCAGATCGCCGACGAGGGCTCGCGCCCGCGCCGTCTCGGGGCGCCCGCCATAGATAGCGACAAGCTCCCCCACGCCCTTTCGCGCGGATTCGCGATCGTCGCGCGCGCGCGCTTCGGCCAGCGCGATGTGCAGGTGCGCGATGCGGCGCTGACGAAAGATTGCGCGGGCCTCGCGCGTCCCGACCCCCAACAGCGACAGCAGCAGGATCGTGGCAAGTCCGACGCCGATCCACCCGAGCGTCGCGGAGCGCGCGAAAAGATCGTCGACGATCCGCGTTGTCCACAAGCCGACGCCAAGCGACACGAGGCCGCTCAGCGCCGACCAGAACAGACCGCCCCACGTGAACAGGGCCCGCCGCAGCAGCCCCCGTTTCTGTGCGATTTCGATCGCCATCTCGTCGCTGGCCGGCTCGGCCTGCTCCGCGAACACGTCGGGCCCCGGCGCGATTACGGCGCCGCCCGTCTTGCGGAACTCGGCCGCCGTCGCGAGATCGCCGTTGGCGATCATCACCTTGTCGTCATCCAGACGGAATGCGCGGGGACGCGGGCGTTCACCGTTCATCGCAGTCTGTCTCCGAGCAGGAATTCGATGGCGCGGTCGAGCCGGATCGAGGGCGCGGGCAGCGGCCTGCCGTCAAGGGCGAGCTTGGGCGCCGGTGGGCGGAACCGGACAAAACGATAGTCGGCCGCCTCGTGCGGCGCGCCGAGCCCATCGCCGCGGAACACAGCCTTCGGATCGGTGGGCAGCGCGCCCGGAAAAATCGCGGCCTCGCTCGTGCCGTCGAAGGTCTCGCCGTCGATTCGTTCGCCGGGCAGGGGCGCGCCGACGATGGCGTCGAGATCCACCCGCTCGCCGAACATGCGGCCCTGCTTGACCACCGCCTCGCGTGTCGCGCGCACGGCGGCCATGGCGACGACGTCGACGCGCGCGCCTACGCCTTCCGCGCGCGCTATGGCGCGGGCGGTGAGCAGGCGCAGGATCGCTTCGAGCCGGTCGTGGCTCTGGTGGTGCAGATGATCGGCCTTGGTTGCGGCGAACAGGATGCGATCGATCTTCGGCCGGAAAATCGTCGACAGTATATTCGCGCGCCCGGCGCGAAAGGCCATCAACACCTCGGTCATCGCGGTTTCGAGGTCGCGCACGGCGGCGGGGCCTGAGTTCAGCGACGCCAGCGCGTCGACCAGCACGATCTGGCGATCGAGGCGTGCGAAATGATCGCGGAAGAACGGCCGCACGACATGCGTCTTGTAAGCCTCGTAACGCCGGGCCATCATCGCGTGCAGCGAGCCTTCTGGCGGCGTTTCTCCGTCCTCGACGCGCAACGGCGCGAAGGTGAGCGCCGGCGATCCTTCGAGATCGCCGGGCATGAGAAAGCGGCCGGGCGGCAATGTCGACAGCGCATAGGCCTCGCCGCGCGCCGCGCGCAGGTAAGCGGTGAAGAGGTCCGCGAGCTTGCGCGCCAGATCCTCGCTTGCCGCAAGATCGGGTCGGGCGGCGAGCGTCGCGGCGCGCCATGCGGCGGCGAAGGAGGCGCGCGCGGCCGATGCGCTCGCCTCCAGCGTGTCGCGCGACCATTGGGCGTAGGATTTTGTCAGCAGCGGCAGGTCGAGCAGCCATTCGCCGGGATAATCGACGATGTCGATCGTCAGTTCCGAGGGGCCTTTCAGCCAGCCTGCGGCGCGCTCGAATTCGATGGTGAGCCGCAGTTCCGAGATGCGCCGGGTCGACTCCGGCCAATGCCTGTCCGGTCCCGTCAGCGCCGAGAGGTGATCCTCGTAGGCGAAGCGCGGCACGTTGTCGTCGGGCTGTGGAGCGAGCCGCGCGCCGGTCATGCGGCCTTCGGCGTGGACGCGAAACACGGGCAGGATGCGCTCGTTTTCACGGGCGGCGGTCGTGGCGCGGACAAGGTTGTGGACGAGCGCGGTGATGAACACGGTTTTTCCCGCGCGCGAAAGCCCGGTGACGCCGAGGCGCAGGCCGTTTCCAGTAGCGTATTCGACGAGCGAACTCGCCATGTTGCGCGTCTCGAACAGGAAGTCGGAGAATTTCGACAAGGCGGGCTCTTCGATCATGCGCGCTGATCGCGGGCGCGCCCTCAGATAAGCAGGAACGCGGGAGTTTCCAATGCGCGGCTACGGCTTCTGCGCGAGCGCCGCGGCGATCGCGGCGTCGACGAGGCTCTGTCGCGCCCGCAGCGGGCCGATCTCGACCGCGGCCATGTTGAACAGGGCTTTCGCGAAATTGGGCGTGGGACGACCGTCGGCGTCGAACAGCGCGAGGTCGGCGTCGGGGCCCCCGGCGACGCCCTCGGCGATGTGGGCTGCATAACTGGCGATGCGCAGCGTTTCGGACGCACAACTCGCGGCGGACGAAGGTGGCGGCGTCGACGAAGGTCTCGCTCCGGGCGCGGGCCCGATCGCGACGCCGGGATAGGGCAGCATCGCAAGGCGCACCGGGCGGCTTGCCGATTCCATCGTCCCGATGCCGGCGGCTATGGTCGGCGTTTTCATCATCGACCAGGCGAGGTTGGGGACCACGGAACGCCGGATGCGGGCATTGGCGATCCCGCGGATGCGGCCATGGCCCTGACGGGCGAGCCACCGCGCGCGCAAGGTCGCGCCCAGGCCATGCATCGTCAGTCCGCTCGGCTCCCGTCCGAAAAACATGCGGTTGCCCAGGCGGGCGCTGGCGACGGGGCCGCATTGCGCCGGCGCCCAGCGCCGCACGATGGCGCGGGCCGAATGCAGATTGAACTCGACATAATAGCGGCGCAGCAGGCCTGCCGCGACGGCGGCGCCGTCGGCGGCCGAGGCGAAGGCGACGTGGCCATCCGCATCGCTGGCGATCTCGCCGGTCCAGCCGGCCTTCTTGACGCACCAGTAATTGTTGAGCCGGACGCAGCGCGACAGTCCCTTGATCTCCCGGCCGAGCGCCAGCGCCATCGCCTGTTCGGGCGGCACGTCCAGGTTCAACGCCCCCTCCCGCCGCCAATTGTCGACGGCGCGCTCGGACGACCTGAATACGGGTGAAAATCTCGGCGGGTCGGGCAACGCCCGCCACGGCGCAAGCGACGCGACGATTGCGACGACCAGGCCGAGCGTCTCCAGCAGCATCGGGGTCTCGTTCCCTGTTTCGCACCCTAATCCAGGTCGTCGACGCCTTCGACCAGCATGGAAGGCGTCACGAAACGTTCGAGCCGGCCGTCGCCCCACTTGATGTCGGACCAGGGCCTCTCGTCGAATTCGATCACACACAGGCCGGATGTCGGATATTTCACTTCAAGCCGCGCCCGCGCCCGACTGTCGCCGGTCCCGCAAACGCGCCAGGCGAATTCGGCGAGGCCGGGGTTGTGGCCGATGACGAGCATGGCGCGCACCGCATCGGGCGTCTTGTGCAATTCGGACAGAAGGATGAAATCTTCGGCCAGATACAATTCCGGGTCGATCAGGATCTTGAATTTGCGGAGAGCGGCCGTCATCAGGCAGTCCAGCGATTCTCGCGTGCGGCGCGCGTCAGAGACCACCGCCAGATCCGGAATCAGGTTCTCCTCGACAAGATAGCGTCCGGCGCGGGCCGCATCCTCTCGACCGCGCCGGGTGAGCGGACGTTCGCGATCGCCGCCGCCGGCTTCACGAGCGGCCTTGGCATGACGGAGAAGCAGAAGACGACGCATGGTTGAAAACTACCGCCTCTGCGCATGAAAGGCGAGGGGTCAGGACACGCCGCCGTCGGCCCGATATTCGAGAATGTCGCCTGGCTGGCACTGGAGAATCCCGCAGATTTTCTCCAGCGTGTCGAAGCGAACGCCCTTCACCTTGCCGGACTTCAGCAGCGAGACGTTCTGCTCGGCGATGCCGATACGCTCGGCCAGTTCGCGCGAGCGCATCTTCCGCCTGGCGAGCATGACGTCGAGATTGACGACGATCGGCATGGCGTCACACGTTCCAGCGAAAGTCTTCCGAACATTTGGCGCGAAAGCGGAGAAGAAGGCCGTTCGCCGGTCGATCGGCGTCGGCGCCGACGCCTGCCGGACGGGCGATCTGCCGCCCGGGCCGATCACCATGACCACGTTCCTGAAAACCTCCGAGGAGACGGGCTGGCTCACGCTGCTCAGGGACGTCGATCTGCGGACGCTCGTTTCGAACGAGAAGCCGCTCGACGACCTCGTTCCGCCCTGCGGCAAAATGCCGAACCGGATCGAGCCCGCGGCAGACTGACGCCGGGCTTGCGTTCCGGCGCGCCAGATCGCACATAGGGTGAAATCACCTTTCGACGGGGTTTCTCATGCCTCTCTACGCCTACCGCTGCGCTGACTGCGACAAGGAATTCGAAACGCTCGTGCGCTCCGGCGAGACGCCGGAATGTCCGTCGTGCCACAGCGCGCATCTCGACCGGCAGTTGTCGCTGATCGCAAAACCGGCGAGCGGCGGCGACTCCAGCGGCATGGACATGGCCGGCGCCTGCGACAGCGCGGGCGGCTGCGGCATGTGCCCGGCGATGGCGGGCATGGCCGGGGCCTGTGGCTGAGGCCAGCCCGCTCGCTTCGCTTGGCAGGCGCATCGTCGTCCGCGCCAACGGGCTCGATTTTGAAATCTACGAATCCGGCGCCGGCGAAAAGCTGGCGTTGCTGCTGCACGGTTTTCCCGAACACGCGATTTCATGGCGTCATCTCGCGCCTGTTTTGGCCGACATGGGATTTCGCGTCTGGGCGGTGAACCAGCGCGGCTATGGCGGCACGACCATTCCGCCCGAAACGCGCGATTATGCGCTCGACAGTCTCGTGGCTGACGTCGCTGGCCTGATCGACGCCTCAGGCGCCAAAAGCGTTGTCCTGATTGCGCATGACTGGGGGGCGCTGGTCGCTTGGGTTTTCGCTGCGCGAAAAGTCCGCCCGCTCGACAAACTCGTGATCCTGAACGTCCCGCATCCCCTGTGTTTCTTGCGCGAGGTGGCGAACAATCCGAAGCAGAAGCGCAAGTCGTGGTACGTGCGGTTCTTCCAGATTCCCGTCCTGCCGGAATTCCTGCTGTCGCGAAGCGGCGGCTTGGCCGTGGCGAAAATGCTGC
>JAJXWB010000008.1 GCA_021781815.1 Pseudomonadota bacterium | reverse complement strand
TCACGCAGATCGAGCGAGAGGGGCTTGGACATGCATGCCGGCCTCCTTCGCCAGCATGCAGTTTGAATCAGAAGCGCACTGATTTGGGAATCCCAATCGATTCAGAAAGATTGGAAAACGCTCTAATGAAAACGCTCGATGACGCCCGAAGAGAGCTGGCTCCGCAAATTCGGACGGTCGCATAACTGGATTTCACCACTGCCGTCTTGCGCTGCCGGGTATGCTCGAGCGAGGCTGGGGCCGGGTAGTCAATATCCTCGACGTTTACGCGAAGATGCCGTTTGTGCAGACCATGCCGACGAGCGTCAGCCGTGCCGCCGGCATGGCGCTGACCAAATCCCTCGCTAGCGAATATATTGCCAACAAAGCGCTCGTGAACGCGCTGCTGGTCGGCCTCATCGAAGCCGACCAGATTCTCCGCCTGCATGAGACGGACGTGAGGGAAGGTGGAAAGGCCGGCGGCGCGTTCGCGCTTTGCGACGCCGACGGCAATTGGCGTGAATATACGCATTTCGAGCAAGACCTGTTCGGCGCCTGCAAGCCTTACAATGTTGCGCAGCGAGCGCTCCAGAAAGCGGATGTTATGCAGGTTCGCAAAGGGCGCTGATTCCTGCCGAAGCCGTCCATCATAACGAGATGAAGCCGCCCACCGAGCGGGATAATCCCGCCCGGGGTCTGGAACGGCGACGGGCGCCTCCGCTGGCCTGTTTAGGCTCGCTCCTTTGACAATCCAAAGGAGCGGCCGATGCCAGCGGGAAGAGTTGCGATGCGCCAGGCGCGCGAGATCATGCGCCGGGCTTGGCTGCGCGGGCGCGAGAACGTTCACAAACGCGACATGATCCACGTCGCTGGCTTCATTCTCGGCGTTCTGATGCGCGCACTGCTTGGATGCGGGACCCCAAGAAAGGCTGCGCGCCTCAAATACGCGCTGTTGTTCGAGATTCAGGCCGATGTCGCGACGACCATCGTCATCATCGCCGAAATCGACGGCGAAATGGCCATCCTCGCCATTCTCGCCGCGCATCGGGCCGATTGATCAAACAGCGACTTCGTCACCACGCTGTTGCGCTTGACTCTCGATCAGGCCGTCGATATTGTTTGTCTGATAATCAGGTTATCAGTTAAGCGGGGAAGGGGAGCAAACATGGCAGACGCATCCTTTGACGCCATCGTGATTGGTGGAGGCCATCACGCGACAATCATTTCCTGCTATCTCGCTAAAGCAGGATTGAAGGTGGCTGTTCTCGAAGGACATACAGGCCTTGGCGGCGGCGCGGTGAGCGAAGAGGCGCCTGCGCCAGGGTTCCGCCAGAACCCGCACGCGCATTTCACGCGCTTTTACGGTCATCCGGCTTACGCAGACTTCAACCTGCGCGAGGAGGGGCTCGAATATGTCTTCCCCGAACAGAACGAGGGAATGATCTTCGAGGACGGGTCGAGCTTCATCGGCTATTCTGGTTACCGGGTTGTCGATCCGGCGACGGGCCGCACCGAAGAAGCGCCCGACAACGTCCGCAAGACCTATGATCAGATCAAGTCGTTCTCGCAGCGCGACGCCGATGTTTATCTGCAGCTGTTCGATCAATATCAAAAGCATTGGAAGAAGGCTTTTCACACGCACCGCTTCACAGCGCCGACGCCCTGGGGAACGCCGGACGCTCTTGAAGCCCTTTGCGATATCCCGGACAGCGGGATCGAGCCGGTTCATCAATTCATGTCTGTGCGCCAGTGTGCTTACGACTTTTTCGAAAGCCCGGAATTGCGAACGCTGTTCATGCGCGCCACCCCGACGTCGGGTGGCTGCTTCCCCGACGATGCGATGGGTTTGCAGAGCCTCGTTCACGTCATGGGTCTTGTCCTGTCGTTTGAACCGGCCGCGATCGTCAAGGGCGGCACCCAGTCGATCACCGACGCGCTTGTGAAAGCTGGCAAGAAGCTCGGCGTCGAATATTTTACAGGGCACGAGGTGGATCAGATCATCGTCGAGAATGGCGCAGCCGTCGGCGTACAACTCGCCCGTGGCGGCAGCATGAGGGCGCCTTTGATCGTCTCCGACCTTGGCGTCCCCCAAACTTTCCTGCGCCTGCTGCGCAAACATCCGATCGGCGACAAGCTGCTCCACCGCGTCAAGAACATTCACTACGACCGTGGTCAGATCTTCTGGGGCAATGTGGCGATGCACGAGTTGCCGAAATACACGGCCGATAACGTCAACCCCGGCGTCGGCTCGCAGCCGCGCCTCTATACGGGCGCCAAAGATCCCGAATACATGGCCAGCCGCTATCAGCACGACATCTTCCTGCTCGGATTCCCGCAGCAACCCTACATTTTGACCGCACCCGACAGCATCTGGGATCGCACGCGCGCGCCGGAAGGCAAACACACGATCCTTATCGAGGACTTCACCGCGCCGGCGCGCCTGTTCTCCGGCCGCGACTGGGGACGCATCAAGGAAGAGTTTACAGACCGCGCGCTGGCGGAATGGCAAAAATACGCGCCAAATATGACCAAAGACAACATCATCGGTACCCGCATCTACGGCCCCTGGGACGTACAGGCCGGAAAGCCGGACATGATCGAGGGCGGCTGGACCGAGGGTTCGATGTTCGCATCGCAGCTGGGCCGTTTCCGGCCCTTCCCGGAGCTGTCGGGCTTCCGCACGCCGGTCAAAAATCTCTACATGTGCTCGTCCAATCTGCATTCGGCTGCCGGTATTGGACGCGGCTCGAGCTACATCGCGTACAAGGTGATCGCGGAGGACCGCGGCCTGGCGCGGATCTGGGAACAGGCCGGGCGCGAGTTCTGACAACGGTTAATTCTGACAACGGGAGGTCTGTATGCGCGCCGTCGTCTGTCTGAAGCAGGTCATCGATCCGTTGACGCCCGCCACCTCGCTGGCGCTCGACGTGCAGGACATGAAGATACGTGTCCGCGCGGCCGCGCCGCCTGTCATCAACGGATTCGATGAGCAGGGAATCGAAGCTGCATTGCGTCTGCGCGAAACGATCAGGGAGCTCGAGATCGTCTGCATCGCCGCCAGCGAACGGTTTAATACCGACGTCATGAAGCGGGCGCTGGCGGTAGGCGCTGACCAGCTCATTCTTGTTCAGGATCCCTCGCTCGACACATGGAATTCCTACCCGGTCGCATACGCGCTCGCTGCTGCGATTCGCCAGATCGGGGGCGCCGACCTTGTCCTGTGCGGCCGTCAGGGCTCGGATTGGGACAATGGCCTCGTGCCCTATATCCTGGCCGACTTGCTCGCGATGCCGCTTCTGACGCTCGCCAAACGCGTAAACATTGCCGATGGAAAGCGCGTCGAAATCGAACGGGTGCTTGCGGATGGTTCGATGACGATGGAAGCGGCATTGCCGGCCATCGTGACGGTAACGAGCGAACTGGGCGCATTGCGCATGCCGAGCGTCGCCGCGCGCCTCACGGCTGCGCGCAAGCAGCCGCGCCAGATCGCGCTCGCCGATCTCGGCGCCGGCGCGCCGCCGGCGCTGGCGCCGGAGGTCATCGATCTGGCGATCCCCGTCACAGGTCGTAATTGCACTTTCATCGAAGCCGCTGACGGACCGGGCGCCGGCGTGCGGCTTGCCGAAACTCTCTTGGAGACCGGGGCGGTTCGCCTTGGCATGGAGCGTTAGCCATGGCGGGCATCCTAATCGTCGCCGAAGTCGATGCAGGCGTGTTGCGGCCGGAGTATTGGGAGCTGGCGACCGTAGCGCGCGCTGTCTCGGCGTCTATTCCTGGCGGCGTCAGCGTCGCAGTCATCGGCGCGGACGTCGCGGCAGCGGCGCAGCAGGCCGCCGGCATTGGTCCGGACACACTGCACGTTATCGATGACGAGCGTCTGGCTAACCCCTGGCCGGAAGCGCATGCGGCGGCGTTGATCCAGTTGTGCGGCGAACTTAGCCCACAGATGGTGCTGGCGCCGCGCTCGATCCTCGGCGCCGAGATCGCCGCGCGCCTGGCCGTGCGCTGCGGCTGGCCGCTCTTGCAGGATGTCGTCCAGATCGAGGCGACACCCGATGGCGGGTTGCAAGCCGTGCGTCCTGTTTCGGGCGGAGCCGTCGCTGCGACCGTGCGCATCGGCGCCGGTCCATGGGTCGTCGTGCCGCGCCCCCGCGCCTTTGCGCCCGCGGCGGCAAGCGCCGTTGCGGAGATTACGCCGACGCGCCACGCCTTTGCGCCGCCGCCATTTGCGACCGCGTGCGGAACGCCGCAACGCGTCGCGGTCCAAGGTCTCAGCGTCGATCGCGCAAAGATCGTCGTTGCGGGCGGAGGAGGGCTCGGCGGCCCCGAACCGTTCACGTTGCTGCGCGAGGTCGCAGCCCTCGTGGGCGGGGCGGTTGGCGCGTCGCGCGTGGCCGTGGATTCTGGTTGGGTTCAGTCGACCATGCAAGTCGGGCTCACCGGCAAGACGATCGCTCCCGACCTCTATATCGCCGTCGGCATTTCCGGCGCGATCCAGCATCTGGTCGGATGCTCGTCGTCGCAGGTCATCGTCGCCGTCAACAGCGACCCGGCTGCGCCAATTTTCGGTATCGCCAACTACGGCGTCGTCGGCGACTGCAAAGAGGTCATGACGGCGTTCCGCGACACGCTCGCAACGCGCGCGGCTCAGGCAGGACGCGCGGTATGACGCCTATGCGGACCAACTGAAATGTCAATCGAACTCGTTCTGCGACTGGTCGTCCTTCTGGGAGCGTTCGTATGGGCTGGGTTCAGATTCGAGCAACTCGCACGCCCTTTGCTCGCGGCCCCCGCCGAAGCGCGTCTGCGGCCGTTTTTGCCGCGCGCATGGGGAGTCGTCGTCAATATACTCGGTCACGCACGTCTCATGCGTAAGCCCTATTCAGGGCTAATGCACATGATGATGTTGTTCGGGTTTCTATTTCTGCTGACTGCGGTGATGCAGGTATTCGGCGAAGGCGTCTCGCCGTTGTTCACGCTCGCCGCGATCGGCGGCCGGACGTGGATTGCGCTCGGACAGGACGTTTTCGCCGTGCTGCTGCTGACAGGCGTCGCCATGGCGACCTATCAACGCGTCGTCTGGAAGCCGGCGCGTTTTGTAGGCTCGAACCAGCGCGACGCGGCTATCATTTTAAGTCTGATTTCCGCGGTCGTCGTCGGTATGCTTTTGCAAAATTCCTGCCACTTGGCGGCTGGCCGCGACGCATTGGCCGCATGGCGGCCGGTCAGCTCGGCGATTGCATCCGTATTGGTGGCGTGCGGCGTGACAGGCGCGATCGCGATCGCCGGCGCTACCGCCTTCGCATGGATGCATATGCTCGCAATCCTCGCTTTCCTTGTCTACATCCCTGGCTCCAAGCATCTGCACGTGATCGTGGGCGTTCCCAATGTCTATTTCCGCGATCTCAATTCCGCCGGCCGCCTCGTCACGCCTGATCTGGAGCAGCCGAAGCTTGGATTGTCCGATATCGCCCAGCTCGGCCGAAAACAGGCGCTCGACCTCTATGCCTGCACTGAATGCGGGCGCTGTCAGGAATTGTGCCCGGCCTACGCTTCGGGCAAACCGCTGAGCCCCAAGCTGCTGATCATGAATATGCGCGATCACCTGCTGGAGGCGCAGGGCGCAGGCGGCCATCGCGAAGGCGCCGGAGGACCGCTGATCGGAGGCGCGATCAGCGAGGAGACGATCTGGTCATGCACTACCTGCCGCGCCTGCATGGAGGCTTGCCCACTATTCATCGAGCACGTGCCGAAGATCGTCGACATGCGTCGTCACCTCTCGATGGAAGCTGGGCGCGTTCCCGACGGCATATCCGGCGCAATGCTGTCGGTCGAACAACGTGGCCACCCTTGGGCGGGCACGCGATTCTCGCGACTCGACTGGTGCCGCGATCTCGACGTCCGTGTGCTGGCGCCCGGCGAGACGACTGATACGCTGCTCTGGGTCGGCTGCACTGCAGCGTTCGACGCGCGAGCGCAGAAAGTGGCGCGCGCGCTCGTTCGCCTGCTGCATGGCGCCGGGGTGGATTTCGCCATCCTGGGCGACGCCGAGAGTTGCACCGGCGATGCCGCGCGCCGGACTGGAAACGACTATCTTTTTCAGTTGCAGGCCTCGGCCAATGTCGAGACGCTGAACACGCGCGCATTCAGGCGCATCGTCAGCATTTGCCCGCATTGTGTCAACACGCTGAAGAACGAATATCCGGATTTCGGCGGCTCCTATGACGTCGTGCACCACAGTCAATTGCTGGGGGAACTGATGGGACAGGGCCATCTGCGGTCAATGTTGCGCGGCGATAGAGAAGCGCTCGCCATTACGTTCCATGATCCTTGCTACCTCGGTCGCTATAACGGCGAATTCGAAGCGCCCCGAGCGGTGCTCGCTGGCGCCGGCGCGGCTATCGCCGAAATGGAGCGCTCGCACGGGCGCTCGTTCTGTTGTGGTGGCGGCGGCGGCCGCGCCTTCGCGGTTGAGCCGCCGGATCAGCGTGTCAATGTCCTTCGAGCAACACAGGCGCGCGCTACCAGCGCCGCGGTCGTCGCAACCGCCTGTCCGTTCTGCCTGCTCATGCTCGATGACGGCTGCAAGGCGGTCGCACGGCTCGAAGGCGACTCAACACCCCTGCAACAGGTGCGCGATATCGCCGAAATACTGGACGACGCCATGCGCGTCGCCGACGAAACGAGGGCGCCGACATGAGTGGTCTTTCCGCACTCTCATTTCTTGCGCGTCCGACGGGCGGGCCGCGCGGGACGAGCGCTCTGGCCGCTTTCTTCATCGACGTCGTCGACCTCGCCGGAGTCCAAAACGATCTTCAGACCATGTCGCATGTGGTTTTCGCTTGCGGCGGCGGCAGCCTTCGGATCGCGATCGCGGATAGCCGCGAAAATCTGATCGTGGTCAGCCAGAAGCGAAGAATAATTCTCGGGATGTCGGCGCGAGAACCGCGAGGATTCGAAATAGAGGCTGCGCAGCAGACGCGTGGTCAGCAGCAGTGTCTGGTTGCCGGCGGCGACTGCGACCGCGGTGTGAAAATCCAGCGAAGCCTGGATGCTGGCCGCTTCGTTGCCGATCGCTCGGCGTCCCGCTGCGATCGTTTCCTCGATCCCGCGTATGCCGTCGGCGTTAGCGCGCCGCGCCGCCATCGCTGCGATGAGCGGCTCCAGCGCAAGACGCGCCTCGACAATGTCGTTGATCAAGTCAGCGCTCGTAAATTCAGACCAGTCGATCAGTGCGAACAGCGGCGCTGTATTGACCAGTATCGTGCCTCGTCCCGGTTTGGCCTCCGTTACTCCGAGCATCTGAAAGACACGAAACGCTTCACGAATCGACGAACGCCCGACGTTCATTTGTGCGGCCAACTCGGCCTCCGGCGGGAACTTGTCGCCGGGTTTGATCTTACCAACGGCGACCAGACGCGCGATCTCGTGAACGATCGAGCCTGCCAACGAAACCCCGCGCGAGATGGAAATTTTCGCTATCATTGATATCTTTCTCTGATAAACTGACAAACATACGATCTGAGTATGCCATGCTCGGCATGGCGCATTCAACGGGTATCGGCTCCGATTGCAATACATCGGAAGAATCGCAACAAAAACAATAAATTGGGAGAATAGCAAACTATTCTGAGCAAAACGTGGCCCGACAAAGCGACGCGACACAGATGCGGCGAGAAGCCGTCGCGCGCGAACGTTTGGCATGCGCAAGCGCGGTCAAGTGCGTTTCGCCGCGCTGGAAAATGAAACTGAACCGCCAAGGGAGGGCGCAATGACGACCGCAAATGGTTTGGATTCGGCAAAACTGTCAGCTGTGGTTCCAGGCTTCGAATTCGACGAAAAGGCCGATCTGGCCCAATCGCCCGCGTGGTTCCTCGATGGCACCCATTCCGTCCCGCCGTGGACGCCTTTGTTCGGTTGGTTCTGGATCAATTTCTGCCGGCACGGAATGCAATATGGCGCCGAGAAACTGTCGCTGCCGACTGTCAAAGGCTGGGACTGGCGGTTCAAGAACGGCGGAGGCTATCTCACGCTGTTGTTGGTGAAGACCGAAGCCGAACAACGCCAGCGTGAGGCGCGGTTTCGCGAGGCGATCCGTCCGTTCGTCGAGGATTACGACGCTCTGTGGCAGAGCCAACTCACCGAGATTCTTGCCCGCTACGAGGATTTGAAGAAGCTCGATCTCGATAAAGCGAGCAACATCGAAGTGCTCGACAATTTCGAACAGACGATCAACGTATGCCGGCGCATGTGGGAAATCCACATGTACATGATGTACGGCACGTTCACGGCGTACATCCTGTTCGAAAACATGTGCCGCAATCTTCTGCAGATCGACGACACGCATCCTCTGTTCCACAAATTGATCACCGGCTTCGACAACAAGGTGTTGCAAGTCGACAAGAAAATCTGGGAGTTTTCGCAGAGAGCGGCGAAGATGGGGCTGTCGGAGATCGTTTTGACGAGCGAACCGATGAACATCGCAAAGAACATTGAGGCCGCGCCAAACGGTCGCGATTTCATGCGGGATTTCCGGGCGTTTCTCGACGAGGACGGCTGGCGCATGCAGCGCATGTCGGAAATGAACATGCCGACATGGATCGAAGATCCGTCGCCGCCGCTGACCAACATGAAGCAGTTCCTCGTCAAGGGCGGCGGATTCAATCTCGAGGAGGAGCGTGTCAAGCTCGCTCAAGAGCGGGAGGCGGCGGAAAAGGAAGTGCTCGCCAGGATCGCGCCCGAGCAAAAGGGCTGGTTCACGACGCTATTGCGGCTGGCGCAGAAGTCAGGCGTGTTCAGCGAGGAGCACGATCACTATCTTGATCTCTACATGCACGCCATGATGCGGCGCTCGGCGCTCGCGATCGCGCGCCGGCTCGCGGCAGCGGGCACGATCGGGTCGGTCGACGACATCTTCTTCATCATTCCGGAAGAGATCCGGAAAGTCGCGCTCGCGCCCGAGCAATTCGACCTCAAACCAACGGTCGCAGCGCGCCGTGCGGCTTGGATGGAATGGTGCAAGACTCCAAATCCGCCGGTCATCCTCGCGGAGGGTTTCGATATGGACCAGGCGATGGGAGTCTTGGTCAAGTCCAACGATCCGATCGCGCTTAAGGTCGTTGTCGGCGCAATGCCCGTGGTGCGGCCCGAACTTAAGGCCGACTTGCACGGCACCTGCGGTTCGCCTGGCGTGGCGGAGGGACCTGCGCGTGTCATAATGAGCGAGGAGGAACTCGCCGATGTGCAGCCCGGCGAGATTCTCGTTGCGGCGACAACCTCGCCGAGCTGGACGCCGGTGTTCTCGTTCATCAAGGGAGTTGTGGTCGATCGTGGCGCTTCGCTGTCGCATGCGGCGATTGTCGGCCGCGAATACGGCATTCCCGTGCTGATGAACGTGTTCGTCGGGACCCAGCAGATCAAGACCGGCCAGCGTATCCGCATGGACACCAACTTGGGCGCGCTGTTCATACTTGACAAATGATCCACGCAAGCCCCGACGGGTCGGCATGACCCGTCGGGTGTGCATGCAATCCGGTCCGCCCGCGGCGACCGGCATGAATGCAAGAGAAACTTCCAGCACGTCGAAGGCTCCGCTGCGACGATCCGGGTCGAGGACTCCGTCAACAGCGGGAAGGCCGTGGAGTGAAGTTGATGGAAAAGAAGTGGATTTACGCGCTTGAGGAACTCGGTAAGGAACACCTCGATCTCGTCGGCAGGAAGTGCGCTAATCTTGGTGAGATGACGAAACTCGGAATGCGTGTCCCCCCGGGGTTCGCTATCTCTGTCGATGGTTTCGAAGAATATATGCGCGCAACCGGCCTTGGAGCGCGCATTGCATCGTATTTCGATTCGAAAGGCCAAGATCTTAGAAAAAGCGTCAGGAGTCAGATGGACGCAAGCCGCGCAGCCAAGGAAATGATGGCGGAAACGCATCTGCCGGATGAGATGGCCGACGCGATCGTCAGGAATTACGAAGCGCTATGCTCACGATTTTGTACAAAGGACATGCCGGTGGCTGTGCGCTCGAGCGGCGCCGTGAGCATGCCCGGACAAATGGAAACCTATCTGTATGTCCGTGGCGCGAGTGAGGTATTGAGTCGCGTTCGCGAGGTCTGGGAAAGCACGTTCAATACGCGCGCCATTGCGTTCCGGCTCGAAAAAAGGATGCCGGTCGACAAGGCGCCGATTGGCGTAGCGGTCATCCGCATGGTCAACGCCCGGAGCGCAGGCGTAATTCTCACCGTTCTTCCGACGACAGGCGATACCGACCATGCGGTCATTGAAGGAAACTGGGGTCTTGGAGAAAGCGTGGTGAGCGGCGACATCACCCCCGACAATTTCATTGTGAACAAATCGAGTCTCGCGATAGAGCCGCATGTGAGCACGAAGACGCGTTGGGTCGTGTCGACCGAACGCGGAACCACCAAGGCGGACGTCCCTCAGCATCTGCGAAATGCGCCATGCCTTGAGGATCGCGAAATTCTCGAACTGGTTCGTATCTCAGTCAATGTCGAGAAACATTTCGGCGTGCCGCAGGATATGGAATGGGTGATCGATCGCGATCTGCCGTTTCCTGAAAATGTAATCTGGGTTCAAGCGCGGGCCGCAAAATACACGCCGCCGCGCAAAGAAGCAGACAACGATTACATCCTGGATCAAATGACGAGACTGTTTCGCCAGTGATTTCGTTCGCCGCCAATAGCGGCCAGAATTCGTGAGGAGACAAAATGGCTGTCCTATTCAACCAGCATTGGGACATCAGGCCGGGAAAGATGGAGACCTATTCCGATTTTGTGATGACCCGCTACAATCCCGCCCTCTCAAAGCTCGGAATTAAACTGGTCGGCGGGTACTACGTGACCGTCGGAATGGGTCCCCGGATCATCGCTGTCGGACTTGCAGAAAACATGAGCGATCTCGAAGCGGCGCTCGCGTCCGCGGCATTCGAGGAAAATACGGATAGGCTGATGGAATATGTGACGCATTATCACAGCAAGATCCTGACAGCGACCGGTCGCGTGAAGATGGACGATTACAAGATCCAGACTGGCCTCTGGAAATTTCATCAGTATTGGAACATTGCGCCCGGGGTCGACAAGGCTCGTTACGCGGACTTCATTACGCGCAAATTCGTGCCCGGGCTCGAGAAGAGCGGTCTCTCGGTGACCGCGGCCTGGCGGGTTGTCGTCGGGTCCGGCCCTTACATCCTCGGCGAATGCTCCGCCGCCAATCTGGTCGATATAGCGCGCGCGATCGAGAGCGACGACTACCGGGCGGCAATGCATAAGCTGCTCGGGGACTACGTGGTCGACTACCACAGCAGGATTTTGGCGCCGACCGGGCGCGTCGATCTCCCGATTTTCTTGAGCGAAATGATGGCGCAATTCTGACGGTGACTATCACGGGCGGCGATCTGCGTTCGACGAACCCGAGGAGAAAACGATGGACCTCGGACTGGCTGGAAAATCTGCTGTAGTGACCGGCGCGGGCGGCGGCCTTGGCTTCGCCTTCGCCGAGGGGCTGGCCCGCGCTGGCGCCAAGGTCGCTATCGCCGACATAAACGTGGATTCTGCGCGAGATGCGGCCGCACGTCTGACCTCGCAAAGCCTCGACGCGCTTGCGACGTGGGTCGATGTTTCGGACGAGACGTCGGTTCGATCCATGGTAGAGTATGTTGTGGCTGCGCACGGCGGCATAGACATTCTCATCAACAATGCCGCGATCTACGCGGGCCTCAAACGCAAGCCCTTCTTTGAAATTGACGTCGGCGAATGGGATCGCTTGATGAATGTCAACGTCAAGGGGGCGTTTCTTTGCTCGAAGGCTGTCTATCCTCACTTGAAACGCCGAGGCGGAAAGATCGTCAATATCGCTTCCGCCACCGTGTTCAGCGGCTCGCCTCTCTGGATGCATTACGTGGCCTCTAAGGGCGCTGTTATCGCCATGACACGGGTAATGGCGCGCGAACTCGGCGAGCATGGCATCAATGTCAATGCGATCGCGCCTGGTTTCACACTCACGGAAGCAAGTCGTGCGGCGATCGAGGACGCAGACAATTACGGTGTGACGCGTGGCGCTATCCGCCGCGCCTCGCAACCCGCGGACATGGTCGGCGCATGCCTTTGGCTCTCATCGTCGCTAAGCGATTTCGTCACTGGCCAGACCGTCATCGTCGATGGCGGACGGCAATTCATCTGATTGGCGATTAAATTGCGAAAAGGCATCGCCATCATCTGTAATCTCGATACGCGCGGCGAGGACATTCTCCTCGTCCGCGAACTGATCCGCGGGCGCGGGCATGAGCCTGTTCTGATTGATTTCAGTATGGAGGCGCCGCCGCCCGTGGAGGGCGACTTTACTTGCGAGGAAGTGGCCCTTCGCGGAGGTCTTCCTATCGACACGGTGCGCAGTCTCTACAAGCACAAACGTGAAGCGGCGACGAGCAATCAGACCGCCGGAGTTTTCGCGATCGTGGCGGAGCTTCTTGCGCAGAGGCGCGTGCACGGCGTCATTGGCATAGGCGGCGCGACGTCGGCATTGGTGGCGACCTCTGTCATGCAGCGGCTGCCGTTTGGCCTGCCGAAGGTGATGGCCTCGCCCGTGGCGGCCCATCCGCGCTATGTCGGGCGCTTCGTCGGAACGCGCGATATCGTGCTGCACAATACGGTGCTGGATATCGTGAAAATGAACCCACTCCTGAAGGCGCAGATCGTCAATGCGGTCGGTGCGATCTGCGGCATGGTCGAAATGACCGTGGGGTGTGATATCCGCTTCGAACGCCCGGCGATCGCTGTGTCATCCTTCGGCTTTGCGGAAATGATGGTCCAGACGGCAGTGGTCATGCTGGAAGAGGCAGGCTTCCAGCCAGTCGTATTCCATGCGCAAGGCATCGGCGACCGGGCGATGGAGGAAATGATCAGCGACGGTTTGTTTCAGGGCATGCTCGACTTCTGCACAGGCGGCGTGATCGAAAACCTCTATGGCGGAAATCGAGATCCCGGTCCGGAGCGTCTGGCGGCGGCGGCCCGTCGTGGCCTGCCCATGGCGCTGACACCGTGCGGGCTCGACATGTTGAGTTATGGTGGACGTCCCGAAAGGCTGGCGACGATCGGCGATCGTGCACGCTATGTCCAGGACTCGATGCGAGTCCAGGTTCGCACGACAGCCGAAGAGCTTCAGCGTGCGGCTGACGTAATAGCCGAGCGGCTCAATGCTGCGCGTGGACCATTCGTCTTCCTCGCGCCGACTAAAGGTTGGTCGTCCCTCGATCGCGACGGCGGACCGATGCGCGATTTCGCCGCTGATACGGCTTTCGTCGAACGTCTTAAGGAAGGGCTTCTCGATAAGAGCGCTGTGAAGGAAGTCGACCTGTCGCTCTATACGCCGGAATTCGCCCGTGCAGCCGTGGATGAATTCATACGGGTGTTCGAGCGTTCTTCCGCCGCGCCGCGCGACAATCGGAACGAAGGGTCGGGATCGTGACCCCGCCAGTCCGGATCGACCGCTACGATGCTGTCTGGCGCGCCGCGGAGCCTTATCTGCGGTCGCGCAAGAACGACGTGCATATTCCAATCTCGTTTGGATACGCCTGCAAACTTCTAGACCTCCATCTGGAGGCGGACAGAGATATCGTCTTGCTGGCGATCATGCTGCATGACATCGGTTGGTCGGCGTTTGACATGGCGGACATCGTGGAGAGAGGCTTCGGCCCGGGCAAGATGCAGTCCGATCTCCGCGTTTTGCACGAAAAGGAGGGCATGCGCCTTTCGCGCGAGCTGCTCGGGCGAACGGGATGGCCGAAAACGATCATCGCCGCCGTGGCTGACATCATCGATGGCCACGACACCCGCCCGCGGGCGCACTCGCTCGACGACCGCCTGGTGCGCGACGCCGACAAGTTGTGGCGATTTACCACGACAGGAGTGTCCGTCGCCTGCGATTGGTTCAGGAAGACGCCACATCAATACGCCGATCAGCTCGATACCGAAATCGTGCTGATCGAAACCGAGGCCGCCAGGAAAATTGCGACGGACGATCTCGCCAAGACCCGCACAGAATTGATGCTGCATATCATCTAGAAGCCCGGAGCCGCGACATGGATATGTTCATCGACGGTCAATGGACGCCAGCGCAGTCGGGCGCAAGGCAGAACGTGACGAATCCGGCAACAGGCGCTGTGGTTGACACCGTGCCTACCGGCGATGCGGTCGATGCCGACATCGCAATTCGGGCGGCAGACCGCGCGTTCCAGAAGTGGAAGGTTACGCCGGTCGCCGAGCGCGCGCGACTGCAGAAAAGGGCGGCTCAGTTCATGCGCGAGCGGGCGCAGGAGATAGGACGCGTTTTGACCATCGAGCTCGGACGCCCGCTCGCCGGCTCCGTGACCGAGATCCAGAGATCCGCCGATCTGCTGGATGTTTATGCAGAAGAAGGCCTGCGCATTCATGCGGAAATGCCGCTGACCGGCGTCGCCGGCGAAAAGATGATCGTGACACGCGAACCGGTCGGGGTCGTCATTGCGATCACGCCGTTCAATTATCCGATAACGCTGCTAACCTTCAAACTGGGCGCAGCGCTGATCGCGGGCTGCACGATGGTGGCCAAACCGGCCGAGGACACGCCCATGTCGACCCTGATGCTCGCCGAACTTTTCCACGAGGCAGGTTTTCCGGCCGGGTGCTTCAACGTGGTGACCGGGCGCGGCCGCGCCATCGGCATGAGCATGATAGAGCATCCCGTACCGCGAAAGGTCGCGTTCACCGGCGGGACAGCGGCTGGAAAGGCGATCGCCGCCGCCGCGGCGGGAACGGTGAAGCGCGTGACGCTGGAACTCGGCGGCCAATGTCCGGCCATCGTCTGCGCCGATGCCGACCTTGGCTTGACGACATCCGCCATTGCGCGGCATGCCTTTTCCAATTCCGGCCAGTTTTGTTACCGGGTAAACCGCGTCTATGTCGAACGTCCCGTTTATCAAGAGTTTCTCGACGGGCTTGTCCGTCATGTCGAGAAGCTCGATGTCGGGGACGGACTGACCTCGTCCTGCGCGCTCGGCCCACTCGCCAACGAAAAGATATTTCGCAACAGCGAAGCGCAAATTGCCGACGCACGACGCAGGGGTGCGCGCGTGGTGATCGGCGGCGAGCGACTTACCGGCGGCGTATACGACGGCGGATGGTTCATGCCGCCCACGGTGATCGCCGATGCAGATCATTCCATGCTGGTGATGACAGAAGAAACATTCGGACCGGTGCTCGGCGTCGAGCCATTCGACAGTCGCGCTAACGCGCTCCAACGCGCGAACGACACGCGCTACGGTCTCGCCGGCTTTGTCTTTTCTCGTAATGTCGGAACCGCCTTGACCCTGGCGGAAGGGATTGAGGCGGGCTCCGTATGGATCAACAATATCCAGCGTTCGAACCACGATGTTCCCTTCGGCGGCATGAAGGAAAGCGGTATGGGGCGGGAGAAGGGTCGATATGGCATCGATGCCTATCTCGAATACAAGACGATCTATCTCTCCTACGAAGCAGGCCTCTCGTGAATGGAATCCTGATCGAATCCGACATTCCTATTTGGCGCGCCGCAAAGCCATGGCTCGACGTGCGCTCGAACGACGAGCACACGCTGATATCGTACCGTCTCGGCCGGGCGCTCCTGCGCGCGCATCCCGAAGTCGACGATCGTATCGTTCTTCCGGCGATTCTCCTGCACGATGTCGGTTGGAGGGTGTTTCCTGAGGAATTGCTGGCCAAGGCCGTCGGGCCCGCGGCGAAATATCCCGAACTTCAGCGTGCCCACGAAATCGAAAGCGTACGTATCGCGAGGACCGAGTTGAACCGGCTTGCCGCTCCGAATATCGACATTGATCGTGTGATCGCAATCATCGATGGTCACGACACGCGTCCGCAAGCTCATTCGCCCGAGGATGCCCTTATGAAGGACGCCGACAAGCTTTGGCGATTCACCGCCCACGGAATAGACAAACTCTGCATTTGGTTTGAGACGCCGGCGAAAGAGACAGTGGCCATGCTGGAAAGCTATGTCCTTCCGAAACTCCTCACGGAAACTGCAAAGACGATGGCGCAGGCGATGCTCGCAGACGGGTTCGCGATCGCCTGGATGCAAGAAACACTGAACTTGTAATCTCGTAGGGGACGATCTCCACAGATTCCTTAACTTCAAGCGTTACCCACCAAGCAAGCGACGGGTGTCGGATCGATGCGGCCGGCTTCGTCGAGCTTCGCCTTCAGCCGCGCGGTGGCAACTCCGCGCCGCTTCAGGCTTCCCGGCGGTTGTTGCCAAAAGCAGCGCTTTGATTTCCACTGAGAGCTGTCGCGCGGCGCTTAATTGCGAGAATGCGGTCGTTTTGCTCAATTCTGTCACTTAAGTTGAGAATTCTGCATCCGCAGGGTTCTCAAATTAAGTGCAACTGAACGGGCCTCCGGATCCCGTGATCGGCAATCATAGGATCCGCAATTCGGCCGAACCGAGTTCGATTTTCGCCGATCAGACGAGCATGAAGCATCTCGATCATCGCAGGCCCGCTTCGCTCGACAATGGCGACCCCGGCGAGCAAATGCCGGGCGAAGATGGATCGGGAGGATTGGGCTCGTGGGAGAAGGAAGCGGAGTCTGCACCTCTGCGGCGACTTGGTCCAATTCGGGAACGATCACGCCGAGAGGCGCTACTGCGCAAGGCTGCGGAGCGAACGGTCGATGGATTGTGGAACACCATCGGCGCATTGCTGCCGGCCTTCACGCCAAGAGAATGCGCGAACTTCTTCGCTGCCGTCGGCTACGAGCCAGCATGAGAGGAAAACGCTCTAGGGCGCTACGATGGCTCGATTTTCTCTGCCGTCGAATTGCAAGAGCTGCATCGAGCGGAAGACGTCATAATTGCCCGGATCGGTCCTTACGATTACGATATCACGCAGCATGGGAGCCTTGAAGTCGCCAAGGTTCGTCGCTTTCTTCAGGAAGGTCTCGCGGCTGAGGTCTACGCCGCAACGACGCAGCACTTCGACGAAGATCCGCCCTTCGACATAGGCTGCCACATTCAGCGTGTCGTAACGGTCGCCGGCAGGATAATACTTTTCCATGAAGGCGAAGTAGTCCTTGACGTCGCTATCGTTGGCGGTCGCGGGATCGCGTGGATCCTTGAACACGGATGACGATATTGCACCCTTCGCAAGGTTCAATCCCGCAACCTTGTAAGTTCGCTCCACATTGGCCGCTGGATAGGCGATGAACATCTGCGGATTCCAGCCGATCTCGGCCGCCTTCCTGAGGGTCTGGATCGTCTGACGCGCGGTCGCGCCGATCAGCAGCGCATCAGCCTTCGTGGCGGCCAGCTTGACGATGTGCGAGTCGATTGTGGGCTCGCTGAGGTCAAATGGTTCGGATGCGACGATCGTGGCGTCCGATCCCTTGAGCAGAGTTGTCAACGCCGTCAGATAGGCGCGCCCGAAGTCGTCGTTCTGATAGAGCGCCGCGACGCGCGCCTTCGGCATCGCCTTCAAGAGGTAGCGCGCATAGATGCCGACCTCGAGGTCGGAATTCGGCAAGCCGGAAACAGACCAGGGAAATTCTTTGGGATTGTTCCATGTCGGCAGCGACGACTGGATCAGGAATTGCGGAACTCGGTTGTCATTGAGGTATTTCTGGACGGCCTTGGCCGTCGTGCCGCCCATCGGCGCGACAATGGCGAAAACCTGGTCCGATTCCACGAGCTTGCGCGTCTGCTCGACAGTCTTTGGCGGACTGAACGCATCATCCACGCTCAGAAGCTCGATCTTTCGGCCAGCTATCCCGCCTTGATCGTTTATCATCCGGTAGAAAGCGGCAGACGTCTTGCCGAACGTCGAATAGGCCGAGACCGGGCCGCTGAGCGGGACTGTCTGGCCTATCTTGACGCTGGTGGGTGTAATGCCGGGATCGGCTGCCCAGCTCGTCGAGACGAGCGCCGCGGACAATGTCAGCGCAACCGTCGTAGCCCGCAGTGTGAGGCGCGAAAAGAATCTGGCCAAGCCTTAATCCTTCCCGATGAAATTGCCTGCCTCGAACACGATCGGCGGCCCGTCCGCGTCGAAGTTGACGCCGATCGGGTCGCGCCCTTGCGCCATCGCGTCGAGCTGCGCCTGCAGCAATCGCCGAAGCATCAGGACTCCGCGGTCGGTCTGCCCGAAATGCTCTTCGGAATGGATGGTTATCTCGCCCTGACCGACCTGCGCTTCGTAGTCGCCCGGGAAGCGTTGATGTTCCTCCTCCGACAGCTCCCACCAGAACTTGTCATTCATCTTTGAACGCATGCGTCCGATGTCGCCTTGCTGCTTGACGCGCCCGGCGACAAAGATGCGAAACGTCGTGTCGTCGATCGGCAGAACCCATCCAATCGATTCCACGCGCGAGAACTTCGCAACACGGGGATTGGGCACGACGCGCAGCGTCGGAAAGGCCGCCTCGGTGACGCGGTAGAAGGTCTTGCCGTCATCCATCCGGCGCTTCGAGCGCACGAGCACGCCGCGCGGCGACGTTTCGAACGTCACATCGGGTATTGAGGCCATCGCCATCGTGAACTGCGGTCCGCTGAACGAGCCGTGCAGGACCGGCACATGGAACGGATCGACGACATTTTCATAATGCTGCAGCCAGTTGCAGGGGATGATCGCCGGGCCGCCGCCACCGAGCGAGCTGCCATCGGCTTCGACGAATTCGCCCTCATCCATCGTTTCGAGTGCGTCGTAGCGTGGGAGAATCGGCCTTTTGTCCGGCGGGCCCATATAGGCAAAGATCAGCCCGTAGCGTTCCTCGACCTGATACCAGGGTTGGCGGATCTTGTCGCGGAACAGGCCGCCTTGCGGTTCGCAGGGCTGTTCCAGCGTGCGGCCTTCCGTGTCGAATAGCCAGCCGTGATAGCAGCAGCGGATGCCGCGCTCTTCGACCTTGCCATAGTAAAGCGTCGTCCCGCGGTGGCAGCAGCGCGCGTGCAGCAGCCCCGGCTTTCCCAAACCGTCCCGAAACAGAACGAGGTCTTCGCCTAGCGCCCGAACCTTCTTCGGTGTTTCACATGCATCCGCGACCAGCCCCACCGGATGCCAATAGCGGCGAAGAAGCTCGCCCATCGGCGTCCCGCGACCGACGCGGACGAGATCATCCTTGATCTGCGCTTCTCGCAGTTCATAGGCAGTGCCCAGCGAGCCAGCATGCGGCGCTACGCTCATGGATCATTTCCTCCACCCGATTATCGTTGTCTCTGACTATCGTTCAATCCGCGAACAAATAATACGGCGCGCTCCGATGGAGCCAGCCCGATGTTCGTGCGTCTCGCCCGACGACGAAGACAGCCGTCTGCATCAGGCGGCGCTGCTGACCTTGTGCCGAAGCGCCGAACGATTCTCGGCTGCACGCGGCGCATAATTGGCCTCGAGGTCGCCCCAGAAGCCATGCGGACGGTAACTGGTCTCGATATCGGTCTCGCCTTTGCGAATTACCAGGAACTTCTGCCAGTCCGGCGGGTCCAAATCCGGATAGTCCAGACGACTGAAATGGAGCGTTGAGCTGCTCGCCTTGCGCCGCTGCGAAGCCGCGACGATCATCTGCGCGCATGTCAGGATGTCGGCCACATCCAGAGCGCGCATCAACTTGTGTGGATTATCGGCTGCAAGGCGCGGAACCTCGTTGGCTGCGATGTCGGCGAGCCACATCTCGCCGAGCGACAGCAGCTCGGCGTTCTTCACCTCGCCGCAATAATTCTGCATCACGCGCGCAACGCCGGCGTTGAGTTCTTTCCAGTCGAGGCTGTCGGGCTTGGCGGTCAGAGGCGCGTAAACGCGCTCCTTATCGCGCACGATCTGCTCTTCGCTGATACCAGCGAAATCCTTGCCTTGTGCATGCAGCGCCGCGCGCGCTCCGACGTATCGGCCGGTCGTTGCGGCGTGGGAATGATCCTGCGCGCCAAACAGCAGATCGCCCGCGCCGAACAGGCCGGGGATGTTCGACATCATGTCCCAGTCGACCATCATGCCGCCGGATACGCCTATCTCTCCGAAAGTGCGCTCCTGCGGCGCGACCGGTTCGCGCATGCCGTGACCGCGGATAAAATCGTAGGTTTGCAGCATGTCCCGAGCCGGGTCGAAGCCGCCCTCGGAATAAGTTTGCAGCACCGGAATCCGGGTGCGCCCTTCCTGTCCGACCATCAACCCCCAGATAGCCCGCCGCTCGTAATCCGGCATCGAGGTCATGTCGGCATAGAAGGGCGGCGTGAATTCCCCGCGCATCATGCGGTCTTCGAGATCGGGGATCAGGCGCGGGCCGCCGTATTGCTTCAGGCCCGGATGCGGCTGGGACGCGTTGCCGCCGCCCATGATGAAGAATTTCTGTCCCTCCGCAGGATGGCAGCGTTCCTCAACCGTCGTGAGAACTTTGCCGTTGACGTCGACCCACGGCGCTTCCTTGCCATTGGCGTCGACAATCGTACAGGGGTACCAGGTGTTGATCGCGTTGCCGCTGCCGTACGGCGGATAGGAATAGGGGCTCGCGAACGGCGAACGGATGGTCTTTTCCATCATCGTGAACTCGGCGCCGATGCGCCAGGCCATGGCGTGCCCGTTGCCGACATTGGAAGCGCCGCGGAACGCCGTTACGCCCCGATGCTCCGACGAGAAGGTGAAAACGCGCTGCGGACGGTTTGTAGCGAGCACCACCGCCTTTGCGCGCACGACGACGTATGCGCCGGTGCGGGTGTTGACGCCGGCGGCGCCGGCAATGCGCGCGCCATGGCGACCGTTTTCGGTGAGTAGCGTCGTCGCATTGACGCGATCGACGATCTGCACGCCGCGCCTGAGGCATTCCATGCGCAGCAGGGGCTTGAAATTAGCGCCCCACACGCGGATGACGAAGCGATTGTCGTAATCGTAGGCATAAAGCAGCTTCGTCTTCTCGTCACGGAATGGCGCGCCCGCAAACTCGTCGTCTACATCCCGGACCTTGGCCCCCATCGCTTCAAGTTCGAGCAGCGTCTCGTATCCCGACGCGCATTGAATGTAGGTTGACATACCGTTGCGCCAGCCGCCGTGATTGGCGACGAGCGCATTGCTCAACTCGTTAGGAGTAACGCCCGACCCAGGATTGTCGGCTGCCCATTGCCAATGGTCACACCCGGTCCCGCCGGCGCCGCTGCGACGGGTGTCGCCCTTCTCCATGATCGCGACACGGGCGCCAGTCCTGGCTGCCGTAATCGCAGCCCAGACGCCGGCTATGCCGCCGCCGAGCACGAGCACGTCTGCGTCGTAATTTGTCTGCTCGCCATATTTGATCGGATACGGCCAGGGGAGAGAATCGAAATGGCTCATGGGTTCACCTCAACCGCGAATGTTCGTTCGTCTTCTTGTTCTTCCAGCGCACGCGTTGTTGCAGCGGATGGTTGAGGCGGATGGCGCCCTTGCGATTGCAATCGTCGACGCAGGCCCCGCAATAGTAGCATTCCTCCGGAAAGAGAATGATCGGCAGTCCGCCCTTGGTCGGATGTGGAATGAACACGTCCTCGGGGCATACGACGATGCAGAGATTGCAGCCGTTGCAGACGTCGGGATCGAAGATGACGGGACGACCGGGCGTCGGAAAGTTGGGCGTCGCAAGGACAGGCGAGTGGTTCAAGCTTTCCTCCCGCGGATATTCTGATTTTGGGGGAGTTTATGAACTCGCAGATCAATCAGCAAATCAATAAATCATATATTTGGCATTCATCGTATGAATGTTCAGATCTCGTTGGTGACGAGCGCAACCTGTTCGCGCAGCCACCGATGCGCGGGATCGCGATCCGCCCTCACATGCCACGCCTGCGAGACCTTTATCTCGGGCCCCTCGAACGGAAGCTTTCGGGCGGAGAGCGGTAGTTGGTCGGCAAAGCATTTCCTTAATCGGTCCGCTTCGGTCGCGACCATGTCTGTGGCCGCGAGCAGATGCGGCACGAGAAGATAATGCGGCAGCGATACCTCGATCCTTCGCTGGCGGCCGAGTTTCTCGAGTTCACGGTCGACGACGCTGGGCTGGTCGCCGGGAGCGCGGACAAGAACATGAGAGAGATTTACGTAACGGTCCAGTGTCAGCGGCCGACGCAATGCGGGATGGCCGTCCCGGGCCATGCAGACCAGACGGTCTCGATAGAGGGCCTGCGCCCGCATGTGCGCCGGCGGTTCTGGCAAGAGGCCGATCGCCAGATCCGCTTCGCCCCGGTCCACGAGCGACAGGCCCTGGCCACGGACCGAATCGATGATGACGAGGTCCAGGCCCGGCGCTGTCTGTGCGAGATAGCGTTTCAGCGGCGGCAGCACCACCAGAGCGGTGTAATCGGCCATGGCGATCGCAAAACTGCGGCGGGACGTCTCTGGAGAGAAGCCTTCGCCGCCCAGCGCGCTCTCGAGCTGGGCGAGCGCCGATTCCAGCGGGCCGGCGAGCGCGAGCGCACGCGGCGTCGGTTTCATGCCGTCCGGCGTGCGCACCAGCAATTGATCGCCGAAAAGGCGGCGCAATCGGCCGAGCGCATTGCTCATCGCAGGTTGGGTCAAGCCGACGCGGCTGGCGGCCCGGCTGACGTGGCGCTCTTCGAGCAACGCCCGCAGGGAGACCAGGAGATTGAGATCGATCTTCGTCAGCTTCATCTTACGAACGACAAAATGACGGATTTGCTCATATAAGCCAACCTCCTGCCCTGTCGGACATATGTTGTGCGCTCATCGATGGCCGTAGCTGCTGGAAATCGGACCGCGATCTATAGAACATCTCAAGCGAAAGCGCGTTCAGAGCCACTCGGACGCGCCAATTCCTGGAATGTCGAACCCGGTTTCGAAATCAACGGCGCTCATGGCGCGCGTGAGCCGGAAAATTGTTCGGCGCGCGCGATCTTGAGCCCCATGTCCTCGGCGCCGGGCCGCTGTGACATTGAATTACGGACTTACCGGAATTACGGGGACCGCATATCAATTCCCTGAACCGCCTCAGTCCGCGCGTTACCGTCGACCTCGCACGTCGGCTACTGCGGCGACATGCCGAATTACGACAATTGGCGTCACCGTAATTTCACACGTCGAGCGCGCCCTGCGTCTCGCTCTTTTCGCGTTTCGCCTTCCTGAACACGCTGGGGTCGATCCACGGCAGATGCGGCTTCTTGCCGGAAAACAGATCCTCGATGGTCAGGATCTGGATCTTCTCGAACTTGCCGTGCATCGGGCTGGCGTAGAGACCCGCCGCCGTCGCCTCGCGCCGCATGACCGTCGTCGGGTCTTCCAGCGTCAGGAACACGCCGATCTTCGCCTTCTCGCGGTCCACTGTCGCGATGAGATCGCGGATCATGCTCACCCCCACATTGCCGCCGCCCTTGACCGAGACGATCGCCTTCTCGACGATTTTGCCGTCCGGCTTGAAATAGAGATAGCCGTCGACGCCGCCATCAGCGCCCTTGCGCCCGCCCTTGTAAGGCTGGGCGTCGATCATCGACAAAGCCCACAACTGGAACTGGTGCTTGTCGTCTTCCGCCAGTTTTCGCGCGCCGCCCTCGTCGCGCGGTACGCCGAACACGTCGAATTTGGCGTGCGGAAAGGCGTCGATCAGGCGGCGGCGGATCAGGCTGATCGCCAGATGCGTCACGTCGATGCCGATCCAGTTGCGCCCGAGTTTTTGCGCGGCGTGCACGGTGGTGCCGCAGCCGCAGAACGGATCGAGCACGACATCGCCGGGATTGGAGGAGGCGGCAAGGATGCGTTCGAGCAGGGCGAGCGGTTTTTGGGTGGGATAGCCGAGGCGTTCCTGGGCTTGGGAGTTAATTGGGAAAATGTCAGTCCAAACGTCATCAATGGCCAAGCCCCGTTGCTCGTCCAAATATCGCTTCATCTGCGGCACCCGACCTGGTGCGTTCTGAACAACAATTCCCGCTTGGTATGCCTCCTGCATTCGCTGCTTCGTCCAGCGCCAGACTTTGGTTACTCCGAGAAATTCGTAAGTGAGATTCGGTCGGTTTGGATTTGGATTTATGAGACTGTCCAAACGGTATCTCCTGCCGTCTGGGTCCAAGTGCGAATATTTCGCTGAAGTCTTTTCGGGAAGCGCGTCCTCGTCATATGCCGTGAAAATCGAATCTTCATTCCAACGGGGTTCTTTGCCTTTCGAATAATACAAAATCACATCGTGGTTTGTCGCAAATCGTCGAGACATCAATGACTTTGCAGTCGTTCGCTTCCAGATGATTTCGTTTGAGTAATTCTCCTTCCCAAACACCGCATCCAGCAAAATCTTCAGATAATGGCTCGCCGTGGGGTCGCAGTGCAGATAGAGCGAGCCGGTCGGTTTCAGCACGCGATGCAGTTCGATCAGGCGCACGGCCATCATGGCGAGATAAGCCATCATGTCGTTTTCCTTCAGGAAGGCGCGCATGGCCCGCAGCATTTCGGCGGCGTCGGTATTGCCGGATTCCATCACGTCGTCGAAGGCGCGTTCGGCGGTCTCGTTCCAGTGCCAGGTGTCGTCGAACGCCTCGAACTGCGCCTGCGAGGACTCGCCGCCCGGCGACTTGAACAGCACGTTGTAGGTCGCGTTGGAATTGAACGGCGGGTCGAGATAGACGAGATCGACGCTTTCATCGGCGACGTGGTCGCGCAGGACCGCGAGATTGTCGCCGTACCAGAGTTTGTTCGGTGCGCCGGACATGATGATTCCCTGAAAGCGCCATCGTCGCGTCCCCGGCGGCGAAGGGCAAGGGGCGCGGCGCCGAGGGCGCGCCTACGGGGACATGCGGCCACATCGCTGGACCGCGCCGCCGCGCTCCTGTAGTTTTGCGCGCAGCAAACGACAGGGGCGGACATGAACAAGGTGAAGATTTTCGGCACGATGCGCTCGCGCGCCAACCGGTGCGTGTGGGCGGCGGAAGAGACCGGCGTTCCCTACGAACTCGTGCCGATCGACATCACGAAGGGCGACCAGCGCAGCGCGGAATATATGGCGATCAACCCCAACGCGCGCGTGCCGGCGCTGGAGGACGGGGCGCTGCGGCTCTATGAATCGCTCGCGATCAACCTCTATCTCGCCAAGAAGGCGGGCGGCGCGCTGGCGCCGAAGGATCTCGCCGAAGACGCGAAAATGACGATGTGGGCGCTCTGGACCATGACCGAGCTGGAGAAGCACGCGCTCGACGTTCTGTTCCACACAGCCCTTTATCCGCCGGACAAGCGCGATCCGGCCGCCGTCGCGACGGCGCTCGCCGCGCTGGAGCGGCCGATGAAGGTTCTGGACGCCGCGCTGGCGGCGGACGGCCACCTCGTCGGCGGCCGCTTCACCATGGCCGATCTCAACGCCGCCGTGGTGACGATGTATCTGCGCGGCGCGCCAAAGGAATTTCATGCGAAATTCCCGCATGTCGGCGCCTGGGTCGTAGCCGCGACACAGCGCGCGGCCTATCAGAAGGCGATGGGCGGGCACTGACGCGGCCACGCGCGGCGCGCCGGAGCCGCCAGATCAGGCGGCGGGCGCGGCGGCGTGGCGCGCGAGGGCGTCGATGACCGGCGGCCAGAGCGTGATCGGGAAGGCGTGACCCATGCCCCTGACCACGACGAGGCGCGCGCCCGGAATGATCCGCGCCGTCTCCTCGCCGGCCGCAAGCCGCACCAGCGGATCGACATCGCCATGCACGACCAGCGTCGGGACGCGCAGGCGGGCGAGTTGCGGACGCCGGTCGCCGGAAGCGAAAATCGCCAGCATCTGACGCGCGACTCCCATTGGATTGAGCCCGCGCGCAAACGCAAGTTCGGCGCGCGCGCGGTCGCTCGCCTCGTCTTCGGGAAACGAGCCGACGCGCAGCACCCGCCAGGTGCGTGCGAAGTTCTCGATGAACGCCTCGCGCGTCGTCGGCGGCGTCGAGAACAGCACCGCGGCCGCTTCGGGCGTGGGCGGCGGCAACGTCGGATTGCCGGTCGACGACATGACCGAGGCGAGCGTGGCGAGCCGATCAGGAAAATGGATCGCCATTTCCTGCGCGATCATGCCGCCCATCGAGGCGCCGACGACGTGCGCGCGCGCGATCCCGAGATGATCGAGCAGCCCGACCGCATCGGCCGCCATGTCGCGGAGCGTATAGGGCGCGTCTATGCGCTCGCCGCGCATGCGCCGCAGCATCAGATCGGCGAAATCGAGGTTGACCGGCGCGTCGAACCGGGACGACCTGCCGATATCGCGATTGTCGAACCGCACCACGCGAAAACCGCGCGCGGCGAGCGCGCCGCAGAATCGCTCGTCCCAGGCGGTCATCGGCGCGCCGAGCCCCATGACCAGCAGGATCGTCGGCGCGGCGGGGTCGCCGAACGAATCGTAGCAGAGCTTGACGCCGCCCACGTCGGCGATTTGCTCGGGCGTCTTTGTGATTTCAACCTGCATCGCCATCCAATCTTCGCTTCATGCGAAAGCGAATGTGCGACGCGCCGCGTCCGCGGGCAAGGCGGCGCGTGCGGCGAACAGGGATGGCGACGCGGAGGATCGATTCCGCCACTTGCAAATGCGCCCTCGCCGGTTAGGCGACCTGCGGCAGCCGGTCAACCGGGGAGCCGATCCCGGCACAGCCAACGCCAGCGCCTGACCGATCGTCGTCAGCCGTCCTGCGGGGATTGGGCGGCGGCCGGCCCGCGTGGATGGGCGCGACGCCATTTGGCGCTCGCCCACGTGCTGAAGCGGTCGAGATAGAGATAGACCACCGGCGTCGTGAACAGGGTCAGCATTTGGCTGATGATGAGGCCGCCCACGATCGACACGCCGAGCGGGCGCCGGATTTCGCCGCCCTCGCCAAAGCTGATCGCCAGAGGCACGGCGCCGAGGATTGCGGCCATGGTCGTCATGACGATCGGCCGGAAGCGAAGCATGCACGCCTCATAAATGGCGTCGTAGGACGTCGCGGCATGGTCCCGTTTGGCGACGATGGCGAAATCCACCATCATGATCGCGTTCTTCTTGACGATGCCGATGAGAAGAATGACGCCGATCGCGGCGATGATGCTGAATTCGATATTGAACAGCATCAGGCCGAGCACCGCGCCTACGCCCGCCGAAGGCAGGGTGGACAGAATGGTGATCGGGTGGATCGTGCTCTCATAAAGGATGCCGAGCACGATATAGATCGCCAGAATCGCCGCCGCCAACAGCAAAGGCATGCTCCGGTATGAATCGGCGAAGACCTGCGCGGTGCCGGATGGCGCGCCGTGCACCGAGGCGGGCATATGGATGTCCGCTTCCGCCGCATGGATTTCGGCGATGGCCGTCTGAAGCGAATCATGCGGATCGAGGTTGAAGGAAATGGTGGTGGTGACGAACGGCCCCGAATGGTTGATCGCCAGCGGCGTATTGTTCCGCTGGAAATGGGCGACGGCGGAGAGCGGAACCATCGGCTCGCGCGTCGTCGAGACGGCGGCTCCGGCGGAGGCCGAGGTTTTGCCCGAGGCCGCCAGCGCATTGGTCGTGGCGTTACGCGCCGTGTCGAGACTGGCGAGGCCCGGCGCCGCCGAGATCGCTCCCCTTTGCGTCACCAGCCCTCCGGGCAAGTTGCTGAGCGCCACGCCATTGGGCGCGCCGCCGGCCGTCGAGATGTAAATGTCGTCGAGCATGGTCGGGCTCTGGGTGTAGCGCGGGCTCACCTCCATGATGACGTGATACTGATTGATGGCGGCGAAAATGATCGAGACCTGCCGCTGCCCGAAAGCGTCATAGAGCGTATTGTCGATCATGGCTGTCGTCAGGCCGAGGCGCGAGGCCGAATCGCGATCGATCACCAGATCGGACTGCAGAGCGGCGACCTGCATGTCCGACACAACATCCTTGAGCCGGCCGCGCTTCTGCAGAGCCTGGGACAGTTTCTCGGCCCAGTCGTACAACTGCCTGGTGTCTTCGGCCGACAGCGTGTACTGGAATTGCGACGCGGTTGATTGCCCTCCCGAGCGAAAATCCTGCGCCGCCTGAAAATAGAGCCGGCCGCCAGGCACATGGGCGAGTTTTGGACGCAGGCGCGCGATGACCTGATCGACGCTGACGTCGCGCTGGCTCAGCGGCTTCAGCGCCGCAAAGACCGTCGCCGTATTGGTCGAGCCGCCTCCGCCTCCGCTGCCTGCGCCAGTGAAGCCGACAACATTGGCCACAGCCGGATCCTGCTTGGTGATGCGGATCATTTCCGCGAGCTTCTGCTCGATGCTCTGGAAGGAAATGCTTTGGTCGGCCTGCAGTCTGCCGATCATTCGGCCTGTGTCCTGTTGCGGGAACAGCCCCTTGGGGACATGGCCGAATAGCCAGAAATTCAGAACGACGGTCGCGGCCAACGTCAGTATGATTTTCGCGGGATGACGCAGACTCCAGGACAGGCTTCGCCCGTAGCCGGCGTGCAGGCGATCGAACCCGCGCTGCAGAAAGTTGCCCATCCCCGCCGCGCCCGTCTCCTCGCCACGGCGACGCAGCAGCAGAGCGCAGAGCATCGGCGTCGTCGTCAGGGAAATGACCAGCGAGATCAGGATGGCGACCGTCAGGGTCATGGCGAATTCGCGGAACAGGCGCCCGACCAGCCCGCCCATGAACAGGATGGGCGTGAAAACAGCGATCAGGGAAAGACTGATCGAAAGGACGGTGAAACCGACCTCGCGCGCCCCGGTGAGCGAGGCCTGAACCTTGCTCATGCCGGCCTCTATGTGCCGCTCGATGTTCTCCACCACGACGATGGCGTCGTCGACCACGAATCCGGTGGCGATGGTCAGCGCCATCAGCGACAGCATGTCGAGGCTATAGCCAAACAGGTACATCACGCCGAATGTGCCGATGATGGAAACCGGCACGGCGATGGTCGGCACGAGCGTCGCGCGCCAGTTCTGCAGGAAGAGGTAGACAACCAGCGTCACCAGCGCCACCGCGATGAGCAATGTTGTTTCCGTGTCCCTGAGCGAGCTGCGAATGGTTTGCGAGCGGTCCATCGCGGTCTTCAGCTCGATGTCTCCGGACAGCGCCGCCTGAAGATGGGGAATTTCCGCTTTTACCGCATCGACCGTATCGATGATGTTGGCGCCGGGTTCGGGAAACAGAATCGCCAGTACGGAGGGCTCGCCATTTGCATAGCCGGCGTTGCGCAGATCCTCGACCGAATCGATCACGTCGGCGACGTCCGACAGAAGCACGGGCTGTCCGTTGCGGTAGGCGATGACCAGCGGCTTGTAGTCGGCGGCGTGCGAGGCCTGGTCGTTGGTGTAGATCTGGAAACGCCGGCCGCCGTCCTCTATCGCGCCCTTCGGCGCGTTGGCGTTGGCCGACGCCAGCGCCGCGCGCACGTCCTCCAGCCCGATCCCGTATTTGAACAAGACCTGCGGATTGAGTTCGACCCGCACCGCAGGAAGAGTCGAGCCGCCTATGATCACCTGGCCGATGCCAGGCAATTGCGAAATCCTCTGCTGAAGGACATTGCTGGCCGCGTCGTAGAGCTGGCCGCGTGTGAGCGTCTTCGATGTCAGGCTGAGGATGAAGATTGGCGCCGAGGCGGTATTTACCTTTCGGTAGGTCGGCATGGCGCGTAGCGCCGTCGGCAAGTCAGCGCGCGCGGCGCTGATCGCCGCCTGCACGTCGCGCGCCGCGCCGTCGATGTCGCGGTTGAGCCCGAACTGCAAGGAGATGCGCGTCTGGCCGAGACTCGAGGTCGAGGTCATTTCAGTCACGTCGGCGATCTGGCCGAGATGGCGTTCGAGCGGCTCGGCGACGCTGTTGGCCACTGTCTCGGGACTGGCGCCGGGCAGGCTGGCGTTGACCGTGATGGTCGGGATGTCGATATTTGGAAGCGGCGCGACCGGCAGGATGAAAAAAGCGATGCCGCCGGCGAGCACGATCCCCAGCGTCAACAGGATGGTCGCCACCGGGCGCCGGATGAACGGGGCCGATATGTTCATTCGGCCGGGTCCGTCTGTGGCGACAGGCCCGAATTCTCGTCCCTTCCGCGCAGGCGCGCCGCCAGCCGGTCGAAGTAGAGATAGATGACCGGCGTGGTGTAGAGCGTCAGCGCCTGCGAAACGATCAGGCCGCCGACGATGGCGAAGCCGAGCGGACGGCGCAGTTCCGAGCCGACGCCTGCCCCCAGCATGAGCGGAAGGGCCCCGAGGATGGCGGCGAACGTCGTCATCAGGATCGGCCGGAAACGCAGAAGGCAGGCCTGCCGGATCGCCTCGACCGGCGACAGGCCTTCGACGCGCTCGGCCTCGAGCGCGAAATCGATCATCATGATGGCGTTCTTCTTGACGATGCCGATCAGCAGGATGACGCCGATGATGGCTATGATGTCGAGATCGTAGCCGAACAGCAAAAGAGTGAGGAGAGCCCCAACGCTGGCCGAGGGCAGGGTGGAGAGAATGGTCACGGGGTGAACGAAACTCTCGTAGAGCACGCCCAGCACGATATACATGGTCGCGATGGCGGCCGCGATGAGCAGCAGTTCGTTGGTGAGCGAGGATCGGAAGGCTGCGGCTGCGCCCTGGTAGGCGACCGTGAAGGAGTCCGGCAGGCCGATCTCGGCACGCGCCTTTTCGATCGCGTCCACGCCCGCGCCGAGCGAGACGCCCTTGGCGAGGTTGAACGAGATGGTCGTCGCCGGGAACTGGCCGAAATGCGTGATCACCAGCGGCGCGCTGCGCTTCTTCACATGAACGATGGCCGAAAGCGGCGTCTGCCCATTGGTGGTCGAGGAATTGGAGGGCAGGTAGATCGAGTCCAACCCCTTGATGGAGTCCTGAACCGAAAGAAGGCCTTCCATGATGACGCGGTATTGGTTCGACTGGGTATAAATGGTCGATATGATGCGTTGGCCGAACAGATCATAGAGCGCATTGTCGACTGTTGCGGGCGTGATGCCGAAACGGGCCGCGGTCTGGCGGTCGATCGTCAGGTCGAGCGCCGAGCCTTGCTGCTGCATGTCGCTGCCGACATCGGCCAGTTCCGGCGCCTGCCGCAGCCTCGCGGTCAGCTTAGGCGCCCATTCCGCGAACAGTTCGGGATTGGCGTTCTCCAGCACGAATTTATATTGCGCGCGGGTGACGCTGGCGTCGATGGTCAGATCCTGCGCCGGCTGCATGTAAAGCTTCGCGCCGACGATATCCGACGTTTCCCGGGTCAGGCGGCGGATTATGTCGCCGACATCGTCCGTGCGCTCGTCGTGCGGCCTGAGGTTGATGAGAAAATTGCCGGAGTTGAGTGTGAGGTTGGTTCCGTCCACCCCAACGAAGGAAGAGATCGAGACCACATCCCGGTCCTTCAGGATCACGTCGGCCAGTTCGCTTTGCAGGCCGACCATCTTCTTGAATGAAACGTCCTGCGGGCCTTCTGAAATCGCCTGTATGACGCCCGTGTCCTGTGTCGGAAAGAAGCCCTTCGGGATCACGACATAAAGAAAAGCGGTCAGCGCGAGAGTCGCAATCGCGACGAACAGAGTCGCTGGCTGATGGCGCAGGATCACATCGAGCGTGCGCGCATAGGCGGCGACGACCCGGTTGAAGATTCGTTCGGCGGCGAGATCGAAGCGACCGCGCTCGGCGTCGGGACGATGGCGGATCAATCGCGCGCACATCATCGGCACCAGCGTCAGCGACACCACGGCGGAAATGACGATGGTGACGGCGAGCGTGATGGCGAATTCGTGGAACAGACGCCCGACCACTTCGCCCATGAACAAGAGCGGGATCAACACCGCGATCAGCGAGATGGTGAGCGAAATTATGGTGAAGCCGATCTCGGCCGAACCGTGCAGGGCTGCCTCGAGCGGTTCCATCCCGTCCTCGACGTGGCGCGTGATGTTCTCGATCATGACGATCGCGTCGTCCACGACGAAGCCGGTCGAAATCGTCAGCGCCATCAGCGACAGATTGTCCAGGCTGAAGCCCAGGAGATACATGATCCCGAAAGTTCCGACCAGCGACAGCGGCGCGGAAAGGCTTGGGATCAGCGTCGCAGGCAAGGTGCGGAGGAAAATGAAGATCACCGCCACGACCAGAGCGATCGCCAGCATCAGCTCGAATTCGATGTCGGCGACGGACGCTCGGATTGTGACGGTACGGTCGGTGAGGATTTTGACATCGATGGCGGCGGGCAGGTCCGCGACAAGCTGCGGCAGCAATTTGCGCACCGAATCCACGGTGGCGATCACATTGGCGCCGGGCTGGCGCTGGACATTGAGAAGGATGGCCGGCGTACGGTTGGCCCAGGCGGCGAGCTTGCTGTTCTCGGCCGCATTGATGACGTTGGCGATGTCCTTGAGCCGCACCGGCGCGCCATTGCGAAAGGCGATGATGACTTCGCCATATTGTTCGGCGCTGGTGATCTGGTCGTTGGCGTTGATCGTCGAACTGTGCGCTGGGCCGTCGAAACTGCCTTTCGGCATGTTGACATTCGAGTTGCCAAGGATGGTGCGCACGTCGTCGATGTTCAGCCCTCGCGCCGCCAGCACATCCGGATTGAGCTGGATGCGCACGGCCGGGCGCTGGCCGCCGGCGATGCTGACCAGGCCGACGCCGGGCTGCTGCGAAATTTTCTGGGCGAGGCGCGTTTCGCCTATGTCTTCGAGCGCGGTCAGCGGCAGGGTTTTCGATGTCACGGCAATGGTCAGCACCGGCGCGTCGGCGGGATTGACCTTGGCGTAGATCGGCGGCGCCGGCAGATCGGCGGGCAGAAAATTATTGGCCGCGTTGATCGCAGCCTGCACTTCCTGTTCGGCGACATCCAGCGAAAGAGAGAGGCCGAACTGCAAGGTGACAATGGAGGCGCCGGCCGACGAGGCGGACGTCATCTCGTTTAGTCCGGGCATCTGGCCGAACTGGCGTTCCAGCGGCGCTGTCACGGACGAGGTCATCACCTCGGGGCTGGCGCCGGGATAGAAGGTCTGGACTTGAATCGTCGGGTAATCAACCGATGGGAGGGTCGCCAGCGGAAGCAGGCGGAAGGCCGAAAAACCCGCCAGCAGTATCGCGATCATCAGCAGCGTCGTCGCGATCGGCCTCCGGACGAAAGGCTCCGAAATGTTCATTTCGTCGCGCCGTCCGTCGCCGCGCCATGTCGTGCATCGTCTGTCGGACCGCGCTGGCGCTGTTGACCCGGCGACGGATCGACGGCGGCCGGCGCCCGCCTGGCGGGCTCACCCGACGCATCCCGGCCAGAGCCGCCGACCACCCGCACTTCCATGCCTTCGCGCAGGCTGTCTGCGCCGTCCACCACCACACGGTCGCCGGGAGCCAGTCCGCTCTTGATCTCGACATAATCTCCGTCGGTCTGGCCGAGCTTCACCACGCGGACGCTGGCATTGTTATTTGCATCGACGACATAGGCGTAGTCGCCTGGCGCTCCATGCTGAATGCCGGCGGTCGGCGCGGCGATCACGCCCTGCTTCGTGTCTACCAGCAGCCGAATATTGACGAACAGGTTTGGAAACAGGCTCTCGTCCTGGTTTTCGAATATGGCCCGCAATTTGACCATGCCGGTGGTCGTGTCGACCTGGTTGTCGAGCACGGTGACGACGCCTGTCGCCAATTGCCTGACATTGGCGCGATCGAAAGCCGTCGCCGTCAGATTGCCGCCGTTGTGCATTTTGGGCGCTATCTGGCTCAGCGTGTCCTCGGGTACGGCAAAGATCACTGACATCGGCTGCAATTGCGTTACGACGGCGATGCCGCCCGCCGATCCCGCCTGAACGAAATTGCCTGGGTCGACCAGACGCAGGCCGACCCGCCCGTCGACCGGCGAGACAATATGGCAATAGGCGATGTTCAGCGCCTGCGCATCGATCTGCGCCTGGTCGGCGGCGACGGTGCCTTTGTATTGCTGCACGACGTAGATTTGGTCTTCCGTTGTCTGACGGGCGATGGAATTCTGCTTGAGCAGCGTCTGATAACGGATTGCATCGGCCTGCGCCTGCGCCAGCAGCCCCTGGTCATGGGCGAGCTGGCCCTCATATTGCGCCTTGAGCGCCTGATAGGGACGAGGGTCGATCTGGGCGAGGAAATCGCCCTTCTTGACACGCTGCCCCTCGGTGAAGGCGACCTGCTGCAGATAGCCGGAAATCTGACTGACAAGGGTTACGGTCGCCAGCGGCGTCACCGTGCCCAGCGCATTGATCACGACGCGGATGTCGCGGGGGGCGACGGTGGCGACGCCAACTGGCGGACGATTGCCCTGGCCGCGGCCCAGCGCCGTTGAGCCGGGCTGGGGCGAGGCGCCAACATCGGTCGCCGCCGGTTCGCCCGCTGGCTGCATGAAATGGCGCCAGCCCCAGTAGCCCAGCCCGATCATGACGACCAGCGCCAGCCAGCGCCAAGGACTGCCGCCCGCCGACGGCGGACCGCCGGGCGCGTCCTTCCCCGAACCGGGCGCCCGCAATGGGCCCGCCGCTTCGGAGACGGCCCAGTGTGAGGAAGGTGTCTTTTCGGGTTCGTCCATCTTGATCTCGGATCCGGTGGTCATTTGCCGCCCTGCCGACGAATACACGAATCAACGAAGTATCCGCCACGCGGCGGGCAAGTCGAAATTATAACGGCGGCACGGGCGACGACCGCGCGATCGCCTCGATCAGAGGCGGCGCAGTCACGGTCTCAAGGCTTGTCGCGTCATAGCCGCCGCCGAGCGCCTCGATCAGGGTGACATTGGCGACAAACAGACTCTGGCGAGTAGCCAGCACAGCTTCTTCGTCGATGAGAAGCGTGGCCTCGGCGACGACCACGCTGGTGAAGGCGACGGTGCCGGCGCGATACTGATTGAGATAGACCTTCACCGCTTCGGCGGCGGCGTCGCGCGCCTTTTCCTGCACCTTCAGCTCGTGGCCGAGCACGCGCAGGGCAGCCAGCTCATCTTCGACCTGCTGGAAGGCGGTAAGTGTGGTCTGGCGATAGTTGGCGACGGCCTGGCGGTAGATCGCCTTGGCGGCATCGAGCTGTGCGGCGCGCAGACCGCCGTCGAAAAGCGGATCGACCGCGCTCGCGCCGATCGACCAGATTTCGTTGGCGGCAAGCAGGGGAAGCATGCTCTTGCCCTCAAAGCCGCCTGAGGCCGAGAAGGTGATCTGCGGGTAATAGGCGGCGACGGCGACGCCGATCAGCGCGTTTTGCTCCTGCATGGCGCGCTCGGCGGCGGCGATGTCGGGCCGGCGCTCCAGAAGCGCCGAGGGCAGGGAGACCGGTACGCCCGGCGGCGTGTGGGGCAGCGCGGAGGGCCCAATGGTCAATTCGGCCGGCGGTCGCCCGATGAGCGCGGCGATGGCATGCTCGTACTGAGCGCGCAGGACGTCCGCCTGGATCGCCTGCGCCTGCGTGCTGAGAACCTGCGTTTCGGCGGTGATCAGGTCAGCCTTGGACACCGTGCCGCCGTTATACTGGTTCTGCGTGATCTTCAGCGTCTCCTTGTAGACCTTGATCGTGCGTTCGAGCAGGACTTTCAGGGAATCCTGGGCTCGCAGGTTGAAATAGGCGATGGCGAGCTGCGCCTGGGCCGAAAGCTTCGCATTTTCGTAAAGCGCCGAATCCGTCTGCGCGACCGCGACATTGCTCTCGATCTGTCGACGAATCTTGCCCCAGACGTCGATGGTCCAGGTGACCGTCGCCTGCGGGTAGAAATTGGTTGCGGCGGTCGCGTGGCCGGACGACCCGAAGTTCGCGCCCTGTCCGGCGCGCGTCCAGGTATAGGCGGCGTTCACGCCGGGAAACAGGCTCGCCTGCGATTCGCGCGTCAGCGCCACGGCCTGCTCGAAAGACGCCAGCGCCGCAGCAACGGTCTGGTTATTGATTTCGACCTGGGACACCAGACGATCGAGTTCCGGATCGCGGTAAACCGACCACCATGCGCCGCGTGTGATCTCGTCTCGCGGCGTCGCCTGTTTCCAGCCTTTCAGTTCCTTGAACTCGGCAGGGGTCGGCGCGGGCGGCCGCACATAGTCCGGTCCGACCGTGCAAGCGGAGACAAAAAGCGCCGTGACGATCGCGCAAGAGGCCCTGCAAGCCGAACCACATGAAAAAGCACGACGCATCAACGCCGCCCTTCACGGAACGCGGTCCTGGCCGCCCGTCCCTGCTCGCCCCGTCGCGCGCTGGCCGACATCATCGCTCCATTTCATTCCGCGCAGTCCGGGGGCGCCGGGGCCTGACCGGAGTGGATTGAACATGCGGGGCGTCAGCGCCCGGCGACCGTTCAGTCTCTCTTAACCGGGAGCGCCGCCTTTGATAAGACCGTCGAAGTCCCGTGTCACATTAACTTGTGCGCGAGGCAACAGGGAGCTGCGGTCGGTCTTCCGGCCAAGCGGGTTTCCGACGAAGGCGCCAGTCGCGCGGAAAAAAAATCCCGCTCCTGTCACGAGATGTTCCCGCCGGGACGAGGACGTCCGGCGATCCTGTCTCGGCGTCGAATTACGAATTATCGTGGAATTATCGTGACATGATACCAATTGTCTCAATTTGGCATATCGTCGCTCCAGCCGATGTGCGAGATCGACGATGACGCGGGGATTGAAGATAGTTAAATGTGGTTTGGGGAATCGATATGCCGTCCCCGTAATTCGCAGATCTACGCCGGGAAATATCTAAATCCCTCCCGGCTCGCCGCGGTCCCTGCTGCAATCTTCTGACGGGACACAAACTGGACACCGCTGTCCGCCGAATCTTCAATTCGTTGATTCTATTGGCGCTCCCTAGGGGACTCGAACCCCTGTTTTCGCCGTGAGAGGGCGACGTCCTGGACCGCTAGACGAAGGGAGCGGAGCGCGCTCGGCGCGCGCCGCATTCGTATAGACGGGCGCGCGGCCGGCGACAAGCCCGACGCAGGGGATCAGCGCCGCGTCATGCGCGCCAGCGTGAACAGGCCGAGCGGCGCGAGCTTGCGCCGTTCCGTCAGCACGATGTCCGGCCGCCTTTCGATCCAGTCGCCGAGCACGCGCCACGGAAATTCCGGGCGCCAGCCGAGTTCGGCGGAACGCGCGCCGAGCCAGCTCTCGATCGCCGCGATCGGCCCGGTCTCCGCGCCCACATGGTTGACCAAAACGATCTCGCCGCCCGGTTTCACGACGCGCGCGAGTTCGTCGAGCGTCGCCTGCGGGTCAGGCACGACGGTCAGTACATAGGGCGCGACGGCGCAATCGAACGTCGCGTCCGGAAAGGCGAGGTTCATCGCGTCCATCCGGATCAGTCCCTCGACATTGCCGAGGCCGCGCCGTGTCACCCGGTCGCGGGCGCGCTGCAGCATCGGCTCCGACAGGTCGACGCCGACCAGACGTGTGGCCGCCGAAAACATCGGCAGCTCCAGCCCGGTGCCAACGCCTACATCGAGCACGCGCCCGCCCTCGCGCGAGGCGGCGGCGGCCGCCGCCTTGCGGCCCGGCCGCATCACCGCGGCGAAGACGAGGTCGTAGACCGGCGCCCAGCGCGCATAAGCCTCCTCGACGTGGGCGTTTTCGATCGCCGCCAGACCTTCCCTGCCCGCCATGGCGTCAGCGACCAGAGGCCGTCGCGCGCAGCCGCTGAGGCGCGGGCGGCGACCATGCGGATTCAGTCGCACGGATCGATCCGCCGCCGAGCACCCGCGCCTCCGGCGCGGTCGAATCATAGAACACGCAGGCCTGCCCCGGCGAAACGCCGCTCTCGTCTTCCGAGAACACGACCCTGATCTGGCCGGATTCGGCGAACAGCAGCGCGGGGGCCGGCGCGCGCGTCGAGCGCACGCGCGCAGCGATGGCGAGGCCGGCGTGCGGAAGATCGTCGAGCGCGCCGGGGCCGATCCAGTTGACATCGCGCAGCAGCGCGGCATGCGCCAGCAGCGCCGTGCGCGGACCGACCACGACCCGCGCGGCCGCCGCGTCGATGCGCACGACATACAGCGGCTCGTTCGCTGGTGTTTTCGCGCCGCTCAGACCCAGTCCCCGGCGCTGCCCGACGGTGTAGTGGATCACGCCGGCATGCCGGCCGAGCACGCGGCCGTCGACGTGCATGATCTCGCCCGGGCGCGCGGCGCCCGGCTGCAGCCGTTCCAGCAGGTCGGTATAGCGACCGCTCGGCACGAAGCAAATGTCCTGGCTGTCGTGCTTGTCGGCCACCGCAAGCCCGAATTCGCGCGCAAGATCCCGTACCTCGGGCTTGGCGAAGGGGCCGAGCGGAAAGCGCAGCAGGTCGAGTTGCGCGCGTGTCGTGGCGTAGAGGAAATAGCTCTGGTCGCGGTCGGCTTCGCGCGCCCGATAGAGCGCCCGCCCGCCGTGGCCGTCGGGCCGCGAGACGATGTAATGGCCGGTCGCCAGCACATCGGCGCCGAGATCGCGCGCGGTCTCGAACAGATCGGCGAACTTGATGTGCTGGTTGCAGGCCACGCACGGCACCGGGGTCTCGCCGGTCGCGTAGCTTTCCGCGAACGGATCGATCACCTTTTCGCGGAAGCGGCTCTCGTAATCCAGCACGTAATGGGGAATGCCGAGGCGCGCCGCCACCTGACGGGCGTCGTGGATGTCCTGCCCGGCGCAGCATGCGCCCTTGCGATGCGTCGCCTCGCCGTGATCGTACAATTGCAGGGTCACGCCCAGCACGTCGTAGCCCTCGCGCTTCAGCAGCGCGGCGACGACGGAAGAATCGACGCCGCCGGACATGGCGACCACGACGCGCGTGTCGGCGGGCGCCTTCGGAAGGTCGAGCGAATTGAGGGCTGGGGTCATGGCCACGGGTTTTAGCGCACATTGCGGCGAAAATCATCACTCCGATCCATGGCGGCTTCCTGCTTGACGTTGCGGAGACCGCGAACGGCTTCGCCGCCTCTGACGCGGCTGTCCGGCGGACGGCGTTACGCCGGGGGCCGTCGGCCCAAAGGCGGGGCGATCGGCCGGACGGCGAGGCCGCCGGCGCAAGGGCCGAGGCGGAAAAATCAGGCAAGCCGCCTTTTCGCGCCGCGCAGGGCGCGCGGGTCGCGGAAGGGCGACGCATCAAGCGCCACGATCTGGGCCTCGCCGCCCGGCGCGATGTCGGTGGATGGCAGCCCCCACAGGCGGCGCGGGCGCGAGGTGGCGGTCGTCAGGGCTGCGGCCATCGGCAGTCCTGCGTCGAGAAAGTGGAAGAGTTCGTCTATCAGCGCGGCGCCATGAACGACGCCGGGACTGCCGGCGTCCGATCCGGCGACGAGTTCGACGCCTCTGGCGTGCGCGTGCGCGATGTGTTCGCGATGGGAGTCCAGGATGCGCCGCAGATTGCCGATCGTCGCTTCGTCCCAGCCAGCCAGGCGCGGCTGCGCCCACTGAAAATGAACAGGCGAGACGGTCGGAACCCATGCGATTTGCCTGTCGGCCATTTCGTCGAGGATGTCGGTCGTCATGAAGAAGCCGTGCTCGACCGAATCGACGCGGGCGGCGACCGCGGCGCGCAGGCCCTCGAGCCCGCTGCAATGGGCGAAGGCGCGCCGCCCGCGCGCATGCGCCGCCGCGACGATTGCGCCAAGCTCCTGCGCGTCGAACTGGGGCGGGCCTTTCACCGCGCCTGCCGCAAAGTCGATGACGCCCGTCAGAATGATCTTCACATCGTCGGCGTCTTCGGCGATCTTGTCGACGATCGCCGCCACGTCGGCGCCGGCTTCGACGTCGCGCGCCATGAAACCGCCATAACGCTTCGGCCTTTTCAGGCCGAGACCGGGCGAACGGACGACGACCTGCGGACCCTCCCGGCCCGCCTGTTCGTCGCGGATCGCGTCGTTGATCCCGTAGCGGTCGCCAGCGTCGCGCACCAGCGTCACGCCAGCCTGCTCGCAGCGAACGATGTTTTCCCGCGCAACCCGCATCATGTCGTCGCGGCCGGCCGCGAGAAAGGCGCTGCGCCGTTCGGTATTGAGTTCGCCGCCGTCAAGGAACAGGTGCGCATGAGCCTCGGCCAGACCGGGCATGACAAAGGGCGCTTCGAGATCGGCCTGCGCCCGATCCGCGTGCAGGTCGATTGATGTGATCCGTCCATCACGAATCGAGATGAGGTAGGGGCCATCCGCGGCGCCATGCTCCGCGCGCCCGTCGAAATAGGTCTGCGCGCGGATGCGACACTCCGTCATCGTCAGGCCCTGTAGAGTTTGCGCACAGCGCGCAAGGCGTTGCTGCCGCTCTGGTCGAGAAAGTTGCGATAGGCCTTGAGAACGTAATTGTCCTCGTCGAGGCGCTGATAGCCGCGCCAGGGCGCGCCAAGCACCGTGTCGAACCCGAGCGGGACCGCGATAGTGAGAAAGGCGCATTCGAGCGCGTGTTTGAGGTCGGCGCCGTCTGCCGCCTTCGACGGCAGTTGCTGGCCGATATTCGACAGCCCGCCCATCATGTGCACGCCCTTCAGCTCGGGATCGGCGCCGATCAGTCGTACTGCGTCCAGCGTGGCGCGATTGAGTCCCGTCGTGTCGGCGACGATCGCGCTGACGGACATGTCGATGAAGATGTCATCGAACGGTATGCCGTACTCGTCATGCAGCCGGAGCGCGCAGCGGCGCGCTGTCGAATGGATTTCATCCGCAGTCTTGTTGCCCTTCGCCACCCCGTCGTCGACCCGTTCGGACGCCATCATGACCACCTTGAACGGGCCGTTCGTGTTGTAGAGATCCATCAGATTCCAGCGATGCTCGGTGATGGAGTTGACGATCGGGGCGCCGCCGCCGGCTTTCGCGCGATCATAGGCGCGCAGGCAGACGTCCTGAACCTGCGCGCTTGGAAAATCGAATGACAGCGGAATGGCGACGACCTCCTGGATGGCGCGGATGATGCGCGCCATGAAGTCCGGGTCTGTCAGCGCGCGCGCTCCGATGTTGATGTTGAGGTAGGCGGCGCCTGCGTCGGCCTGCCGCGCAGCCAGCGCCTGTATGCCTGCGATGTCTTCCGTATCGAACAAGGCGCGGGTGCTTTTGAAGCCGGGATTGATACGTTCGCCGATGATGCGGATTGCGAAGCCGCGCTCGCTGGTCACGATGTTTTCTCCCTTGCGGCGTGAAAGCCGATGTTGTTCAGAAACCGTTTCTGGAAACCTGCGCGCGTCGACAGTTCCATGTAGAGGCAGCGGCGGGCGAGATCCTTCGCCGCCGCGCGCTCCGCCGCGGAGGCCAGCATGCGCGTGACGCCGGCGCCGGCGGCGTTGCCGACCTGCGCGAATTTTTCGCGCGGCAGGTCGGGCGTGAGGCCGATCGAGATTGCGCTGGAAATATCGATGTATTTGCCGAACGCGCCGGCAATCACGAAATGCTCGATTTGCTCCGCCTCAAGCCCCGCTTGTTCGAGCAGGAGATCGACGCCGGTTCGGATCGCCGCCTTGGCAAGCTGGACGGCGCGAATGTCGGCCTGCCCGATATAGATGCTCGGCGCGAGCAGAATGGCGCGGCCGCCCTCGACCTCGTCGACATCTGGATGGCCGCCACGAATCCGGCCGCCGGCATCGACGAGCCCGAGGCGCAGGGCGGCCGAGACGGCGTCGAGCACGCCGGACCCGCAGATCCCGACCGCGGGCCGGCCGGCGATGGTCGCGCTCCTCAGTCGATCGCCCTCGACCCAAACCCGTTCGATCGCGCCGTCGGCCGAACGCATGCCACAGGCGATGTGGCCGCCCTCGAGCGCCGGACCGGAGGGACAGGAGGCCGAAACAATCTCCCCTCGGCGGATCAGTGAGATTTCGGTATTGGTGCCAATATCCATGACGAGGCTGGTCGTCGCCGGCGCCCAGAGGTCGCGCGTGGCGAGCAGCGCTGAAACGTGGTCGGATCCAACGAATCCGCCGATATTGGCGGCGATGTGGACATAGGCGCCGGGGGAAAACCGTAGGCCGAGGTCGCGCGCGCGAACATCGACCGCATCGCGCAGGGCGGCGACGAACGGCGCGCGACCGAGCTGCCGGACTGGCAATCCCAGAAGCAGGTGCTGCATCGCCGTGTTGCCGCAGACAACGACATCGACGATGTCGTGCGGCGTCAGCCGCGCGGCGCGCGCAAGGTCGTGTCCGAGCGCATCGATCGCGGTGCGCGCGGCGTCCCGCAGTTCGTTGGACTGGTCATCGCCGGCCGTCGCGTGATTGATGCGGGCGACGAGGTCTCCGCCCCAGGCGGTCTGCGGATTTTCAACGCCGAGGCTGCCAAGCGGATCGCCGGTATTGAGATCGATGAGGAATCCAACGACATTCGTGGTGCCGAGATCGATCGCAAGCCCGACGCTGCGTCGCCCGATCGGAGCGACGCCAATGATTTCCGATCCTCGATGGAAAACACGCGCCGACCAGTGACCGGCCCGCAGGATGCGTGGCAGATCGCGCGCGGCGAACAGGTCGATGGCGTCCGCCGGCTCGGGCAATGCGCGGTTGATGCGTTCCATGTCGCTCGCACAATCGCGCAGGGTCGGCTCCGCGACGGTCACATCCTGCGCGACCACGCACGGATCAGGGGCGATCGCGACGTCGCGCTGCAACGCATGGACGTCGGCGCGCACGACCGGCGCGAGCGAACGCGGCGCGATCGCGATGTCGCAATCGCTGCGCGGTCGCGCGCGGCAGGCGCGCACCCATTTCCGACCGCGGTCGACGCCATCGGTCTCGATCCGGCCCTCGACGATCCGAACGGCGCACGCGCCGCAGGCGCCTCGACCGCCGCAGGCGCCGACGATGCGGACGCCGCCGCGCCGCGCCGCTTGAAACAGAGTTTCGTCCTCCGCGCAGTCGATCTCGCGATCGATGTCGGTAAAGCGCAACCGATGCAGCGGGACGTTCGTTGAGGACGCGGGAGGCATCGGCGAGCGTCAGGCCGCGGCAGCGCGCAACGCCGTCGCGCACGTGCTGCGCGAGCGACATTCGTCACAGCGCGACCACAGGGCCGCGGGCAGGGCATGTCCCACGCCGAACACCACCGAGGCCGACTTGATGGGCTCCAGCGCAAGCGTGCCGGTTGTGCGCACGCCGATGTCCGATGCGCCGGCGAGGCGCAGGACGCCCGGCTGCGCATCGAGCGCCAGGCCGGGATCGCCAGCGCGCAGCTCGCCGGCCATGGAGAGCCCCTGCTTTTCGACTTCCGCGAGAATGCGGTCCTGCAACACGCGCGAAGTCTCCATCAGCATCTGGTTGCCAAGCATGTCGAGTGCGAGCCCCAGCGAAATCTGGCGCTGGGCGAACAGCGCGCGAACCTTCAGCGTGATGGCGTCGCCGAGCGTGCAGACGCCGAAGGCGAGGGCCGTCAGTTCGCCCGAGGGCGGCAGCAGACGCGGCGCATGGAAGCTCTCGCCGCCAGCGCGCAGGATTTCGGCGGGCGCGGCGTCGAGCTGCGCGATCGCAAAATTGAACCGCGCGCGGCCGAGATTTTCGGCGCGCGCAATCTCGACCGCCTGCGACCGGAAACGTTGCCTTATATTCGAGGCGCCGGCCGGCTCGACCGTTGCGACGCGCTTCAGCACGTCGAGCGTGCGCGCATTTCCTCGCATGTTCGCGATCAACCCGAATACTTTCGCGCGGCGCGGAACATGGCGCGGACGTTCTCGACCGGCGTTTCGTCCGGAAGGCCAAAGGCCGCGTCGAGTATGATACGACCGCCCTTGTCGTGAACGTTGTCGACGATGAACTTCACCGCTGCATCCACGTCTTCCGGCGCGCCCGTCGTAAGGATCGACGGCGAGACATTTCCGCGCAAGGCCACCACGTCGCCGAGAACCTCGCGCGCCTTGACGATGTCAGCGCGTTCGAACCAGTAGATCGCCTTGCCCGCCGGAATGTCCTTGATGATCTCGAGGCGCTTGGTGCAGTCCGATTCCCACATCGGCATGGGAATCAGGTCTTCGGCGATCAGGTCGAGCATCAACTGGCGAAACGAAGGCCACCAAAAGGTCCGGAATTGCTGCTCGGACATGAAGGCGTCCGGCGCCCAGTGCAGGGGAATGAACACGATCGGATTGCCCGAGGCCCTGGCTGCCGGGACGACCTGTCGGACGAGAAGCACACGCATCTTGTCGCACGCTTCGAGCAGCTTGTCGCCGCGCCGTCGCATGTCCGTGAGAATGCCGCGCGCGCCGCGGAAATAGTCGCCCAGCACATCAAAAGGCGCGCCCGTGGTCGCGATATTGCCCATGGGATAGCCGAGGTCCGCCATGCGGGCGATGAATCGCGTGTTGGCGTCGGCGAGTTGCTGGCTGACTTTCGCCGCCTGCTGAACCCTTGCCCATGCGTCCTGCAACGCGGGGCTCGCGAATCCCCGGACATTGCCGAAAAGCCGGAAATAGAAGCCGCCGGCAATCGATGGAAATTCGGAAAATCCTTCGAAGGCGCCCATGATCCGCGGCAGGTAGACTCTCAGATAATAACCAGTCGGATCGAACAGGAAGTCATCATATTCCTCCGGCGGCATATATTCGCGGTCGAGATATTGATACGGCTGATTGTCTCCGACGCCGTGCCCCGGCCACTGGACCTGCTTGTAGTCCAGCGCCTCCAGCGTCGGCCCCATCGCCGTTTGCAGCACAAGCGGGCTGACCGTGTCCGGGTCGAGATCGAGAACAGCGCGTTCGGCGACAGCCGCCGCGCCATCGAGATCGTACATGAGACGGCGATGCGAAATTCCGGCGTATTTCGCAAGCCAGAATGTACCGAACAAGGTAACCGGCATGCGGTCGGGCTGACGCAGCGCGACGCAATCCATAATGCGCTTCCAGCGCGCATCGTAGGCTGCCTTCGCATTGACGACGCTGATGGCAGGGGCGCTCATGCGTTGACTCCCATCCAGCCCTTGCACAGGGAGACCGCCTCGACCGCGTTGACGCCAAAAGCATCGGCGCCCGTATAGGCGCGGACGGTCTCGTCGATCTGGCCGCCGCCAATCATGATCTTCACCTTCTCGCGCAGGCCGGCCTGGTCGATCGAAGCGATCGTGTCTTTCATCGAATCGAATGCAAGAGTGAGGAAGCCGGACAGGCCGACGACGTCAGGCTTGTAGGATTCGATTTCCGAAACGAAGGTCGTGGCCGGCACGTCGATGCCGATGTCCTTCACGTCGAATCCATTGATGTCCAGCATGAACGTCACGATATTCTTGCCGATATCATGCAGATCGCCATGCACCGTGCCAATGAGGATTCGTCCGAGCTTGCGCGGTTCCTCGCCGGGCGAACTTTTGATCAGCGGCTTGGCGATCGCGCCGATCGTGTCGAGCATTTCGCCGGCAAGAACGAGTTCGGGCAAGAAATATTCGCCGTCCTCAAACTTCTTGCCGACGATATCCATCGCTTTGCGGCACAGCTCCAGCACGCGCAGCGGGTCTGCACCCTCTTCGAGCAGCATCTTCTTTGCAAGCTCAAGCCCCTCGTCCTCTTCCATCTCCGCCAGATGGTGGACGAGTTGGGCTTCCTGTTCGTTCGTCGCGGTCATGCACCCCTCCCAAGGTTCTCTAATTCGATTGTCGGTCCTGACTCTCGCGCACGCCCGATCGTCTGATCGCCTCGGCAAGCGTCTCCTCGTTGCGATGTCCCATCAGGTGCACGCCGCCGACACCCTCCATCCGCCGAAGCGCCTGGATCGTTTCCACCAGCACCACGAGCCCTTCGGCCTTCTGGTCCGGCGCGCCAGCGATGCGGCTGAGGACGGAATCCGGGACGTGCACCCCTGGAACGTGGTGCGCCATCCAGCGCAGCGCCTTGACGCTGCTCAAAGTCCCTACACCGACGATGATGTGCGCTCGCTCGTGCAAGCCACGACGCCGAACCGCGTCCATGAAGCGCGCGAACAGATCGAGGTCGAAGCAGAACTGCGTCTGGATGAATTGCGCGCCAGCCTCGATCTTCAGTTCGAGATTGGCGACGCGATCCTCGTACGGCGGCGCGAATGGGTTGGCTGTGGCGCCGAGGAACAGGTCAGGCGGAACATCGAGCCTGCGGCCGGAGGCGAACTCGCCGCGATCGCGCATGCCGCGCGCAATGTGCAGCAATGTCACGGCGTCCAGATCGAAAACAGGCTTGGCCTGGGGATGGTCGCCCTGACTCACATCGTCCCCGGTCAGGCAGAGGATGTTGCGCACGCCGAGCGCCGCGGCGCCGAGAATGTCGCCCTGAACGGCAATGCGATTGCGATCGCGGCATGCGATCTGGCAAACTGGAGTATGTCCATGCGCAGCGAGGATGGCCGCCGCGGCGGCGCTGGACATGTGGCAGTTGCCGCCGGCGCCGTCGGTGATGTTAACCGCGTCGACCAGCCCAGCGAAGTTTGCGGCGCGCGCGAGCAGCATCGATGGATCGGCAGAATCGGGCGGCGCGATTTCGACTGTCGTGACAAAGCGCCCCGAACGACAGGCTGCCTCGAATGCGTGCGTGGGCCGGTCTCGATGCGGCGGCGCAGGCTGCGGGGTGGGCTGCGGCGTCCCTTCGACGAGTTGCAGCCAGGTCGAGCTTCCCCTGCGCGAAAAGTCGATCGGCGCGCGCGACAGGGCGACATCGGCGCCGATGCGCCGCCGGCCGTCCAGCGCCTCCAGCCAGACGCATCGCATGGAGGCGTCGACCTCGCAGGCGCCATCGGCGCGCACGCCGCCGCAAGGCCCGTTGCGCATGACCTTTCCGCATACGGTGGGACAGGCCATGCCTGTCGTGCGGAGTACGCATTGCCCGCACATGCGACAGTCGAACATCAAGGATTTGGCTGCCCGCTCGACCGGCAGCAGCAGGCGCTCGGCGCGGTCGGCGCCAACCAGTCTTGCGGCCGGCCGCAGCAATGGAGCGATGCTCGCGAAAGCGGCGTAGAGCCTGTCGAGCCCTGCGGCGTGTCGAACGCTCCAGCGTCGCGCCGTTCTCATGTCGCGATCACGCCCAAAGCTCTGCATAGGCGAGCCGTGACAATCTGCAGCTCGCATGCGAACGGCGCAGGGATGCGCCCATCGAGGCGCCCCACGCTGAACGCGCCACGGTCGTGGGGGGCTGCGCTCGATGGAATCCGGTCTGCGAGGAAGGCGAAACACGCCGGCGCGTATGCGTCGAGATCGAGCGCGCGCCGCGAGGTCCGGCGCTTCGCCTCTCCCCCGCGGCTGCTCGACGCTTCGACTCCGCCATCGCTCTTGCCTCTTTATGGCATGCAGGTACCGAAATAATGTTGATTATACAACGTTGTGTTGTCAACCCCTTTTTGCGCGGGTCGATGGGGCATTGCCCTGAACCGCGCGTCGGCGCGAACCGGGCGGGCGCAGCGGGTCAGGTCGTGGCCGGGGCGGACTCCAGCGCGATCTTCATGCCCGCAGTCGACAGGGCCTGCTCGACGGCGTCCACATCGCGTACTGCGCCGCGGGAGGCGGACGTCGCCGTCAGGGCGTAGTGCCGCAGCGCCACGGACGTCAGGCGCTCGCGTGGCTTTGGCTTCCACGCGCTGCGGCCGCGCCTGTCCATCTCGGCGCGCCGCCGCGCGAGTTCGGCGCCGGCGACGGCAAGATGGATCGAGCGCGCGGCTATGTCGATTTCAATTCGGTCGCCGTCCTGAACCAGGCCGATCTCGCCGCCCGCCGCAGCCTCCGGCGATACGTGGCCAATCGAGAGACCGGATGTCGCGCCGGAGAAACGTCCGTCGGTGATGAGCGCGCAGACCTTGTCGAGTCCACGTCCCTTGATCGCGCTCGTCAGCGCCAGCATTTCCTGCATGCCGGGCCCGCCGCGCGGCCCCTCATAGCGGACGACGAGCGCGGTTCCCGGTGTCACCTTGCCGGACTTGATGGCGATCGACCCCTCGTCCTCGCTCTCGACGACGAGCGCCACGCCCACGAACGTGTGCAGCGTCGGATCGACGCCTGCCGTCTTCACGATGCAGCCGTCGGCCGCGAGATTGCCGTAGAGCGTCGCCAGCCCGCCGTCCTGCGAATAGGCGTGCGTTCCGTCGCGTATGCAGCCGTTCTCGCGGTCGCGGTCGACGCCGGGATAGCGGCGCGACTGCGACATGCCCTCGACCGTGATCACGCCGCCCGGGGCCGCACGGTAGAAGGTCTCGACATCGGCGTCCTGCGTGCGCGAAATATCCCAGCGGTCGACCGCCTCGCCGATCGTCGGCGAATGGATCGTTTTCGCCGAACGGTGGAGGATACCGAGATTGTCGAGTTCGCCGAGCAGGCGCATCACGCCGCCCGCGCGATGCACGTCCTCCATAAAGAAGTCCGGGTGCGACGGCGACACTTTGCACAAATGCGGCGTCGAGCGCGAAATGCGGTCGATGTCGCTCATGGTAAAGTTGACCCCCGCTTCATGCGCGGCGGCGAGCAGATGCAGGACAGTGTTGGTCGAGCCGCCCATCGCCATGTCCATCCGCATGGCGTTTTCGAACGCATCGAAGGTGGCGATCGAGCGTGGCAGCACGCTGTCATCGTTCTCCTTGTAGTAACGCCTGCACAGGTCGACGATCAGGCGGCCGGCCGTCAGGAACAAATCCTTGCGGTCCGTATGAGTCGCCAGCATCGATCCATTGCCCGGCAGCGAAAGTCCCAGCGCCTCGCAGAGGCAGTTCATCGAATTGGCCGTGAACATGCCCGAGCACGAGCCGCAGGTAGGGCAGGAATGATGCTCGTAGGCGTCCACCTTCTTGTCGGCGATGGAGGGGTTCATCATCGCGACATAGGCCTCGACGCCCGAGAACCGTTCTTCCTTGCCGTCCCAGATCATTCGGCCCGCTTCCATCGGGCCGCCCGAGACGAACACGGTCGGGATGTTCAGCCGCAGAGCCGCCATCAACATGCCGGGCGTGATCTTGTCGCAATTGGATATGCACACCAGCGCATCGGCGCGGTGGGCGTTGACCATGTATTCGACCGAATCGGCGATGAGGTCGCGCGAGGGCAACGAATAAAGCATGCCGTCGTGTCCCATGGCGATGCCGTCGTCGATCGCGATCGTATCGAATTCGCGGCCGGTCGCGCCCGCCTTCGAGATTTCGGCGGCGACCATCTGGCCGAGATCCTTGAGATGCGTGTGGCCCGGCACGAATTGCGTGAACGAATTGGCGATCGCGACGATCGGCTTGCCGAAGTCGGCGTCCCTCATTCCGGTCGCGCGCCACAGCGACCGCGTCACCGCCTGGTTGCGCCCCGTCGTGACCTTGCGCGATCTCAATTCGGGCATCGGCTTCTCCTCCATCTTTGCCGCGGCCTGTTCGAGGCCCGTCAGTCTATTCCGCCGCCGATTTCATCAAGGGCGCGGGCGACCGGAATTCCGCAACAAGGCGCCGACGTTCGGTTTCCGCCAACGCGACGCTCGCCGCCTTGACATGGCCGAAGCCGCGGATTGTCTGCGGCAGCATGGCGATGGCCACCGCCGTCGCATGATTTTCCGGCGTCAGGTCGTCCAGCAATCCATTGATCGTTTCGTCGTAGTCCTCGATCAGGCGGCGTTCCATGCGCCGCTCGGCGGTTCGCCCGAACACGTCGAACTTCCCGCCCCGCAGGCGCCTGAATCGAGCAAGGACGCGCAACGCCGTCATCATCCACGGTCCAAACGTCATTTTCTGCGGATGGCCGGCGGCGTCCCTGCGGGCGAGCAGCGGCGGCGCCATGTGAAAGGTCAGGCTGTAATCGCCGTCGAACCGCTGCGCGAGGTTCTGCTCGAAGACTCCGTTGGCGAAGAGGCGAGCCACCTCATACTCGTCCTTGTAGGACATCAGCTTGAAGAAGCCCTGCGCCACCGCTTCCGTCAGGGCGGTCGAACCGACGACTTTAGCGCGCTCGACCTGTGCGACCTTCTCGACCAGCTTGCTGTAGCGATTGGCCCAGGCGACGTTCTGATAGTCTGTCAGGAACGCAATGCGGCGCGCCTGTTTCTGCTCGAACGTCCGCTCTTCAGGCGAGGGCGGCGAGAGAGGCCGGATCGCCTGCTGCACGCGCCCGGGATCGTGCGCGGCCAGTCGGCCCCACTGGAACGCCTCCTTGTTCATTTCGACCGCTGCGCCGTTGAGTTCCATCGCGCGGTCGAGTGCGGCATGCGACAGCGGGACCAGTCCGCGCTGCCAGGCGAAGCCCAGCATGAATGAATTGGTGGCGATCGCGTCGCCCATCAGCGTCGCGGCGATTCCCGTCGCATCGACGATGTCGAGCGCCTCCTCGCCGATCGCGTCGCGCAAGCCGCGCTTCATGTGCGCGGTTGCGAAATCCATATCGGGATTCTGGACGAATCCCGCTGTTGGCTGCAGGTCGCCGTTGATGACGGCGTGCGTGACGCCGCGCTCCAGACGCGACAAGGCATTGGTCTGCGCCGACACGATCATGTCGCACCCGATCAGCAGGTCGGCGCCGCCGGGCGCGATGCGCACGGCCGCGAGATCTTCCGGCTTCGGCGCGAGGCGCACATGGCTCATGACTGCGCCGTTCTTCTGGCTGAGGCCGGTAAAATCGAGCGTCGTGCAGCCCTTGCCCTCGACGTGCGCGGCCATGCCGAGCAGTGCGCCGATGGTGATGACGCCTGCGCCGCCGATGCCGGTGACTAGAATGCCGTAGGGCTCGCTGAGCGGCTTCCGCCGAGGCTCCGGCAAGTCGGAGAACATGCCGGCGGAATCGGCCTTTGACTTTTCGATCCGGCGCAGCCTGCCGCCGTTGACGGTGACGAAGCTCGGACAGAATCCTTCGATGCAGGAAAAATCCTTGTTGCAATTCGACTGGTCGATCTGCCGCTTGCGGCCGAATTCGGTTTCGAGCGGCTTGACCGACACGCAGTTCGATTTCTCCGAACAATCTCCGCAGCTTTCACACACGAGATCATTGATGAAGGCGCGCTTCTGCGGATCGGGAAACAGGCCGCGCTTGCGACGCCGGCGCTTTTCGGCCGCGCAGGTCTGGTCGTAGATGAGGACGGACAGCCCTTTGACTTCGCGAAGATCGCGCTGCACGGCGTCGAGATCGCGGCGGTGATGCACGGTCGCGCCCGCGGGGAAGTATCCGCTTGGCGGGTACTTGTCTGGTTCGTCGGTGACGATCGCGAGCTTCCTTGCGCCTTCGGCCGCGACCTGATGGGCGATCTGCGACACGGTGAATCCGCTCTCGGCCGGCTGTCCGCCCGTCATGGCGACGGCGTCGTTATAGAGAATCTTGTAGGTGATGTTCACGCCGGACGCGGCCGCCGCGCGCAGCGCCAGCAGGCCGGAATGCGTGTAGGTGCCGTCGCCGAGATTCTGGAATACGTGCGGCTCGTCGGTGAAGGGCGCCTGTCCGATCCAGTTGGCGCCTTCGCCTCCCATATGCGTGATCGTCTGCGTGCGGCGAGACGGAATCGACAGCGCCATGCCGTGGCAGCCGATGCCGGCCATGGCGCGACTGCCGTCGGGGACCCGGGTCGACGTGTTGTGCGGGCAGCCCGAGCAGAAATAGGGCGTGCGCGGCGTCTTCGTCGCCGATGGGGCGTTTTCAAGCGCCTCGAACGATTCGAGCCGGGCGACGCGCTGGTCGAGCGCCTGATCGACTGGCCCCAGACGCTTCAGCCGCTGTACGATCGCGCGCGCCACCATGGTCGGCGAGAGTTCGCCTGTCGATGGCAGCAGGATAGCGCCGCTTTCGTCGCGCTTGCCGACCACGTTCGGCCGGCGGTCGGCCGGCATGTTGTAGAGGATGCGGACAAGTTGATCCTCGATGAAACCGCGCTTCTCCTCGACGACGAGAACATCCCTCAGGCCATCGGCGAAGCGCCGCGCGCCTTCCTCCTCCAGCGGCCAGGTCAGCGCCACCTTGTAGACGCGCAGGCCGAGGGATTCTGCGGCTGCGTCGCTGATGCCGAGATCGGCGAGCGCCTGTCGCACGTCGAGATAGGCCTTGCCGGTCGTGATGATGCCGAAGCGGGCGGGCCTGCCGTCGATAACGATGCGGTCGAGATGGTTCGCCCGCGCGAAGGCGGCGACAGCCGCCATCTTCGGACCATGCAGACGCGCTTCCTGGGCGAGCGGCGCGTCCGGCCAGCGGATGTTGAGGCCGCCGGGCGGCATCTCAAATTCGGGGATGACGATCGGGACGCGATCGGGGTCCGTATAGATCGAGGCGGCGCTCTCCACTGTCTCGGCGATCGTCTTGAATCCGACCCAGCAGCCCGAAAAGCGCGACAGCGCGAACCCCATCAGGCCGAGATCGAGATAGTCCTGCACATTGGAGGGGTTGATGATCGGCATCAGCGCCGCCGCAAAAATCTGTTCGCTCTGATGTGCGAGAGTCGAGGACTGGCAGCCGTGGTCGTCGCCGGCGAAGGCGAGTACGCCGCCGTGCTTCGACGCACCGGCGCTGTTGGCGTGCTTCAGCGCGTCGACCGATCGGTCGACGCCCGGCCCTTTGCCGTACCAGATGCCGAAGGCGCCATCGACATTGGCGCCGGGGAACATGCCGACCTGCTGGCTGCCCCAAACGGAGGTTGCGGCGAGGTCTTCATTCAGGCCGGGCTGGAAATGGATGTTGTGCGCCGCCAGATGCGATTTCGCGCGCCACAGGGCATGGTCATACATGCCGAGCGGCGAGCCGCGATAGCCGGAAATGAATCCGCCCGTCCTGAGGCCGGCCGCCCTGTCGCGCTCATATTGCAGGATCGGCAGGCGCACCAGCGCCTGAATGCCCGACAGATAGATGCGCCCAGAACCCTGCGTGTATTTGTCGTCAATCGTCACGTCCGCCAGACGCGCCGCGGTCGCCTGCTCAACCTGAGCCATACGCTTTCCTTCCCGAACCCGCGCGCAACGTCGCCGTGCGGCTGTATTTTGTTCGAGACTATCGCGGGGCGGCAGGCCGCGCATCCCACGATTCCCGCGCGCGGCGCAGGGCGCTCATGCGTCTTTGGCGGGCCGGCCCGGGCTTGCCAAATCCGCCTGGATTGTCTCCCTAGGGATTCGCGTCGTTCCGAACCGGGAGTTCAGCTTTTCATGGACGCCATCGATCGCAAGATCCTGCGTGAACTGCAGGCGGACGCCTCAATCTCGATTGCGGAGCTCGCCGATCGGGTCGGCCTGTCGCAGACGCCATGCTGGAAGAGGATACAGAAACTCGAAGCCGCAGGCGTCATTCTCGGTCGCGTCGCGCTGCTCGCGCCGGAGAAACTCGGCCTCGGCCTGACGGTGTTCGTGTCCATCGAAGCGCCCGACCATTCCAACGAATGGCTGTCGAAATTCGCGTCGTCGGTGGCCGCAATGCCGGAGGTCATGGAATTCTACCGGATGGCTGGCGATGTCGACTACATGCTGCGCGTCGTCGTCGCCGACATGGCGGCCTACGATACATTCTACAAGCGATTGATCGGAGCGATCCCGCTCAAGAATGTCACATCGCGGTTCGCGATGGAGCGGATCAAATCCACCACGGCCTACCAGGTGCCGCCGCTGGCCAAGACCTGACGTCTGTGGCGCTGTGAGCGACGGCAATCGGGACGAGAAAGATGCGGGCGCCGAACGAGATCGATTTCTGGCGAGGTTTCGCGCTCGTCACGATCTTCATCAATCATGTACCGGGCCTGATTTATGAGCGGTTCACCGCGCGCAACGTGTCCATCTCGGATAGCGCGGAACTGTTCGTGTTCCTGGCGGGATGGTCGCTGCGCTACGTCGTGGAGCGCGAGGATGAGCGGATGTCCGCCGCCGGCCTTGCGTTCCGGCTGTTTGGCCGGGCGGTGACGATCTACCTGGCGCAGATCGTGATCACCATGTTCGCTCTCGCGATCATCGCTGGCGCCGCCCTCTGGATCGATCAACCGTTTCTGCTTGACTGGCACAATGCCGGGCCGGTCTTCCAGGACCCGACGCAGGCGCATATCGGCCTGGTTCTGCTCTCTCATCAACTCGGATATTTCAACATCCTGCCGCTCTACGTCGTGTTGATGGCCGCGGCGCCGGTTCTGGCGCTGCTCGATCGGCTTTCGCCGTGGGCCCTGCTCATCGTGTCCTTCGTCGTGTGGGCGTATGCGCTCACGACGGGCGCCAATCTGCCGACGTGGCCCGTCGAAGGGCACTGGTTCTTCGATCCGTTGGCATGGCAGTTCGTCTTCGTTCTGGGCTTCCTGATCGCCAGGACCGATGGTCCGGGGGGCGTCCTGCGGCGACGTTTGCCTGTGCTGCGGTTCTCAGCGATTCCGGTGGTCCTGGCCGGCGTCGCCGCCGCATGGACGGTCTGGTCGCCGTCGCCGGCGGCGGTTCCCGAGCCGAAGCTCGTGTTCATGTTCGACAAGACCTATCTGTCGCCGGCCCGGCTCATCCAGTTTCTGTCCCTGACCGCCCTGTTCGCCGGCGGCTGGCGGCTGCTGCCGGGCGCTGCGGCGCCGGCGAGCGGATATCTGTCGATGCTCGGCCGCAATTCCCTGAACGTCTTCTGCGTCGCCTCGGTCCTGAGCCTGTGCGCGCAGATCGGGCGTTTCATCTATGGCGGCGGTATCGTGGTCGATACGTCCATGTTATTGGTCGGCCTTGTCATCATGGGGTTGAGTGCGTGGATTTCGGAGTGGCGCGCAAGATCGCCGGCCGGCTCGCCGCAGCGAGCCTGAGCCTCGGATTCCTTTCTGCGCCCGGACTGCGCGCCGAGGACGCGCCGCCGCTGAGCGCGCAATGCCAGGCGCCCGCGGCCGACATTGCGGCGCCCGCGCCTCTGCCGAATGTGGCGGCTTTGCTGGCCAACCGAAAGAAGTTGCGCATCCTGGCGATCGGATCCTCCTCGACCTCGGGCATCGGCGCCTCGTCCCGCTCGCGCAATTACCCGGCGCAACTCCACGACATTCTGGGAAAGGCGCTGAACGGCGTCGAAGTCGACATCGTCAATCGCGGGGTTTCGGGCGAGGTCGCCGCGACGACCGCCGAACGTCTGCGCAGCGAAGTGGCGATCCAGCGGCCCGATCTCGTGCTGTGGCAGCTTGGCACAAACGACGCGCTGTCGCGCGTTCCGCCCGAGCAATTCGAGCAGACCGTCCGCTCGACCGTGGACTGGCTCAAATCCGACAAGATCGATGTCGTCCTCGTCGGCCTCCAGTACACGCCGAAGTTTTCGCGCGATGACAACTACAAGGACATCCGCGATGTCCTGCTCAGGATCGCCTCGAGCAACAATGTTCTCTACATCCGCCGTTACGAGGCGATGCAATTCATCGCCAGGGCGCGCGCCACGCCGATGATGTCGGCGGACGAGTTTCACCTCAACGACCTCGGCTACCGTTGCATGGCGGAGCATATCGCCCAGGCGGTGATCGCCAATCTCTTCGTGCGCCGGTTCCGACCCGCGACGAGCCCGTCGCCCTGAGCGCGCGGGCGCATCAGTAGACATCCTTCTGATAGCGGCCGGCTTCGCCAAGAGCGGCGAGGAAGGCGCGCGCCTCGGCCTCGCTCATTCCGCCGTGCGTCCGCGCGATGGCCGCGAGCGCCCGGTCGACGTCGGCGGCCATGCGCGCGGCGTCGCCGCAGACGTAAATGTGCGCGCCGCGCAGCATCCAGCTCCAGAGTTCCGCGCCCTGCTCGCGCATGCGATCCTGAACATACATTTTCGGCGCGGCGTCGCGGGACCATGCCAGCGACAGTTTGGTGAGCGCGCCGGCCTGCTGCAATGCGGCAAACTCCTCCTCGTAGAAAAAGTCATGTTCGCGCCGCTGATGGCCGAAGAACAACCAGGCGCCGCCGCTGGCTCCGGTCGCCTGCCGCTCCTGCAGGAAGGCCCGGAACGGCGCGACGCCGGTGCCCGGCCCGACCATGACGATGGGCGTGGCGCCGTCGGCTGGCAGGGCAAAGCCATGCGCGCGTTGCACGTAAACCCGCATCGCCGCGCCCGGCGCGACCCGGTCAGCCAGAAAGGATGAAGCGACGCCCTGGCGCGTGCGTCCGCCGATTTCATATCGGACGTGATCCACAGTCAGCGACAGCCGTTCCGGATTGACCTTCGGCGACGACGAGATCGAGTAGAGGCGCGGTTGCAGCGGTTCGAGACATTCGACGAACGCCTCGGGATCCGGCCGCAGGCCGGGGAATTTTTCGAGCGCCGCCAGAACGTCCAGCGTCGGCGCGTCTCCGTCGGGATCCTCGCCCCTTGCCAGCGCCTTCGCCTTGATCCGGCGCGCGCCGCCGACGAGATAGGAGATGAATTCGAACAGCATGTCCGGCGCGGCGCCGAGCGACATGTCTTTTGTCAACACCTCGCTCAAGGTTCGGCCGGCGATCGGAAAGTCGGGGGGCGCGTCGATCGCCGAGATGACCGCGGCGACCAGCGCGGGATCATTCTCCGCGAACAGGCCGAAACTGTCGCCTGCCGCATAGTCGACCCCGGAGCCGGACAGGTCGAACTCAATATGCCATGTCGACTTCTCCGACCCGGCGCGGTTAAGGAGCCGCCGAGAGACGAAGGTCGCGGCGGCCGGCGCCGCGCGCGAAGGGCCGCTCGCCGCCGAGGGCGTTGCATGTTCGCGGCGTGCGCGCGCCTTCGCCTCCAGCGATTCCGGATCGGTCGCGCCGCCGCCCATTTCCTCGACGAGCTTCTTCAGCGCGCGCGCGGTCTCCTTGCCGCCGGGGGCGCACAGGTTGAGGCGCTCCTCCGCCTGCAGGGCGATGGAATTGGCGTAGTCGGCGCAATTGTAGCCACATTGTCCGCAGTCTTGCTGCGCCATGGCCGCCATCATGCGACGGCGCAGCGGCCGGCCGTCCGCCAGCGCCATGCGCTCGGGCAGGGGGAGTGTCGGATCGTGCCAGGGCGCCTCGTCGTCGTCGCCATCTTCCATCGGATTGCGGTAGGCGGGGTCCGCGGACGCGGGCAGCGGCGGCAACTCGCTCCGCGCGGCGGGCTCGGCTGACAGGAAGCCGGCGAAAAAGCCGTTGAGCCAGGCGCGCTGGTCCTCGGAAAACGGCGCGGTTTCAGGGATCAGCGCCGGTGCTGGCGCTGGATTGACGACGAGAGTCACAGCACGATCTCCTGTGCGAACGAGAGCAGGTCGTCAACGGAATGACGCGCGGCGAAGTCGACGAAGGATTCCATGTCGCTCCTGTGGCGGAGATAGGCGTGGAGGATGCGCTCGATCTGGGCCGGGGCGTCCTGGGCCTTGACGTCGCGCAGGTAATCGCGGGCGATGCGCGCCCTGTCCCCGTAGCCGCCGCCGATCACGATATGGAATCCTTCCGCTGCATCGCCGTCGTCGCCGACAGGAACGCGCGCGCCGACCAGGCCGATGTCGCCGATGTAATGCTGCGCGCAGGAATTCGGACATCCCGTCACATGGATGTTGATCGCCGACTCCATCGGCGCGCGCCTTTCGCACCATTGTGCGATCTGTTCGGCGATTTCCTTCGTATGTGCGTTGGCGAACCGGCACCCGGCCGCGCCAGTGCAGGCGACGAGGCCGGTGCGCACCGGCGAGGACGCAATCGCGAGGCCGGCGTCGCGCAAGGCCTGATCGAGCGAGGCGACCGCGGCGTCAGGGACGCCGGAAATCAACAGATTCTGCCAGACCGTCAACCGGATATCGCCGTCGCCGAACGCGCTGGCGGCCTGCGCCAGCGCGCGCGCCTGCGTTGCGGTGAGGCGGCCGACGGGCAGAGCTACGCCCACATAGTTGACGCCGCTCTGCTTCTGCTTGTGAACGCCGACATGAGCCATGCGATCTTGCGCTGGCCGCGGTTTCACGCTGGCTGGATCGACGCGCATGAGCCTCGCGCCGAGCTTTTGCTCGACCGCAGCGAGAAACCCGTCGAAACCCATCGCGTCCAGCACATATTTGAGGCGAGCTTTGGCGCGGTTCGTTCTGTCGCCGCGTTCGATGAAGACGCGCACGATCGCGTCTGCGACCGCTGTCGCCTCATCGAGCGGGACGATCACGCCGGTGTCGCGCGCGAGGTCGCGATGACCTGTGACGCCGCCGAGCAGCAGCCGCCAGCAGACTCCCGCCGGAGCGCCTGCATCGCTTTCGACCTCGATGGCCTGAAAGCCGATATCGTTCGTTTCCTCCAGCGTGGGGATCGGGCCGCCGCCGTCGAATGCGACATTGAACTTCCGCGGGAGGCCATTGAGAGAACGATCATTGAGGACGTGAAAATGCCATTCGCGCGCGTGAGGCCGTGTGTCGACGAGTTCCTGTGCGGCGAGGCCGGCGGTGGCGTCGCCGGTGACGTTGCGGATGTTGTCTGCGCCGGCGCCGCGCGACGTGAGCCCAAGATCCTGAACGGCTTCGAGCACATTGGTCGCGTTCCTGGCCTCGATTTCGCGAATCTGAAGATTTGCGCGCGTCGTCGCGTGCATGTATCCGCCGCCGAATTTTTCTGCGACGTCAGCGAGGCCAGCGAGTTGCCAGTGCGTGACCGAGCCGTTCGGGATGCGCAGCCGCGCCATGTAGAAGGGCTGGTTCGGCGCGACATAGAACAGGCCGTAGTAACGCCAGCGGAAGTTGTCCGGCGGCTTCGGATATTCGTTGCGCCGCGACTGGGCTCTCAGCCGGGCATAAGCGTCGAAGGGATGTTCCTCGCGCTTCCATTTCTCCTGGTCGGCCAGCTTCTTTCCCTGCGCCTCGACGCGCGCCGCCGCTTCGAGGTGCTCGCGGTCGGGGCCGGACGGTCTGGGCGGCGGCGCGGGAGCGGTCCCCGCGGCGCGGCCCGCATTGAGGCCGGAGGCGAAGCCTTCGAGATAACGCTTCTGCTCCGGCGTGAAATCCTGTCCCATCGTCAAGTCCCCGCATTCCCGCATCATTCGGCTGCGACATAGGTCTGCGCCGGCTCGGGAAGCTCCCCGATCTTTGGCTTGAACGTCGCGAAGATGGCGAGGCCGGTGAAGGCGAATCCGCCGACGAGATTGCCAAGCGTCACCGGTATCTGGCTCCACAGCCACCAGCTTGCGATCGAGACCTTGGCGCCCATCATCATTCCCGCCGGAATGATGAACATGTTGACGACGGCGTGCTCGAACCCCTGCGCAAAGAAGATGAAAATCGGCAGCCAGGCCGTGACCACCTTGCCGATCGTCGAGGTCGTGGTCATGGCCATCACGACCGCGAGGCAGACCATCCAGTTGCAGAGCATCGCCCGCACGAACACCGTCACCATGCCCGCGAACCCGTAGGCTTCGTAGCCGCTGGTCTTGGCCTCCGCGATCTGCACGATGCGCGCGGCGACGCCCGTTGGCGCGATCGCCCACATGTCCGTGAGCGAGATCGACAGCAGGCAGGCATAGGCGACGCTGCCGACGAGATTGCCGAGGAACACCCATCCGAGATTGGCGAGCACGGCGCGCGCGCCCGCCCGCCCTTCGAGCAGGGCCAGGGGTACAAGCGCAAAGCTGCCCGTCACCAGTTCGAGGCCGAGCAGGACGATCGACACGAGCCCCACCGGAAAGACGAGCGCGCCGACCAGCGCCTGGCCGGTCTGAACAGCGCCGGTCACCGCGAGGCTGGTCGCAATCCCGAGGATCGCGCCGGACAGGATGCCGCGGATCAGAAGGTCGCGTGGCGCGATCCGCAGTTTGCGTTCCCCGGTTTCAAGCATCGATCGGGCGACGTCCGCTGGCTTGATGTAGTCCATGCCGTGTCCCTTTCCCGTTGCGATTGCGCGGCGCGCGGTCGCCGGGGATCCTGCAGATCGCGTGCCAGTTTGTTGAGAAAACACATGGCAATTCGCCCATTGACGGATGTTATGAGAGTGAACGAAAGGGTGGGCGGCCGGTGGTCCGGCGTCATTTCCGTCTATTTTTTGTGCAGCGCGGCATCCAGCCGAACGCCTAATGGGGCGGCGATTGGCGCCTGTCTTCGCGGCGCCGCTATCTCACGCCGCTTGCAAGGGCGCGCGGCTTCGTCTAGCTGAAAGAAAAAGGAATTGCCGTGGCCGAGCCCAAGCCTCTCAACTGGACGCACCTCTCGACGTTGATCGCGGTGACGATTCTCGTTGGAACGGAACTTGTCGGCGCCTCCTGGGCGGCGGGCTGGGCGCTTGGCGGCCTGTTCCAGCTCGACTCATCGATCAGCCGAATCCTGGAGGCGGTCTTTGCGCTGATCGGATTCGTCGGCCTGTTCTTTTTCATGCGCACGGCCATCGCGCACGAACCGATCCGGGGCTGACGCCTCCGGCGGCGAGATCATCCACCCGCCAGCTTCATCCTGATACCGCCCGGCAGCCGGATCGGCCTGCCATCGGTCACGGCCGCCACCTTCACGTCGGCGGTGACCAGAACCTCGTCGCCACGAAGAACGCGCTGCGCCAGCACGGCGGATGCGCCTTTCACCTCGCGCGCGAACGTCTCGATGGTCAGCATGTCGTCCATGCGCGCAGGTTTCAAAAACTCGATGTTCATTGCGCGTAAGACAAAGGCGAACGACGTCTCCCCCGCATGGATCGCCTGCTGGTGAACACCCAAATCGCGCAGCAATTCCGTGCGCCCGCGCTCCATGAAGCGCAGATAGGAGGCGTGATAGACCACGCCGGAGAAATCGGTGTCCTCGTAATAGACGCGGATTTGAAGACGATGCGGCGCGCTCACGCCTCTTCGTCCCCAAAAAGCCCGAACTGCGCCGCCGGCCGCGCCGGCTCCGCCAGCCCCAGATGCCGGAACGCCTGCGACGTCAGCAGTCTTCCGCGCGGAGTCCGCTGCAGGAATCCCTGCTGCAGCAGATAGGGCTCGATGATGTCCTCGATCGCGTCGCGCGGCTCCGACAGGGCCGCCGCCATCGTCTCGATGCCGACGGGACCGCCGCCGAAATTGAGCGCGATCATGTCGAGATAGCGCCGGTCCATCTGGTCGAGCCCGATCGCGTCGACGTCGAGCAGCTTGAGCGCATTGTCCGCTACCGCGCGCGTGACGACGGGATCGCCGTCGACGATGGCGAAATCGCGCACGCGCCGCAACAGCCGCCCGGCGATACGCGGTGTTCCTCGCGCGCGTTTTGCAATCTCATTGGCGCCGTCCTCCGACATGGCCACGCCCAGTACGCGGGCGCCGCGCGAAACAATGCTCTGCAATTCCGGAACCGTGTAGAAATTGAGCCGGATCGGGATGCCGAAGCGGTCGCGCAGCGGCGTCGTCAGCAGGCCGGCGCGCGTCGTGGCGCCGACCAGCGTGAATTTGGCGAGATCGATCTTGACCGAGCGCGCCGCCGGCCCCTCGCCGATGATGAGGTCGAGCTGGAAATCCTCCATTGCCGGATAGAGGATTTCCTCGACCGCCGGATTGAGGCGATGGATCTCGTCGATGAACAGAACGTCGCGTTCTTCGAGATTGGTGAGCTGCGCCGCCAGATCGCCGGCTTTTGCGATCACGGGTCCGGACGTGGATCGGAAATTGACGCCCATTTCGCGCGCGAGAATCTGGGCGAGCGTCGTCTTGCCGAGGCCGGGCGGTCCCACGAACAGCACATGATCCAGCGCATCGCCGCGCGCCTTGGCGGCTTCGATGAACACGCGCAAATTCTTGCGCGCCGCCTCCTGTCCCGTGAAGTCGGCGAGCGTCAGCGGCCGCAGCGAGGCGTCCGTGTCGTCCCCGCGTCTTTCGGATGAGACGAGGCGGGGCTTTGCGTCGGTCATGGCGTCTTCTTCGGCACGTAGATCACGTTCGGCAAGCCCTCGAAATGCGCGTCGCAGGTCAGAAGGTCAGCGCCATAGGCGATGGCGGTCGCGTAGATGATCGAATCGGTGGTCGGAAGTTTATGATCACGCTCGAGTTCGGCGGCCCGCAATGCGATTTCGGTGCTGAGCGGCGCGACGACACATTCGCGCGTCACGGCGATGACATCGTCCGCTCGCTCGGGCGCCTCCCGCTGCATCCATTTCGCGAGTTCAAGTTGCACGATGGTCGGGACCAGGAAATTTTCGCGCGCAGGCGCTTCGGCGCCCACCGTATTCCCGGTTGCGCTGTCGCTCAGCCATTCGATCCACGCCGAAGTATCGACTACGCGCATCAATAGCGATCTTCGCGATCGCGGTATCCTTCCATATTTGCGCCCTTGGCGATCCCGCGCAGCGACTCGAAATCGCGCGCCGGCGCCATCACCAGCGTGTCGCCGCGCGGAACAAACACCAGCTTTTGGCCGACCTTCCACCCCATCCCCTCCCGAACTTCCTTCGGGATCGACACCTGGAATTTGGCAGAGATTTTCGCGGTGACGCTCATTGCCGACGCCTCCTATCGATCGCATATTTGTAAGAATATCAGGAACAGAGAGCGAACGCCAGCCTATTGCGCCAGCTCCTTCAGCCCACGCCGGATCAGCGCGCTGGTCTCGGCGCTCTCGCCCAACGCCTTCACACTCGCCGCGACTGCCGCCGCCGCTTGCGGCCGGCCATAGCCCAGATTGACCAGCGCCGAGATCGCGTCCTGCACCGGTTTCGGCGCGCTCTTGGCTTCATCTTCGCCCGCAAGGCGCGCGAGAACCGGATCGACCGAGCCGAAGGCCGGCGCCTTGTCCTTCAGTTCCGCGACGATGCGCGCGGCGAGTTTTGGTCCGACGCCCGGCGCGCGCGAAACCGCGGTCTTGTCCTGCACGCCGATGGCGGTCGCGAGTTCCGCTGGTCCCAGCACGCCGAGAATGGCGAGCGCGACCTTGGCGCCGACGCCCTGCACGCCCTGCAACAGCCGGAACCAGTCGCGCTCGGCGTCGCTCGTGAAGCCGAACAGCCGGATCGCATCCTCGCGCACCTGCGTCTCGATGGCGAGCGAGGCGGCTTCGCCGGCTTTCGGCAGCTTCTGCAAGGTGCGCGCGGAGCACTGGACGACATAGCCGACGCCGTTCACGTCGAGGATGACGAAATCCTCGCCACAGGAATCGACGAGTCCCTTGAGCTTGCCGATCATCGCGTCGCCTTTGCCGCATATCCGGCCGCCAGCGCGCGCGCGCCGCGGTGTTGCGCATGACAGATCGCCACCGCCAGCGCATCGGCGGCATCGGCGCTTTTCGCATCGCACTTCGGCAGCAGAACGCGCACCATCATCGCGACCTGCGCTTTCTCCGCATGGCCGGCGCCGACGACCGTCTTCTTGATGAGGTTGGCGGCGTATTCGGCAACCTGCAGGCCGGCGAGCGCGGGCACGAGGAGCGCGACGCCGCGGGCCTGTCCGAGCTTCAGCGCCGACTGCGGATCGCGATTGACGAACGTCTCCTCGACCGCCGCCTCGTGCGGTTCATGCGCGGCGATGATGGCCGACAAGCCATCGTGCAATTGCCGCAGGCGGGCGGCGAGAGTCTCGTCCGCGTCCGAGCGCACCGTCCCGCAGGCGACGAAAGCCAGACGCGAGCCGTCGGACTCCACGAGGCCCCAGCCGGTGTTGCGGAGGCCGGGGTCGATGCCGAGGATGCGAATCGGGGTGGCGGACATGGCGCGATCCTATTCGGTTCGCCGCGCTCGCGGGAGGCGGTTTTCCGAAACCGTGCGCATCCGCTAGGCTGGATCGGCATGACCGACCTTTCCACCAAACAGGCGCTTCGCCGCCATGCGCTGGCGCAGCGCGACCTGATTGAACCGCGCGAGGCGCATGCCGCCGCCGAGTCCGTTGCGCGGCGCGGCCTGGCGCTCGTCCAGAAAATCTCCGGGCCGGGCGCCGTCGTTTCCGCCTATTGGCCGATTCGCAGCGAAATCTCGACGCGACCGCTGCTTGAAGCCCTGGCGAACGCCGGCTACCGGACGGCGCTGCCGGTGGTGACGGCGACCGCACGGCCGCTGCGCTTCCTGCTGTGGACGCCGGGCGAGGATCTCGACGTGGGGCCGCTGGGGCTGGCCGAGCCGAAGGCGGGCGGGGCCGTCGGCGTTCCCGACATCCTGTTTGCGCCGCTCGCAGCTTTCGACGCGCGGGGGCATCGCATCGGCTACGGCGGCGGCAATTTCGACGCGACGATCGAGGCGCTGCGCGCGGTACGTCCCCTGACGACGATCGGGCTTGCCTATGGCGTACAGGAGGTCGATCGCGTGCCTGCCGAGGAGCACGACCAGCGACTGGATTTCGTGTTAACCGAGCAGCGGATTTTCTCCTGCGGAGCTTCGAGCTAGATGCGACTTCTCTTCGTTGGCGACATTGTCGGGCGCAGCGGGCGCGCGGCGCTCGCGACGCATCTGCCGGACTTGCGCCGGCGCTGGTCGCTCGATTTCGTGATCGTCAACGGCGAGAACGCCGCTGGCGGCTTCGGCCTCACCGAGTCGATCTGCGACGACTTCCTCGCAGCCGGCGCCGATTGCGTGACGCTCGGCAATCACGCCTTCGACCAGCGAGAGGCGCTCGTCTTCATCGATCGGCAGGAGCGCCTGATCCGCCCGATCAACTATCCGCCGGGCACGCCCGGTCGCGGCGCCTATCTCTACGAGGGCGCAAATGGCCATCGCGTGCTGGTCTGCAACGTGCTGGGCCGCGTGTTCATGGATGCGATGGACGATCCTTTCGCGGCGGTGGAGCGCGAGATTGCGGCGTGTCCGCTCGGCGCAGGCTGCGACGCGGCCGTGTTCGACGTTCATGCGGAAGCATCGAGCGAAAAGCAGGCGATCGGCCATTTTCTCGACGGTCGCGCATCGCTCGTGGTCGGAACGCATACACATGTGCCGACCGCCGATGCGCAGATACTGGCGCACGGCACGGCTTTCCAGACCGACGCCGGCATGACCGGCGATTACGATTCGGTCATCGGCATGGACAAGGAGGAGCCGTTGCGCCGCTTCACCCGCAAGACGCCGGGCTCGCGGTTCGAGCCGGCCGACGGCGCGGCGACCTTCTGCGCCGTGGCGGTGGAGACCGGGCCGGACGGACTTGCGGCGAAAATCGCGCCCGTGCGGCTTGGCGGCCGGCTGGCGGAGGCGGTTCCGGCCTTCTGGGACTGAACCGGCCGCTGCTTTATTCGCCCCGCGCCTTCGCCTATAAGGCGCGCCGACCCCGTTCGCGCCCACTTTGGAGACACACGTCTATGGCAGGCCATAGCCAGTTCAAGAACATCATGCACAAAAAGGGCAAGCAGGACGCGATCCGCTCCAAGCTCTTCTCCAAGCTTGCGCGCGAGATCACGGTCGCAGCCAAGATGGGCCTGCCCGACCCAGCCATGAACGCCCGCCTGCGCGCCGCCGTGATCGCAGCCCGCGTGGAAAACATGCCTAAGGACAATATCGAGCGCGCGATCAGGAAGGCCTCAGGCGCAGACGCCGAGAATTACGACGAAGTGCGCTACGAGGGTTATGCGCCCGGCGGAGTCGCCGTCATCGTCGAGGCCCTGACCGACAACCGCAACCGCACGGCGGGCGAGGTGCGCTCCTATTTCACCAAGGCCGGCGGCGCGCTGGCCGAGACGGGCGCGGTTTCCTTCATGTTCGACCGCGTCGGGCAGATCGAGCTGGACGCAATGGCGGCCTCGGAAGACGCTGTCATGGAGGCGGCGATCGAGGCTGGGGCCGACGACGTGATATCGAGCGAGGACGGTCACGAGATCATCACGGCTGTCGAGACCATGAACGACGTGGTCAAGGCGCTGGAGGCCAAATTCGGCGAACCGCGCAAGGCCAGACTCGTCTGGCGCCCGCAGAACACGATTCTCGTCGACGATGAGGCGGGCGAGAAGATTCTCAAGCTCATCGGCGCGCTCGAAGACAATGACGACGTGCAGAACGTCTATTCCAACTTCGAGATTTCCGACGCGCTGGTCGCGAAAATGGGCGGGTAGTCAGGCAGCGCCCGCCCGGCGTGCGGCCAAGCCGTGGGTGCGGGGCCGCGGAGACCGTGGGACATCGACCCCGGGAACCTACAACGTAGGTGGGCGCCGTGTTGCCCAAGCCCACGGGCAAGGACAGGGACAGCTCCCTAAGGATCGATAAGGCCCCGGGAATACTATCCACACGCATCCCGCAGCGCCGCCTGCACTATGTAGGGGCAAAGGCGGCCGCGCGCCAGTGCTTTCAAACTCAGGCTGAGCCGGACCCGGGAACATTGGCGCATCGCGCGTCCGACGGCGGAATTGACCGCCTCGAACTCCTCGGTTCTATTCGCGGTGGCGGTCGCGGGGGGAAAGCGTGAACACGAGCGACGACCGGCGACCGGAAGCTGCGCCCCCGCCGCCGAAAGGCCGAATAGTCAGGCAAGGCTTGTCCAGATGGCTGCGCTGGTCCGTGCGGGCGCGCCTGCTCGCTATCGTTCTCGTTCTCGTCGCGCCGCTCAACGCCATGGTGTATGCCGTCATCGCGAACCTTGCGCGGGCGACCGACGACGCCCAGCGCTCGAGCCTGCTTTATTCGGCCCGGTCCGTCGCGGCTGCGCTCGATGGGGAGCTTGGCAAGTACATCGCGCTGGGCGCGTCCCTGGCGCGTTCGCCGGCGCTGATCGACGAGCGGCTCGACGCCTTCGAGGGCGAGGCGCGGCGCGCATTCACCTCCGAGCCCGACGCATGGATCGTCGTTTCGGATCTGTCCGGTCAGCAATTGCTCAACACGGCGCCCGGCGCTGGCGCGCCGCTGCCGCAGCGCAGCGCGCGGGCGTTCGAGGCGCAGCAGCGCGCGCTCGCGTCGCATTCCACAGTCGTCTCCGACGTCTATGTCGGTCCGGGAGCGCAGGACTGGGTCGCCGCGGTCGAAATTCCGGTCTTCAGGAACGGACGGCCGTTCCGCTGCCTTTCAGTGATCATGAGCGCGAGAGGCTTCCTGAATGTCTTCAACGCGAAGGACATGCCGCGCAACTGGATTGGCGCCGTCATGGATGGACGCGCGCGCTACGTCGCGCGCGCGCCCGACTATGATTCCACCGTCGGTCAGCCGGTTTCGGCCGGTTGGCGTGCGAGCAGGGATGCGGAAGGGGTATCGGAATTCAGGTCGCGCGAAGGCGACACGCTCGTCAACGCCAACGCGCTTTCGGATCTGTCGGGCTGGGCCGTCGGCATAGGCGTCAAGAAGGTCGAATTCGATGCGGCGGCGGCAAGGGCCGTGACGTGGGCCTCGTTTCTCGGCGCCGGGCTTTCGGTCCTATCGCTTCTGCTGGCGCTGTTCATGGCGCGATCGATCACGCGACCGATCGCGCGATTGCAAGTCGCCGCGGCCGATGTCCTGACCGATCCGGACGCGGAGTTCGAGTCCGGCCTTCCTGAATTCGATCAGTTCTGGACGGCGTTGAAGCGCGCCGCCATCGAGCGCGCGCTGAACGAAAGAATGGTGCGCGACAGTGAACGGCGTCTGCGGCTCGCGAGCGAGGCGGCGCGTTTCGGCGTGTACGAATTCGATCCTGTGAGCGGGGCTGGCGTCTGGTCGCCCGAAATGCATCGCATCCTCGGCGTCGCGGAGGATGCGGCGTTCGCGAGCCCGACGCTTGCCGCCGTGCATGCCGATGATCTGGCGAAAGTGAAAAAGATCGTAGAGGACATCGAACGCACGATTGGCCCCTATGAAATCGAATGCCGCATCGTTCGCGGCGATGGCGCCGTGCGTTGGGCGCTCGACCGGGGCGAGGCGGTCGGACCGCTCGCCCCTACGACCGGCAAGGTCAATCGAATCACCGGAACAATTCTCGACATTACCGAACTCAAGCAGGCGGAAGAGCGGAACGTGCTGCTGTTGCGCGAGGTCAGCCATCGCGCCAAAAACATGCTGAGCGTGGTGCAGGCGATCGCGCGGCGCACGGAGGCGTCGAACGGCGAGGAATTCCTGAAACTGTTCGGCCAAAGGATTCAGGCGCTCGCGGCGAACCAGGACCTTCTGATCGAGAATTCCTGGCGCGGTATCGACATGCAGCATCTCGCGCGCGCGCAATTCGCGCCATTCGCGGATTTGATCGGGCAGCGCGTGAGGCTGGAGGGACCGGCAGCGCGCCTGAAGCCTGACGCCGCGCAGGGTATCGGCATGGCGCTGCACGAACTTCTGACCAACGCCGGTAAATACGGGGCTCTCTCGACCGACGCCGGATCTATCGAGCTGTCATGGAGCATGCATGACGGCGTGTTCGAGATCGTGTGGGTCGAACGCGACGGGCCGCCCGTTGCGCCGCCCCGCCGCCCCGGCTTCGGCACGACCGTCATTTCGCACCTCGCACGAACCAGCGTAGCCGGGCATGTGCAGATCGATTTCGCCCGCGCAGGTCTGATATGGCGGTTGCATTGCCCGGCGGGCAACGCCATCGAAGAGGCGGAGGCCGGCGAGGCGCGGCCGGAAAGCAAGCTGAGCGCGCCCGAGGGTCGACCCGGCGCTTGATGCGCTGGGGAAAGAGACCGCGCGCCGCCGCGCCTGCGCCAATATGTCGCCACAATACACTTACCTATTGACCGGGCTCGGATTGGATGCGGGAGGCGCGGGCTGGGTGGGTGTCAGTTGCGTGGGGAGGGCGCCAGAGTGGACCTTTTTGATACGTCCAAATCGCGCCGGGTCGCGATGTGCGCGGGGTTCATCCTGGCGGCGGCGGGCCTTTCGGCGATAAATCCCGCCGGCGCGGAGCAGCGGGCGCGCCATCATTTCCTTTCGCGCCACGCAGCGGACGGTCCGCTGGAGGAGATGCGGCGCGAAGCCAACGCCAATACAGTCTCCATCATCTCCGGCGCTATCGCCGGCTCCAATCTGCGCTACGCAGCCGACATAGCATCCGTCGTCGACGACGGCGACAGGATGCGCGTGCTCCCGATTCTCAGCGCCGGCGCGGTGCAGAATGTCCAGGACATCATGCTGCTGAAGGGCGTCGACATGGGGCTTGTGCGCTCGGACTCAGTCGAGGCGGCGCGTCGCGACGGCAAGTTCGGCGACATCGAGAACAAGATCCAGTTCATCACGCGCCTCGCCGATGACGAAATGCACGTCATCGCGTCGAAGGAAATCAACAATATCAGTCAGCTTGCCGGCAAAAAGGTGAACTTCGACGTCGTTGGCTCCGGCGCGCATTTCTCGAGCGAGCTGATTTTCGAGCGGCTCGGGCTCAAGGTCGAAGCAACGTCTTACGAACCGGCGGTCGCTTACGAAAAACTGAAGGCGGGAGAGATCGACGCGACGATCTTTTTCGGCGGCAAACCCGTACCGAGCATCGCCGGTTTCAGCGATCCACAACATCGTTTCCACCTCGTGCCGGCGCCCTACGGCCAGAAGTTCGAGGACTATTATCTGCCTGCGACTCTCACCGGCAAGGATTACCCAGGCTTGCTCGGCAAGGACGAAACGATCGAAACCATCGCCGCGCCGACGCTGCTCGCCGTCTACAATCTGTCGACGGGCAATGAGCGCTATCAACGTGTCGCGCGCTTCGTCGATGCGTTCTTTTCCAGATTTCCTGAATTTCTGAAACCGCCGCGTCATCCGAAATGGAAGGAGGTGAATCTCGCCGCCACCATGCCGGGCTGGACCCGCTTCAAGCCAGCGCAGGACTGGCTCGACCGCATTGCGGCGACGACGATGGCTGCGCCGCAGGGCAAGTCCATGCAGACAGACGCTTCGCAGGGCGGCTCTTCGCCATCGACTGGCGGTTCGCGGAGCGTCGATGCGCAAACGCCGCCCGCGATCGATGAGGTCGAGCGGTTCAAGAAATTCGTCCAGAAGCGCCGTGGCAAGTCGGGTGCGGAATTGTCTCGCGACGACACCGTGAAGATGTTCCAGGACTATCAGAAGTGGAGCGGCGGACGATGAGCATGCCTCCCAAGGTGACGCGGATCGGCCCCGTTGCTGCGGATCCGGAACGGTTCAGTCAGCAACGCGCGCCCGGGGAGGACTCACGGCGCGCCAAATCGGACCTGCCCGAGCCGGAGCATTCTCGAAACATGACGGAGACGCTTGCGCCAAGGGCCGCGCGCACGACGGTATTCGTCATCGGCGGCGTGCTCGCGGCCGTCATCGCGTTGACGCTGATCGCCACAGTCGTCAATTCGATTATGGACTACAAGCTGGGCGGCGGCGAGCAGGCCGCCGCGCCCGCGCCGCCGGTCGTCTCGGGCGCGCCTACTGCGCAGGACATGGAAGCCGCGCAGAAGAAGCTTGGCGACGCATTGCTGAAATTGAACATGCAGGCCGCGGGAAGCGCACCGGCGAACGAAACCCCGCAGACGCCGCGCGGCCAGGACCGCGACGCGGACGCGCAGCCGGCGCCGCAGCCGCCGGCCCCGACCGTCAGCGCCGACGAGGTCAGTCGCACGCTCGCACGCGCCTCGTCGTTCATCCGCGAAGGACAGGTGGCCAGCGCACGCGCGCTGCTGGAGCGCGTGCTTGGGGCGAACGATCCCTCCGTCGCCTTCGCGTTGGCCGAAACCTTCGATCCGAAGACGCTGGCGCGCTGGCGCGCGATCGGCATCGCCGGCGACCCGGCGCGCGCGCGCGAACTTTACAAGGCTGCGCTCGATGGCGGGATAGCCGAAGCGAAAGACCGGCTTGGCGGCCTCGACCGCTGAATGCGCGGCAAAACGGGAGGAGCGCGCATGACGATAGCGTTCGCCGCGCGGACGGACGAGAGTGTCCGCCCGATGACGCGGGAGGAGAGGCGCGTCATCTTCGCATCGTCGCTCGGCACGGTGTTCGAGTGGTACGACTTCTATCTTTATGGTTCGCTGGCGACGATCATCGGAGCCCAGTTCTTCAGCCAGTTTCCGGCCGCCGCGCGCAACATATTCGCGCTGCTCGCCTTCGCCGCCGGTTTTCTGGTGCGGCCCTTCGGGGCGCTGGTGTTTGGCCGCATCGGCGATCTCGTCGGCCGCAAATACACGTTTCTCGTCACCATCCTGATCATGGGCCTGTCGACCTTCCTCGTCGGCATTCTGCCAAGCTCGAAGGCCATCGGCGTTGTCGCGCCGCTCATGCTTCTGTCGCTGCGGCTGCTGCAGGGTCTCGCGCTCGGCGGCGAATATGGCGGGGCGGCGATCTATGTCGCCGAACACGCGCCGCATGGACGGCGTGGCTTCTACACCTCGTGGATCCAGACCACCGCGACGCTTGGCCTGTTCCTGTCGCTGCTGGTCATCCTGTTCACGCGCGCCGCATTCGGCGAAGACGCCTTTTCGAACTGGGCCTGGCGCATCCCGTTCCTTGTATCGTTCGTTCTTCTCGGCGTGTCGCTGTGGATTCGTGTTCGGCTCGATGAATCGCCGGCGTTCCGGCGCATGAAGGATCAAGGCGCGATCTCGCAGAAGCCGCTGACGGAAGCTTTTGGCCGCTGGAGCAACGCCAGAGTTGCGCTGGTTGCGCTGTTCGGGCTCGCGGTGGGGCAGGGCGTCGTCTGGTACACCGGGCAATTCTACGCCCTGTTCTTCCTGCAATCGATCCTGCACGTCGACGGCTACACATCGAACCTTCTGGTTGCGTGGTCGCTGCTGCTCGGCACGGGATTTTTTGTCGTGTTCGGCGGCCTTTCGGACAGGATCGGCCGCAAGCCGATCATCCTCGCTGGCTGCCTCATCGCGGCGCTCACCTATTTTCCGATTTTCCGCGGCTTGACCTCGCTCGCCAATCCCGCGCTCGAACGCGCGCTCGATTCCGTGAAGGTCACGGTCGTCGCCAATCCGGCGGAGTGCGGAACCTTGTTCAATCCGATCGGCACGCGCGTCTTTGTCTCGTCCTGCGACCTCGCGCGCGACACGCTCGCCAGGAATTCGGTCAGGTACTCTGTCGAAGCGGACCGGAGAGCGACGACGACGATCGTCAGGCTCGATGACGGCGAGATCAACTTCGACGCGCGCAATGTCGCGGGGTCCACGCACGACCTCCTGTCCGCGCTGGAGGCCGCAGGCTACCCCACGGCGAAAGACCGCGAGATTGTCCGCATGTCGAACGCGTTCGACATCTTTCGCGCGCAGACTGGGGGGATTGTCGCGCTGCTGTTCGTGCTCGTGCTCTATGTGACGATGGTCTACGGGCCGATTGCGGCGGCGCTGGTGGAGCTTTTCCCGACGCGGATCCGTTATTCGTCGATGTCGCTTCCCTATCACATCGGCAACGGATGGTTCGGCGGTCTTCTGCCGGCGACCGCCTTCGCCATGGTGGCGCAGACCGGCGATATCTATTTCGGCCTCTGGTATCCAATCGTCTTTGCCCTGCTGACGGTCGTCGTCGGCGCGCTGCTGCTGCCGGAAACGAAGGAGCGCGACATTTATGCGGGGGATGTTGTCGAGCGGGCGCTTTGACAAAGGCGCCGCCGCGCCGTCAGAATTTCCCGGTCAGCAATCGGGCGAGCTTTTCTATCCTGCTTGCGGCGGCGTCGACAGCTTCGGTGAGAAAGGCGTCGCGCGCGTCCAGGGCCTGCTGGGCGTCGCCCGCCTCGGCGGCGAGCGCGGACGCCTTTTCCTCCAGCGCGGCGATACGGGCCCTGGCTTCCGATAATTCGTCGGCGATGGTGAGCGCAGTCATGACGACGAGGCGCTGCTCGCCGATCTCGCCGAAGCTCGACTTGAGGTCCGCCATCCTGGCGTCGATGTCGCTGGCGAGCGACTCGATGTGGCTTTCCTGGCCGTCATCGCAATTCATGCGATAGGTGCGCCCGGCGATGACGACGACCACCTGCGCCATCAGTTCGCCTCGTCCGGTCGATCGCCTTCGGACGGGGCGATCAGCGTCCTGAGGGCGGCGCCGGCGGCCTCGAGCCGGCGCGCGACCTCGTCGTTTGCGCTCTCCAGCTTTCGCGCGCGCGCGAGCGCGTCGTCCAGATCGAGGGCGAGGCGGGCGCGGTCGTCCTGCATGGCGGCGAAGGCCTCGGCGAGGTCGGCGTGCGCCAGATCGGACTCGTGGCGCCGCGCCGCGGCGATTTCGAGCACGGTCAGGGCCGCCTGCAGGCGGGCGAGCGCGCCCTCGAGATCGGCCTTAGGCGCCGGCGTCCCGGATGTGTCGACGGGCTCGATCATGTCTGCGCCAAGCCCCCCCGATTCCGATCGTCCGCCTCGCAGTTGCGGGCTCATGAAGCGCACAATTAGCGCCCGGCGGCCGATTCGCGTCAATCGCACGGGCGGTTGAGCCGTTTTCCGCACATTCCGCCTGCGCGGCCGTTTGACTCGATATGCCCGGCTGCTAAGTACCCGCAGATCTTTCGGGAGGGCTGGATTTATGACCGCGAGCGTGACGCACGACATGATGGCCAATGCGATTCGGGCGCTGGCGATCGACGGCGTGGAGGCGGCCAGGTCGGGCCATCCGGGCATGCCCATGGGCGCGGCCGACATGGCGACCGCTCTTTTCACGCGCGTGATGAAGTTCGACGCCTCCGCCCCGCACTGGCCGGACCGCGACCGTTTCGTCCTGTCGGCGGGGCACGGCTCGATGCTGCTCTACGCGTTGCTCTACTTGACCGGCTATCCGGAGATGACGATCGACCAACTGAAGCGTTTCCGGCAAATCGGCTCGAAGACGCCGGGCCATCCGGAATACGGGCACACGGTCGGGGTCGAGATGACGACGGGGCCGCTCGGACAGGGGGTCGCCACCGCCGTCGGCATGGCGCTGGCTGAACGGCATCTGGCCGCGGAGTTCGGCGACGACGTGGTCGACCACCATACCTATGTCATCTGCGGCGACGGCGACCTGATGGAGGGCGTGTCGCAGGAGGCGATCGCGCTCGCCGGCCATCTGAAGCTGTCGCGGCTGATCGTGCTCTACGACGACAACCGGATTTCGATCGACGGGCCGACCAGCCTTTCGGATTCTGTCGACCAGATCGCGCGATTCGCCTCGGCTGGCTGGGCGGCCTGCCGCATCGACGGCCATGATCAGGACGCGATCGTCGCGGCGCTGGAGGCGGCCAAGGCCTCCGACAGGCCATCGCTCATCGCCTGTCGCACGACCATCGGCTTTGGCGCGCCGCACAAGGCGGGCACCGCCAAGGCGCATGGCGAGCCGCTGGGCGCCGAGGAAGCCGGCGCCGCCAAGGCCAATCTCGGCTGGACCGCCGGGCCGTTCGAGGTTCCCCCTGAAATTCTGGGCCAGTGGCGCGCCGCCGGCGCGCGCGGTCAGGAGGCGCGCAGGGCATGGGAGGCCCGGCTCGACGCGAGCGACGACCGCAAGGCGGAATTCGAGCGACGCCTGGCTGGCAGCCTGAGGCCGGAGGTCGAGACGGCGCTCGCCGGGCTGAAGGCCCGGTTCGCGGTCGAGAAACCGTCGATGGCGACGCGCAAGTCAAGCGAGGCGGCGATTGACGCCATCTACCAGCATGCGCCGGAACTGCTGCTGGGATCGGCCGATCTCACGCCCTCCAACAACGTCAAGGCGAAGTCGGTCCTCGGTATTTCACCGGGCGCCTACGGTGGCCGCTACGTCCACTACGGCGTCCGCGAGCACGGCATGGCGGCGGCCGTGAACGGCCTCAATCTGCACGGCGGGATTGTCGCGGGCGGTTCGACTTTCCTCGTGTTCAGCGATTATTGCCGGCCCTCGATCCGGCTTGCCGCGCTGATGGGGATCAACTCGATCTTTGTGATGACCCATGATTCAATCGGACTTGGCGAGGACGGCCCGACCCATCAGCCGGTCGAGCACCTGGCCTCGCTGCGCGCGATCCCGAACCTGCTTGTACTGCGTCCGGCCGACGCCATCGAGACGGCGGAAGCCTGGCAGATCGCGCTGGAGCGCAGGGACGGCCCGACGCTGCTGGCGCTCACCCGCCAGAATCTGCCGACCTTCCGCGCCGCGGACGCCGGAAATCGCGTGGCTGAAGGCGCCTACGAGGTCGCCGGCGCGCCGGGCGCCAGGGCGTCGATTTTCGCCTCTGGGTCCGAAGTGGAGCTCGCGTTCGCCGCGCGCGACCTGCTGGCCAGGGACGGGATCGCCGCCCGTGTCGTGTCAGTTCCGGCCTTCGAAATCTTTCTTTCGCGGCCGCTGGCCGAGCGCAGGGCGATCATCGGCGACGCGCCGGTCCGGATCGCCATCGAGGCCGGCGTGCGCGAGGGCTGGGACGCCATAGTCGGGTCGGACGGCCTGTTCGTCGGAATGAGCGGGTTCGGCGCCAGCGGCCCCTACAAGGAGGTCTACGCCCATTGCGGCATTACAGCGCAAGCGGCGGCCGACGCGGTAAAGAAAGCTTTGGCCGGCGCGTAAAGCGTTTATTGACGGCAAGTATTGCTTAAGCGGCGTTTAGTCTAATTGTTGGCGTCGCTGCATGACGAATGGGCGCGCCTATGATAAGCAGCGCGCCATTCGAAAACCAGCAGACAAGGAACGGGAAACATGACGGTCAAGGTCGCGATCAACGGTTTCGGACGCATCGGGCGCAACGTGCTGCGCGCCATCGTCGAGTCCGGCCGCACGGATATTCAGGTCGTCGCGATCAACGATCTCGGCCCGGTCGAGACGAACGCGCATCTCCTGCGCTACGATTCAGTGCATGGCCGCTTTCCGCATCCGGTGAAGGTCGCCGGCGACACCATCGACGTCGGCCGCGGCCCGATCAAGGTCACAGCGATCCGCAACCCCGCCGAACTGCCGCACAAGGATCTCGCCGTCGACATAGCGATGGAATGCACCGGCCTGTTCACCGCGCGCGACAAGGCGGCCGAGCATCTGAAGGCCGGCGCAAAGCGCGTGCTGATCTCGGCGCCCGGCGAAAACGCCGACCTCACGGTCGTGTTCGGCGTCAACCATGCGAAGCTGACGAAGGACCATGTCGTCGTCTCCAACGCCTCCTGCACGACGAACTGCCTGTCGCCCGTCGCCAAGGTGCTGCACGAGGCCGTCGGCATCGAGAAGGGAATGATGACCACGATTCATTCCTACACCGGCGATCAGCCGACGCTCGACACCATGCACAAGGATCTCTACCGCGGCCGCGCAGCGGCGCTGTCGATGATCCCGACCTCGACCGGCGCGGCCAAGGCCGTCGGCCTCGTGCTGCCGGAACTCAACGGCAAGCTCGACGGCTTCGCCCTGCGCGTGCCGACGCCGAATGTCTCAGTGGTCGACCTCAAGTTCATCGCGAAGCGCGCCACGTCGAAAGATGAAGTCAATGCTGCGATCAGGGCGGCGGCGGAAGGCCCGCTCAAGGGCGTGCTCGGCTTCACCGATGACAAGAACGTCTCCTGCGACTTCAACCACGATTCCCATTCCTCGATCTTCCACATGGATCAGACCAAGGTGATGGACGGCGTCCTGGTGTCGATCCTGTCGTGGTATGACAACGAGTGGGGCTTTTCCAACCGCATGGCCGACACGGCCGTGGCGATGGGCAAGCTGATCTGACGACGTGACAAGCGACGTCATTGCGGGCGCAGCGAAGCAATCCATCCCCAGATGTCAGGAGACGGATTGCTTCGTCGTTTCACTGCCCGCAATGACGGAAGACGCACCCGAGCAGGAAACCAATTGAGCCTCGACACGGCACACCCCATTTCTCAAACGTCCGCCCTGCGCGCGACGCTTCCGGTTCTTGCCGCGCTCAGCCTGTCGCATTTCCTCAACGACCTCCTTCAGTCGCTACTGCCGGCGATCTATCCGAACCTGAAGCAGGATTTGTCCCTGTCCTTCAGCGATATCGGCATCATCACGCTCGTCTTCCAGATCACCGCGAGCATGTTGCAACCCGCCGTCGGCGTTATCACCGACAGGAAGCCGCAGCCGCGGTCGCTCGCCGTCGGCATGGCGTGCTCGCTCGCCGGCCTGCTGCTGCTGTCGCGGGCGCACGCCTACGGAGTCGTGCTGCTGGCCGCCGCCATCATCGGCATGGGCTCCTCCATCTTCCATCCGGAGGCCTCGCGCGTCGCGCGCGCCGCCTCGGGCGGCCGATTCGGCTTTGCGCAGAGCTTCTTTCAGGTCGGCGGCAATACCGGCCAGGCGATCGGACCGCTGCTCGCCGCGCTCATCATCGCTCCGAACGGCCAGAGCGCGGTCGCCTGGTTCGTCGTGGCGCCGTTCGCCGGCATTGCGCTGCTCTCCTGGGTCGGGGGCTGGTACGCCGCCCATCTCGGCGAGCGACGCCGCGCGACAGTCAGCCCGCCATCGCTGGCGGCCAGGCAATGGATCGCCATCGCCATCCTGCTCGTGCTGGTTTTTTCCAAGAATTTCTACATGGCGAGCCTGCAGAGCTTCTACACTTTCTATTTGATCGAGCGATTCCATCTGACGATCCAGGATTCGCAGCTCTTTCTGTTCGTCTTCATGTTCGCGATCGCCGCCGGCACCTTTTTTGGCGGGCCGATCGGCGACCGCGTCGGCCGCGTCGCTGTCATCTGGGTGTCGATCGTCGGTGTCCTGCCGTTTTCGCTGGCCCTGCCGTTCGCCAATTTTTTCTGGACGATTGCGCTCACCGGAATCATCGGCTTCGTGATGGCCTCGTCCTTTCCTGCCATCATCGTCTATGCGCAGGAACTTGCGCCCGGCCGCGTCGGTATGATCGGCGGGCTGTTTTTCGGTTTCGCCTTCGGCACAGGAGGGCTGGGCGCTGCCGTACTGGGGGCGCTCGCCGACCATACGAGTCTCGATTTTGTCTACCGCGTCTGCTCGTTCCTGCCCGCCATCGGCGTGCTCATGCTCGCCATGCCAAAACAGAATTCGGAATTGCAGACCGTAAATTAAGGGAGAAAAAATGACTTCGTTCCGCACGCTCGATTCCCTTCAACCGCGAGGCAAGCGCGTGCTTGTGCGCGTCGACCTCAACGTGCCGATGGAAAACGGCAGGGTGTCCGATGCGACGCGCATCGATCGCATCCTGCCGACGATTCGCGAGATCGCCGACAAAGGCGGTCGCGTGATTCTGCTCGCGCATTTCGGTCGACCGAAGGGGGGCCCGGACGAAGCCAATTCGCTGAAGCCCGTCGGAGGCGTTCTCAGCGAGCATCTCGGTCGTCCTGTTGGTTTCGCGGCCGATTGCATCGGTGAATTTGCGGAAAACTCCGTCGCCGCGATGGCGGACGGCGAGATTCTGCTGCTTGAGAACACACGCTTCCACAAGGGCGAGGAAAAGAACGATCCGGCCATGGTGAGCGCTCTGGCCAAGCTTGGCGACGCCTATGTCAACGACGCCTTTTCCTGCGCTCATCGCGCCCATGCCTCGACCGAAGGTCTCGCGCGCAAAATGCCAGCCTATGCCGGCCGCACGATGCAGGCCGAACTCGAGGCGCTGGACAAGGCCCTCGGCAATCCAAGCAAGCCCGTCGCCGCGATCGTCGGCGGCGCGAAGGTGTCCACCAAACTCGATCTGCTCGGCAATCTCGTCCGGAAGGTCGACATTCTCGTCATTGGCGGCGGCATGGCCAACACGTTCCTCGCCGCGCGGGGCGTGAATGTCGGCAAGTCGCTGTGCGAGCACGATCTGGTCGCGACGGCGCGCGAGATCGAGGAGAAGGCGAAGGCCGCCGGGTGCGAGATCGTGCTGCCGGTCGACGCCATGCTCGCCAAGGAATTCAAGGCGAATACGCCGCATCGCATCGATGGCGTCGCGCATGTCCATGACGACGAGATGATCCTCGATGTCGGTCCAAGGACCGTCGCCCATGTGGAAGCCAAGCTGATGACGGCGAAGACGCTGGTCTGGAACGGCCCGTTTGGCGCGTTCGAGATTGCGCCCTTCGACACGGGTACGGTGGCGGTCGCGCACAAGGCGGCGGCGCTCACCAGATCCGGCGCCCTTGTCTCGATCGCCGGCGGCGGCGATACGGTGGCCGCGCTCAATCACGCCGGCTGCGCCGCCGACTTCACCTATATTTCGACGGCGGGCGGCGCCTTCCTCGAATGGATGGAGGGCAAGGCGCTGCCGGGCGTCGAGGCTCTACGCGCGTAAGACAGATCGCAGGAACGGAGACAGACATGGCCCGCATCACAATGAGACAATTGCTCGATCACGCCGGCGAGCGCGGCTATGGCGTGCCGGCGTTCAACATCAACAATATGGAGCAGGCGCTGGCGATCATGGCGGCGGCCGATGCGGTCGACGCGCCCGTCATCATCCAGGCCTCGCGCGGCGCGCGGCAATACGCCAACGACATCATGCTCAAGCACATGATGGACGCCGTGGTCGAAATCTATCCGCACATCCCCGTCTGCGTGCATCTCGACCACGGCAACGGCCCGGCGACGTGCATGACCGCGATCCAGGCGGGCTTCACGTCGGTCATGATGGACGGCTCTCTCAAGGAAGACGGCAAGACGCCGGCTGACTGGGCCTACAATGTCGGCGTCACCCTCAAGGTGACGGACATGGCGCACCTTGGCGGCATTTCGGTCGAGGGCGAACTCGGCGTGCTCGGTTCGCTCGAATCCGGCGAGGGCGAGAAAGAGGACGGTCATGGCGCCGAGGGCAAGCTTTCGCACGACCAGTTGCTCACCAATCCTGACGAGGCGGTGAAATTCGTCAGGGAGACCAGGGTCGACGCGCTGGCGATCGCCATGGGCACATCGCATGGCGCGTACAAGTTCACGCGCAAGCCGGACGGCGCGATCCTCGCCATGAACGTGATCGAGGAGATTCACCGCCGGATGCCGCACCTGCATCTGGTCATGCACGGCTCGTCCTCGGTGCCGCAGGATCTTCAGGACATCATCAACAAGTTTGGAGGCAAGATGCCGCAGACCTGGGGGGTGCCGGTCGAGGAGATCCAGCGCGGCATCAAGAACGGTGTGCGCAAAATCAACATCGACACGGACAACCGCATGGCGATCACCGGCCAGATCCGCAAGGTGCTGACCGAGAACCCCGGCGAATTCGACCCGCGCAAATACCTGAAGCCGGCGCAGGAGGCGATGACGAAAATCTGCAGGATGCGGCTGGAGGAGTTCGGAACGGCAGGCAACGCCTCGAAGATCGGACGAATCGCCACGCCGGCTGAAATGGCCGCGCGCTACGCCAAGGGCGAGCTTGACCCGAAATTCGCGTGATTGGGCCTCGGTCAGCTTTGAAAGCGGCGCCTCGTGCGTCGCTTTTTTTACATGCGCGGCAAACGTCGGACGCGAATATCCCGGGGTTGGCGCGCCTCCGTGCGCCGCTGGTCGCGCTTTTGCCAGATTTGTCCTAGACCTGTCGCCGTCTCGACCGAGAGTTTTCGTTTCGCCATGATCGAAGAACCAGCCGGCCTCTACCTGATCACGCCGCCGCTGTCGGCGAGCGGGCCCTTCGACGCCGAACTGAAAGCGGCGCTGGCCGCCGCTGACGTCGCCTGTGTGCTCCTGCGGTTCGCTACAGACGATCCCGGCGCGCGCAAGCAGATCGCGCGCGATCTCGCCGCCGTCGCGCAGGGCGCCGGCGCGGCGTTGCTGGTCGACGGCGACACGCAACTGGCCGCGCGCGCGGGCGCGGATGGCGCGCACGTCTCCGGCGCAGGCGAGGCGCTCGACCAGGCGCTCGAAAGCCTGAAACCCGACCGGATCGTCGGCGTCGGCGGGCTCGCCACGCGCGACGCATGCATGGTCGCCGGCGAGCTCGACGTGGACTACCTCATGTTTGGCGGGCCGCACGATGATTTGTCGCCCGAAGACGTGCTCGACCGTGCGCAATGGTGGGCGGAGATTTTCAACGTTCCCTGCGTCGCCTGCGCGTCTGGCCTGAACCAGGTCGATGCGCTGGCGCGCGCCGGCGTGGAGTTTGTCGGGCTTGGCGATTGCGTCTGGAACGATCCACGTGGGCCGGCCGCGGCGGTCGCCGACGCCGCAGCCCGCTGCGCCGGACGGCTCGCATGAGGGCGCCTCGCGTCGCCTTGTCCGCGCTCGCAGTCGCGCTGACGGTGGTCGCCGCGCAAGCGCAGAAGGCGTCCCCTCCGCCCTCGATGCTCGATCCGTCCATCGCCGCGCCGAAGTCTGTCGACGGGGACGCTGGGCCGAGCGTCGCCTTCCCGGCGCCGCCGGTGGAAACCGACGACGCCTTCGCGGCCTACCAGCGCGGGTTCTATATCACGGCCTTCCGGCTGGCGCTCAAGCGCGTGGAGCGCGACAAGACGGACGCAGCCGCCATGACCCTGCTCGGGCAGCTCTACGCAGAAGGTTCGGGGACCACGAAAGATCTGCAGGCGTCCGTGCGCTGGTACAAGGCGGCCGCCGATCTCGGCGATCCGTCAGCGGCTTTCGCGGTCGGAGTCGCCGCGCTGAAAGGCGAGGGCATTCCTCTCGACCGCGCGCTGGCGAAACAGATGTTTGAACGCGCCGCCGACAAGGGGCATGCGGGCGCGCGCTACAACCTCGGCGTCATGGCGATCGAAGGCGGGTCGCAGCCCGATTTCCCGCGCGCCATCGAGCAGTTCCGGCTGGCGGCCGAAGGCGGCAACGCCGACGCGGCCTATTCGCTCGGCGTTCTCTACCATCTCGGCCGCGGGACGGTTCGCAACGATCCCGAAGCGATCAAATGGTTCAAGCAGGCCGCCGACGCGGACAACGTGCCGGGCATGGTGGAATACGCAATCATGCTGTTCAACGGCGAGGGCGCGACCAAGGACGAGGCGCAGGCGGCGCGCTGGTTCCTCAAGGCGGCGCAGCGCGGCAATCCCGTGGCGCAAAACAGGGCTGCCCGCCTTCTCGCCGCAGGGCGCGGCGTCGCGCCCGACATCGTGGAAGCGATGAAATGGCATCTGCTGGCGCGCAGCGCGGGCATTCAGGACGAATGGCTGGACGGGCGGCTGACCGAACTTTCAACCAGTCAGCGTGGCGCTGTGGAAGAGGCGGTGAAGCGTTTCAACGGCGGATGAATTTTCGTTCGCCCAGCAGGGCGGGGCGCGCGCCGGCGAATTGACCTTGCGCCGAATATCCCCGATCACATCGCGCAAGACCGGCTCCGGGGAACCGCCATGCTGCAGACCGTCTCCGCCTTCTCGCGCCTCGGTGAGGAGAATGCCTTCGCCGTTCTGGCGCGCGCCGTCGATCTGCAGCGACAGGGTCGCGACATCGTCAATCTCGGCATCGGCCAGCCGGACTTCCAGACGCCCGCCCATATTGTCGAAGCAGCCGTCAAGGCTCTGCGCGACGGTCATCACGGCTATACGCCGGCGACCGGCATCCTGCCGCTGCGCGAGGCGATCGCCGCCGACCTGCGCCGCCGGCTGAACGTCGATGTCTCGCCCGATCTCGTCATGGTCACGCCGGGCGGCAAGGTCGCCATGCACATGGCGATCCTGATGTTCGGCGAGCCCGGCGCGGAAATCATGTATCCCGACCCCGGCTTTCCGATCTATCGCTCGATGATCGAATATGCCGGCGCGACGCCTGTGCCGATCCCGATCCGCGAGGGAAACGGTTTCGCCTTTTCCGCGCAAGAAACCTTGTCGCTGATCACGCCGAAGACGCGGCTGATCATCGTCAATTCGCCGGCCAATCCGACCGGCGGCGTGACGCCGAAGGCGGAGATCGACGCGCTGGCGAAAGGACTCGCGAAATTCCCGGACGTTGCGATTCTGTCGGACGAGATTTATGGCCAGATGACCTATGATGGCGAGACGCACCAGACGCTGCTCGCCTACCCGGAAATCCGGGACCGCCTGATCCTGCTCGATGGCGCATCCAAGACCTACGCCATGACCGGCTGGCGACTGGGCTGGTCGGTCTGGCCGACATCGCTTTACGAAAATGCGCGCAAGCTCGCGGTCAATTCGTTCTCGTGCACCAGCGCGGCGACGCAGTTCGCCGGCGTCGCCGCGCTCGAAGGTCCGCAGGACGCGGTGCGCGACATGGTTGCCGAATTCGACCGGCGCCGGAAGATCGTGGTGGAAGGCCTGAACTGCCTGCCGAACGTGTCGGCGGCGATCCCGAAGGGCGCCTTTTATGCCTTCCCCAATATTTCGCGGACAGGCTGGAAGGCAAAGCCGCTTGCCGCTGCGCTGCTGGAGGAGGCCGGCGTCGCCACCATCGGCGGCCCCGATTTCGGCGTGCACGGCGAAGGCTACATCCGCCTTTCCTATGCCAATTCGGCCGACAATATCCGCAAGGCGCTCGGCCGCATGGGCGATTTCCTGGCGAATCGCAAGCCCGGCTAGGGTCGGCCCGGCGCGACTGCGCGCCGCACCGCCATCTCCACGATATTGGACACACCCGCCGCCATGATCGCGGAGGGGTCGCTGGCGCTGGAGTCCAGGTGGCCGGACAGAGCGAGTTGCGCGACGCCGTGGCTGTAGGCCCAGACCTGCAGCGCGAGATCGCGCGCGCTGGCGTCCGGGGCGCCGTACTGGCGCAGGACGGCGGCGCACGCATAATGGATCATGGCGAGCGCGCGGTCGGCGGCGGCGCCTGAGCCGGGCGAGTTCAGCGCCTGAACGTTGCCGAACATGGCGTTGTAGAGGCCCGGCTCATCCCGGGCGAAGGCCAGATAAGCCGCGCCCAACCGGCGAAAGGCGGTCACGGCGTCCGGCTGGCCGTTGTCCCAGGCCGCCTCCAGGCGGCTGGCGAAGGCCGCGAAGCCGCGCCGGGCCAGTTCGCTCATCAGATCGTTGCGGTCGGAGAAATGGCGATAGGGCGCCGCCGCGGTCACGCCGACCATTCTGGCGGCCTCGGACAGGGTGAACCCGGCCGGGCCGCGTTCGGCGACCAGATTTCTGGCCGCCTCGATCAACGCGTCCTTCAGGCGGCCGTGGTGGTAGCCTCGCCGTCCGCCTAGGAAGTCGTTCCGTTGCTTCATGTGTTTCAACTTATCGATCGCGCGGCCTTTTTGCGAGCGAATGCGCGGGATGACCGTAAACGGGCAGTATGGTCACAATTCCATCGCTCTTGCGACGCGAACGCGCTTTGCTGCGCTGCAGCGCAGACGTACCATCGCTGCACAGGACAGGAACGGCGCGCGAATTCGCGCGTTGTCCAGTCCGGAAGCCGGGAAAGGATGCAGGGCATGGTTAATTCGCTCACCCTCGACATTCTGGCGGTCTGCGCCGCCTTCGCCATGGTCACCGCCTTCATCGTCGGCGCGTGGTGATCGGTTCAGTTCGGGCCTGAGCCATATTTTCGCGGGCGCGGCTCCAAAGCTTGCGATTCATTGCTCCCCCTCCCCATATATCGGGCCGTCACGCCCGGTGGGGCGGACAGGAGGAGCATATGTCTCTCAGAATGGCGACGTTACTCGCGAGCCTGATCGTGGCGCTGTCGCTTGGCGCTCCGGACGCCTTTGCCCGTCCTGGCGGCGGCTTTTCGATCGGCAGTCGCGGCGGCCGGACGTTTTCCATGCCCTCCGCCACGCCGACGGCGCCTCGGTCCGCCTCGCCCTTCGACCAATCGATGGAGCAGAAGTCTTTTGCCGGGCAGAGCATGGGACGGACCGGAGGCGGCTTCTCCAGCGGTTTCGGCCGGGGCCTGCTTGGCGGCCTGTTGGGCGTCGGCCTCGCCAGCCTTCTGTTCGGGCATGGTCTCTTCGGCGGGCTGATCTGGCTTGTCCTGATCTTCTTTGCGGCGCGCTTCGTGCTCGGGCTTTTGCGCGGGCGTGCGACCTACCCGGCCGGCTCAGCGCCGGGATCGTCAGGCGGCGCCTTTCGCTCTCCGATGGGGCCTTCTCCCGGTGGCAGTCCCGCAGCTCCATCGCCGCGCCCGCTCGATATAGCCAAAGCCGATTATGATGCGTTCGAGCGACGGCTCGGCGAAGTGCAGGCGGCCTATTCGAATGAGGATCTCGCTGCGCTCGGGCGTCTCTCGACGCCTGAAATGGCTGGCTATTTCAGGCAGGAAATAGCCGCCAATGCGTCGCGTGGTCTGGTCAACAGGATCGGCGACGTGCGGCTGCTGCAAGGCGACCTTGCCGAAAGCTGGCGCGAGCCGGGTGCGGACTATGCGACGGTCGCCATGCGGTTCTCGCTGACCGACGCCATGGTCGAGCGCGCCACTGGCAAGGTGGTCTCCGGCGCGACCGGGACTCCGGAACAGGCGACGGAACTCTGGACATTCCGTCGCCCGCCGGGCGCCGATGCGGGGGCCTGGATTGTGTCGGCTATCCAGCAGGCGCGTTGAGGGGCGAGTGCATATTCTCGGGGCCTGCTCCGGACGCCTTGATGAACCAGAATCGCGAAGTATCCGAAGACTCAGGCAGCGCAGGCGATGAGCCACATGCGGCGTCCGCGTCCCGCGACGCGGCGGCGGTCGCCAGTCTGCGGGCGTCGCTGCGGCGCGCCCGGATCGAAAGCGCCGAGCAATTCGACGGCATTTGCGATCTTCGCAACGCGGCAGGCGCGCGCCTCGACATTCTGCGCGAGCGGGTCGCGCCGATCATCGATGAGGCGCGCCGTCACGCCGACATGTTCGATCTCGCGCTGTCGCAGGGCGAAAGGCCGCGGCTGTTCATCGACATGCTCGCCTTCGTCGAGATGGCCCGCGACCAGCGCGCCTACCGGTTCGTTCAGGATTCCAAGCATGGACGGATGCTGATCGCGGAAGGCGAAGACGTCGACGCCATCACGCGCGCCATCGCCGATTATGTCGCGCGGCGGTTGGTCGAGCGGGAGAAGGCGCTTGCCGCGGACGCGCTGTTCTGGCCGGGCCGCTCGGCGCAGAAGGCGGCTGCTGCCCCGGCGGCCAAGCCGGAATCGGGGGAGGAGGCCGCGGCGCGCGTTATCAGCGCTGTTGGAACAGGCGGCGAACCGCGGCGGCGGCCGGCGGCGCTGCGAATTTTTGCGCGCGTCTGGGTGGTTCTGATCGAAATTCTGGGGGCTGTCGCCTTGTTCGCGCTGCTCGCAGCGGCCGGCCTGCGGTTGCTGGAGCGTTATGGCGCCGCGCTTTCCCCCTGAAGCGCGATCGGTCCCAGATCTCCGATCGTCCGTCGGTCGTCCATCAATCCGCGGGTCCGCGCGGAAATAACCGTCGCTCCGTCGCTCCTGTCGATGCGGAACAGATTGTATCCGGCCCGATGCGTCCGCGACCCGCCGGCTGCCGAGGCCGAGGCGACGCCGACGACTGGCGTCGGTCGACGATCCGGACCCCGCAGATGCGACACGGACAGGCGATGATTATGTCCATGCAGGATCAACTCGGCGCCATGCCGCGCGATCAGAGTCTCGAACGCGCGGGCGTCTGTCAGGCCGCGGCCCATGGACGCTCCCTCGCGGTGCGGCGGATGGTGCAGCAGGACCACGCGCGTCAGTCGTCGGGCGCGGGCGTCGTCGAGGAGACGCGCGAGGGCGGCGCGCTGCGCCGCGCCGAGCCGGCCCGAGGCGATGAACGGCGCGGTCGGCACGCCGGATGACAGGCCGATGAGCGCAACGGTTCCTCGCACGCGCAGATAGGGATAAGCGGCGCCCGGCCCGTCGTCGCCCGTGGTCCAGGGCAGGAACGCCCTGGCGAGATGCGGCAGCGACGAGGGCGCGTAGGCGTCATGATTGCCGGGCGTGAAGCTGACGTCGCGGGCCTGGCCCATGCGCTCCATCACCGTGCGCGCAAGGGCGAATTCGTCGGGCAGGCCGATATTGGCGAGATCGCCGGTGACAGCGATGTGATCGGGTTTCTGTGCGTGAATGTCGGCGATCAGCGCGCCGAGCACGTCCATGTCATGCACATGCGCGCGGCTGCGCTCCCAGTTCACCCAGCCGGTGAGGCGCTTGCCGGCCAGATCGCGCAAGCGCGGCCGCGCCAGGGGGCCGAGATGCAGATCCGACAAATGGGCGAGCAGAAACGTCACGCCTCAAACGTCCCTCTATGCGTCGGGCGCGAGGTCACGCTCCGCCGATCAGGATGCCGGCGAAGAGGACGATCACGCCGCCGAGCACGATCTGGAATACGGCCTGAAGGAAGGGCGTGTCCATGAAGCGCGCGCGCACGTAAGCAATGGCCCAAAGCTCGAAAAAGACCACGGCGCCTGCGATGCCGGTCGCCACCCAGAACGAATTCGGCCAAGTATCGGGCACCAGATAGGGCAATGTATGGCCAAGGCCGCCGACCGTGGTCATCAGGCCGCAGATGCCGCCGCGCAGCCAGGGCGAACCGCGCCCGGTGAGCGATCCGTCGTCCGACAGGGCTTCCGCAAAGCCCATGGATATGCCCGCGCCGATCGAGGCGGCAAGTCCGACGAGGAAGGTTTCCCAATTGTGATGCGTGGCGAAGGCGGCGGCGAACAAAGGCGCAAGCGTCGACACCGAGCCGTCCATAAGACCGGCGAGGCCCGGCTGCACATATTGCAGCACGAACATGCGATGGCGCGTCCTGTCCTCTTCCGCGCGCGCGTCCGGCGTCAGATTGGCCTGTTCCAGCTTGCCCGCGACCTTCTCATGGCCCTGTTCGGCAAGCGCCAGATCGCCCAGCAGCTTGCGTGTGCCAACGTCGGTCGCCTGCGCCGCGGCGCGCTGGTAGTAAAGCGCGGCCTGATGCTCCATGATTTCAGCTTCGTCGCGGATGCGCTCGAGCGGCAGGTTGCGCGTGAGCCAGATCGGCCGGCGCTTGAGCACGCCCTTCACGTCCTCGCGCCGGATCGGCGGCAGTTCGGCGCCGAATCGCTTCTGATACTGCGCCAGCAGCATTTCGCGGTGGCTTTTTTCGACCTCGGCCATGTCGCGAAAGGTTCTGGCGGAGGCGGGGTAGCGTTCCTCCAGATCTTCGGCGAAGGCGATGTAAATGCGCGCATCTTCCTCTTCGGACGCGATCGCTATGGCCAGGATTTCCCGTTCGGTCAGTTCGGAGAAGGCTTTCAAAGGGGCGGGCTCCGTCCGGGCGGTTAGTTTAGAATAGTTCTAGACATTGTCAGGCTCTATATCCAGCCCGATCCACGATTTATTGGTTGCGACGCAATGTCCAGATCAAATCCCGACGTGTCGCTCCGCACGCGCCTGGCCGGCGGCGCGATCCGCCGCTTCGGCCTGCTGCGGCGTGCGATGACGCTCGGCGTGCGTGCCGTCGTCATCGACGCCGGGGGGAGTGTCTTTCTGGTGCGCCATACCTACGTCGCTGGCTGGTATCTGCCGGGCGGCGGCGTCGAACGCGGCGAAGACGCCGGCGACGCGCTTGCCCGCGAACTCGAGGAGGAGGGCCGCATCCGGCTCACCGGCGCAGCCGACCTGTTCGGACTGTATCGTAACGCCGGGCGCGATCATGTCGCCTGCTACATCGTGCGCGACTTCGTGCAGGACGGCGCGAAGGCCCCGGACCGCGAGATCGCGGAAGCCGGCTTCTTCGCGCCGGATGCGCTGCCGGAGGGGGCGACGCGGGCGACGCGCGCGCGGCTGGCCGAAATCCTGGATGGAGCGCCGAAATCGGCGCGCTGGTGATCGTTGCGTCGGTCCCCTGCGCGCCGGCGGTTTCGTAAATTTGCGGATTTTTCCCTCTGGTTGCATGACATGCGCAGAAAAATCCCGAATTTGTTTTGAACAGTTCAAATCGGCATTCTGGAAATGCTCCAATTTTCTTGTGAGATATTGCGATGTGGACGCTGAGGTGTTCAAAGTCGCCGAAGATCATGGAATGGATGCGGGAGTTGAGATAGATGGCGTCTTCACCGACGCGCCGGTATACTTCGGCGCGGTTTGCCCTGCTTGCGCTTGGGGCCGCTTTCGCCGGCGTCGCCTGCGACGCGCGCGCGCAGGAGGCGGCGACGTCGTTCCCGTTTGCAGTCGAGGGCGTCTACAACGAGATCGAGACGAAATATATTTTCGGCTTCACAGATGGATCGGATATCGGCCTGCAAGGCGAAATGGCCATCGAGACCGACACCAATGCGGCGTTCCGGCGGCGCACGGGCACGTATCTGGGGCTCGAACAGGAAGTCGAGTTCGAGCACGTTCCGACACAATTCTTCGCCTACGAGATTTCAGCGCACGGCATGGCGCAGCGCATCAAGGGCGACGAGAGTCTCGACGACCGCAGCGGCGTGCGCGCGAGCGGCCTGTCCGTCAACCTGCGCTATCTGCTGGTCGGGCGCGGACCCGGTTCGCCGATCGGGCTTACCGTCATGGCCGAACCGGAATGGTCGCGAGTCGACGGACTGAGCGGCGCGCCAACGCGCAGCCTGGGGTCAAGCTTCAAGCTGATCGCCGATACCGAACTCATCGCCAACCGCCTCTTTGCCGCCGCGAATATAAGCTACGCGCCAGATGCGGCGAAAGCCGTCGGCGATTTGAGCTGGTCGCGTACGGCTACTTTCGGCGCGAGCGGCGCGCTGGTCTGGCGCTTCACTCCGATCATCACCGCGGGCGCCGAGGCGGAATATTTTCTGGCTTACAACAGCCTCGGCTTCGGCGATTTCCAGGGACGGTCGGTCTTCGTCGGTCCGACGCTGCATGTGCAGGTAACGCGCAAGATCATGCTTGCCGCCGCTTATTCGACGCAGGTCGCAGGCCATGCGCTCGCCGACGGACGGTCGCTCGACCTCACCAATTTCGCGCGTCATCGCGCGCGGCTCAAGCTCGAATTCGAATTCTGAAGGGGAAGGCGATCATGACGACACGGATTAATCTCATCGGCGCGCTGGTCGCTTCGTGCGCGACATTTGCTTCAGCGACGGCGCAGCAGGCTGCCGTGCAACTCACGCTGAAGGATCACCGCTTTATCCCCGCCGAAGCACACGCTCGCGCCAATGCGCCCTTGACCATCGTGCTGCGCAATCTCGATCCGACGCCCGCGGAATTCGAGAGCAAGGCGCTGCGCGTTGAAAAGGTCGTCGCCGGCGGCGCCCAGGTCTCGATCGAAATCCGGGCGCTCGCGCCCGGCCGCTATCGCTTTTTCGACGATTATAACGAAGCCTCGACGTTCGGTTTCCTCATCGTCGAATAATCGGACAGGATGTTCGCATGCTTGGCGCACTGATCATCGTCTTTCGCGAAGTCATCGAGGCAGGGCTCATCGTCGGGATCGTCATGGCCGCGACGGCGGGGGCGCCGGGCCGCGGGCGCTGGATCGCCGGCGGGGTCGCCGCTGGCGTCGCCGGCGCGGCGCTGCTCGCCGTCTTCGCCGAGCAACTCGCCAATGCGCTCGCGGGCGTCGGGCAAGAGTTGTTCAATGCGGGCGTGCTCGCAATCGCCGTCGTCATGCTCGCCTCGCATAATATCTGGATGGCGCGCCATGGCCGCGATCTCGCGATCGAACTGAGGACCGTCGGCGCCGCCGTGACCTCTGGCGGGCGCACGATGACCGCGCTTGCGACCGTCGTCGGCGTCGCCGTATTGCGCGAGGGCTCGGAAGTTGTGCTGTTCCTCTATGGCGTCGCGATCTCCGGCGCCGAGACGACGGGCGCGCTGATCGCCGGCGGCGTCCTCGGGCTCGCGCTTGGCGTGGCGACCAGCGCCCTCACCTTCGCCGGCCTCGTGCGCATCCCGCCGAAATATCTCTTCGGCGCCACGACGACGCTGATCACGCTGCTCGCCGCGGGGCTGGCGTCGCAGTGTGTCGCCTTCCTGCAGCAGGCGGGGCTCGTCGGCTTTCTGCCCGACACGGTTTGGGACACCTCGGCCCTGCTCTCTGACACGAGCATCGCCGGCCGCGCGCTGCACACGCTCGTCGGCTACGCCGACCAGCCCTCGGGCTTGCAGGTTCTTGTCTACGTGACGACGCTCGCCGCGATCCTGATCGCGACGCGGCTGGCGAGGAGCGCGCCGCCGCCGCGCGTCGCATCCCTGACTGACGCAGCGCCGGCGGAATGAGCGCATCGCCGCAATTTGGACTCTGATGCTCGGGCAGGACGGGAAAATCCGTGCTTCCCGCATCGGCGCTCCCGCCGCGAGGCACGGCGAAAATTAACTTGAAATTGACGGAATCGGCGAGATATATGAGACACGCTGCGTTTGCAGCACCGCGATAGACCAGCGAACCGGCTCATTCCGACAAGCCGCAAAAGCGGCGGCGCGAGCCTCGGGAGTGAGCCGGTTCCACGCGGATAACTTTCATTGTTCAGCCCTCTTTACGCGATCCTTCTGGATGGCGGATTCCTCACAAAGAAGTTGTATAAGAAGCTTGGCCGGCACGCGACGGCTGACGACGTTGTCGCTGAATGTGTGCGGTTGCAAAAGCTCCCGGAACTGGCCGGCTACGAGCTGCTGCGCATCTATTATTATGATGCTCCGCCATCGTCTGAGTCCTTACAAAAGCCTGTCAGCAAGTCGCGGATGAATCTGGCTGCGACAGAGCGTTTTCGCCTCAGCCAGTCTCTCTATGACCAGCTTGTATTGAAGCCCCATTTCGCCCTGCGAATGGGGGAGACGCGCATGTCCCCCGACTGCTGGCAAATTCAACCGCGCGTTGCGAAGGAACTGATTCGCGGTCCGCGCCCGTTGACGGACGACGACTTCAAGCTGGCCCTCTCCCAGAAGGGAGTCGATATGAGGATCGGCTTGGATATGGCCCGGCTCGCGCTCCGAGAGACAGTTCGTGCGGTCGTCGTCGTGACCGGCGACTCTGACTTTGTGCCGGCCTTCAAATTTGTTCGCCGGGAAGGCGTGAAGGTCATCCTCGATCCGCTCGGCCACAACGTCCGTACAGAATTGCGCGCGCATGTCGATGTCGTCATCGGCTGAACGCATGCGGTGATCAGACCTGGGCGCATCGCGGGCGGGGCCGGCTTGCCCGTCCGGCGTTTTCATGCTCCAAGATTAGACATGAGGATCTCCCGGCGACAGCGACGATTGCAGTCACCTTCGCGTTCTTGAGCGCCCGCGCGAGCGGGGCCTTCCCGCCCGCCATCGACACGACATGTCCGATCCCGCCTATTCCTTCTCGCCGCAGACCGACGCCGACCTGCCCGCCATAGAGCGGCTGACCGAGCATGCCTTCGGTCCCGGCCGTTTCGCCAAGACCGCCTATCGTCTGCGCGAGGGGCTGCCAGCCGACAACGCCCTGTCCTTCGTCGCGCGCGTCGGCACAATCCTCGTCGGCGCCAACCGGATGACGCCGATCCGTATCGGCGATCATGCTGCGCTGCTCCTGGGTCCACTCGTGGTCGAACCCGCGTTCCGTCAGCACGGTCTTGGCGAAATACTCGTGCACAAGTCGCTGGACGCCGCTCGCGCGGCAGGCCATCGCCTCGTCGTGCTCGTCGGCGACGTCGCCTATTATCGGCGCATGGGTTTCAGGCGCGCGCCGGCCGGGCGCATTACCATGCCCGGCCCGGTCGATCCGGCGCGGCTGCTCTATTGCGAACTGGTCGAGGGCGCGCTGGACGACATGTCCGGGCGGATGTCGCGCGCCGACTGAGCGCGGTCAAGGACGGATACGATCGCTGCGACGGTCGCGTCCGGATCGATCCAGTGCGGCGAATGTCCGACGCCTTTCAGCATCATGAGGATGGCTCCGGGAATGTCGCGGGCGCTGCCGAAGCTGTGACGCTCGGTGAGCGCCACGCCGTCACGATCGCCGGACAGGATCGCAACGGGGTGCTTGATCGCGCCCATGCGAGGCGCCTGGAGTTCGAGAAAGGCGCGCAGGTCGACGACATCGCGCGCATTGGCGCGGAAGGCCGCTGGCCGCAGCGCCAGCGCCGCGCCGATGCGCTCGGCGTAGCGCGAGGGCGCGGGGTTGGGCGCGAACACGCCGTCGATCGATGTCTCCAGCAGCGCCAGGCCGAGGGGCATGACCAGGAGATAAGCGAACAGCCAGCCGACGACGGGTTGCGCCGCAAGCCTGTAATACCAGCGCACGCCGCCGGGCCAGGGATGCGTGACCGGCGCAAGCAGCAGCGCGCCCTCGCACAGGTCGTCGTGCTCAAGGAGAAAATTCACCGCGACCGAGCCCGCCCAGGAATGGCCGACGACGATCGCGCGCGTGACGCCGCTCGCCTCGATCGCGGTACGGATTGCGCGCGCCTGCGCTGCGGGAGAGGACGCGGCGCGAGTCAGGCGCGCGCTATGGCCATGCCCCGGCCTGTCCACGGCGAACACCCGGAAACCGCACGCGGCAAGTCGGTCGCCGAGCGGAAGCATCATGTCGGCTTGATTGCCGCTCGCGCCGTGGACGAGGACAACCACGCCCCTGGGCGCGCCGGCCGGTTCGCGCCGCGTCACATGCAGGCGCAGGCCTTCGCCGACAATCATGCCGCCGGTTGCAGGAAACCGCGCTTCGATGCGTCGCGTCCGCCAGAGCGTGAAGGCCAGCGGGACGATCGCGACAAACGCGAGCAACGCGAGACTCAAATATCCCGTCCCTCAACCTCGATTTGGAGTTTATCGACGATTTTCCGGACATCGGGCTGTTCTGGATAGATTTCGAGCGCGCGGCGGTAGGCTTCGAGGGCGCGCTTGTCGAGGGCGGACTTCTGCAGGATCGCGCCAAGCCCTTCCAGCGCGCCGAAATGGCGGGGCTCGAGCTTCAGCGCTTGCTCGATGTCGGCCGTTGCGCCGTTGTCGTCGTCGCGCAGGAAGCGCACGGTCGCGCGCTTGTTCCAGGCCTCCGCCCATTCCGGCTGAACAGCGAGGACCGCGTCGAGCAGCGTCTCGGCCGTTTTCAGATTTTGGGCGGCCATGGCGGTCATGGCGCGCCCCATCAGCAGATCGGCGGTGTCGGAGCCGGATCGCAGCCAGATGCGCTCGATCGTTGCGGCGATCCCCTTGGCGTCGTCCGGGTCCGTCGTAGTCCTGAGCTGACCAAAGAGCCTGTCGAGCACGCCCGCGCGCAACGTCTCTTCACTCGGCGTCGAATGCGGTGGCCGACGCTCAGGAACCCGAGGGACGCCCCGCGGGGCGACGGGCGGCGTCTCGATGGCCCGCAGGCCGGGCAGGTTGGATTCGTCCTCGTCGTCCACGCCTGGCCCACGCGGTCCGCGCGGGCCAAACGCTCCTGCGCCCGGCGGCTGAATCGGCGGCAGGCCGGGAATGTGCAGGGAATCGCCCCTGCGAGGGACGGGAACCGGCAGGTCCTCCTCGGCGCGGGCCTGACCAGCGGCAAGCGCGGCCAGCAGCGTCGCCCCGATCCAGATGTGTCGAACCCGCCTCATGTCGGGAAGCTAAGGCGCGCGCGCGGCGACGTCAAAGCGGGGGGCCGGGCCGATCTTGTCTTTGGTCAAGGACCGCGCATCCGCCGCGCGCATTCTCGCGGCAGGAGGACAGGCCATGACATCGATCGCCGCCACGACGGCGCGCGGGAAAACGGACGATGCGCTCCGCCAGCGCGATTTCCCTGCCCGGTTCAACAGCATGGACGCCGGTTTCCGCGCCGAAATCGCTCGCGAACTGGGAATAAGCGAGGCAGTATTGGTTGCTATGGCTTCGCTTTCGCTGACAGCGGAGGGGCTCGACCGGATTCTCGGCCTTCTGGACCTTGATACGCGCGAACTGGAGCGGCAGGCGCCCGCTCTCGTGGCGGACCTGCGGCGCAGTTGCGCGATGTGTCGCGACTGGAAGGACTGCGCGATCGACCTCGACGCCGGCGCTCTTGCGGGCGATGCCAGGCATTATTGCGTGAATCGCTTAGCCTTGCTGCGGCTGCTGGCCGGGCGCGCGCCGCAGGCCGCCGCCGCGCCCCGCTGATTTTCCGCGCGGCGGATCATCTGGCGCCGGCAGAAGACGCCAGGCCGCCAAAGCCGAAAGCCCCGGTCAAGCCAGGGCCGAAGCGTCCCAGATCCGCCTGCGAGGGCGAAATCAGCCCTGACGCGCCTTGTAACGCTTCTGGGTCTTGTTGATGATGTAGACGCGGCCTTTGCGGCGGACGATCTGGTTGTCGCGATGGCGCGAGCGCAGCGACTTGAGGGAATTGCGGACTTTCATCGATCTGTTCCGGAATAGGGGTCGATAAGCCGGGACAGGCCCGCCTCGATTGGGCGGTGCTATGCCCGATTTTGCGCGCAGGATCAACCCCGCCGCGCCGATCGGCCTTGATGTCGCCCAGGTCAGGCCGACGGAAACAATATGTCGCGGGCGCATTACGAGATTTTCATGCGCGGAAGCGATGGGAAAAGTCTATAGAGTGACAATGTCGACACAAGCTACGAGGGCCGAGCGCCGTCGCTCCAATTCGCTGGCCGCGCTCAAGCCGCTGCTGCCCTACGCCCTGCGCAACAAGGGGCGGATCGCGCTGGCCGTGCTTGCGCTGACGGTGGCATCAGCGGCGACGCTGACATTTCCCTTCGCGGTGCGCCGCATGATCGATTTCGGCTTCTCATCGGAGAACGCCGGAATGATCAACAATTATTTCGGCGCCATGCTCGCCGTCGTCGGCGTGCTCGCGCTGGCCTCGGGCAGCCGCTACTACCTTGTGATGACGCTCGGCGAGCGCGTTGTCGCGGATCTCCGCGACGATGTGTTCGCGCATCTCGCGAGCCTCGACGCTTCGTTCTTCGACACCGCCCGCACCGGCGAACTGGTCTCGCGCCTGACAGCGGACACGACACAGCTCAAGGCGGCCTTCGGTTCGTCGGCCTCGGTGGCGCTGCGCAACCTGTTCATGTTCGTCGGCGCGATCGTGCTCATGGTGCTGTCGAGCCCGAAGCTGTCCGGTCTGGTGCTGGTCGCCATTCCAATCATCGTTCTGCCGCTGATCGCGTCCGGGCGCCTCGTGCGCCAGCGGTCGCGCCGGGCGCAGGACACGCTGGCCGACGCCAGCGCCTTTGCGGCCGAGAACCTCGGCGCCGTGCGCACGATGCAAGCGTTCTGCGCCGAAGAGAAAACGACAAAGCGGTTCGCGGGCGCCGTCGAGGAAGCGTATGAAGCCGCGCGCACAGCGACGTTCGCACGCGCCATTCTCACGGCGGTCGCGATCTTTCTCGCCTTCGCCAGCGTCATCGGCGTGCTCTGGCTTGGCGCGCACGATGTGCTGGCCAATCGCATGACCGGCGGCATGCTCTCGCAGTTCGTGCTTTACGCCGTGCTCGGCGCAAGCTCGCTTGGCGAACTCAGCCAGGTCTGGAGCGAGGTCTCCGCCGCCGCCGGCTCGGCCGGGCGCATCGCCGAACTTCTCGCGGTCGCGTCGAAGATCTTCGCGCCAAAATCCCCGGCCTTGCTGCCAGAGCCGCCGCGGGGCGAGATCGTTTTCGATCGCGTGACCTTTTCCTATCCGTCGGCGCCGATCGCCGGCGTCGTCGATGATCTGTCGTTCAGGATCGCGCCCGGCGAGCGCGTCGCCATCGTCGGCGCTTCGGGGGCCGGCAAATCGACCCTCTTTCAATTGTTGATGCGGTTCTACGATCCCCTTGGCGGTCGCATCCTGCTCGACGGCGTCGACATCAAGACCGTCGATCCGAAGGCGGTGCGCCGCAGACTCGCGCTGGTGCCGCAGGATCCGGTGATCTTCGGCGCCACCGTCGCCGAAAACATCGCCTATGGCCGGCCAGATGCGCCGCAGGCCCAGATCGAATCAGCCGCGCATCGGGCGGCGGCAAGCGGTTTCATTGGCGAACTCGACAAGGGCTATCAAAGCGAGATCGGCGAACGAGGCGTCACGCTGTCCGGCGGCCAGCGGCAACGCCTCGCCATTGCGCGCGCGATCCTGAAGGACGCGCCGGTGCTGCTGCTCGACGAGGCGACGTCGGCGCTTGACGCGGAGAACGAGGCGCTGGTGCAGAATGCGCTGCATGATGTGATGGAGAACCGCACGACGCTCGTGATCGCACATCGTCTTGCGACCGTGCTTGAAGCCGACCGCATCCTGGTGATGGACGCCGGGCGCATTGTCGAGGAAGGCACGCACGCCTCGCTGGTCGCGCGCGGCGGTCTTTACGCGCGCCTCGCGCGGCTGCAGTTCGAGACGGGCGCGGCGGCGCTTGCGGACAACGCGGCGGAATAGCCTTTTGGCGACAGGTCAACTTGTGGACGCCGCTCCGATCTGCGGCGCGACGCCAGGATCGGGGCGCCATTTCAGCAACAGGGTCTTGCGGCCGGAGATCGCATTCACGCCCCGGCCGGCGACGGCAAAACCCTCGCGCTCATAAAAGCGTCGCGCACGCAGATTGTCGACGTTCACATCGAGTTCGATTCCCGTCGGCGACGCGCGCCGGGCCTGGTCGAGCAGCGCGCGGGCGACGCCGGAGCCGAAGGCCGCCGGGTGAACGGCGAGTTGATCCAGCCACCTGATGTGCGGATCGATGGTGACAAATCCGAGCATGCGCGTTTGTCCGAACGCGCAGATCGTCTGTGCGCCGACGGCTTCGATGTCGGCAAGGCGCGCGATAAGCCAGTCGCGGCGCGCGTCGAAGTCGATGTCCGGATAGGTCGCGCGCCAGCCTGCGACCCAAAGGTCGAGCAGTTCGGCGCGCTCGCTCGGGGCTGGCGCGCGCAGCGCCAGATCGTCCATTCTCACCGGTCCGTCAGCTTCAGTTCGATACGGCGATTGTGGCGCAGAGCATCCTCGCTGTCGCCGGGGTCGATCGGTTGGAATTCACCGAAACCAGCGGCGACGAGATGGGCGGGCTCGACCCCCCTGGCGATGAGATATTGCACGACCGCAATCGCGCGCGCGGTCGAGAGTTCCCAGTTCGACGGAAACTGCGCCGACTGGATCGGCCGCCTGTCGGTGTGGCCGTCGACGCGCAGCATCCAGGCGATCTCGGGCGGGATTTCGCGTTCGAGGTCGATCACTGCGGGCGCAAGCTTGTCCAGTTCCGCCTTGCCGGCCGCATTCAGGGTCGCCTGTCCAGTGTCGAACAGGACTTCGGACTGGAACACGAACCGGTCGCCGACGATGCGCACGCCCGGCCGGTTGCCCAGAATGTCGCGCAGGCGGCCGAAGAAGTCGGAACGGTAGCGCGCGAGTTCCTGAACCTTCTGCGCCAGCGCGACGTTCAGGCGCTGACCGAGGTCGGCGATTCTCGTCTGCGAATCCTTGTCGCGCGCCTCCGACGCCTGCAGCGCCTCCTCGATCGCGGCGAGCTGGCTGCGCAGAGCGGCGATCTGCTGGTTGAGCAGATCGACCTGCGCGGCGGCCTTCGCTGAAAGCTCCTTTTCCGCCGCAAGCTGCCGCGTCGTCTCATCGGCGCGCCCCCCGGCGCCGCTCGCCGCGCCCTCGGCTGCCGAGAGTCGGTCTGCGAGATCGGCGTTCTGTCTTTTCGTCGCCTCCAGCGTCGCCGACAGAGCAGCGAGCGAGGATTGCGTTTCCGCCTTGCCTGATTTTTCGAGCGCCAGAAGCGACGTAAGCTCTTCAATCTGCCGGTTGAGACGCTGCAGCGCCGCGTCCTTGCCGGTCACGTCGCGCGAGAGAAAGAACTGGGCGGTCATGAAGACGGTGATCAGGAACACGAACGACAGCAGCATCGTCGACAGGGCGTCGACGAAACCCGGCCAGTAGTCGGGCCCGGGGCGGAGACGGCGGCCGCGCGACAGCGCCATCAGGGACGTTCCCGCTCGGCGACGAGACGGTCGAGCGCCTTCTTGATGTCACGGTTCTGTTCGGCCTGCTGCTCCACCCAGCTACGGATCAATTGCTGCTCGGAGCGCATGTGCTGCACCAGCGCCTGCACGCCCTCGGCGAGATTGGCCATGGCGGAGGCCGCGGCCCGCGAACCGGATGCGTCGGCGGCGCCGGAAATGCGGTCGAGCGTGGCGCGCAGGTCGGGCGCCGCCGCATCCGCGCCGCCGACCTCGCCGGTCGCCGCCGACATGTGGTCTTCCAGTTCGACAAAGAAGCGGCTCTGCGCCTGTCCTGCCTGCAGGTCGAGGAATCCGAGCACGAGCGAACCGGCGAGGCCGAACAGCGAGGCGGTAAACGACAGGCTCATGCCGGCGAGCGGCTTTGCGATGCCGGCCTTGAGATCCTCGAACAGGATCGCCGAATCCGCGCCGCCTTTCATCGCGTTGATGACGTCGCCGATCGAGCCGACCGTCGCCAGCAGGCCCCAGAAGGTGCCGAGCAGACCGAGGAAGATCAGCAGGCCTGTCAGATAGCGCAGGATTTCGCGGCTCTCGTCGAGACGGGCCGCGACCGAATCGAGAAGGGCGCGCCACGCGAGGGTCGAGAATGTTCGCCCGTCGCCGGACAGGCGCGCCAGCGATGCAAGCAGTTTCGGCGCCGGCGTCGATGCCGCATCCGGCGTTCCCTGCGCGTTGACCCAGGCGACTTCGCGGAAAAGCCGGCCGACGGTCGCGACCGCCAGGATAATTCCGATCGCCAGCACGCCGAGGATCAGGCCGTTGAGGCCGGGATTAGCCATGAAGGCGCGCGCGATCTCGTTCTGCAGGATGAACGCCACGAAACCGGCCAGAGCCAGAAAGACGATCATCCGCACCAGAAAGATGAGCGGGCTGGAAAGCATCGTTCGTTCGCCGGCCGCCGACATGTGTTCTTCCTCGCCCGTTGGCTGCGCAAACAGCTTGCCATTACCTCCGATGTTTCGGCAATGGCGGCGGCGTCAGGATCAGGCCAAGCTTCAGGCCGCGCGCAGGATATCGCCGAGCCCGCGGTGCATCTGCTCGTTGCCGGCGAGCACGGCGCCCTTCATCAGCATGTCCGCGCCGCCGTCCAGATCGGTGATGAATCCGCCGGCCTCGCGCACCAGCACGATGCCCGCCGCAATGTCCCAGGATTGCAGGGAACGTTCCCAATACGCATCGAAACGTCCGGCCGCCACATAAGCGAGGTCGAGCGACGCGGCGCCGAGGCGGCGGATGTTGGAGACCCGCGCCATGACTGCAGCGAGTTCCCTCTTGAACTGCGGATGTTCCTTGGCCTTGCCGAGGTGCGGGACGCCGGTCGCCACCAGGCCGTCGGCGAGATCGCGTCGCTGCGCGACGCGCAGGCGCCGGTTGTTGAGCCATGCGCCCTGGCCACGTTCGGCGACGAACATCTCGTCGTCTGCCGGATTGTAGACAAGCCCGGCGACGAGCTGGCCCTCGCGCTCAAGCGCGACCGAGATCGCGAATATCGGCAGGCCGTGCAGAAAATTCGTCGTTCCGTCGAGCGGGTCGATGATCCAGGTATGGCTGGCGTCCGCTCCCTCGACGCGACCGCTCTCCTCCATGACGAAGCCGTAGCCGGGGCGCGCCTTCGACAATTCCTCGAACAGCGTCTTTTCCGCGCGTCGGTCGGCGGCGGACACGAAATCGCCCGGCCCCTTCACGGACACCTGAAGGTTCCCGACCTCGCCGAAATCGCGCTTCAGGCCGCGGCCCGCCTTCAGGGCGGCCGAGGTCATGACATTCATGAGGGCTGAGCGGATCATGGGCTCTCTTGCGCGCGGCGGCGGGGAGGGCGCTTGATGCCCCCCCGGGGCCGCCGGGTCAAGGTCGGCTATGCTTTGAGTGGACGGCTGTGCCATCAATAGGGGCGATACGCGCCGAGGGGAGGCGTCGGCTTGAACAAGGGACCTGCGGGACGGGCCATCGGCGGGCGAACTGCGACGCTCGCCTCCCAGAATCTATTTGGCGCGACCGCTCGCGCGAGCTGGAGCAACAGCCGTCAGAAATTCGCGTTTGCGGCGCTGACTGTCGCCATTGCGATCGCGGTCGCGTTTCTCGCCCGGTTCCTGACGGCGCCCAGAACGCTGGTTTTTGCAACCGGCCCTGAAAATTCGGTCGAATATGGGTTTGCCCGAAGGTTGCAGGCGGCGACAGCGCAGAACCGGCGCGTTCGCATCGATGTGCGGCCTCTGGAGAGTCTTGCAGCCGCCGCAACATGGTTCTCGCAGGCGAGGGCCGACCTCATGATCGCGCGCAGCGATACGAAAATCCCGGGCCGCGCGCGGGCGGTGGCTATCCTCGACCATTCGCTGCTCCTGATCGCCGCCCCAAGGTCGGCCAAGGTGAAATCGATCGCCGCGCTCAAGGGAAAGCGGCTCGCCATCATCGGCGACGATGCGCGCGACAGCGCTCTGGTGCGGGACGTGCTGGCCTTCTATGGTTTTCCGCCTTCGGCGCCGATCGAAGAACGCCACGCTGCGGAATGGCCGCATCTGTTCGAAGCGAACGGGCCCGGCGCCGTGTTCTACATCGTCCGCAAATCCAAAATCGCGACGGATATATTCTGGCCGGACCGCGCGCAAAAACCGAATTTCGACCTGATCGATGCCGATGGATCCAAGGCGCTCGCCGCCCGGATGCGCGGCGTCGATGCCGAAACGATCGACGCCGGCCTGATCGTCGCGTCGCCGAAGATTCCGGACGACGATCTCGAAACCATCAGCGTCGAGGATATCCTGCTCTGCCATTCGCGCTTGCCGGAGGCGGTTGCGACCGAACTTGCCGTAGCGGTGTTCGAGAACAAGGATCTACTCGGCGAACCCGGGCGTTACGCGACCGCCATCGAGCCGCCGAGCACCGACAAGGACGCGACCGTCCTTGCGCATCCGGGCGTCGCCGAGTACGTGGACGACGACACGAAGACGTTTCTGGATCGCTATAGCGACATGATCTACATCGGCATGTCAGTGGCGAGCGTCGTCGGCTCCGTTTTCCTTGGTCTCTATTCGACGGTCACGCGCGCGCCGCCGAAGCGGGCCGGCCAGTTGACCGATGCGGTTCTGTCGCTGGGAGACCGCGCGACGCAGGCGCAGACTTTCGACGAGATCGCCGCGCTGGAAACGGAACTCAACCAGACGGTCGCCGCGGTCCTCGCGGGCGTCCGCGACGGGACCGTCGCAAACGACGGCTTCGGCGCGTTCAGACTTGCTTTCGACGTCGCGCGCGAGGCGCTGGCCTTGCGGAAGGACGCTGTGCTGGCGCAGCTTTCGGAGGCGAAGGATCGCCCGAACGCCTGACAAGGACGGCGCGCCGCGCTATCTCTCTCCTTGCCATCGCGGGCGCGACGGAATTGCAGCGCAATGAGGAGTTCAGAATGAATGTGACGCCGTCGCTGTCCGCAGCCGATCACGCCGTCAAACTCGACCGGCTCGCCGAGACCGCCGTGCGCGTCGGGCTGGGGCTGCGGGACGGGCAGGAACTCGTCGTCACCGCGCCAGTCGAGGCGCTGGATCTGGCCCGCCGCGTGACCGAGCACGCCTATCGCGCCGGCGCGTCGCTCGTGACCGTCATCCTCAACGACGACGAGCAGAGCCTGCTGCGCTATCGTCACGCGCGCGACGAGTCGTTCGACGCCGCGCCGGCCTGGCTGTTCGAAGGCATGGCGCAGGCCTACCGCAATGGCGCCGCGCGACTCGCGATCGTCGGCGACGATCCGACGCTGCTTGCGGGCCAGGAGACATCGAAGGTTGCGCGCGTCAATCGCGCGCGGTCGAAGGCCTACAGCCCGGCGCTCGAACTCATCGCGAGCTTCGCCATCAACTGGACCATCATCGCCGCCGCTACTCCGGCATGGGCGCGTTGCGTGTTCCCGAACGATACCGAAGACCGCGCGCTGCGGAAGTTGTGGGACGCCATCTTTTCCGCCTCGCGCGTCGATGTCGCCGATCCGGCGTCCGAATGGGCCGCGCACAACGCCGCGCTGGCGCGCCGCACGGCCACGCTCAATGCGCGCCGCTTTCATGCGTTGCATTTCCGCGGCCCGGGAACCGACCTGTTCGTCGGCCTCGCCGATGATCACGAATGGGCGGGGGGCGCCTCGACCGCGAAAAACGGGATCGTCTGCAACGCCAACATTCCGACGGAGGAAGTGTTCACGACGCCGCACCGCGCGCGCGTGTCCGGCCATGTGCGGGCGTCGAAGCCGCTATCCTACATGGGCGCCCTGATCGAGGACATCGCTGTCCGGTTCGAGAACGGACGGATCGTCGAAGCCGATGCGCGCTCCGGCGCGGATGTGTTGCACAACGTGCTCAATACGGATGAAGGCGCAAGCCATCTCGGCGAGGTCGCGCTGGTCCCGTGGTCGTCGCCGATCTCGAAGAGCGGACTCCTGTTCTTCAACACATTGTTCGACGAGAATGCGGCGAGCCACATCGCGCTCGGGCAGGCCTACAGCAAGTGCTTCGTCAATGGCGACAGGCTGAGCGAGGCCGAGCTCGCGGCGCGCGGCGCCAACCGCAGCCTGATCCATATAGACTGGATGATTGGTTCAGCCGAGATGGATGTCGACGGTCTCGATACTGGCGGTGGCCGGTCGGCCGTCATGCGCGCCGGAGAGTTCGTGATCTGAGGTCCACTCGACGCAGAGCGGTCGAGCCGAATGGATAGTAGACATTTTGGGTCAGCGGCTGCAATATTGAAAAAGGTCAAAATTCGCCAGCGCCAAAGCGCTGAACACTCGATGCCAAGTGTATCTTGCATTTGAACAAAGACATCCGGCATCGATTCCGTGTTGTTTATACACTCGTGCGCAGACTACCGATGCGTTGGTTTTCGGCGCCCACTCCATCCGGTTCCCAATGGCTTCATCATCCATCCGCCTTCGCCTGTTCGGTCTCATTCAGGATCTGCATCGCGAAGCAGTCGAACTGGGCCTGTCGCGCACCGCTGCAGCGCTGGAAGCGACAAGCGCCGTCGCCCTGGAGGAATTGTCCGATCACGCGCCGCAACAAGGCTTGCACAGACTCGAATCGCCAGGCGGGTCTGAGGACGACGACGAAGGCTGAGCCAGTTTCAACCCCGTTTCCAATGCGGCGGTCCTGTGGTGGAATTGCCGAGCGGCGCGGGTTGGGTTCGCGCGGGGGGAGACGGCATGGCCCGGCAAATCATCGACATATCCGTTCCGCTGCAAAACGACGTTCCGGCCGATCCGCCGGGCCTTCATCCGACGATCGAATATATCGATCACCAGCAGAGCCTGCCGCAGATCCTGCCTTTCTTTCCGGGCCTCGAGGCCGCGGATCTGCCGGACGGGCAGGGCTGGGCGGTCGAGCGCGTAAGCTTGTCGACGCACAACGGCACGCATCTCGACGCGCCCTGGCACTATCACCCGACGATGAACCGCGGCGAGCGCGCCTGGACGATCGACGAGGTTCCCCTCGATTGGTGCTTCCAGCCCGGCGTGAAGCTCGATTTCCGTCATTTGCCGGACGGCTATGTCGCGACGGCGAAGGATGTGGCCGATGAATTGAAACGCATCGGCCATATGCTGCGCCCGCTCGACATCGTGGTGGTCAACACCAGCGCCGGCGCGAAATACGGGCGGGCGGACTATGTCGCTTCCGGGTGCGGTATGGGCTACGAGGCCACAATGTATCTGCTGGAGCGCGGCGTGCGGCTGACCGGCATCGACGGCTGGAGCTGGGATGCGCCGTTCGTCCATACCGCGAAGGCCTATGCGGCCACACATGACGCGCGCCTGATCTGGGAAGGGCACAAGGCGAGCCGCCACATCGGCTACTGCCACATCGAGAAGCTGCACAATCTCGAAGTCCTGCCCTCGACCGGCTTCATGGTGTCGTGTTTTCCGGTGAAGATCGAACGCGCGTCGGCCGGCTGGACGCGGGCGGTGGCGATCATCGGATAGGGCGCGCCGACGTCAGGAGGGTGCAATCGGCCGTTCCGAAGGTCGCGGGCCGCAGCCCTTCGCCCATTTCGCCGCGCCTTCTCCGGCGGCGTTTCCCGTCGCAAAACACGCTTGCAGCAGATAGCCGCCGGTCGGCGCGTCCCAGTCGAGCATTTCGCCCGCGACGAATACGCCGGGCAGCCTCGTCAACATCAGATCGCCGTCGATCTGGTCGAGTCGCACGCCGCCCGCGCTTGAAATGGCGCGGTCAAGGCCGCTGACGGCGCGCACCGGCAGCCCGACGGATTTCACGAGGCGCGCGAGGGGTTCGGACTCTGGCGGCAGGTCGCGCGCCGCCTCGCGCAGCAAGGCGACGGCGACGGGCGTCAATCCAAGAGCCTTGCGCAGCACGTTCGACAGACTGTCGCCGGCGCGGCGTCTGTTCAGCCTTTGCGCGATCGTTTCGATGTCGAGATCGGGCTTCAGATCAATGACGAGACGCGCCTTGCGCCCATCGCGCAAATCCGCGCCGATTGCGGCCGACAGCGCATAGACCGGGCCGCCCTCCAGACCGCGCTTCGTCACGACGGCTTCGCCGCGCATGGGGTGACCGGCATAGGAAAAGCGGGCGGTCTTGAACGCCTGCCCCTCGAACCGAGCGAGGAATGGCGGGGACCAGTCGATTTCCACGCTGCAATTGCTGGGCCGGAAGGGCGCGATGTTCACCCCGCGCGCGGCGAGCGCCTGCGCCCACATCCCGGTCGAGCCGAGCCGCGGCCAACTCGCGCCGCCAAGCGCGAGCACGGTCGCGCGGGCCTGGAGGCGCTCGTTTCTCCCGTCCGAACGGATGAATTCAATTGCGCCGTCCGCTCCAATATCGACGAGGCGCATGCGCGGGCGAAACCCGACGCCGAGCCTGGCGAGCCGGGCGAGCCAGGCGCGCAGGAGGGGCGAGGCCTTCATCGCCTTCGGAAAGACGCGGCCGCTGGAGCCGATGAATGTCTCTACGCCCAGGCCAGCGCAGAAATCGCGCATATCCTGCGGCGAAAATCGTTCAAGGATCGGCCGCAGCCATGCCGCCGCCGCGCCGTAACGGTCGAGGAATGTCGTGAAATCCTCCGCGTTCGTGATATTGAGGCCGCTGCGCCCGGCCATCAGGAACTTGCGGCCAGCGCTCGGCATGGCGTCGAACACTGCGACGCGCAGGCCGGCGCGCGCCGCCGCCTCGGCGGCCATCAGGCCGGCCGGACCTGCGCCGACTACGGCGATGTCGACGATTTCCGGCCTGTTTTGCATCATGGCGCATCAATCACGCGCGCCTGTTCGCGCGCAAGCGGTTGCAGACGGGAGCTTGCGTCTTTATCTGCGGGCGATGAGCGAAGCTTCGACCCGTCACGTCTTTTCCGTCGACCCATCCGAGGCCGGCACGCGCCTTGATCGCTATCTGGCCGAGCGGCCGGCTCTTGCCGAAGCGCATGTGTCGCGCACCCGCATCAAGGGCCTGATCGAGGAGGGGCGCGTCACCATCGGCGGCGGCGGCGCCGGCGACGCCTCTGCGAAGGTCGCCGCGGGCGCGGAAATCGTCATCGAAATTCCGGCCCCCGCGCCGGCCGAGCCGCAGGCCGAGGCCATTCCACTCAAGGTCGTCTACGAGGACGACGCGCTCATCGTGATCGACAAACCGGCCGGCCTCGTCGTCCATCCCGCCGGCGGCCATGAGACCGGCACGCTGGTCAATGCGCTGATCGCCCATTGCGGCGACAGCCTGTCGGGCATCGGCGGCGTGAGGCGGCCGGGCATCGTGCACCGGCTCGACAAGGATACATCCGGCTTGCTGGTCGTCGCCAAGACAGACGCCGCGCACCGGGGGCTCGCCGCCCTGTTCGCCGACCATGGCCGCACCTTGCCCTTCCTGCGGGAGTACAGGGCGCTGGTCTGGGGGGCGCCGGGGCGCAAGAGCGGCACGATCGATGCGCCGCTGGGCCGCCATCAGACCCATCGCGAGAAGATGGCCGTGACGCGCGGCGGCCAGGGCAGGGAGGCCGTCACCCACTGGCGGGCGCTGGAAACCTATGGCGCGGACAGGACCGGGCGTCCCGCCGCCGCATTGGTCGCCTGTCGGCTCGAAACCGGCCGGACGCACCAGATCCGGGTCCACATGGCCCATATAGGTTGCCCGCTGATCGGCGATCCCGTCTACGCCACGGGGTTTCGCACCAAGGAGCAGGCGCTGCCGGAGGCGGCTCGCCTGGCGATCACAGCGCTCGGCCGGCAGGCGCTGCACGCCGTGGCGCTCGGCTTTCCGCATCCGGTCACGGGCGAGGAGATGTCGTTCGAAAGCTCCGCGCCAGCCGATTTCGACAAGGTGCGGATGGAACTCACGCGCTTGTGACTGCTGCGGAAACCCGCGGGCCGCCGGCCAGATTACGTATTCTTAACCGCGCCGCGAGCCGCCCGTAGGGTTTTCGCCCTCTTTCGGCCACGGTGGCGGCCCCTATATTACCGTGTTGCGGTCGGCGTCTCGCGGCTGCGAATTCGGCCTGCCGATGACGGGGGCCCTGGAGGATTTTATGGCTGCTGCTCTTCCCATGATCTCCGGCGAAAGCGGACTTTCTCGCTACCTCACGGAAATCAGAAAATTTCCCCTCCTCGAGCCGCAGGAGGAATACATGCTCGCCAAACGTTGGCGCGAACATGCCGATTCCAAAGCCGCGCACAGACTGGTCACGTCCCATCTCCGTCTGGTCGCCAAGATCGCCATGGGCTATCGCGGCTACGGTCTGCCAATCGGCGAGGTCGTGTCGGAAGGCAATGTCGGCCTCATGCAGGCGGTGAAGCGGTTCGAGCCCGACAAGGGATTCCGCCTGGCCACCTATGCCATGTGGTGGATCCGCGCGGCGATACAAGAGTACATCCTGCGATCGTGGTCGCTCGTGAAGATGGGCACGACCGCGAACCAGAAGAAACTGTTCTTCAACCTGCGCAAGGCCAAAAGCCAGATTTCCGCGCTGGAGGACGGCGATCTCAAGCCCGAGAACGTCCGGACGATCGCGCATCGACTCGGCGTGAGCGAGCAGGAAGTCGTCGAAATGAATCGCCGCCTGTCTGGCGACGCCTCGCTCAACTCGCCGCTGCGCGTCGATGGCGAGGGAGAGTGGCAGGATTGGCTTGTCGATGAGTCCGCGTCCCAGGAAGCCGTGCTGGCCGACGCCGAAGAATCCGACAACCGTCATGCCGCGCTGCGCAGTGCGCTCGGCGTGCTGAACGAACGCGAGCGTCGCATCTTCGAGGCGCGCCGCCTGCGTGACGAACCGCTCACGCTTGAGGAATTGTCCGAGCAGTTCGGGGTTTCACGCGAGCGCGTGCGCCAAATCGAGGTTCGGGCGTTCGAGAAGGTGCAGGCGGCGGTGCGCGCCGGATTGCAGCAACGCGAAGCCTTGCCGGCGCCGAACAGGAAGCTGACGGAATCCGCTTCGACGCGCTGATCCCGGCCTTCCATGCCGGAACAGAAAGGGCGGCGCAGGACGCCGCCTTTTTTGCAGACGCCTGGCGGCGGATTACTTTTCCTGACTCCAGGCGGCGATGGCGTCGGCGATCACGCGTTCGCCCGAGACGCCCTTCTCCAGACTGAATTTCGCCACCCGCCCGTTGGTCAGCGCCAGCGGCACGTCAAGCCAGCCGCGGTTTTTCAGCAGTTCGACATTGCGTGATTCCAGGTCGCCGCGCGCGAGTCCGATCAAGTACAGATTGTCGGTGATCTGAACGGGGATGCCGGCGAGCGCGTCGCCATTGGAGGAGTCCTCCCGCCGCATCTGAATCCCGTAAATCTGCTTCACGCCGGGGATATCGCTTCCCGGCAGGATGTTGAAGCCGACGTTGATCGTGTGCGAGGCGGGCAGCGAGGCGTCTTCGTTCTTCTGGATATCGAGGGTCATGCGCACTTTTGCGTCGGGGATATCGACATCGGCATGAACCGCCGTGCCAAGCGGGCGGCCGGCGCCGGTCGGCACGCTGTCGATTCTCCAGATCACGGATCCGACATAGGTCTTGACCTTGTCCGGCGCGTCCGGCGCTTCGACGAGCAGCGCGGCGCGTCCCGCCACAGGGATTGACTGCGGGGCGCCCGGATTTTGTGTCGGCGCGGGCGCAGCCGACCCGCTGGATGCGGCCGGCTTGTCAAGGCGGTCGGCAATCTTGCCGCTCGGCGGCGCCTCGGTCGCCGGCGGCGCCTGTCCGAGCCGCGCTAGACCCTGCGATCCATGGTCGCGCATGAAATAGGCGGCGGCGGCTATCAGCAGGACAATCGCCGCAATCACGCCGCCGACGATCCACATGCGCTTGACGCCGTCGCCAGCCGGCGCAGGCGTTGGCGCGGCAGGCCGGGGCGCCTCTCGTGGGCGCGGCGGCTTCAGGTCGATCGCTGCGGCCGTCTCGTCGGTCGGTTGCTTCGGCTCGTCGTCTTGCGGCGGCTCCACCGGCGCGGCGACGCCGGCAACGTTCGGCGGGCGGAAGGAAAAGGGCTTCGGCGGGACAGGGCTGCTCAGCGGCGCGGGCGGCTTCGGCGCGGCCGCCGGCGGTTTGAGGGTCGCTGGCGGCGGCGCGGCGGCCGGAGGCTGGGCTGGTTTCGATGCCGGGGCTGCCGCAGCCTTGCCGGCGATCTCGGACTCAAGGCGCGCGATCGATTCGTCCAGCGCGGAATTCTCGCGGGCAATGTCGCTCTCGGCGATCGGCGGGTCAATCTTGCGCAACTGGCCAAGCAGCGCCTTGCGCGCGCGCTCGTAAATCGCGCGGCGCTTTTCCTCGGTGGAGTCCGGCAGTCCCGCTACTGCCTTGGCGAGAAGTGGATAGTAATCGGCCATCGCGCGTTAACACCATTCCCGGTTGGTCGCGTCAATCCTGGAATGGATTGTGGACAAGAATTGTATCGTCCCGCTCCGGACTGGTGGACAACAAAGCGACCGGCGCCTCGATCAGTTCCTCGATCCTTCGCACATACTTGATCGCCTGCGCTGGCAGATCGGCCCAGGAGCGTGCGCCGCCGGTGGTTCCTTCCCAACCCTCGATCGACTCGTAGACAGGTTCGACGCGCGCCTGCGCCGCCTGCGAGGCGGGTAGCCGGTCGATGATCTGACCATCGAGGCGATAGTGCGTGCAGACCTTGATCTCTTTGAAGCCGTCGAGAATGTCGAGTTTGGTCAACGCGATGCCGTCGATTCCGGAGGTTTTCACGACCTGGCGGGTCAGAACCGCGTCGAACCAGCCGCAGCGCCGCCGACGCCCGGTGTTGACGCCGTATTCGTGCCCCTTGTCGCCGATGATCTGGCCGATCTCGTCAAACAGTTCGGTCGGGAACGGTCCGCCGCCGACGCGAGTCGTATAGGCCTTGGCGATGCCGAGCACATAGCCGATCGCGCGTGGCCCCACCCCTGATCCCGAGGCCGCGCTGGCGGCGACCGTGTTGGAGGACGTGACAAAGGGATAGGTGCCATGGTCCACGTCGAGCAACGCGCCCTGCGCGCCCTCGAACAAGATACGCTTGCCGGCGCGGCGGGCCTGCGACAGCAGATCCCACGTCGCGTCCATGTAGGGCAGCACCTGATCGGCGACCGCCATAAGCTCGGCATGGATCGCCTGCGCGTCGAGCTCAGGCAGGCCGAGCCCGCGGCGCAGCGGATTGTGGTGGGCGAGCAACCGCGCGATCTTGTCGTCGAGCGTGTCGGGTTCGGCCAGATCCTGCACGCGAATGGCGCGGCGGCCGACCTTGTCCTCGTAAGCGGGGCCGATGCCGCGCTTGGTCGTGCCGATCTTCACGCCTTCGGTCGCGGCTTCCTCGCGGTGGCCGTCGAGTTCCCGGTGCAGCGACAGAATCAGCGGCGCATTCTCGGCGATCTTGAGATTGTCGGGCGTGACCGCGACGCCCTGCGCGCGCAGCTTGCCGATCTCCTCGACGAGATGATGCGGGTCGACGACGACGCCGTTGCCGATGACGGAGAGCTTGCCCGGCCGCACGATGCCCGAGGGCAGCAGCGCGAGCTTGTAGGTCTTGCCGTCTATAACGAGCGTATGGCCGGCGTTGTGCCCGCCCTGAAAACGCACGACCACGTCGGCCTCGACCGACAGCCAGTCAACAATCTTGCCTTTGCCTTCGTCGCCCCACTGTGCGCCGACCACGACCACGTTCGCCATTGTTGCGGACTTTTGTTCGAATTCAAAAGAAAACCCCGGCGCAAGGGCCGGGGTCCGTTGCGGTTGTGCCATATCGTAAATGCGACGCGGGGGGAAGGGGCGAGCTGGACGCGGGCAAGGGCTAGCGAAAGCTCGACTGCGGCCCGCGCGGAGGCGAGCCTGGCCCGCCCTGACGGCAGGACGCGCTTGCGGTCCGCCGGCGAGATGGACCTAACGAGCTGGAGCTAAACTGCAGAGGCGGCCTCTCCCTATGTCGCCGGCGGTTTGCCTGTGAGATGAATCCTGCCGCTCAAAACCTGGGCGCCGGCGCCCGCGCGTTCGCCAGGTCGAGCTGAATATCAAACGTTGTGCTTGTGGTACGAGGCTTGCGTTCCAGCCAGTCGAGGCGTTCGATAGATCAACAACGCGAGACGGATTTTGGGCGACACTGGCTTCTTCGACGAGATGGGCGGCGCGGCGACCCCGCGCGAGGTCTACCGCCGGCTGGCGCGCTTTCTCGATGAGACGCCGCCGGATCTGCTGGCCTCGCGCCGCGCCCAGGCCGAGCTTCTGTTCCGGCGCATCGGCATCACGTTCGCCGTCTATGGCGACAAGGACGCGGCCGAACGGCTGATCCCGTTCGACATCATCCCGCGGCTGGTTGCGCGTTCGGAATGGACGAAACTCGAACGGGGCCTGTTTCAGCGCGTGAAAGCTCTGAACATGTTCCTCACCGATATCTACGGCGAGCAGGCCATTCTACGGGCCGGGATCGTGCCGGCCGAACTCGTGTTGCGCAACGCAGGCTACCGTCCGGAAATGGCAGGCTGGCGCGCGCCGCACGATGTCTGGGTGCATATTGCCGGCATCGACGTGATCCGCGTCGACGACGCCGATTTCTATGTGCTGGAGGACAACGCCCGTACGCCGTCCGGCGTTTCCTATATGCTGGAGAACCGCGAGGCGATGATCCGGCTGTTTCCCGATCTGTTCGCCGAACATCGCGTGGCCCCGATCGACGATTATCCGGACCGTCTGCTCTCGACGTTGCGCTCGGTCGCGCCACATTCAACCAGCGGCGAGCCGACGGTCGTCGTGCTGACGCCCGGCCAGTTCAACTCGGCCTATTACGAACACTCGTTTCTTGCCGACAAGCTCGGCGTCGAACTGGTGGAGGGCGGCGACCTGTTCGTGCGCGACGATGTCGTCTACATGCGCACGACGATTGGACCGCAGCGCGTCGACGTGATCTATCGTCGCATCGACGACGAATTTCTCGATCCGCTCGCGTTCCGGCCGGATTCCGTGTTGGGGGCGCCTGGATTGATGGGCGCTTGCCACGCCGGCAACGTCACGCTCGCAAACGCCGTCGGCGCCGGCGTGTCCGACGACAAGGCGATCTACACCTACATGCCCGAAATCATCCGGTTTTACGCGGGCGAGGAGCCGATCTTGAAGAACGTGCCGACCTGGCGGTGCCGCGAGCCGAAGGCGCTGACCTATGTTCTCGACCATCTGTCAGAGCTGGTGGTGAAGGAAGTGAACGGGTCCGGCGGTTACGGCATGCTCATAGGACCGCATGCGAGCAAGAACGCGATTTCCGAATTCCGCGCCAAACTGAAGGCCAATCCGGCCAATTTCATCGCGCAACCGACTCTGTCGCTGTCGACCTGTCCGACCGCGGTCGAAGCCGGCGTCGCGCCGCGGCACGTGGATCTCAGACCATTCGTTCTGACAGGGGCGAACGGCATGACTGTTTCGCCGGGCGGGCTGACACGCGTCGCGATGAAGGCGGGCTCGCTCGTCGTCAATTCGAGTCAGGGCGGCGGCACCAAGGACACGTGGGTGATCGACGATGCGTGAGGGGATGTTCTGATGCTCGCGCGCACTGCCGACAATCTCTACTGGCTCGCACGATACGTCGAGCGCGCCGATCACGTCGCCCGCATCATCGAGGCCTCGTCGCGGCTCGCAGCGTTGCCGCGCGCCTATGGCGGAGAGACGAACGAATGGGAGAGCGCGCTTATCTCGACGGGGGGGCTCAAACGATTCGGCGCGGTCGGCGCGGAGCCGAACGAGAGCAGCGTCGTGTCCTTCCTCGTGTTCGATGCGGACAATCCGTCGTCGATCCACAATTGCGTCGAGGCAGCGCGGCGCAACGCGCGCGCGGTGCGCACCGCGCTCACTGTCGAGACATGGGAGGCGATCAACGGCGCCTGGCTCGAACTTACGAAATTCGAGCGCGCCCGCACGGCGGGCAAACGGCTCGATCGCGACGAACTCGGGCGCCTTCTTGCAATCGTCAAGAAAATGGCGCTCGACGTCGACGGGTCGGCCTACCGCATGATGCTACGCAACGATGCTTTCTATTTCATGCGTCTCGGTCATTTCGTGGAGCGCGCCGACAACACCGCGCGCCTGCTTGACGTGAAATACCATGTGCTGCTGCCGGAAAGCGAAGCCGTCGGCGGCTCGCTCGACTATTTCCAGTGGACCGCGATCCTGCGCGCGGTGTCGGCGCATACCGCCTATCACTGGGTCTACCGGCAGAGCATCAAGCCCTGGCTGGTCGCAGATCTGCTGATTCTCAAGCCAGACATGCCGCGTTCGCTCGTCTCCTGTTACGAAAACATCGTGCGCTGGCTCGATCTTCTCAGCAGGCTCTATGGGCGGCAGGGCGCGGCGCAGCGGCATGCCCGCGCGACGCTGTCGAAGCTGCAGGCGGCCGACCTAAGGTCCATTTTCCAGAGCGGCCTTCACGAATTCATCGAAACGTTCATCGACGACAACGATCGGCTCGGAACCATCATGGCCGAGCAATATCTGGTGCACTGAGATTCATGCGGATCAGCATTCGTCACGAAATCCATCAGGAATTTGCGCCGCCCGCGCGGTCTGTCATCCAGCTCCTGCGGTTGCGGCCGAAAGACTGCGAAAGCCAGCACATCGCCGCCTGGAATATCGACGTCAATCTGGACTGCGGGATCAGGGAAGCGCGCGACGCCTTTGGCAATTTCGTGCAGACTCTCGATTGCGAGGGCGCAGTCGAGACGCTGACGGTGCTGGTGCGTGGCGAAGTCGATACGTTCGATACATCCGGCGTTCTGCGCGGCGAGGTGGAGCGGTTTCCTGCTGATGTGTTCCTGCGCGACACCGAGCATACATTCGCCGATGTGGAGATCCGCGATTTCGCGCGCGCAACGGTCAAGGGCGCCAAGACGGACCTTGATCGCCCGCATTTCCTGATGCGAGCTCTGCACGAATCGATGACGCTCGCGCCGCAGGAAGCGATTGCGACGGCGGCGCAGGCGTTCGAACGCGGGGCGGGCGGCGCGGAGGATTTCGCGCATGTGTTCGTCGCCGCCGCGCGCACGGTCGGAATTCCCGCACGCTGCGTCAGCGGTTACCTCGCGCCCGAGGAGCCGGGCGCCGAAGCTGGCGCGCATGCTTGGGCCGAGGTCTACGTCGACGGACTCGGCTGGATAGGCTTCGATCCGACGATCTGCCTGTGCATGCACGACGGCCACGTGCGCGTCGCCTGCGCCCTCGATTGTCTCGGCTGCGCGCCGCTGCGCGCGTCGCCGCTCGCACATGGGCTGCGCACGATCAGCATAAGCGTGAAGCAGACGCAGTCGACGAACCAGAGGCAGTCCTGACCGCCGTCGCGGGCGACATCGGACGACGATTGACCGACGCGCGGCGTTCTGCAACCTGAGCGGATGGAAACGCCCGAGTTCTCACGCGCCGCCGTCGCTGCTCCGCATTTGGCCGCCGCGCGCGCCGGAAAGGCCATTCTTGCGGAGGGCGGCAACGCCATCGAGGCGATGCTCGCCATGGCCGCGGCGATCGCCGTCGTCTATCCGCACATGAATTCGATCGGCGGCGACGCCTTCTGGCTGGTTCGCGAACCGGGCGGTCGAGTGCGCTACATCGAAGCATGCGGCTTCGCTGGCGCCAGGGCGACAATCGGATTCTACCGCGAACAGGGCCACCGCTACATTCCGCGGCGCGGGCCGCTGGCCGCTCTCACCGTGCCCGGCGCGGTCGGCGGCTGGGCTCTCGCGCACGAACTGGCGCAGGCCTGTGGTGGCCGTCTGCCGCTTTCCACGCTGCTGCACGAGGCGGTGGCGCTCGCGCGCGGCGGGTATATGCAATCCGCGTCGGAAGCCCGTTACAGCCATCGCGAGAGGGAGGCGCTCGTCGCCGCGCCCGGGTTCGCCGAAACATTTCTGGTCGACGGGAAAATTCCTACGCAAGGGACGCTGCGGCGTGCGGAAAGACTCGGCGCCACGCTCGCGCATCTGGCGGAGGCCGGGCTCGACGATTTCTACCGGGGCGACGTTGGCCGCGAGATCGCAGCCGATCTTGCGCGGATCGGCGCGCCGCTAGCGCGCGAGGATCTGGCGCGCTACCGCGCCGTCATGCGCGCGCCGCTGTCTCTGCAATTGCCGGGCCGCACGCTCTATAATGCGCCGCCGCCGACGGCGGGCCTCGCCTCGCTCGTCACGCTGGGCCTATTCGAGCGCCTCGGCGTGGGTCGCCCGGAAAGTTTCGATCACATGCACGGGCTGGTCGAAGCGTCGAAGCGGGCGCTGGCGATTCGCAACAACGTATGCGTCGATTTCGATCATGTCCGCGAGGACGTTGCGGGCTACCTCGCGCCGAAGTTTCTGGCCGGGGCGGCCGGCGCGATCGACATGAAGCGCGCTGCGCCCTGGCCGTTGCCGCCGGGAGACGGCGATACGGTCTGGATGGGCGCAATCGACGCCTCTGGATTTGCGGTCTCTTACATTCAGTCGATCTTCTGGGAATACGGCTCCGGCTGTGTGCTGCCGGCCACCGGCGCGCTCCTGCAGAATCGCGGCGTCTCGTTCTCGCTCGACCCGGCCAGCGTCAATGCGCTCGCGCCGGGCAAGCGCCCGATGCACACGCTCAACCCGCCGCTCTGCGTCTTCGACGACGGGCGCGTGCTGTCCTATGGGTCGATGGGCGGCGACGGACAGCCGCAATTCCAGGCGCAGGTTCTCACGCGATTTCTGTTTGGCGCCGGCCTGGCCGACGCCATCGACGCCCCTCGTTTCCGTTATGACAAGACCTGGAAGGCGACGTCGGCGACCCTGAAAATGGAGAACCGGTTCGAACCCTCGCTGGTCGCGCGCATGAAGGCGGCCGGGCATGGCGTCGAGATGAGCGCCGCACCTTACGAGGATTCCTTCGGCCACGCCGGCGGCGTGATCCGGCATGTCGACCGCCATGTCGAGGCGGCGCATGACCCGCGATCGGATGGCGGCGCCGAAGGTCTCTGAGCGTCGCGCGCCCGAAGCAAATCGTTCGTCGCCGCGTCACGTCAGGGGACTATCCAGCGGCGCGCGCGGTTTTGCGCGCTCCGGGACCCGTGGAGACGATCAATGCCTACGATTCGCGCCGCCGAACATCACGAACACGCCGCCTCGCATCTGGAAAAAGCAGCCGAACATCATCGCAATGCGGCCGCCCATCACCATGATGGCGAGCCCGAACATGCCGGCCATCACGCGCATCTCGCGCATGCCCATCTCGCGCATGCCGATCACCACGCCAACGAAGCGGCAAAAGCGCATGCCGAGCATCATGCCGCGAATGCCGGGGAAATGGACGACGAGGCAGCCTGAACCGCTCGACCGATCGCGCCGCAACGGCCCCGTGGGGTCGTTGCGGCTATACTCCCGCGACCTGCAACGTGTGGCCGCCGTCGACCAGATAGGTCGCGCCGGTGATGTAGGATCCCGCCTTCGGCGCGGCCAGCAGCAGCAGGACGCCGTCGAGTTCGCCTTCCGCGCCGAAGCGGCGCATCGGGATCGACCTTGCCATTTCCGCGCCGCCGCCGGCGAGCCAGTCGGCATTCATCTCCGTCGAGAAATAGCCGGGCGCAATCGCATTGGCGCGCACGCCCAGGCGCGCGAATTCGAACCCCATCGCCTTGGTGAGCTGCATGACGCCCGCCTTCGACACGGCATAGGCGCCGTTGCTGCGGCCGACGCCATAGGACAGGATCGACGCCATGTTGATGATCGATCCCTTTCTGCCGCCCGCGGACATGCGCTGCGCCGCCATGACGCCGACCGACCAGACCGAATCGAGATTGATGGCCATGGTCTCGCGCCAGCCCTTGGCGTCGGCGTCGGTCAGCCTTGACGCGCGCGAGACGCCGGCGTTGTTGACGCAGATCGTCACCACGCCGAGATCCCGCTCCGCCGAGTCGAACGCGCGCTTCATGGCCTCGTCGTCGACGACGTCTGCTTCGAGAGCGATCGCGTGGCCGCCAGCGACCGCGATCTCGTCCGCCAGTTGCTCCAGCCGCTCCTTGCGGCGGGCGACGAGCGCCAGTTTCGCGCCGTTGGCCGCGAGCACGCGGGCGAACCGACGCCCGAGGCCCGACGAGGCCCCGGTCACGAGCGCCACCTCGCCCGTCAGGTCGAACAGATGCCCGGCTCGCATCGCAGACAGATCGTTCACGCGGCTCTCCCGTTTTCGGGCGCGGACCTTGTGACGCAGCCGCGCTCTTTGATTTCCTCGTCCCGCGTGTCTACCTAGAAGGCGCGCAAGGCGCAATTCGTTCGGGGCGATGGGGAAGTACGATGCAAGGCTCGCGAAAAATCACCCTCGGTCTCGCAATCGTCCTTGCGCTGCTTTCGGCATTCGATTTCGCGGTCGGCGCGCCCGCGCTGCGGCTCAACGCGGATACGGGCGCAGTCCATGCGGCGGCCGCGATCTGGGGCGTCGCCGCCGCTTTCTCGGGGCGTCGAGCCTCGAACGTTTTTCTCGTGGCTGCTGGTCTCATGTTCTGCGCCGACGCCTTCATGGGGGCAACGCGCGGCCTGTACTACCTGTCGTTCGAAGCCATGCGCGGCGCTGCTGAACCGCTGGCGTCCCCGGCGCGTTACTGGGCGAGTCTCCCGTCCGCAGCGCTCGGACTTGTGGCGCTGGTCAACGGGTTCGTCAATGCGGGCCGTGACGCGAAGGCGCGGCCGCAGGGCGCGCCGCCGGTCTGAGGCTCGCCCCTATCCAGCCCTGCGTGGCGAGGGCGCGATCCTGCGCCGCCAAGCCTTTAAGGCTAGGCTGCCGCGCGCGAAAACCAGGCGCCGGCGAGCAGGCCCAGGCCGGCGACCAGCACAACGAGAGCGGCAATGAACTCCGCGCTGCGCGCGACAAGCGCGCCGCGGCCGTCGCCGGCGGCGAGTCGCATCGCGAGGCCTTTGGCGAAGACGGCGGTCGATGCGAACGCGCCGGTGGTGAGCGCCGTGCCGAGCGACATGGCTGCGACCGCGCCGACTCCCGCCAGAAACACGCCCTGCGCGAGCGCGAACACGAGTACGAGGATCGCCCCGGAGCAGGGGCGCGCGCCGGCCGCGACGACGGCGGCGACCGCTGCCCCCCACGAGAATCCCTGGTCGAGCATTGCGGGATGCGGCGCATGAACGTGGCCGCAGGCGGAAGTGTGGACGTGGCCGGGTTCGATCGCCTCGCATGTGAAGGCGGAGCCGAGCGCGCTGCCGGCGGGCGCCAGCGCGGCGCGCACGTCCAGCAACAAGGCGCGCCCTTTGCTCCAGGCGAGCCACAGACCAAGTCCGGCGACGGCGCCGTAGCTCGCCAATTCGATCGCTTGTGCGGCTTCGGTCATGCGCGGCGCGGTCGCGTTGAAGATCAGCGCAGCGATCGCGACGACGCCGACGGCGACCGTCCCCTGCAGCGCGGCTGCGAGAAATGTCAGGATGACGCCGCGCTTCAGCGCACGCTCGTTGGCGACCATGTAGGAGGCCATGACCGCCTTGCCGTGGCCCGGACCGGCTGCGTGAAACACGCCATAGGCGAAGGACAGGCCGGCGAGCAGCCAGAAGCCGGCGCTGGTCGTCCTCGTCTGGCGCACGGCGTCGGTGAGCAGGCGATAGAAATGCGCCTGCGCAGCGATGATCCAGGCGAGAATCCCGGACGCTGCGCCGGCCGACCCTTCGTCGGCGCCGACCGCGAACGGATGATGTTGCGCGAACGCGGGCCCGGCGAGGAGAATTGCAGCCGACAGAATGAACGCGACGCGCGCCCTCCTGCGCTGGCGCTCGCCCTGCTGGCGGGGAGCGGGCGCGCCGATGGCCGGCGGCGTCACGGGCAGGCCACCAGAACGCGCGGCGCGAGACGGGAGGAGAGGTCGGAGCCTGGCGAAAAATTCTCGCTCGCCGCCGCGCTCAGACGCTGGGAATCAGCAGCGAGCAGCGGCGCCGGCTCCATTACGCTCAATGAGCAGCCCGACGGCGCGGCGCGCAAGGCGACCGGCTTCTGCTTCTCGAACGCGAAGGCGACGAAATACGTGGGATCGTAGACCTGGAACGAAAACGGCTTTTTGGCCGAGGCCGGCTGTTTCAGGGGCAAGGTGAAGTGCAGCGTCACGATCTTCTTGTCGTCGGCGTCGAGGTAATAGTCGACCGGACCGTCGAATTCCAGCTTGCGGCCGGCTTCCTTGGCGAAGGTGAAGTAATCGAATTCCGCCAGCGATTCGACATTCGTTCTGGCGAGCGGCTGCAAGTCCTCGCGGGTCGGCGGTTTGCCGTCCTTGCCCAGCCCCTGCGTCGCGAAGGCGGAGTACATTTCGTCGAAAGCCCAGTCGTGGCGGATGCCGGCGACCTGCCCGTCCTTGTCGAACAGGACTGTGGCGCGGGCCGTGACCCAGACATGCGGGTGAGCCGACGCGGGCGGGGCGCCGAGCGCCAGAACCGCCGCCGCGCACAGGGCCAACCGCATTCGCATCGCCATTTGCTCGTTCACGCTTCGAAGGCGCAGGCGGAATAGCCTGGACCGCAGCGTTCGCGATGCACGACGAAGGCGGCGGAAATGGGGAGAGGCCGATCCTCAGGCCGCGAAATTCCGCCTGCCGGGTGGTTGAATCTCCGAGATCGGTCGGGGCTTGCCGAAATAAAAGCCCTGCATGGTCGAGACTCCCATGCCGCGCAGGGCGTCCCACTGCTCCTGCGTTTCGACGCCTTCGGCCGTCGTGACGATTCCGAGGCCGCGGGCCAGGGCGACGACGGCGCCGACAATCGCCACCGACTGCTTGTCGACGCAAATATCGTCGACGAAGCATTTGTCGATCTTCACCTTGTCGAGCGGGATCGACTTGAGATAGGCGAGCGAGGCGTAACCGGTGCCGAAATCGTCGAGAGCGAACGAGACGCCGAGTTCGTGCAGCGCATGCAATTCGGCGATCGTCTGCCTGTCCCTCTGCAGCAGAACGGATTCGGTGATCTCGATCTGCAGGCGCTGCGGCGGCAACCCCGTCGTCGCCAGCACATGCGATACGCCGCGCGCGAAATCGGGCTGACTGATCTGCAGCGACGAGACGTTGACCGCGACCGGGACGTCTGGCGACCATGCCGCGGCGTCCAAGCAGGCGCGGCGCATGACCCATTCCCCGAGCTGAAGGATGAGGCCGGTCTCCTCCGCCAGCGGGACGAAGACCGTAGGCGAGATCATGCCCCGTGTCGGGTGGCGCCAGCGGACCAGCGCCTCCATGCAGACGATCTTGCGATCCGAGGCTGCGACGATCGGTTGATAGAACACGGCGAGGCCGTCCATCTCGATCGCCTCGCGCAATTCCCGCGCGAGCCCGGCGCGCTCGTCGAATCGGCGCTCCATGTCCGCGTCGAACATCCGCCAGCGGTCGCGACCAAGATTCTTGGCGTCCAGCAGCGCGAGGTCGGCGCGCCGCAGCACATGGGTCGCGTCGAACCCAGTTCCCTCGATGATGACCGAGCCGATCGACAGCGTGAGCGAGATGCGCCGGCCGTCGAAGTTAAGGGGCAGCCGCACCGTGCGCATCAGATCTTCGGCGAGCGCCGACGCGCAGGTCGACTCGCATCCGCAGCACTTCGCCATCACGACGAATTCATCGCCTCCGAGCCGTGCGACGAAGGCTGCTGCGGCGGCGCGCGAAAGACGCGCAGCGACTTCGACCAGGGCCTGGTCGCCAATGTCGTGTCCATAGGTGTCGTTGACGTATTTGAACCCGTCGAGATCGATGAGCAAGACGATCGACCGGTCGTCCGGACCGGACGCTCCGCTTGCTGCGGCAGCGAGATGCTTCTTGAAAGCCGCTCGGTTTGGCAGCCCCGTCAGCCCGTCATGCAGCGCCATGTGCGACAGGCGTTCGGTCGAGGCGATGCGTTCGGTGATGTCCTCCTGCATCGTCACCCAGCCGCCCCCGTCGGTCCTCTTGGTGCGGATGTGGATGACGCGCCCGTTTGCGAGATGGTCAATACGGTCGTCGAGTTTCAGATTGAGCGCAAAGTTGCGATACGCGTCCGGGGCGCCGCCGGCGTATGCGCCCGCGGCGATGCGCAATTCGAATATGTCTTGCACGCGCATGCCCGGCCGAATCTGGTCCGGGCGCAGGCCGTAGAGTTCGGCATAGCAATGGTTGGAGACGACGACCCGCCCCTGCGCATCGTACAGCGCCATGCCGTGCGCCATGTAATCGAGAGTCAGCCCGAAGCGTTTGTTGATATTCGCCAGTTCGTCCGACTTGGCGCTGAGCCGTCTGCCGCGCAGCCAGGAGCGGATGCGCGCCCGGGAAAGACGCTCACGCAGGTGGAATTGCGCATGGAGCAGGGCGCCGATCAGCGCCAGTGCGACCGCGCTGGCGGCGGCGATGACGATCGAGCGCTGCCGCCATCTGGCGAGAGCCGCCTCCTCCGTGATCACGACGTTGACAGCCAGCGGATAGTGGGGAACCAGCCGGACGGCGACATATTTCGGTTTGTCGTCGAACCAGCCGGGCGAGCGATACATGCCGCCGCCGGCCGCAGCGATCGCATGCCATTCTGAACTCGCCGGGATGATGCGGCCGATCTCTCCGTGTATGGACGGCGCCGGCGCGCGAATGAGGAGGGCGCCGGACCTGTCGAACATCGAAAGGGCCTGACCGGGCGTTTCCACGATCGAGTTCGCCGTCTGCATCAGATCGCCCGGCTCGACGCCAATGAAGACGATCCCAAGGAAATGGCCGTCGGACGCCGAAAGCCGCCGGGCGAGAAACACGGTCCACGCGCCTGTCGCGCGGCTGAGGATTGGTCGGCTGACGACAAGTCCTGCGTCCGGCGCGTCGCGCAGATTCCTGAAATAATCCCGGTCGGCGATGCTGAGTCCCAAAGTGTCGGCGCCGCGGCTGCCAGCGATCACGACGCCATTCTCGTCCGCAATCGCGAGCAGCGCCGCATGAAACAGCTCGGCCCGCTCCGCCTGGAGCGCCGCGATGAAACCAGGCTTGGTCACGCGCGCCCGCAGATCGTCGGCCGGCGTGTTGTGGAGCACACGGACGGTTGTGCGCAGCGAGCCGTCGAGCGCCTCCATCGCATGGTCCACCTGCTCCGCGAACATGGAGCCGAGATTGCCGGCGTTGGACGTCCAGTCCTCGATTGCGTCGGCGCGCATCTTCAGAATGAACAGGACGAGCGAACCAAGCACGATCAGCGTGAGCAACGCGCTGGTGACGATGAGGGGGAATCCCCTTTTAAGATGTGGCCAGAGGTTCAAGTGTAATCCAGAGATGGAACTCCAGTAATCTGCGCGCAGGATCTTAATGATCTGTGAGTTAGAAAACTGATTTAAATCAATTATATTCGATGATCTGCAATGTCTGCGCCGGTGCGTCCCGTCTTGGCGGGATCAGGCGCAAGCGAGACAGTGGTGGGCGCGCAGATTGACATGCGCTGTAGATTTCAGCGAGCAGACCGAAACTTATCATGTCGCCGCATTCAGTCATGCCGCTGCACTTGCACCCTACACACGATCGGGGCGAACAAATTCGTTGCAAATTGGTCACGCTCGTCACCAAACCAAAGGCAACATTGTCATAAAGCGACACGAAACGGTTCCTGCACGCTACCTACTCAATTATAAATATATTCTGGATGTCAGAGTCGTTGAAATGACGCTGACGCCCAGACGATATTGGGGGTTAACATGAAAAAGCACTTGCTGCTGTCTGTTGCAGCCACCGTCGCTGCGACGGGCGCGTTCGCAGCCGATCTGCCATCCCGCAAGGCGCCGCCGATCATGGTCGTCGCCGCGCCGACGGTGAGCTGGACCGGCTTCTACGCCGGCGTGAACGCCGGATATTCCTGGGACCGGACGAGCACGACGGACATTGCGTCGTCGCCGATCTTCATCGGGGTCGACCCCGCAGCCGGCCCTGGCGGCGGTCCATTCGCGAACACGGCGATCGGCGCTGCGACCGGCGCGACCGGAATCTTCGGCGCAGGTTCGCCAGGCCATTTCATTGGCGGCGGCCAGATCGGCTACAATTATCAGTTCGGACAGAGCCTGGTTGCAGGTCTGGAGGCCGATATTCAGGGACTGACCGGCGGCGGCAATGGCGTCGGCGTTTCATTCGGCCCGGTTCCCTCTCCGCCCGGTCCAGCCGGGACCGCCTATCAAACGATCCTCGGGAATTCGAAGGCGATCGACTATCTGGGAACCGTCAGAGGCCGTCTCGGCTATCTCGTGACGCCGACGCTCCTCTTCTATGGCACGGGCGGTCTCGCCTATGGCCAGGTGTCTTCGGCGACGGCGTTGTATCAGGATGTTTCCTCTCCTCCTGGTCCCAATCTGCAACCTGTCATGGGCGGCGCGAGCGGCTCCGGCACTAAACTCGGCTGGACGCTGGGCGTTGGCGGCGAATGGAAATTCGCCGAGAACTGGAGCGTCAAACTCGAATACCTCTATTACGACCTCGGCTCGCAGACGAACTCGTTCGCCGTGGCGCAGGTGGGTCCGCCGCGCATAGCGTTGCAGTTCATCAACATCGTGCAGGCGCGGACCCGCTTTAACGGCGATATCGTCCGGGCCGGCGTCAATTATCACTTCAACTTTGGCGGCAGCGCCCCGGTGGTGGCGAAGTACTGACCAAGGCATCGATCGACCTTCAAAAGCCCGGCGCTTGAGCCGGGCTTTTTTGTTTCCGGATGCAGCGCGATCTGTGGCCGTCAGGGTCGGTGGTTGCGCGCCGGCGAAATGTCTTGCTGATCTCGCGAGCAATCGCCTCATTGAATTCCGTCAGTACTGTTGACATATACCAAGACAGAAAGCAGGCTAACATGCCTGCGTGCGTCAGGGCGGAGCGCCCGCCTGACCGGAGGAAACAATATGGCCGAGCCGCTTGAAGCGCGCGCCGCTCAGTCCGCGTTTGGCGGAATCTCCCTCGATGATAAATTCGATCTGACAAAATCCCGCGTCTTCGCCACTGGTACGCAGGCGGTGGTGCGCCTGCTGCTGATGCAGAAGGAGCGCGACCGGCGCGCGGGGCTGAACACGGCGGGATTCATTACAGGCTATCGCGGCTCGCCGCTGGGTTCGGTCGACATGCAGATGCATTCGGCCAAGCGGTGGTTCGACGCCAACGACATTACGTTCCAGCCCGGTCTCAACGAAGATTTGGCTGCGACCGCCGTCTGGGGCGCGCAGCAGGCGGAAATGCGCGGGGAAGGTAAATACGACGGGGTGTTCTGCATCTGGTACGGCAAGGGACCAGGCGTCGACAGATCCGGCGATGTGTTCCGCCACGCCAATCTTGCGGGTACATCGAAGTACGGCGGCGCGCTGGTGCTGATGGGCGACGATCACACTGCCGAATCGTCGACCACGGCGCATCAGTCCGACTTCCATCTCGTCGATGTGATGATGCCAATCCTGGCGCCGGCCGGCGTGCAGGAAATTCTGGATTACGGCCTCTACGGTTTTGCGCTGTCGCGCTACGCCAGCGTGTGGGTCGGCATCAAATGCCTGAAGGATACGATCGAATCGACGTCTTCGGTCGACGGCTCGCTTGATCGCGCGCAACCCGTCGTTCCGAGCGATTTCAAAATGCCGCTCGGCGGCCTCAACATCCGCGTGCGCGACGCCATTCTGGACCAGGAAGCGCGGCTGCAGGAATACAAGCGCGACGCCATCCTGGCCTTTTTGCGCGCAAACACGATCAACCGGATCGTCACCTCGGGCGGACCGAACGCAAAAGTCGGCATTATCACGACTGGCAAGTCCTATCTCGACGTGCGTCAGGCGATGGACGATCTCGGCATCGACGAAGTCAAGGCCAACGATCTGGGCGTCCGGCTCTACAAGATCGGCTGCCCCTGGCCGATCGAGCCGCAGGGGCTGAAGGCGTTCGCAGACGGCCTCGAAATGATCATCGTCGTGGAGGAGAAGCGTTCGCTGATCGAAGTGCAGGTGCGCGAGGAACTCTACGGGACGAAGAACGCGCCGATCGTGGTCGGCAAGAAGGACGAAAACAACAACTGGCTGTTCCCGGTCAAGGGCGCGCTCGACACGAACGAGATCGCCATCGCGGTCGCCGAACGTATCCTGCGCTACAGGAACGACGATCAGATCGAGCAGAAGCTGCGCGGTCTGCAGCAGGCGCAGGCCATGCTGGCGGACACCCGCGACGCATCCTTCCGTATTCCCTATTTCTGCTCGGGCTGTCCGCACAACACGTCTACGCGCGTCCCTCAGGGAATGAGGGCCTATGCCGGCATCGGCTGCCATTTCATGGCGCAATGGATGGATCGCTCGACCGAGGGCTACACCCATATGGGCGGCGAGGGCGCGAACTGGATCGGCGAGGCGCCATTCTCGAAGCGCAAGCATGTGTTCCAGAATCTCGGCGACGGCACCTACAATCATTCGGGCGTGCTGGCGATCCGCTGGGCGGTCGATACCAAGACCAACATCACTTACAAGATCCTGTTCAACGACGCGGTCGCCATGACCGGCGGCCAGCGCCACGAAGGCGGGCTGACCGTTGACATGATCGCGCGGCAGGTGGCCGCCGAAGGCGTCAAGAAGATCGCGCTCGTGACCGACGAGCCGTACAAATATCCATCCGGTTCGCACTGGCCGGCCAATCTCACGATTCATCCACGCGAGGATCTCGACAAGATCCAGCGCGATCTGGCGGCGATCGAGGGGACAACCGTTCTGCTCTACGACCAAACCTGCGCGGCCGAGAAGCGCCGGCGTCGCAAGCGCGGCACGTTCCCGGATCCCGACAAGCGCGTACTCATCAACGAGCTGGTGTGCGAGGGCTGCGGCGATTGCGGCGTGAAGTCGAACTGCGTGTCGGTGCAGCCGCTCGAAACCGAGTTCGGCCGCAAGCGCGTCATTGATCAGTCGTCCTGCAACAAGGATTTCTCCTGCGTCAACGGTTTCTGCCCGTCGTTCGTGACGGTGCATGGCGCGAAACCGCGCAAGGCGGCGGCGCGCGACATGCAATCGGCGGACGCCCTGCCTGAACCGCCCGCGCCGAGGATTCCGGAGATCGGGCCGCAGCCCTTTTCCATCCTCGTTTCCGGCGTCGGCGGCACGGGCGTCGTGACGATCTCGGCCATTCTCGGCATGGCCGCCCATCTCGAGGGCAAGGGCGTCGGCGTTATCGACATGGCCGGGTTGGCGCAGAAGGGCGGCGCGGTCTATTGCCACGTCAAGATCGCGCGCAGGCCGGACGAGGTGCATGCGATCCGCGTCGCAGCGGGCGAGGCCGATCTCGTGCTGGGATGCGACCTTGTCGTCGCCGGCACCAAGAAGGTTTTGTCGGCCATCGATCGCGGCGAGACGGGAGTGTTCGTCAACACTGCGGAAGTCTATCCCGGCGAGATCACGCGCATGGCGGATTTCGCGCTGCCGGGCGAGCGCGTGAAGCGCGCGATCAAGGATGCGGCGGGAGAACACGTCGGCTTCGTCGACGCTTCCGGCGCGGCGACCGCGCTGCTCGGCAATTCGATCGGCGGCAATATGTTCATGCTGGGGTTCGCCTTCCAGCGTGGCTTCGTGCCGCTGTCGGAAGCCTCGATCCTGCGCGCGATCGAGCTCAACGGCGAGGCCGTCGCGATGAACACGACCGCCTTCCACTGGGGACGTCGCGCGGCGGCCGATCCGCACGCATTCGACGCGCTGGTAGCGCCGATGCGCAAAGCCACCGAGACGCGCGAATTGTCGACGTCGCTCGACGAGATCATTTCGCGGCGCGTGAAATTTCTGACGGCCTACCAGAACGCCGCCTATGCCGCGCGTTACAAGAAGTTCGTCGAGCGCGCGATGGCGGCCGAACATGCGCGGACGCCGGGCATGACCGCCTATGCCGAGGCTGTCGCGCGCTATCTGTTCAAGCTGATGGCGGTCAAGGACGAGTACGAGGTGGCGCGGCTCTATACCGACGGATCGTTCAGGCGTCAGCTCGACGCCGCGTTCGAGAACGCCGGTCGGCTGGAATTCCATCTCGCGCCGCCGATTCTCGGCCATAAGGACGCGCAGGGCAACGCGGTCAAGACGACGTTCGGGCCGTGGATGATGACGGTCTATCGTCTGCTGGCGTCGCTGAAGTTTTTACGCGGCACTGCGCTGGACATATTCGGCAGGACGCCCGAGCGCCGACTGGAACGCAAGCTGCTGCAAGACTACGAGGCGCAGTTGTTTGAGCTCGAAGCCGGCCTCAACGAAGCGACGCACGCACTCGCCGTGCAGGTCGCGAGCGTGCCCGAAAAAATCCGCGGGTTCGGTCACGTGAAGGAGAGCCACATCCAGAAGGCGAAAGCCGAGGAAGCCAAGCTGCTCACGAAATTCCGCGCAGCGCTCGCGCCGACGAAAGTCGCGGCGGAGTAACCCACACTGTCATTCCCGCGAAAGCGGGAATCCAGAGCAAACGACGAACGTCTCGTCATCGACTCCCGGATTCCGGAACGCCTGCCGCGCAGGCGTCCGGAATGACATCCCGTCAACGCACCAGAATGTTCCTGAACTGCCAAGGATCGCTCGTGTCGATATCCTCGGGGAAGAAGCCGGGGCGATCTGTCAGCGGCGTCCAGTCGGTATAGCGCCCGACGAGCGGACCCAGATAGGGCGACTGGATGTCGAGGCAGCGGCGATAATCCGTTTCATCGACCTCGATGATGCCGAGTTCCGGATTCTCCAGCGCATAGACCATGCCGGCGAGAACAGCGGACGTCACCTGCAGGCCCGTTGCGTTCTGGTAGGGCGCGATGCGGCGGGTCTCCTCGATCGAGAGCTGCGAGCCATACCAGTAGGCGTTGTTCGCGTGCCCGTAGAGCAGCACGCCGAGTTCGTCGACCCCGTCCTCGATCTCGCGCTCGGCGAGAATGTGGTGGACGGGCTGCACGCGGCCGGCGCGGCCGAACATTTCGTGCAGCGAGAGGACGGCGTCGTCGCTGGGATGATAGGCGTAATGGCAGGTGGGGCGGTAGATCGCATTGCCGGCCGAATCGCGAACGGTCAGATAGTCCGCGATCGAGATGGCTTCGTTGTGCGTGACGAGAAAGCCGTATTGCGGGCCGGGCGTCGGGCACCAGCTTCGCACGCGCGTATTGGCGCCGGGCTGGTTCAGATAGATCGCTGCGCCGCAGCCGGTCTTGTGTTCGCCGGCGTTCGCCGGCATCCACTTCTCGTGCGTGCCCCAGCCGAGTTCAGCCGGCTGCAAGCCTTCCGAGACGAAGCCTTCGACCGACCAGGTGTTGACGAACACGTCGCGAGGCTTCGGGTGGATCGCGCGCTGCGTGTCGCGCTCGGCGATATGGATTCCCTTGACGCCGAGGCGTTGCGCGAGCGCTGCCCATTCTGCGCGAGTCGTCGGCTGCGGCGCGGCGTCTCCCCGGTCGTGCGCGAGATTGACCAGCGCGCGCTTCACGAACCACGAAACCATGCCGGGATTGGCGCCGCAGCAGGAAATGGCGGTCGATCCGCCGGGATTGGCGCGACGCTCGGCAAGCACCGATTCGCGCAGCGCGTAATTCGTGCGCGCCTCGTTGCCGAGCTTCGAATCGAAATAGAAACCGGGCCACGGCTCGACGACTGTATCGATATAGAGTGCGCCGACTTCTCGCGCGAAGCGCATGATGTCGAGAGAGGATGTATCGACCGAGACGTTGACGCAGAAGCCCTGGCCGCCGCCTGCCGTCAGAAGCGGGCGCAGAACCTCTCTGAAATTTTCGCGTGTGAGCGCGGCTTGAACGAAGCGCACGCCACGCTCGTCCAGCAAGCCGCGATCGGCGTCGCACGGGTCGATGACGACGAAGCGCGAGCGGTCGAATTCGAAATGGCGTTCGAGCAGCGGTAGCATGCCCTTGCCGATCGATCCGAAGCCGATCATCACGACGGGGCCGCTGATCGTTGCGTGGACCGGCCAGTTCGACATTTACGCTCTCCAACGAACGGGCGCGCAACCTGCGCGAAAATTGCGACGGCGCGTTGAAACAAGCATGGGCGCGCAGGTCAAGGGGTCTTGTGCGGCGCCGCAATGACGTCCGGTCAGATCCCGAGATCGACCGGCAAGCTCGTGAAGCCCCGGAACCGCGCGCGACCGGCGCGCACCGCCGGACCGGCGGCGCGAAAATTCGGGAAACGGTCGAGAAAGCGGGACACGGAGACCCGGCCTTCGAGCCGCGCCAGGGCGACGCCGATGCATTGATGCGGGCCGGAAGCGAAGGCGACGTGACGGTTGGGGCTGCGGGAAACGTCGAACAGATCGGGATCGGCGAAATGCGCGGGGTCGCGATTGGCCGCGCCGATGCACAGATTGACCGACATGCCTCCCGCGATCTTCACGCCGGCGATCTCCGTATCCGCGGTCGTGAAGCGATTGCCGAGCTGGACCGGACTGTCGAAGCGCAGCATTTCATCGACGGCCGTTCGCACGAGGCCGGGGTCGGCGATCAGGCGGCGGGTCGACTCGGGATGATTCAGAAGCAGGGCGAGCCCGTTGCCGATCAGGTTGGTTGTCGTCTCGTGGCCGGCGTTGAGAATGAAGATGCAATTCTGCAGCAGTTCGACTTCGGTCAACTTCTCGTTCGCCCCCTCGCCGACGATCAGCCGTGTCAGCACGTCGCGCTCGGGGTCGCCCGGCTTTTCGCGCCGGCGGGAGACGAGCGTCTTCAGATAGGCGACGAAATCGGTCACGGCGCGATTGCCGGTCTCGGCCATCTCAGGCGTCACAACTGGCTCCAGGGCGCCAAGGATGGCGAGCGACCAGTCGCGCAACGGGCCGCGCTCGTCGCGCGGCACGTTCAGCAGGTTGCCGATCACCTCAACGGGAATGGCGATGGCGTAATCGTCGATCAGGTCGACCGTGCGGCCCGCGCGCGCCTTCGTCTCCATCGCGTCGAGCAGGCTGTCGACGAGATGCACGAGATCGCCTTCGAGCGCCGCTATGGTGCGCGGCGTCAGCGCGCCGTTGATTATCTTCCGGACATGCGTATGCAGCGGCGGGTCGTTGAAGATCAGGCTGGCGGTGTGGTGCTCGTAGAGCGGCGTCCTGCCGAATTTCGGCAGGAATTCGATCTTCTTGTCCGAGGAGAAGACGCTCGTGTCTTTGTAGACGCGCTCCATGTCGGAAAGGCGCGTCAGGAACACGCCGCCGTCGGGCAGGCGATGCACGGGGGCATGTTCGCGCAGGGCGCGGTAGGTCGGATAGGGATCGTCGTAGAATTCTGGCGACAGCGCGCGCAGGTCGAACTTGTCCGCGATCTGCGCGTCCGATGCGGCGGTCCGGGATGCTATGGTCAAGCGGCGTCCTCCCCTGTTTCGAGAGAACGCCACGGACCGGCCGGCAGCGCAAGGCCCGCTTAAGCGGCCTTGCGCATGCGTCGCGAACCCGGCGCGGCATGGGAGCGGCCTTGCGCGCGTTCGCCTGTCGGGCGCAGCCGGCCGCGCGCTCGCGCAAGCGCGCCTTCGCGCAATTCGAGGCCGAGGAAGCGGTCGAGTTCGACCGGGCCGGGCATTTGCAGGTTTTTGGCCGCGTCGCGCGAAAACCCGAAGCGTGCGTAATAGGGCGCGTCGCCGACGAGCAGGACTGCGCCGTGGCCGGCCGCTTTCGCCCGCGCAATCGCCGCGCCCATCAACCTGGCCCCGATCCCGTCGCAGCGACGGTCGGCCGCTACAGCCAGGGGGCCCAGCAGCAGCGCCGGCCAACCGCCGGCGTCGACATGCCACAGGCGGACCGTGCCGACGAGGCGGCCGAGATCATCGCGGGCGACCAGCGCGAGCGCCGGAATCCGGCCGGCGCGCAGACGTTCGGAAGTCTTGCGGAATCGTGAGGCGCCCATCGCGGCGTCGAGCAGATTTTCGCGGGCGAACAGATCGTGGTCACGCTCGACATCGATGGCGACGCCGGTCGCGGACGCATGGGTCAAAGCAGCAGAGGTCATCGCTTCCTCCTTCGGAGGCAGTGACAACCCTCGCACCCCAGGGGCATGGCGAAAGCCATGGCCGTGCAGGGCCGTTCGGGATGTGATTGCAGGGATTGATGTCTCCCCTCCCCTGCGAGGGGGAGGGGACGGGACGCTTCAGATCACGTGCGTCTCGAGCGGCGGGAAGCCGTTGAAGCCGACTGCCGAATAGGTCGTTGTATAGGCGCCCGCGCCCTCGATCAGCACTTTCGATCCAATCTCCAGACTGAACGGAAGGAAATAGGGATCCTTCTCGTAGAGTACGTCGACCGAATCGCAGGTCGGACCTGCGAGCACGCACGGTCCGGCATCGTCGCCGTCAAACTCGGTGCGGATGGGATAGCGGATCATCTCGTCCATCGTTTCCGCAAGTCCGTTGAACTTGCCGATATCGAGATAGACCCAGCGCACCTTGTCCTCGTCCGCCTTCTTCGAGACGAGCACGACCTCCGCCTCGATCAGACCGGCGTTGCCGACCATGCCTCGGCCCGGCTCGATGATCGTCTCGGGGATGCGGTTGCCGAAGTGCTTGCGCAGCGACCGGAAGATCGACTGGCCGTAGGCTTTCACCGCCGGCACGTCCTTCAGGTATTTTGTCGGGAAGCCGCCGCCGAGATTGACCATCTGCAGATGGATGCCGCGCTCCGCAAGATCGCGGAAGATCGCCGCCGCGTCCTTCAGCGCGCCGTCCCACATGCGGGGATTGCGTTGCTGCGAGCCGACGTGGAACGAGACGCCATAGGCGCCCAGGCCCAGTCGATGGGCGTGTTCGAGCACACGCGGCGCCATCTCCGGCGCGCATCCAAACTTGTGGGACAAAGGCCATTCGGCGCCGGCGCCGTTCGACAGGATGCGGCAGAACACTTTCGAGCCGGGCGCGGCGCGCGCGACCTTCTCGACCTCCGCCTCGCAATCGACCGCATAGAGCCGGATGCCGAGCGCAAAGGCGCGCGCGATGTCCCGCTCCTTCTTGATCGTGTTGCCGAAGGAAATGCGGTCCGGCGATGCGCCGGCCGCAAGAGCTTGCTCGATCTCGACGACGGACGCCGTGTCGAAGCACGAGCCGAGGCTCGCCAGCAACGAAAGCACCTGCGGTTCGGGATTGGCCTTTACGGCATAGAATACGCGCGTGTCCGGAAGCGCCCGGGCGAAGGCGTTGTAGTTGTCGCGCACGATGTCGAGATCGACGACGAGGCACGGTCCGGTGTCGCGGCCCGATTCACGGCGCGCACGAAGAAATTCCAAGATTCGGTCGGTCATCGCCGCCTCCCCTACGAAGGGCGCGGTCTCCCGCGCCAAGAGCAAAATGCTTCGTGGCTGCGATTTCTGCTCGGCCCGCGCGATGGAAACGCGGAGCGGTCAGTCGACCCGCAGCCTGGATCGTCGACGGCAAGCCCGGAGGCTCGACGGAAACGATCGGGTGGTGCGCCGTTAAGGACACGTTTTCCCCGAATCGCGCAGGGCGGTTCGAGGTTCCTCGACAGGGCCACAAGGCGATCCGTCGCGGTCAGCGTGGCCATCGTTTGGACAGGGAGATCCCGATCCGCACGCCCGGCAAGAAAGACAAGCCTCTTCGGTTGTCGACCTTTGGAAGGGCCGACTGAGACCAAAAAAGCCCGGTCCGTCGTTGCTTTAAGTCGCGATCCCCCGTGCAGACGGGGTTCGCCGGTTCGCCTCCGGCTGCCGGTTTGTTACCGACGAGATGACCGGCCTCTTGTCCGGATCCTCGCCGACCGACACACGACCACAGGCACGTGCGATTTGGGCAAGGCGGAACATAAGGCCCTTTTTCCTAATGACAAGAAAAAATTGCGTCCGGCGATGAGATTTTCGTGGACTGGCGGGTCTGACCTTCCCCGGAGGCGGCGCGTGGCGGAAAAGCGCGCGTCTGCGCGGCAGCTTGCGGCCATATTCCGAACGGTTTACGAGCTTAGCGACGCTCGCACCTCCCTCGCAGACCGATTTTCCCCATGACAGATCCGACACGTCGCAAGCTCCTTGGCGCCGCCGCCCTCGGCGCGGGCGCTCTGGCATGGTCCGGCGCCCTCGGGCAGCCGATGCCGAAGCCCGCCAGCCAACCAACCGCCGCGCCGCCGCCGCCCCATTTCGGGTTCGAGGATGTCGTGCGTCGCGCCCGCGACCTTGCCGCCGCGCCGTTCGACGCGACGGTCGCCCGGTTGCCGGACGGGCTGGAGACGCTCGATTACGATGGCTGGCGCGACATACGCTTCAGGCCGGACAAGGCGATCTTCGCCGCGCAGGGCGGCTCGTTCCGCCTCCAGTTGTTTCATCTCGGCCACCTCTACAGACGGCCGGTGACGGTCAACACGATTCGCGACGGCATCGCCACGCCGATTCCCTATTCGGCGTCGCTGTTCGACTACGGGAAAGCGAAGTTTGACCGGCAATTGCCGGTCAACACCGGATTCGCCGGATTCCGCCTGCATTTCCCTTTGAACGATCCACGGATTTATGACGAGGTCTGCTCCTTCGTCGGCGCAAGCTATTTCCGTTTTCTCGGCCGCGGGCAGACCTACGGGCTGTCGGCGCGCGCGCTCGCGGTCGAGTCCGGCACGAATCAGGAAGAGTTTCCGTTCTTTCGCGAATTCTGGATCGAGACGCCAGCCCAGCACGCCGAACATGCGATATTCTATGGTCTGCTCGACGGCGTGTCCGTGACCGGAGCGTTTCAGTTTCGCATCAATCCGGGCGAGGACAGCGTGATGGAGATTCGTTCGACGCTGTTTCCGCGGCGTTCGAATGTGAAGTTCGGTCTCGCGCCGCTGACGTCGATGTACTTCCTTGGCAACAACGATCGACGCCCGAACGCCGATTTCCGCACCGAACTGCACGATTCCGACGGGTTGCAGATCCTGACCCAGTCCGGCGAATGGATCTGGCGGCCCCTGCGAAATCCGACGTCGATGGCCGTCTCCTCCTTCCTCGACAAGAGTACGCGCGGTTTCGGACTGATGCAGCGCAACCGCAAGTTTTCGAGCTATCAGGATCTCGATCTCAATTACCAGTTGCGGCCGAGCTACTGGGTCGAGCCGATCGAGCCCTGGGGCGATGGCCGCGTCGAACTTGTGGAGCTGCCGACGACGGACGAAACAAACGACAATATTGTCGCGTCCTTCGCGGCGAACGAGCAGGTGGAGCAGGGGAAGCCCATTTCCTACAATTATCGGGTCGTCTCCAGTCTGGATCTCCTGCGCCTGTCGCCGAATGCGCGCACAGCGTATACGTTCCAGGCGGCGGCGCGCGCGCTCGGCTCGCGCGAAACGCCGCCTGTGGGGTCGCGCCGGTTCCTGATCGACTTCTCCGGAGGGGAACTCGCCTATTACGCGCAGGACGCCGGCCTGACTGAGGCCGTCGCCTCGATCTCGCAAGGAAGCATCCTGCGTTCGTTCGTCGTCGCCAATCCTCACGTCGAGGGCATTCGCGCCATTGTCGACGTGCAGGTTCCCGTCGGCCAGACCGGCGACATCCGCGTGTTTCTGCGCGCCAACGGGCGAACGCTGACGGAAACCTGGACGTTTCCCTGGACCCAGGAAACGTGACCACCTTCGCCATCCGTCGGGGCGTAGCAGGCGATCTCGACCGGCTGGTCGACATCGAGCAAGCTGCGTTCGAGACGGATCTGCTGTCGCGTCGCAGCTTCGCGGGCGCCCTGACGAGCCGGCCCTCCTGCCTGTTCGTGGCCGAGCGGAATGGTCGCGTCGCCGGCTACGCGCTCGCCAATTTTCGAATCAATTCACGGGCATGCCGCCTGTTCTCGCTGGCCTGCGATCCGTTGGCGCCGAAGGGATGCGGCCGCGGGCTGCTTGCGGCGGTCGAACAGGAAGCCCTGCGCCGCGGCTGCGCTTCGATCCGGCTCGAAGTGCGCGAGACGAATGCGCGCGCGATGGGGCTTTACGAAACGGCGGGGTTTCGTCGCATCGGCCGCTACGAGGCCTATTACGAGGACGGCGCGCCGGCGCTCCGGTTCGAGAAGGCGCTCGGCGAACCGGATGCGCTCAAAACTCCGGCTCCTGCCGCAGCGCCGCAAGGTCGAACGCCTCGACGTCGCGCAGCAGCTCGATAAAGGCGGTCGCGCCGTAATCGGCGGTCTGTTCGCCCTTGGCGGCGGTCGCCGCAGCCGCGTCGCCGATGGCGCCGGCGGGCGACAAATCCTGCGCCATCCACCCGAAGCCGATAGGCCTTGTCGCGCGCAGCCAGGTGAAATCCTGTTCCATCGCGACGCTTGCCGGACGAAAATCATCGGCAAGATGCATCTGCACGAGATCTGGCCGGAAGGCGAGCATCAGCGAGGTCTCGATGTCGCCGCCGTGAATGCCGTGCGCTCGCTCCTCCTCCGAAAACAGGTCGTCCGCATAGCCGAACCGGCTCCAGGGCGCGATGACAACGAGCATGCCGAAGCGCGTGCGCAAGTCGAGCGCCACCTGCGCGAGAACGGCCGCATTGCCGCCATGGGCGTTGACCAGCACGAGCTTGCGGCAGCCGGTTCGCGCGACGCTTTCCCCGATCGAGGTCCAGGCGCGCGCCGCGACGTCCGCGGGCAGCGAGAGCGTCCCCGGAAATGCCGTGTGCTCCTGAGACGAGCCGATGCATTGGATGGGCAGGAACAGGACGGGGAGGTCGTCCGGCAACCGCGCGATCACGCGGTCGAGATAGCCACGCATGATCTGGACGTCGACGCCAACCGGCAGATGAGGCCCGTGCTGTTCGACGGCGGCGAGCGGCAGCACGGCGATCATGCCCGCCATATCCGCGTCGCGAAAATCGAGCGCGCTCATTTCGGTCCAAAGGCGGGTCGCAGCCATGCCAGCTCCCACAGGAACGCGCGCCTGCGGGCGCGCACGTCCATCGGCCGCTCACGCCCGGGGGCGTCGCGGCGCCTGTCGCCCGCAACTATGCGAGCCGGGAGGCGCGTGGTCCAGTCCGTGATTGCGTCAGGGCGCTTGCACCGGCCGCCGCCTGCGGCCACAAATCGGCATCGCATGCCGGGGGCCCGCATCGGCCGAAGGAGGTCAGGTGAAACTGAAACCGAAATTGTTTGCAGCCGCGCTAGCCATCCTCGTATCCGGCGGCGCACAGGCGCTCGACAAGGTATCGTTCGCGACCAACTGGCTCGCCGAAGCCGAGCACGGCGGCTTCTATCAGGCGGTCGTCGACGGCACGTATGCGAAATACGGGCTCGACGTAAAGATCGTTCCGGGCGGCCCGCAGGCCAACAACCGTCTGCTGCTGATTTCGGGCAAGGTCGATTTTTTCATGGGCGCGAACATGATCCAGGCGCTCGATGCGGTGAAGGAGGGCATACCGACCCTCGTTGTCGCAAGCATGTTCCAGAAGGATCCGATCATTTACATGTCGCACCCCGGCGCGGGGCTCGACCGGATCGAAGACCTGTCGAAGGCGAGCGCCTATTTCGTCGCCAAGGACAATCTCGTCACCGTCTTCCAGTGGGCCAGGCAGGCGTATGGATTTCGCGAAGAAAAAGTGAAGCCCTACGCCTTCAATCCGGCGCCCTTCATCGCGGACAGGTCGTCCGTCCAGCAAGGCTACCTGACATCCGAGCCTTACGAAGTCGAGAAGCAGGGCGGATTCAGGCCGAACGTATTCCTTGTCGCCGACTACGGCTGGGATTCCTATTCCACCACGATCGAGGCGCGGGCCGACACGCTCGCCCGAAATCCCGCTCTCGTGCAGCGTTTCGTCGATGCCTCGATCGTCGGCTGGTATCATTACCTCTACGGCGACAACGCCGCCGCCAATGCGGCGATCAAACATGACAATCCCGAAATCACCGATGGACAGATCGCGTTCTCGATCGCGAGGATGAAAGACTACGGAATTGTCGATTCCGGCGATTCGCTGACGATGGGCGTCGGCGCAATGACGGACGCGCGGATGAAAAGCTTCTTCGACAAGATGGTCCAGGCGGGCGTCGTCGATGCCGGCCTGGAGTACGCGAAAGCATATACGCTCGCCTTCGTGAACCGGCGCGTCGGCCTCGACCTGCGTCCGAAACAATGACCGCGGGCGCGATGCCGCTGGTGTCGATGCGTGGCGTCGTGAAGACCTTCGCCAACGGAACGGAGGCGCTGGCCGGCCTCGATCTCGATGTGCGCGAAGGGGAGTTCCTGTCGCTGCTCGGACCGTCCGGATGCGGCAAGTCGACGGCTTTGCGGCTGATCGCGGGCCTCGGCGACGTCAGCGGCGGACGGATTGCGTGGCGCGATGGCGCGCGGCCGGAAATCGGTTTCGTGTTTCAGGAGCCGACGCTGATGCCGTGGGCGTCGGTGGCGAGCAATGTGTTCCTGCCGTTGCGGCTCAAAGGCGCGTCGCGGCGGGAGGCGGACTGGCGCGTACGCGAGGCGCTGGAGGGCGTGGGGCTGTCCGCGTTCGCCGACGCCTATCCGCGCGAACTGTCCGGCGGTATGCGGATGCGCGTGTCGATCGCGCGCGCGCTGGTCACGCGACCGCCGTTGCTGCTGATGGACGAGCCCTTCGCCGCGCTCGACGAGATCACGCGGTTCAGGCTGAATGACGACCTTCTTTCGCTTTCGGCGCGCCTGAGGACGACCGTGATTTTCGTGACGCATTCGGTGTTCGAGAGCGTGTATCTGTCCTCGCGCATCGCCGTGTTCTCGGCGCGGCCGGGCCGAGTCGCCGAGACGATCGAGATCGACGGACCGCCCGTTCGCACGCCGGATTTTCGCCATTCCGCCGCATTCTCCGAATTCGGTCGGCGCGTGTCGGCGGCGCTCGATGCGGCGAGCGGGGCGCAGGCGGCATGAGGGAGGACCAGCGAGCCGCACAGGCGCGCCCCGACGCCGAAAGCGATCCGGAGGGCTGGAGTTCCAGCGCCGCGCGCCTCGTTGAAATCGCGCTGCCCGCGGCGGTGTTTCTTGGCGCGCTGGCGTTGTGGGAGGGCGTTGTCGCCTACGAGCGAATCCCGCCCTATATCCTGCCGGCGCCAAGCCTGATCGCCGAGACGCTGGCGAAGGACTGGTCGCTGCTGTTCTCCTCGCTGATCGTGACGCTGACCATCACGTTCGAGGCGCTGGTCGCGGCGACGCTGGGCGGCGTCGGACTGGCGATCCTGCTGTCGCAATCGAGATGGATCGAGCGCGCCTTCCTGCCTTTCGCCATCGTGCTGCAGGTGACGCCGGTCATCGCCATCGCGCCGCTGCTGCTGGTCTGGCTCGATCCCTCGACGGCGGTGCTCGTGTGCGCCTTTCTCGTCGCATTTTTTCCTGTGCTTGCGAATACGGCGCTCGGGCTCGCCTCGACCGACCACAATCTCGTCGATCTGTTCGACCTCTATGGGGCGTCGCGCTGGCGGAAACTGTGGCTGTTGCGGGCGCCGGCGGCGCTGCCCTATTTCTTTTCAGGCCTGCGGATCGCTGGCGGCCTGTCGCTGATCGGCGCAATTGTCGCCGAACTCGCGGCCGGGGCGGCCGGGCAGGGGACCGGACTCGCCTTCCGTATCGTCGAGGCGGGCTTTCGCCTCAACATTCCCCGCATGTTTGCGGCGCTGACGCTGATCTCGGCGACGGGAATCGCGATCTTTGTCCTGTTTGCATTGCTGTCGAACGCCGTCCTCGGGCGCTGGCATGAAAGCGCGCGGCCCCGCGAGCGATGATCGGCGCGGCCATGTTCCCAGGGCATGGCCGTTGCGCGCTCGCGCTTCGCGCGCCGGAACAGGTCGCATCATCGGGCGGCGGCGGATAGAACGAGCCAATGAATCTTACCACGCCCCGCAGGCCGCCAAAGCCGGCCACGCGCGTCTCGCTCGAGGCAGCCGACGCCGCCGAACTGTCGGCGCGCACGCGCGGCATCGTGCTGATGTGCTGTGCGCTGGTCGGCTTCGCCTGTCTCGATACGACCGGCAAATGGCTCGCCCGGCATGTGCCGGTGTGGGAGATCGTATGGGCGCGCTACGTCGGAGCGACCATGCTGGCGCTCGCCTTCGCCAATCCGTGGAAGGCGACCGGAACGCTCAGGACACAACGGCCGATCCTGCAATCGACGCGCGCAATGCTGCTTTTCGGCTCCACTGCGTTCAATTTCCTGGCGCTGCGCCACCTCCAGCTCGCCGACACGATGTCGATCGCGTTTGCGCTGCCCCTGGTCGTGTCGCTACTCGCTGGCCCCATTCTCGGCGAGTGGGTGGGGCCGCGACGGCTCGTCGCGATCCTTGTCGGCTTCCTCGGCGTGCTGGTGGTGGTGCGCCCGGGTTTCGGCGCGATGCAGCCGGGCATGCTGTATTCGATCGCCGGGCTGTTTTGCTATGCTTTCTATAACATGCTGACGCGGCTGATGGCGGCGACCGATCCGGCGACGACGACGAATTTCTTCTCGGCCATTTCGGGCGTGGTGATCCTGACGCCGTTGCTGCCGTTGTTCTGGCAGCGGCCCGATCAGCCGCTCGTCTGGATCGGCCTCGCTGCGACCGGCTTCTTTGGCGGATTCGGCCATTATCTGCTCATTCTTGCGCACGCCCGCGCGCCGGCCGCCGTGCTCGCGCCTTATGTCTATACGCAGATCGTCTGGATGACGGCGCTCGGCTATCTCGTGTTTGGCGATATTCCGGGCGTCTATACCGCAGCCGGCGCGAGCGTCGTCGTCTCGTCCGGCCTTTATCTCTTCTACCGCGAGCGGAAACGGGCCTGGGCCTGAGTCCGGCGGGGAACGCTTCGTCAATGTCCCCCGCGCCCGGCAGCATTCCAGGCGGGGCGGCCGGCCTTGCCGGCCAACGACCGCTCGCACATGATGGCGCGGTCGAGCTGGAATGCGCGCGTGTTTCTCGCGGAGCAAGGGACCGGAGGCGACGTGGCCGAATTTGAAACGCTGATGATGACCCGGATGCCGCCGCTGGTCGTCGAGGGCCTGACGTCCGTCTGTACGCTGCACAAGCTGTGGGACGCCGCCGATCGCGAGCGCGCGCTCGCCGAACTCGCGCCGCGCGTCCGCGCGATCGCGACAGCCGCCGGCGGGGAGCGGCTGGACGGCGCGGCCATGGCGCGGTTCCCAAATCTGAAGATCGTCGCGTCGTTCGGCGTTGGTTACGATCATGTCGATGCGGCATGGGCAGGCGCGCATGGCGTCGTCGTCACCAATACGCCCGACGTGCTGAACGACGAGGTGGCGGATACGGCGATGGGACTCATCCTCTGCACGGTCCGGCAATTGCCGCAGGCCGACAGATTCGTGCGGGCCGGCCGCTGGCTGGAGGGGCCGTTTCCGCTCACAGGCTCGTTGCGCGGACGGACGCTCGGCATCCTCGGCCTCGGCCGGATCGGCCGCACGATCGCCCGGCGCGCCGAAGCCTTCGGGATGAGGGTCGTCTACCACGGCCGCCGGCCGCAACACGACGTCTCCTATCCATATGCGCCGACGCCGAGCGCGCTGGCGCAGGCGTGCGACATCCTTGTGGCGATCACGCCAGGCGGCGCGGACACGCACCACATCGTCAACGCCGATGTTCTCGAAGCGCTCGGCCCGAATGGTATTTTCATCAACGTTGCGCGCGGCTCGGTCTGCGATCAGGACGCGCTGATCGCCGCCTTGCGCGACCGGAAAATTCTGTCAGCCGGTCTGGACGTCTTCGCTGACGAGCCGAAAGTGCCGCGAGATTTGCTCGAAATGGAGCATGTGGTCTTGCTGCCGCACGTCGGATCGGGCACGAACCATACACGCGATGCGATGAGCCGACTCGTGGTCGACAACATAGCCTCGTTCATCCGCAGCGGCGCACCCCTCACGCCCGTCGCGGAAACGCCATGGCCGCCGGCTGGCGCGGGGTAGGGGGCAGGGAGGTTCGACATGCGCTGGATTGCCGTTGATCGCCTTTGCTTCGCTTTCGGTCTCATGCTCGCGGCGTCGTCCGCCGCGTCCTCCTCCGTCGCCGCCTACGATCTGTCGAGCGTAGAACGCGCGACGGGCGTCTGGGAACTGAGCCGCGACGATGGCGCGCGCAAATGCTCGATTCAGTTGCGGGCGCAGACTGCGGGCGTGGGCAATGAACTGGGGTTGCCGCCGCCCTGCCGGCATGGCATGCCCGTGCTCGCCAGTGTTTCGAGCTGGAAGCTCTCGCCGTCCGGTGGACTAGACCTGCTGGCCCGCAGCGGCGCCGCCGTGCTTTCCTTCGCTGCGGAAAGGAATGGCCTCGCCGCAAAGGGACCGGAAGGCGAGACCTATATCCTCATGACCGCCAACGAGGCGACGCGCGGCGCGGCGAAACCGGCGGCGCACGCGGCGGCTGCTTCTTCGCAATCCGCGCCGGCTGTTCGCTCAAGCGAGATTCCCGGTCGTTACGCGGTGCTGCGTGAGGGGCGGAAGGACACGGGCTGCATGCTGACGCTGGAGACGTCGCCGCGGGGGGCCGGTTCGCGCGCGCAGCTGGCGCCGGCATGCCGGGACAACGGCATCCTGGTTTTCGATCCGCAATCCTGGAGCTATTTGGGCGGAAAGCTGCGGCTCACCGCGCGCAAGGGCCATTCCGCCGCCTTCGAGCGCGCGCCAGACGGCACCTGGCAAAAAGATCCAAAGGAAGGCGGGCAGCCGCTCGGATTCAGAAAGATGTGATGCGCGAGATATTACGACGAATTTCGATGGCGTCACTGATCTGCGCGGGTTTGAGCGCCATTCCCGCCGGCGGCGGGGCGGCGGCGCAGACCGCGAAGCCGAACGCAGGGGCGCAACCTGCGTCCGTACCGAGCGATCCGGATGCGCAGACATCGAACTACGGGGACTGGACGTTGCGATGCCAGCGGGTGTCAGACGCCTCGGGCGCCCGGCGCGCGTGCGAAATTGCCCAGACCGTGACGGTCAAGGGCCAGAGCTCGCCAATTGCGCAGATCGCGTTCGGGAAAGTCGCGTCGTCAGATCCATTGCAGATGACCGTCGTCGCGCCGCATGACATTTCGTTCCCGAGCGTCGTGCGCGTCGCCGTCGACGAGAAGGACATGCAACCGGCCGAACTGGTCTGGACGCGCTGCCTGCCCGCGGGCTGCTTCGCCGCTGGCGTTCCCGCGCCCGACACGCTGAAGCGCTGGCGAGCGGGCGCCGGGTCCGGCCGCATCGTCGTGAAGAGCGGGGGCGGTCAGGACGTCGTCATTCCCTTCTCCTTCCGGGGCCTCTCCCAGGCGATCGACGCATTGGCCAAGGAAAAATAGAGCGGAGCCAAGGAAAAATGCGACGGGTCGGTCAGGGGATCGTTCCGCCGAGCTCATCGTCGATATGCGTGCGGATGATGTCGTCGAACGACGTCTCCGCGACGAAGCCGAGCTCGATTGCGCGACAGGCTGTGAATTTTTCCGGCCAGCCCGACACGATGCGGGAAATCAAGGCGTCCGGTTTCCGTTCGATCAGCGCCACGGCCCTGTCGCCGGCCACCCGCCGCAACGCCTCGATCTGCTCGCCGACCGTCACCGAGACGCCGGGCATGGAGAGGTTGCGGCGCGGTCCGATCCTTTCCCCGTCGAGGGTCGCAGCGTGCAGCAGAAAACCGACGGCCGCGCGGGGCGTTGCGTGCGTGTGGCGCACGGTGTCCGGGACGGGCAGGGTCGCCGTCCGGTCGACCAGCGGTTCGCGGATGATATTGGAGAAGAAACCGGAGGCCGCAGCGTTCGGCCGACCGGGGCGGACACAGATCGTTGGCAGACGAATGCCGACCCCGTCCACGAAGCCCTTGCGCGTGTAGTCGGACAGCAGGAGTTCGTCGATCGCCTTCTGCGTCCCGTAGCTCGTCAGCGGCGTGAGATGAAAATCGTCGGTGATCGCGTCCGGAAACGGCGCGCCGAACACTGCGATCGACGAGGCGAAGACGAAACGCGGCCTGTAGGCGCCTGACGATTTCAGGTTCTCGGCGCGAATGGCGTCGAGCAGAAGGCGCGCGCCGTCGAGATTGATCGCATAGCCTCGGTCGAAATCGAGTTCTGCTTCGCCCGACACGATCGCGGCGAGGTGAAAGATGATATCCGGGCGCGACGCCATCAGGCGCGGCGCGAGCCGGGGGTCGGCGATGTCCGCAGCCTCGACAGTGACGGGAAAAGCGGCGGCGGCCAAAACAGGCGCCGCTACGTCCACCATGTGCAGCGACGAAATCGTCCGTCCGCCGAGGGCAGAGTCCTGTGCGAGGCGGGCGCATAATTTTTGACCGATCATGCCTGCGGCCCCGGTGACAAGGATTTTCATGCCATTTTCTCCGAATGTCCGAATTAGAGACAATTATGCAACAGAGAAGATTATCACCCTCAGGCTCTTGAAAAACAGAAACATTCTAAACCTCAACGCATTTGCGTCGCAAACGATTGACGAATCTTGGCCGCAATTGGGCGAAGCTTGCCTTTTTCTGTCCAGATCTTTCGTTCAACGGACCCGCTCCGGCTGGGATCGCCAGTTCAACGAGGAGAATGTTTTGAAGACAATCCTGATTGCCGCCTCTTTCATTACCGCCGCGACCGGCGCGGCCAATGCCGCCTGGACCGGCAAGGCGTCCTATTACGGCGGTCGTGGCCGCACAGCGAGCGGCGGTCATGTCGGCGCCCTCACGGCGGCGCACCGCAGCCTTCCATTTGGCACGAAATTGCGTGTGACCAATCTGCACAACCAGCGTTCGGTCGTCGTGACGGTCAATGACCGTGGCCCGTTCGTGCGCGGGCGCATCGTCGATGTCTCGACGGGCGCGGCCGGCGTGCTCGGCATGAAGGGCGCCGGCGTCGCGCCCGTGCGCGTGGAACTGGTGTCGCGCTGACATTTACATCGAGACGCCGCCGTCGACCATGAACATCTGCCCGGTCGTGAAGCTCGCTTCGTCCGAGGCGAGATAGACGGCGATCATCGCGATCTCGCGCGCCGCGCCGAGCCTGCCCATCGGCTGGCGCGCGACGAACATCTGGCGCGCCGCCTCCAGACTGATGTTGTTGGCGGCCGCCAGCGTCCTGATGCGCTCGTCGAGCGAGGGGCTCTGCACCGTGCCCGGGCCGATGGCGTTGCAGCGTATGCCTTGGCCGATGTAGTCGGCCGCGACGGCCTTGGTCAGGCCGATGACGGCGGCTTTCGAGGCGCCGTAGACGTAACGGTTCGGCAGGCCCTTCACCGACGATGCGATCGAGGAAATGTTGACGATCGAGCCGCCACCGCGCGCGATCATGCCCGGAAGGAAGGCGCGGATCGTGCGATGCATCGACTTGACGTTGAGATCGAACGAAAAGTCCCAGTCCTCGTCGCTGGTCGTGAGCGCCGCCCCGTGATGCACGAAGCCGGCGCAATTGAACAAGATGTCGATTCCGCCGACGTCTCTCGCCATCGCGTTCACGGCGTCGGTCGAGCGCACGTCGAGCGCGCGGCAATCGGCGCCCGACAGGATCGACAGGCTCTCTTTGCGGAGGTCGGTGGCGATCACGGTCGCGCCTTCCTCCAGAAACGCCTGCGCGGTGGCCTGGCCAATGCCCGCGCCTGCGGCTGTGAGAAACGTGATCTTGCCCCTGAGCCGTCCGGTCATGTTTGATACTCCGTCGTCAAGCGGACCACGTGGCTTCAGGCTTGCGTCACGCGCGCATGTCCAAAGGCGGTGAGCGCGGCGACCTGATTGCCGGCCGTGTCGAAATTCTCGGGGCGCAACCATGCCTCGAACGCCGCTTTCCGTCCCGGCCATTCGGTGTCGAGCATGGAGAACCAGGCGGTGTCGCGATTGCGGCCCTTCACGATCATGTGCTGACGAAATACGCCTTCGAACGTAAAGCCGAAACGCAACGCCGCACGTTTCGAGGGTGCGTTGAGATCGTTGCATTTCCACTCGAAGCGGCGGAAACCAAGATCGTCGAAGACATAGCGCGCAAGCAGACAGATCGCCTCCGTGGCGGCGCGGCTGCGCTGAACACTGCGGCCGTACATGATGTTGCCGACCTCGATCACGCGATTGGCCATGTCGATCCGCATCAGAGCGGCGTGGCCCTTCGCCTGTCCGGTCTGCGGATCGACCAGCGCATAGAACAGCGGATCGTTCGAGACGGCTTTGCGCGCGATATTGTCGAGGAAGGCCGCGCGCGATTCGAATGGCCCGTCGTGCATGTAGGTCCAGAGATCGGCGTCGCCCTGCTGCCCGCAGGCCATGAACAGCGCCTGCGCGTGCTCCGCGGTCAGCGGTTCGAGGCGCACATGTCCGCCCTGGATCGTCCGCCGCTCCGGCGTTTTTGCGGGGCGTGGTTCGACGGGATGGCCGACGGGCGGTGGTGTGGCTTCCATGGTCCGGGATCCTGGACGTTGTCGTCATTGTGAGCAGAGCAGAGAAATCCCCGTCTCTCTCCCCCATACACAAGCGCGCGACGAGAATGGAGCGCGCCGTCGCTTCGCTCCTCACAAGGACGGCGGCTAGTGATTGTCGCGCGGCACGGGGAATTCGTGCGCGACGTCATGGAATTCGACGGCCGGGCGCAAGACCATGCCCTCATCGAACTGCTCGACCATCGAGCGCTGGATTTCCTGCCAGGGCGTCTGGCTCTTCGGATAATGGAAGCCGCCGCGCTTCTGCAGATCGGCGCGCCGCTGCGCCAGTTCGGCGTCGGAGATCAGGATGTTGGCCGAGCGCTTGTTCAGATCGATGCGCACGATGTCATTGGTGCGCAGGATGGCGAGCCCGCCGCCTACAGCCGCTTCGGGCGAGGCGTTGAGGATCGAGGGCGAGCCGGACGTGCCGGACTGGCGGCCGTCGCCGATGCAGGGCAGCGAGAGTATGCCGCGTTTGATGAGGGCGGCGGGCGGTTGCATGTTCACGACCTCCGCGCCGCCGGGATAGCCGATCGGCCCCGTGCCGCGCACGAACAGCAGGCAATGCTCGTCGATGTTCAGCGCGGGATCATCGATGCGGTGGTGATAATCCTCGGGGCCGTCGAACACGATGGCGCGACCTTCGAAGGCTTCCGGGTCTTTCGGGCTCGAGAGATAACGGTCACGAAACTCCTTCGAGATGACCGAGGTCTTCATGACGGCCGAATCGAACAGATTGCCCTTGAGGATGATGAAGCCCGCGTCCTCCAGCATCGGCTTCTCGATCGGCGTGATGACGTCGGGATCGCCGATTTCGCGACCCCGGCAATTTTCGCCCATCGTCCTGCCGTTGATGGTCAGCGCGTCCTCGTGAATGAGCTTGCGCTTCATCAGTTCGTTCATGACGGCGGGCAGACCGCCGGCGCGAAAATATTCTTCGCCGAGATATTTGCCGGCCGGTTGCATGTTCACGAGCAGCGGCACCTTGTGGCCAATCGTCTCCCAGTCCTGGACCGACAGCTCGACGCCGATATGGCGGGCGATCGCGCACATATGGATCGGCGCATTGGTCGAGCCGCCGATGGCGCTGTTGGCGACGATGACGTTTTCCAGCGATTTTCGCGTGATGATGTCGGAGGGTTTCAGATCCTCCCACACGATCTCGACGGCGCGGCGGCCGGTCTCGTAGGCGATCTGGCCTCGCTCGCGATAGGGCGCGGGAATGGCTGCGCAGCCCGGCAGGCTCATGCCGAGCGCCTCGGCCAGCGCGTTCATGGTGGACGCCGTGCCCATGGTGTTGCAATGGCCGATCGAAGGCGCCGACGACGTCGTGATGTCCATGAATTCGTCGAGATTGATCGTGCCGGCCGCCAGTTCCTCGCGCGCCTTCCAGACTGCTGTACCGGAACCCGCGCGCTCGCCCTTATACCAACCGTTGAGCATCGGGCCGCCCGACAGGACGATGGCGGGAATGTTCACGGTCGCCGCCGCCATGATGCAGGCGGGCGTGGTCTTGTCGCAGCCGGTCGTGAGCACCACGCCGTCGAGCGGATAGCCATAGAGCAGTTCGACCAGGCCGAGATAGGCGAGATTGCGGTCGAGCGTGGCGGTCGGGCGCTTGCCTGTCTCCTGGATCGGATGCACCGGAAATTCGAAGGCGATGCCGCCAGCGGCCGTGATTCCTTCGCGCACGCGCTTGGCGAGGTCGAGGTGATGCCGGTTGCAGGGCGAGAGATCGGATCCGGTCTGGGCGATGCCGATGATCGGCTTGCCCGACTGCAATTCGCCGCGGGTCAGACCGAAATTGAGGTAGCGCTCGATGTAGAGCGCGGTCATGCCGGGATTGTCGGGATTGTCGAACCAGAGTTGCGAGCGAAGCTTGCGCTTGGCCGTCCTGCCAAAATCGCCCGCGCCTTTGCCGCCACTTGCCATCTGGTCCTGGCTCCTGAAGAAAATGACGGAGCCAGAATGCGACCTCCGAAAGCTGGAATCAATTCGGCGGGTCGGGCGGCGCCCAAAAAGATGGAGCTTTGCCGCTTGTGGCGAAACGCGGCGTTCGCGCGGAGGCGACCTCGCGCAGGGAATGGCTGGCGTTCTCGATCCGCTAATGTCCGTATAAAACCGCGCTAATCGCTCGATTGTCCTTCAGCATCATTCGGATCGAGCGCAGCAGCGATCAACGGCCTCTGCATGGCCGTGACCATTCGCGAGCGTGAGCCATGGCGCAGCTTCGATGCTGTCAAGTTCAGGTCGGTTCAAATGGGTCGACCGGTTCACCAATTGAAGACTGCTGGAGCCGATCGGAAATATCCGTCGGCCGAGCGCTCGCGAACTCTACCAACACAGGCGTTTGCGTTAGGTCAACGCAAGTACTCGCATAATGCGAGATCTATTGTATGCGGCGCGGCGCAAGCCAAACTGCATGAGATGAGTTGGGCGAACATCGGCGGATCAAAGTGGCGCCGCGCGTGGCGTCGGCGAGATCATCATGGGTCACAAGAGGGTTCATCTTTCCTCCGCCACGCGCGAGAAAATTTCGCGGAGCGCAATACAGCGCGCCCTTGCACGGCAGGTCGCCATGCGAAACGGGAAGCTTCAAGTCGCCGCTCTTTCCGCGCACAATAACGACGCGATCGGAGCGCGCGTTGCGGCGGTCATGAACAAAGTCAGCGACGAGACAGCGATCATGGTCGAGGGCTTGAAAACAACGGAGACGGATCTCGACGTCGCCGAGGGCATACCGTTCGATCGGGGCCTTGTGTCGCCTTGTTTCGTCACGAACGCGGATAAAATGTCGGCGACCGAACGGCTGTAACGGAGAAAAGGATGCAGCGCGAAAACGAGCCGGACATGCCGGAGATCGGCGTCGACAAGGTATGCTTTATCGTCGTCAAGAGCCGCGAATTGCTGGCGGAGGATGAAGGACTCGCCCCCGACGCCTCCAATCCGTCCGACGATCACGCGGCGGTGACTTTGACGACCGCCGCCGCCAGACCGATCAGGCAGGAATTGCGCGACTTTATCGAGGCGCTCGACATTGATGAGCTGGCCGCGCTCGTTGCGCTCGTGTGGATCGGCCGGGACGATTTCGAGCCGGGCGAATGGCGAGCCGCCGTGTCGGAGGCGCATGCGCGACGCGAGATGAACACGGCCGATTACCTGCTTGGGATCCCGTTGCTGCCCGACTATCTCGAAGACGCCCTGTCGGTCTTCGACCAGTCCTGCCAGGACTTCGTGGAGCGGGAAGAGCCGGGCGCCTGAATTCCGGGAGAGATCAGCCCGGTCTCGATGTGGGGCTCACGATGCGGGGCGATGCGCCAAAGGCGATCAAGGCCGACGAGCGCCGCGTCGGCATCGTTCCGGCGGCAATCACGCAGCCGCTGAGCCGCTCCATCATCCCGACACGTCGACTGGCCAACTTTCGGAATCCAGGGACGACGCTGACGATCCGCACGGACGAACGAGAGCAAGATGACAACAGAGACATTGGGGCCACTCTCAGGATACGCGCAGCCTTTGCCCACGAAGGCGCTGCGCCCCACGACGGATCCGGTCGATTTGGGCGACATCGCCGGCGCAGGTCCGGAGATTGTCGGATTGGTCGGGCAGACGCGCGCAATCGGCGCGATGAATTTCGGCATAGGGATGCGAAAGCAAGGCTTCAATCTCTACGCGATGGACCTTCCTGGCGCCGACAGGCGCACGTCCCTAACGAAGTTTCTTTCGGAACATGTGCGAACAGGCCCCGCGCCTGACGATTGGGTCTATGTCAACAATTTTGCATCGCCAGAAAAACCTCGGGCGCTGAAATTGCCGCCGGGGACAGCCGTGCGCTTGCGCGATGCGATGACAGATTTGATCGCGGATCTTGGGATAGCGATCCCCGCCCTATTCGAGGGAGACGATTACAAGTCCCGCCGCAGCGCGATCGACAGCGAATTCGAGGAAGCGCAGGAGCGGGCGTTCTCGCAGCTCGGCGATAAGGCCCGGGAGATGTCGATTTCCATCATGCGTACGCCGGTCGGATTTGCGTTCGCGCCGATGCGGGAGGGGAAGGTCATCAAGCCTGACGAATTCGAAACGCTTCCGCTGACCGAGCGTGAACGCATCCAGGCCAATATCGGCGGCTTGCAGGAAGAGCTGAAAAATATCGTGGAGCGGATGCCGTCGCTGGAAAAGATCCGACGGGATCGTGTGCGGGTTCTGAACAAGGAAATGGCGAGCGGCACGGTAGGAGTCGCCGTGCGTCAAGTCTTGGATGCGTTCTCACGGGTACAGGAAGTGCAAGATTTTCTGCGGGAGGTATCCGAAGACCTCCTGACAAACATTGACGTGTTTCTCGAATCAGCGGCCATGGCGGCGAATGCCTCAATTCCGATGGCGAGCGGGGCGCGGGCGCAGGATCCGCGGATCAGACGTTACCACGTCAACGTCGTCGTCGGCGAGAAGGATGGCGAGCGCAGCGGCGCTCCTATCGTTTACGAACCCAACCCAACGTTCCAGAATCTTATCGGCAGAATCGAGCATATCGCACAGATGGGCGCTCTGCTCACTGATTTCACGCTCATTCGCGGCGGATCGTTGCATCGGGCCAATGGCGGCTACCTGATCGTCGACGCGCGTGAAATCCTCTCACAACCGTTCGCATGGCCCGCGCTCAAACGAAGCCTCCGCAGCCGCGAGGTCAGGATCACGTCGCTCGCGGAACAATTGAGCGTCGTCTCGACAACATCGTTGGAGCCGGATCCCATTCCATTGGATGTCAAGGTCGTGCTGTTTGGGGACCGCTGGTTGTATTATCTCCTGATGGCGCTCGATCTGGACTTCACCGAATTGTTCAAGGTCGAGGTCGATTTCAATGACGAATTCGATCGGACGCGCTCCAACGTCGCCCTCTATGCGCAGTTGATCGTGGCGATTGGCGCTCGCGAAGCATTGCGGCCGATCGATCGTTCAGCGATCGCGCGCATGATCGATGAAGCATCCCGCATTGCCGAGGATGCGGAGAAGCTGTCTCTGCAGATCGCCGTGGTGAGCGATATCCTCTGCGAGGCTGATCATTGGGCTGCGCAGGCCAAGCACGACAACATCAGCGCCGACGATGTCGCCAAAGCCGTTGGCGAGCGACGCCAGCGCTCGGACCGGCTACGCAAACGCGCGCTCGAAGCGATTTCACGCGGCGTCATCGGAATCGCGACCGACGGCGCGGCGACAGGACAGATCAATGGGCTGTCCGTTACTCAACTTGGGGCGACCAGTTTCGGGCGGCCGGTCCGGATCACCGCGCGGACGCGGCTGGGGGCGGGCAAAGTGATCGATATCGAGCGAGAGGTGGAACTCGGCGGCCCGCTGCATTCCAAGGGCGTGCTGATCTTGTCGGGTTTCCTGGCCGCCCGATATGCGCCCGATGTTCCCATCTCGATGCACGCAAGTCTGGTGTTCGAGCAATCCTACGGGGGCGTTGACGGCGACAGCGCATCATCGGCGGAGCTATACGCCTTGCTGTCGGCTCTTTCAGAGGCGCCGATTCGCCAGTCACTGGCCGTGACCGGCTCGGTCAATCAGTTCGGCGAGGTTCAGGCGATTGGCGGCGTGAACGAAAAGATCGAGGGCTTTTTCGACGTCTGCGCGGCGCGCGGTCTGACTGGCGAACAGGGCGTGCTCATCCCTGCGTCCAACGTCAAACATCTCATGCTGCGCGAAGATATCGTGGACGCCTGCGGCGCAGGACGCTTCGCCATATATTCCGTTTCGACGATCGATCAGGGAGTCGAACTCCTCACGGGCATGCGGGCTGGCGAACGGGATTCGTCCGGCAATTTTCCTTCCGATAGCGTGAACGGAAAAGTCGAAGCAAAGCTGCGCCAATTCGCAGCCGCGCGTCGTCGGTTTGGCGCGGAGCGTGACAATGATCGCCCCAACACTTCAAACGACCGGCCTGCCTGACCGCAGGCCGAAACTCATCTTGTACGCGACCGCGCTTCGCGACATGGAAGCCGGGCTTCCCGTTTCGACGGCGCTGGCGGCTGCATTGCGCATGGAGCTGGCGGCGTTTTTCATCGTTGACGACGCCTCGATCGAAGCGAGCCGTCTGCCGTTTACGACGCATATCGGGTTTTCGGGCGGCGAACTCGCAATTGAACCGGGGCGGCTCGAGGAAATGATCCAACGGGAAGCCAAAAGATGTCGTCAAGCGCTGAGCGAGGCGGGCAAACGAACCGGCTTGCCATGGTCCTTCGAGCGATTGCATGGGGATGCGTTGGAATCGCTCCCCGCCGTGGCTGCCGGCGATATTCTTGTCGTCGGCCTCGACGGATTTGGTTCGCCGGCGCGACACAGGATTATGAATGTTCGGGAATATGCGCCGGCGCGAGGCGGAATCCTGTTCGTTCCCGTTGGCAGGTCCCGTCGGGGCGGACCGGTCGTCACAATTGGCCTGTCGAGCGTCGGAGCGAGCGCGATCGCCGATGTCGTCGCAAGACTTGCGGCGGAACTCGACGTAGAGGTCGGCCACGCTGATTTGGTTGCGGACGTCGCCAATAACAATTCGGTTGCCCTGCTTCGGTCTTCACGATTGCTGGTCGCGCCCCTGGAGAGCGGGTTATTCGACAACGGCGAGGATTTCAGCCGCTTCGTCATCAGTCTCGGCGTGCCATTGCTCGTCCTGCGAACGGCGCCGGTCAGTTCGGCCGATGAGTGAAGGTGGTCATAATCGAGCGCCAACTGTAACGCTCAAGCAATCGCCGGACGATACGATTCCGGATCTGACCAGACGAGCGCCGCCACGGCGGTTTTGCCGCCGTATGCCAAGCCGCGTGGAAAACCACGCCGTCGTGTTCTATCCAGATTATCCTGGCGAGCGCGGAGAAGCGGTTGACGCCTGTTTCGGCGATCCTTGGCTCGAGTCTGATGCGCCCAAATCGGCCAGCGCGTCGCTGGTGCGCCAGCCGGAGACTGACGGTGTCACCATCCCCAGCGAGATTTCTAATGAAATCAGTGGCTTGATGGTGGGCGCGACAGGGATTGAACCTGTGACCCCTACGATGTCAACGTAGT
>JAJXWB010000025.1 GCA_021781815.1 Pseudomonadota bacterium | reverse complement strand
GTTGCCGACAGGCGGCGGCGCGTTGTCGGCGTCGAGCGAGCGAAGGCGGAGGGGTTTCGCGTAAATAGGATATATTGCACTAATACGGAAAATAATCGCAATTATATCGTTGACACCACAAAATCTAAGTGTAGTATCGGCTCATAGAGGACATAAACCCTATGGCCGACGCTCTTTCCGCCAAGCACTTCAAGGACGACGAAGCCGCCCGCAAATACCTGGAGGCGCTTCGCTGGCCGGAAGGCCCGACTTGCCCGCACTGCGGATCGGTCAACCACGCCTATGCGACAAAGCGCACTGGCGTCTTTCGCTGTGCCGAGGCCGAATGCCGCTCGGACTTTACCGTCACCACGCGCTCAGTCATGGAGCGCAGCAAGATCGCCCTGCACAAGTGGTTGCTCGGCTTCTACCTAATGTGCTCCAGCAAGAAGGGCATTAGCGCGCATCAGCTCCACCGCACGCTCGGCATTACCTACCGCTCGGCTTGGTTCATGACGCATCGCATTCGTGAAGCGATGCGCGAGGGCGGCCTTGTGCCGCTAGGGCCGCTCGGCGGCGAAGGCAAGATCGTCGAGGCCGACGAAACCTATTTCGGCAAGATCGAAGGCGCGCCGCGCTACAGCCGCAAGAAATACACGAAGCCGGTCAAGAGCGGTAAGCCCGGCCCCGGCGGCAAGCGCGCCGTTGTGTCTCTTGTCGAGCGCGGCGGCCGCGTTCGTTCGTTCCATCCTGCGGTTGCCTACGGCGCGACGGTGACGGCGATCGTGCGCGAGAACATCGCCCGCGAGTCGCGCCTGATGACGGACGAAAGCAGGCTCTACACGCGCGTCGGCAAGGAGTTCGCTAGCCACGAGACGACGAAGCACGCGGCCGGCGAGTACGTGCGCGGCGACGTGCATTCAAACTCGGTCGAAGGCTATTTCAGCGTGTTCAAGCGCGGCATGCGCGGCGTCTATCAGCACTGCGGCGAAAAGCATTTGCATCGCTATCTCGCGGAATACGATTTCAGATTCAACCACCGCACCGCGCTCGGCTTTGCTGACGGGGAACGTGCGGCGCTGGCAGTCAAAGGCGCGGCTGGCAAGCGTCTCACGTATCGTCAGCCTGACGGCGCCGTCGTTTAAGCACAAGGCAGGGCGGTTCATCCGCTGGCGCAAGAAGCAGCCTAAGAGGAAGCCTTAGCAGGCTTCTTCTTGGGCTTTGACTCTTGCTCGGGCTTCGCCTTGACTGGCGCGGTCTCGAAGGCCCCGCGCAGCGCGGCGCTAAATCGATCAGCGGCGATGCTTTCCGGATAATCGCGTTTCGAGGAAGGACCAGATTTTGGAACCATCTCCGCACACCCTCACAGCAGTTGGCATTCTTTGTGTCACCTATGCGAGCCTAGAACATACGGCTGAAGCAACGATTTGGGGGCTTTTGGACGTAAATCAACGGCTGGGGCCTATTTTGACGCACAGCCTTGATCTTAGGAACAGGCTTCAACGGATTGTCGAATATGCGGAAGGCAAGCACTCCGCCGAAGATATTGAGCTTCTGAAGCAAATAAACAAACAATCCATATCCGTGGTACGCGATAGAAATATAATCGTTCACGGCATCATACATCAAAACCTTACAACTCAACTCCCCTCACAAATCGGGGACATGATGGTAATCGGAGTGGCAAGCGGTAAAGCATTCGCTGCTGGATTTGGCGATACAGCAGTCAACCGACCACCGTGCTGGACAATTTTCAAAGGAGAATCAAAAGGAAAAAGCTTTCCAGTATCGGTTGCTGCAGTAAATATTGTTGTGCAGAACATCATGAAATTGCAAACAGCCCTACTTATATTCAACAGGAAACACGGTTACACGTTATCTAGCACCTTTTCGGATGATGTAGAACAAAATTGGCCAACGCCGCTCTAAGAATTGATTCAACCGTTTTCGAGTAGTCGCTTTCTTCAGGGTTGAAGCACGCTAGTTCCGTCAGTCCCGCATCAATCATATCGGGCGTGATTTCAATCTCAGACGCGGGCGCGCAATCGAGTGCTTTCGCCTCGCTGTGGATTCTGTTCCTAGTAATTTCTCGCGCCATATCACAATCTATCATGGCGTCAACCTCCCTGTAAACGCTGCGATATACGCCGGCCTGGCAATTTCATACTAGGCATTGAGTCTGTGGTGTCAACGATATAATGCGGAAAATAATCCTTGACAGCGCGACGCTCCTCGGGTAGGTTCCAGGCATTCTCCAAAACTGCGCTTTGCGGCGGTGGGCGGCGAGGGCCGGTCCTGCCGCTGGCGCGCGTCCGCCCGGGGCCTTCATGCCGCCCGTTTGCCACTATGCCCAACTGCCGCCCGAGCAGATCGCCCGCATAAGGCTGCGCTACGAATCGAGCGCCGACGCTGTCGCCGACATAGCGCGCGACGAAGGGTTCTCGAAGGACCAGATTTACGCGATGCGCAGGCGCTTCCACTGGGCCCCGCGCGCCACGCCGCAGTCCCGCGCCGGCGCCCGGGCGAAAGCCGGGGTGAACAAGGCGCGGGCGAAAGCCGCGAGGAACAAGAGGACGGCGAAACCGAACAACGCAGCCGGTTCAGCGCCCGCCCGCAAGCGGGCGAGGTCGTCTGATGCGCCGCCCGGAACGTCCGATGTCATGGCGCTGGTGCAACGCCTGCGCGTCGCGCTGGAAGAGGAACTGGCCGCGTTGCAGGCGCGCGCCGCCGCCGCGCCGCCGGCGGAGCGCGAGACGCGTGCGCGCACGCTCGCATCGTTGACCCGGTCGCTGGCCAGCCTGCGCGCGATCGAGGCCAGCACCACGAAAGCGGGCGAAGCTTCAGGACAGCCGGATGACGAACTTCCGCTCGATCTCGCCGAGCTCCGGCGCGAGCTTTCGCGACGCCTTGATGTATTGCGCGAGGATAGGGAAGACGGCTGAACTGCTGGAAGTCTTCAGCCCGCGCAAGATCGAGGCGCTGCTTTCGATGTTCGAGACGCAGGCGCGCGACGAGCAATTGCCGCCGCCTACGACGGCGGTGGGGGCGCCCTGGCGCGCCTGGCTGTTCGTCGGCGGGCGTGGCGCGGGCAAGACGCGCGCCGGCGCGGAATGGGTGCGCGCGCTTGCCGGCGGCTTCTGCGACTACACCGATGCGCCGGTCGGCCGCATCGCGCTTGTTGGCGAGACGTGGGCCGATGCGCGCGACGTGATGGTGGAGGGCGTGTCCGGCGTTCTGTCCGCGCACGGCAAATGGGACCGCCCGACATGGGAAGTGTCGCGTCGGCGCCTCACCTGGCGCAACGGCGCCGTGGCGCAGGTGTTTTCGGCTGAAGATCCCGAAAGCCTGCGCGGCCCGCAATTCGGCGCCGCATGGTGCGACGAGATCGCGAAATGGCGGCGTGCGCAGGAGACATGGGACATGCTGCAATTCGGTCTGCGCCTCGGCGACTGGCCGCGCGCAATGGTGACGACGACGCCGCGCCCGCTTGCGCTTCTGAAGAAGCTGATGGCCGATCCCGCCAATGTCGTCACGCGCGCGTCGACGCGGCGCAACGCGCGTCATCTTCCGCCGGCGTTTCTGCAGGCGATCGACGAGCGTTACGGTGGCACGCGGCTTGGGCGCCAGGAGATCGACGGCGCGATCGTCGAGGAACGCGCCGACGCGCTCTGGACGCGCGACATGATCGAACGGGCGCGGATCGACAGGGCGCCTCCCTTGCAGCGCATCGTCGTCGCTGTCGATCCGCCGGCGGCCTCGCACAGGCGCGCCGACAAATGCGGCATCGTCGCCGTCGGGATTGACGCCAATGGCGTTCTCCATGTGCTGGCCGACGCCACTCTTCCGGCGGCGCGGCCGGCCGAATGGGCGGCGCGCTGTGTCGCGCTGTATCACGAGCGCGAGGCGGATGCGCTCGTCGTCGAGGTCAACCAGGGCGGCGACATGGTGGCTGCTGTAATCGCCGAAGCCGACGCCAGCGTCCCCGTGACGAAGGTGCGCGCGTCGCGTGGAAAATATCTGCGCGCCTCGCCGGTTGCGTTGCTCTACGAGCAGGGGCGCGTGCGCCATGTCGGCGCATTTCCCGATCTCGAAGACGAGATGTGTTCGTTCGGGCCGGACGGACTGGCCAACGGCGCCAGCCCTGATCGCCTCGACGCGCTCGTCTGGGCCATAGCGCATCTTGCGCTGTCGGAGAAAACGCAGCCGCGGATGCGGCGGCTGTAGCACCCTAGCTCGAAACCTCTCGCCGCTGGCGGGGAGAGGGAGTCGGCGTCACATCTTCAGAAAGCCCTCCATGTCCTTGTTCTCCCGTCTGTTCGGCGCGACGCCCGTCGCGCGCGAAGAAAAACGCTCGCGCGTCGGCGCCTTGCTGGCGCTGCACACTCTCGGCAATGTGCGCTGGACGCCGCGCGATTATGTGGCGTTGACGCGCGAAGGCTACGAACGCAACGCCGTCGTCCATCGCTGTGTGCGCATGGTCGCAGAAAGCGTCGCCACCATTCCCTGGCGGCTCTATGAGGGGCAGCAGGAGATCGTCGATCATCCCCTGCTCGATCTGCTGGCGCGGCCCAATCCAACGGACACGACGACGGATTTTCTGGAATCTCTCGTCACCAATCTCCTGCTGTTCGGCAACGCCTATGTCGAGGGCGCGCAGATCGACGGGAATTTGCGCGAGCTTTATTCGCTGCGCGCCGACCGCATGAGTGTCGTGCCCGGTCCAGGCGGCTGGCCTGCGGCCTTCGACTACGTCTTCGCCGGCGACCGCTTGCGCTACGAAATGCGCGGCCATGGCGTCGAACCGATCCTGCACATCAAGCTCGCTCATCCGCTTGACGATCATTACGGCCTGCCGCCGCTCGCCGCCGCCCACATGGCGATCGACACGCATAACGCCGCCGGCTTCTGGAACAAGGCGCTGCTCGACAACTCCGCACGCCCCTCCGGCGCGCTTGTCTATGGAGCGGCGGATGGCGCGCAATTTACCGATGCGCAGTTCGGCCGGCTGAAGAGCGAGCTGGAGGACAGTTTCTCCGGCGCGGCCAATGCAGGGCGTCCGCTGCTGCTCGACGGCGGTCTCGACTGGAAGGCGTTGTCGCTGTCGCCGAAAGACATGGATTTCATCGATGCGAAGGCCGCCGCCGCGCGCGAAATCGCGCTGTGCTTCGGCGTGCCGCCGCTGATTCTAGGCTTGCCCGGCGACAATACGCGCGCCAATTACGCCGAGGCCAATCGCGCCTTCTGGCGCGGCGCGGTGATCCCCATGACGGCGCGGTTGCAGGCGTCGTTCATGCACTGGCTGAAGCCCGCATGGCCGACCCTTCGCATCGACTACGACGTCGACCGGATCGACGCGCTTGCCGAGGAGCGCGCAGCCGAATGGTCGCGCGTCGATGCGGCGACGTTCCTGACGAATGACGAGAAGCGCGAAGCGCTGGGGTTCGGGGCGATGAAGGCCGGCGAGGCGCCGGCGCCTGCACGCGTCGTTCATGCACCGATCGAAGCCCGTCTCGCCAAATCTTCGCATCGACACGACATCGCTCCGCTCGATGCGCGTCGACGGCGCAATGTTTCTGACGACTGACGGGGAGCGCCGACCCATGTCCGATCTCACCACGCTGATCGCCGAGCGCGGCGACCTCGCGCATCTTGCGCTGTTCCTCTGGGCGAGCGGCGCCTCGACGCTGCTCTGGTACGCGCTGCGTGAACTGACCGCCGCCAATCAGCGGTTCGACGCCTTCGTGCGCGAACTTGCGCGATTCAACCGCCGTTTCGGACGGGAGAGATGACATGACGTTTCGCTTCTTTTCCCGCACATCGCAATCGCCTCGTCGCGCCGCGCCCCGGAATCCGGAGCAGGTGATGCGCGCCTTCTGGCGTACGCTCGAACAGATTGCGCCGCGCTCGAAGGGCGGCGGCAAGCCCGCCACGGTTCTGGTGCGCGACAAGCCGTAACGACCACTCGATACAGGAGTTCTGCATGATCACCAGCGCCGACCGCGCCATGCTGGCGCGCGTCCTCACGCACGACCTGAAACGCGCGCCGCAGATCAAGCGCGCGCCGCTCGCGCTCGGCGCCGTCAGCGCGGTTGGCGAGTTCGAGGGCTACGCCAGTCTTTTCGGAATAGCTGACCTTGGCCGCGACGTGGTCGACCGCGGCGCCTTCGCGGCGAGCCTGCGCAAACGCTGCGCCTCGCAGATCAAGATGCTCTGGCAACACGATCCGGCTGAGCCGCTCGGCGCCTGGCTCTCGGTCGCCGAGGACGGCGTCGGCCTGAAAGTGAGGGGCAGATTGAATCTCGCCGTGTCTCGCGCGCGAGAAATTCTGGCGCTGATGCGCGAGGGGCAGGTCGACGGCTTGTCCATCGGCTTTCGCACCGAACGCGAGAAGACGGATCGCAAGACCGGCCTGCGGCATCTGCAGAAGATCGACCTGTGGGAGATTTCGCTGGTTACCTTCCCCATGCTGCCCCAGGCGCGCGTGACCGCGGTGAAGCGAAGGGCGGCAGACCCGATGGCGAGTGTCGCATTTCAGCTCGACAACGCTGCGGCGAGAGCCGCTCAGTCGAGATGGCGTCGGGCGGCGACGAATATGGAAGTAGGGCTCAGCAATGCCACGAAAGCGCTGGAGCGGCGTTTCGATCCCAACCAGGCGCGGGATGAACTTGGACGCTGGACGAACGAGAGTGGCGGAGGCTCGTCCCCTTTGGCGACCGCCGCAAACGTTGTGGCGCAGGCGGTTTCCGCAACGGCCGGCGTTGCCGGGGACGACGCCGGATTCACAGCTTCCGCGGCGCTTGACGCATGCGACGCGCAGTACGAGCTTGATAGCTCCTTGTGTCGAATGCTTGGATCAAGGATGTCGCGTGCGAAGTGTTGGGCCAGCGCAAGCGAGCGATTGGCCGCTTGCCTGGCCGGCAGGCCGATCCTGCCACTCAGTTTCTAGAAATTGGAACGTCACATGAATTCGAATCCACGAACCGCCATCGCCCAGAGAGTTCTGAAATTCGGCGCCAGCGGCGCGTCTGGTATTGTCCCGGTAACGATCTACCTGCCGAGAGCTTCGGGCAACGACTGGTGTTGCGCCTACGAGATCGGTTGGCCGACCGGAACGCGACAGGGGCAGGCCTTCGGAGTCGATTCCGTCCAGGCGCTGTTGTTGGCGATGCAGACGATCGGCGCGGAACTCTACGCCACTCGTCCGTCCGGCATCGACGACCTGCAATGGTTGGAGAAGGGCGGAGGTTTCGGATTTCCCCTGTCGCCGGCCGTGCGCGACATGGCCGTTGGCGAGGACCGGCTGATGTAGCAATGACGCACCGGGCATATCCGTCCGACATGGAATGCTGCTGAACGACAATTGATCGAGATCGGAACTTCACATGCGGCCTGAAGGATTTGTTCCGGCGAATTTTTCCTGTTCCGATGCAGCGAAGCGGTATCTCGACGTTCTGCACGCCGAGTTCGAATAAGAGACGAATGAGAAGGCGACCGCGGTCATGCGCGACCCCGCCGGCTGATTTCCGGGCGAGCAGGACTCGCGATCCCCCAAATCCCTTCCGCGCCCTGCGGCGCTGAACCCGCGTTTCGCCGTCCGGCGCGGGCGTTTTCGCGCGACGGCGTCCCAACAGCACGAGGTGAACTCCATGCAGACCCACGAGAACAAATCGCTTGCCTCGGAGGCCGCCGCCTTCGACGAAATGCGGCGCGCCTTCGCGGCTTTCCGCGAGACCAACGACGACCGGCTCGCGCAGATCGAGACGCGGCTGTCGGCCGACGTCGTGACCGAGGAGAAGCTCGCGCGCATCGACCGCGCGCTTGACGAGACCAAGGGCCGCCTCGACCGTTTCGCGATCGAGGCCGGTCGCCCGCGCCTGGGCAGCGGCGCGAAAAGCGATCACGCCGATCGCGAACACAAGGCCGCCTTCGGCCTCTATATGCGCGCCGGCGAGGCCGCCAATCTCAGGAGCATCGAGCAGAAGGCGATGAGCGCCGGCTCCGGCCCGGATGGCGGGTACCTCGTGCCGACGCCGGCCGAGCGTGACATCCTGCGGCGCATGTCGACGGTCTCTCCGATCCGGCAGATCGCCAACGTCGTCGAGATCTCCACCCATTCGCTGCGCCGCGCCTTTTCCTATGCAGGCCCTGCGGCCGGATGGGTGGCGGAATCCGATCCGCGGCCGCAGTCCCAGACCCAGCAGATCGCCGACATGTCATTCCCGGCAATGGAACTCTACGCCATGCCGGCCGCGACGCAGACGCTGCTCGACGATGCTGTTGTCGATATCGAGCAATGGATTGCGGACGAAGTCGGCGTCGTCTTCGCCGAGCAGGAGGGAGCAGCCTTCGTTAATGGCAATGGCGTGAACAAGCCGACGGGCTTTCTCGCCTATCCGACTGTCCAGCAGGCGTCCTGGTCCTTTGGCAAGATCGGCTATATCGACACCGGCGTGTCGGCGGGCTTCGCTGCGACCACGCCGTCCGACATTCTCTACGATCTCGTCTATGCGCTGAAGGCCGGATATCGCCAGAACGCGCGATTCGTGATGAACCGCAGGACGCAGTCGGATCTGCGCAAATTCAAGACGACCACCGGCGAGTACATCTGGGAGCCGCCGGCGACGCTCGGCGCCCAGGCGACTCTGATGAACTTCCCCGTCGTCGAGGCCGAGGACATGCCGGATATCGCAGCGGATTCGCTATCGGTCGCCTTCGGCGATTTCAGCCGCGGCTATGTCGTGGTCGACAGGATCGGCGTGCGCGTGCTGCGCGATCCCTATTCCGCGAAGCCGTACGTGATGTTCTATACGACCAAGCGCGTCGGCGGCGGCGTACAGGATTTCGATGCGATCAAGCTGCTGAAATTCGGCGTGGCGTGATCAGCGCCAGCCCGCGATCGCGCTCTCGATCCAGGCGCGTTGCGGCGCGACCCGGATCGCCTGCGTGAGCCCGCCGCAACCGCGCCCGTGCGCCGCCTGCGCATAGGCGACCACGCCTGCCACGGCGCCGTTCCAGAAGACAGGCGCGCCGGAATCGCCGGTGCAGGCGCCGGCGCCGTCGGGGCTGTCGAGCCAGAGCAGCAGGTCGGACAGCGGAGCCCGGAGGACAAGCCGCGCGCGCCGCAATTGACCAGATGTCCTGGGATCGCCGGGCCGCGTGACGCCGAACCCGGCGATGTCGACGTCCGCGCCGACATCGTCCGGCGCGGCGCCGATCGAGGCGGGCGCAAACGAGGCGGGCAGGGGCTCCGATGTCTCGACAAGCGCGAGGTCGACGGACTTTGTGCGCGCCGCGACCGCATCCGGTCGATAGCCCGGATGACGTGCGACTCGGCGCACCGCGATCAGCACGGGCGCGCCGCGGGAATCACGAAAATGCACGCGCGTATCGGCAGCGGCGGCGACGCAATGCGCCGCTGTCAGCACAACTCTGGGTGTGATCAGCACGCCGGAGCAGAACCCGGCCCGGCCCGGCGTCTGCGCCAGAATCATAAGGACATGCGGCGCAAAGGCGACGCCATCCGATGTCGGCCCGACAAGCGCCTGCGCTGGCGCCGCCATCGGGATCAAAAACATCAGTCGAAGAAGTCCGGCGCGCAAAAGCATGTCTCGTATTGCCACATGTGCGCGCGGCGGAAAAGCAAGGGTTTGTCGGACATGAATTGCATTCTCATCGCAGCGCCGGCGGCCGAGCCTGTGACTCTCGCCGAAGCCAAGGCCTGGTTGCGGGTCGACACGACCGACGAGGACACGGCGATTTCCGCCCTGATCGCTTCTGCGCGTGAAAATGTCGAGGCGACGACGCAGCGACGTCTGATGGCGCAGGACTGGCGCATCGTTCTTGACCGCTGGCCCTTTGCGCGCGGCGGCGACGGATCGCTCGACGCCCTGTGGATCGGGCGCTGCGCCCCGGTCATGGACGTCCGGCTGCCGCTCGCGCCGGTATCGACGGTGGCGGCGATGCGCGTTTATGACGCCAGCGGCCAGCCGCAACCGATTCCGAACAATGTCTGGCGCCTCGTCGGCGCGCCGGATCGAGCGCGCCTTTACTTTTCGTCGGCGCCGCCGCAGCCCGGCCTCCCGGCTGGCGGAATAGAGATAGACGTCGCCGCCGGCTATGGCGCCGAAGCCGACGTGCCTGCGGCGCTTCGCCAGGCAATCCTTCTGCTGGTCGCAGACTGGTATCAGAACCGCGGTGATGCCGAGGCTGGTTCGCCCGGGACGCCGCCGACGCGGGTCGCTGCGCTGCTGGCGCCATTCAGACGTGGGAGGCTCGTATGAGCCGGCGCATCGCGAGCGGCGACATGCGCAGCCGCGTCACGCTTCAGGCGCCTGTCGACTCGGTCGACGATTCCGGCGCGCTCCTTCGGATCTGGACATCGATCGCCGACGTGTGGGCGAAAATCGAAACGCAGCGCGGCTCGGAACTGTTCGTCGCCGGCGAGCAGGAGACCGTGCTTGCGCATCTCGTGACGATCCGCTGGCGACAGGATACGGCGAGCCCGATGCGCTTTCTGCTCGGCTCCCGCGCGCTCTATATCCGCGCCGCCTTCGACCCCGACTCCCGCCGTCGCCATCTTGTCTGCCGCTGCGACGAATATGCGGCCTGACCGCGCCCTGCCATGACGAATGAACAGGATCGCCTGCATGTCCTCTCCGGTTCTTGCATTGCGCCGCGCGATTCTTGCGGCGCTCGCCGCCGATTCAGCTCTTCTCTCGTTGCTTGGCGGCGCGCACATCTACGACGAGGCGCCTCCAGGCGTCCCGACGCCGCGCGTCGCCTTCGCCGATGTGCAGTCGCGTGACTGGTCCGCGCAATCCTCGACCGGCTCCGAGCAAATGCTGACGTTGACCGTGTGGTCGGGGGGCAGGGGCATGCGAGAATCGCTCGACATCGCCGACCGCGTGATCGCCGTGCTCGACCAGGCGCCGCTCACGCTCGCAGGACATAGCCTGATCGATCTTCGCTTCATTGCGCTCGCGACGAAGCGCGAACAAGCCGGGCGTTACGCGCGCGCCGATGTTCGATTTCGCGCGACGACTGAAACAATCTGACGCTGGAGGTTTTCATGACCGCACAGAAAGGCAAGGATCTGCTCGTCAAGATCGACGACGGAACCGGAAACTTCATCACGGTCGCAGGTTTGCGAACGCGGCGACTCTCACTGAACGCGAGCACGGTCGACGCGACCGATTCCGAATCCGTCGGGCAATGGCGTGAATTGTTGGCCGGCGCGGGCGTGCGCCGTGCGAGCCTCGCCGGCGCCGGCATTTTCAAGGATCAGGCCTCCGATGCGCTGGTGCGGCAGGTGTTTTTCGACGGCCTGGTCCGCAATTGGCAAATCGTCATTCCCTCATTCGGCGCGATCAGCGGGCCGTTTCAGATTTCATCTCTGGACTGGCGCGGCGAGTACACTGCCGAAGTGACATTCGATATCGGCCTCGATTCGGCCGGCGCTCTGACATTCACAGCGGCGTGAGGCGCACGATGGCCAATCGATTGCGCGGCGAAATCGACGCCGAAATCGACGGCGAGCAGCGTCGCCTCTGCCTCACGCTCGGCGCGCTTGCCGAACTCGAATCGGCGTTCGGAGCAAGCGATCTCGCTGCGCTCGCCGATCGGTTCCAGAACGGTCGTCTGTCGGCGCGGGATGTCATTCATATCATAGCTTGCGGCCTGCGCGGCGGCGGCATGAAGGTGTCGGATACCGATGTTGCGGGTATGCGAACGCCCGACGGGCTGATCGGGTTCATTCGCATCGCAGCCGACCTTGTCACAGCAACTTTCGGCGATCCGAAGGACGATTCACCGCGCCCTTCGCCGCCGCAGGACGCTTGAGCCTGGATAAGGTCGGGAAATGTTCGCACGCCACACGCGCGAAATTTCCATGGGACGAAGCGCTGCGCTTCGGCCTCGGAGTCCTGCGGCTGTCGCCGCGCGCGTTCTGGGAGATGACGCCGCGTGAATTGCATGCCGCTGTCGAGGGAGCGTTCGGGCGAGCGATCGTGGCTCCGCGGCGTCAAACGCTCGACACGTTGATGCGTCGATTTCCGGATGCGAGGAATGCATGACCAGAAAAAAATCCAGTCAGCTCTATTCGACGCCGCAGGAGATTTTGAATTCTCCGGCTGGCGGCGATCTCGGCGCGTCGGCGTTTGCGACACAAGACCTCGCTACCGTCAGGACGCAGCTCGATGGCATCAATGCGTCGGCGCAAACCGTCTCGACATCCCTCGTCAAGGCGTTCGCCAATGCGTCCGCCAGCAGCCGAACGTTCAGTACGACGCTATCCGGCGTGACTGCATCGCTGACGCAGATGTTGAGCAGCGTCGGCGCTGACATGCTGAGCCAGGGCGTTTCGTCGATCCTGGACGGGCTGACCGCCGGGAGCGGCGCGGCGACGACCGTCGCGCCATTCGCCGATGGCGGTATCATCGCCAGCCCGACATTTTTCGGGTCGGGCGGTTCGGTCGGGTTGATGGGGGAGCGCGGCGCCGAGGCGGTCGTGCCCCTTGCGCGCGGCCCAAACGGGCAGCTCGGACTCGCGGCCAACGGCTCATCGGCCGGAGCTCCGATCAACGTGCACATCCAGACGCAGGACGCCGAGAGTTTCCGCCGCTCGGAGTCGCAGGTCGCCGCAGCGCTGGCGCGCGCTGTGGCGCGCGGTCGTCGCGGGTTGTGAACTGGAGGCGAAAATGACCGGTTTTCACGAAATCCAGTTTCCACTCGACATTGCGCTGGGCGCGCGCGGCGGTCCGGAGCGGCGCACCGACGTGGTCGCGCTCGGTTCGAATCGCGAAAGCCGCAACGCGCGCTGGGCGCGCTCGCGGCGTAAGTGGGAGGCAGGCTTCGGTGTCAAGACCTTCGCCGATTTGGGCTCGATCATCGCATTCTTCGAGGAGCGCAGGGGTCGCCTTTATGGGTTTCGTTGGCGCGATCGCACGGATTTTTCGTCCGCTGCGCCAGGCGGCGCGCCGGCGCCCGGCGATCAGCCAATCGGCGCCGGCGACGGCGCGAAGACTGTGTTTCAATTGGTGAAAATTTATGGACGTAATTTCGCGCCCTATGCGCGCGACATCGCAAAGCCGATCGCCAGCAGCGTGCGAATCGCGGTGGCCGGCCAGGAACTCGCGCCAGCCGCCTTTGCAGTCGATGCGACGACAGGGCTCGTGACGCTTGTGACGGCGCCTGCAGGCGGCGCTTCGGTCACGGCGGGTTTCCTGTTCGACACGCCGGCGCGCTTCGACACTGACTATCTCGAGATCGACCAGAGCGGATTCGAGGCTGGCGAAATTCCGAAGATACCGGTGATCGAGATCATTCCTTGATCGGAGCAGGCCGACGACAGGAGCCGAGCGCCGCCTCTTCGCCCTGGCCCGGTCGGGGAAACGTTTCGGGCGTCCACCTTGTCCCGAACGGAGGCGCCGTCGGGTTCGCAAACTTGAGTCAACCGTTCAACCGAGCAGATCATGCGCGCGCTTTCCCCCATCTTCGCAGCCGCCCTGAATACCGGCGCCACAACGCTTTGCCATTGCTGGCGCCTGACGCGCCGCGATGGACTCGTGATGGGGTTTACCGATCACGACTGCGACCTTTCTTTCGCCGGCGCGATCTTTCACGCCGCAACTGGGCTCGATGCGGCGCAGGCTGAAACTACAGTCGGGCTCGCGGTCGGGTCGGGCGACGTGCAGGGCGTGCTCGTCGACGATGGGCTGCGCGATGTCGATCTCGAAGCGGGCCTGTATGACGACGCCTCGGTCGAAATATGGATCGTCGACTGGACCGACGTCGGCAATCGCGTGTTGATGGACATTGCGACCATCGGCGAAGTCAGGCGCACGGAGTTTTCCTTCGTTGCGGAGTTGCGCTCGCTCGCGCATCGTTTTGACGAGGACCAGGGGCGCCAGTTCCAGCGCGGATGTTCCGCCAATCCCGGCGACGACGCGTGCAAGATTGCACTCGATGGTCCGCTCTGGTCGACGGGCGCCGCGGTGGCTCGTGTCGAACGCCCGGGCTCCTTGATCGTTACGCCTGACGCCGTTTTCTCACCCGATTTCTTTACGAATGGCTCATTGGCGGACGCCGGCGGCGCAATGTTGGCGATCAAGCTGCACGAACGGGCGGCGGACGGCGATCGCATCGTGCTGTGGAGCGCGCCGTCCGTCGCCCTCGCTCCGGGAATGCGCGTGACTCTGCGCGCCGGTTGCGACAGGAGCCCCGAGACGTGCCGAGTGAAGTTCGACAACATCGTCAATTTCAGAGGCTTCCCGCATATGCCTGGCAACGACGTGGTTGTTTCCTGCCCCAACGGCGCGCTGGCCCCGATGGACGGCGGGAGTCTGTTCCGGTGAGATCCTTGACGCGAGACGACATCGTGCGGTCTGCACGCGGCTGGATCGGCACGCCCTATCAGCACCAGGCGTCGTTGCGCGGGGTAGGTTGCGACTGCATAGGCCTCGTGCGCGGCCTATGGCGCGAACTGATCGGCCCGGAACCGGAGCCGATGCAACCCTATTCCCCGGACTGGGCCGAAGCCGGCGGTCTCGAAACGCTGATTGCTCTGAGCGAACGGCATTTCCGCGCGGCCGACGTGAACGCCATTCGGGCCGGCGACCTGCTGGTGTTCCGCTTTCGGGAGAACGCTGTCGCCAAGCATGTCGGCGTCGCGACCGACGGCGCGCACATGGTTCATGCGCACGACGGCGCGCGCGTCGCGGAAGTGGCGATCGGTGTCTGGCGTCGCCGGATCGCGCGCGCATTTTCGTTTCCCGGCGTCGCTTAGCCCGGAGGACTCCGCATGGCCACGCTTCTCCTTTCCGCTGTTGGGTCGGCCGTTGGCGATTTCGTCGCCGGCCCGATCGGCGCGGTTGTCGGTCAGGCCGCAGGCGCGCTCGGAGGCGCCCTGTTGCAGCCTGGCGCTCCCGCGCAGACGCGCCTGCATGTCGGTCCGCGCCTGGCCAGGATCGCCGGCGTCACGTCCATGGAAGGCGCGCCTGTGCCGCGCCTCTATGGGCGTGCGCGGCTGGGCGGGCAGATGATCTGGGCCTCGCGATTTTATGAGCAGACCAATGTCGCGTTCATCCCGGGATATGGCGGCAAGGCAAGCGGCGCGGCGCAGCCTGCCACGATCGATGTGGCGTATTCCTATTATGCCAATTTCGCGATCGGTCTGTGCGAAGGGCCGATCGCCTTCGTCCGGCGGGTCTGGGCGGATGGTCAGGAACTCGATCTCACCACAGTGACCATGCGCGTCCATCGCGGCGATGAGGTGCAGGAAGCCGACCCGCTGATCGCGGCGATCGAACAGGCCGGAACCGTGCCGGCCTATCGCGGCCTCGCTTATGTCGTGTTCGAGCGTTTTCCGCTCGCCGCTTTCGGCAATCGCGTGCCGCAACTCTCCTTCGAGGTCGTGCGCCCGATCGATGGGCTTGCAAAGATGATCCGCGCGATCGATGTGATTCCGGGCGCGACCGAATTCGGTTATCAGCCGACCGCGCATGCGAGCCACCCCGGCTGGGGAACGACGCTCTACGAAAATCGCGCCCAGTCGTGGGCCGGGAGCGACTGGCAGGGGTCGATCGACGCGGTCCAGGCGCTCTGTCCAAATCTCGGAAGCGTCGGGCTCGTCGTCGCCTGGTTCGGCGACGATCTGCGCGCCGGCGAATGCACCATCGCGCCGCGCGTAGACAATACGTTCAAGACCCTGACCTGGCCATTCTATCCAATGATCGTGACGGACTGGTCCGTCGCCGGCCTCGCGCGCGCCGGCGCGCGCCTCGTCAGCCAGGTCGGCGGCGCATCGGCCTACGGCGGCACGCCGTCGGACGACAGCGTCGTCGCGGCGATCCGGGATTTGAAGGCGCGCGGGCTGTCGGTCGTCTTCTATCCGTTTTTGATGATGGACATATCGGACAGCAATACGCTGCCGGATCCATGGACTGGCCAGCCGCGCCAGCCCGCGTTTCCGTGGCGCGAGCATATCGCCTGTGATCCCGCGCCCGGACAGTTGAACAGCGTGGACGCGACCGCGGCGGCGGCGACGCAGATCGCCCAATTCTTCGGTGCGCAAACGCCAGGCGCCGACGAATGGTCCTATCGTCGCTTCATCCTGCATTGCGCTGACCTTTGCGTATCGGCGGGCGGCGTCGACGCCTTCCTTGTCGGTTCGGAGTTGACGTCGCTGACGCGCGTGCGCTCGGCGCCGGGCCTGTATCCGGCGGCGCAAGCGCTGTCGCAACTTGCGGCCGACGTGAAGGGCAAGCTGGGAGAGTCTACGAAAATTTCGTATTCTGCGGACTGGACGGAATATGGCGCACATGTTCTCGACGGCGGCGCGGAAGTCCGCTTCCCGCTTGATGTCGTTTGGTCCTCGCCGGCAGTCGATTTCGTCGGCATCGACGCGTGGTGGCCGCTGTCGGACTGGCGCGACGGCGTGCATCTCGACATGGCCGAAGCCGATACCGTCCATGATCTGGCTTATCTCACGCGCCGCATTGGCGCCGGCGAAGCCTACGACTGGTACTACGTCGACGCAGCTGCGCGCGCTGCGCAGATTCGCACGCCGATCACCGACGGCGCATGCGGCAAGCCGTGGGTGTTCCGCCAGAAGGACATCGTGAACTGGTGGTTGCGCCCTCACTTTGAGCGGACGAACGGAGCCGAGCTTTCGTCGCCCACCGGATGGGTCGCGCAAAGCAAGCCGATCTGGCTGATGGAGACGGGAAGTCCGGCTGTCGATCGCGGCGCCAACGCGCCGAACGTGTTCCCGGATTCGAAATCAAGCGATGGCGGATTGCCATATTTTTCGCGCGGATTCCGCGACGATCTCATGCAAGCGCGCGTCATCGAGGCGACGATCTCGCGATTTGATTCCTCACAGCCAGGCTTCGACGAGTCATGGAATCCTGTGTCGCCGATCTATGGCGGTCGCATGGTCGATCCTGCGCGCATGCACATATGGGCGTGGGATGCGCGTCCGTTTCCGGCTTTCCCCGATCAAGGCGTTTTATGGAGCGACGCGCCCAACTGGACCACGGGGCATTGGCTCAACGGGCGCCTCGAAGGAATGCCGCTTGACCGGCTGGTCGCAGCCCTCGCGGCGCCTTCAGTTCCTTCGGGAGTGGCGGCGCCGCGACCGGACGTGCTCGGCTTTCTCGACGGCTACGTGCTCGATCGCGCCATGTCCGCGCGCGCCGCAATCGAACCGCTGGCGGACGCCTTCGCGTTCGATCCGATTGTCTCCAGCGGCGCTATCCGATTTGCGCGGCGCTCGCGTTCGCCGACAATGACGATCGGTCTCGATGACCTCACGCCCGCGCGCGACGGCTCGCTTGCGCGAATTGCACGCGCGCAGGAAAGCGAGTTGCCGCACGAATTGGCCCTGACGTTTGGAGATGCCGACAACGATTATGCGACCGCGACTGTCCTGTCGCGGCGCATCGAAGGATGGTCGCAGCGGCGCGCGGAAACCGAATCCGCCATCATGACCAATCGCGCCCTCGCCCAGGCGCAGGCCGACATATGGCTCGAAGATCTGTGGTGCGGTCGCGAGACCGCCGAATTCGAGGTGCGGCCAGGTCTGATTACGCTCGAGGCGGGCGACGTCGTCGCGCTCGACACGGGCGCCGGCGCGCGCAATTTTCTCGTCACGCGCATCGCCGATGGTCCAACGCGCATCGTCTCGGCGCGTGCGATCGACGCTTCCGTTTACGACCGCGCGCCGCCTGTCCATGGCCGTCGCATCGTTGCGGCGACGCGCGCGCCGGGCCCGCCCTATGTGGTCGTGCTCGATCTGGCGATCGCGCGCGGGCAGCCGATCGCGACGCAATATATCGCAGCCTGCGCCGATCCCTGGCCCGGCCCGCTCGCTGTCTACCGGGTCATCGGCGGCAGCTTCGAGCCGCTCGTCACGCTGCTGGCCTGTGCGACGATTGGCGAAACGCTCGACACGCTCGGGCCGGGCCCGGTCGCGTGCTTCGATCGCGGGGCCTCGGTGACGGTGAAACTCCATTCCGGGCAACTTGCCGCCGTCGGCGATGCGCTGGCGTTGCAGGGCCGTTCGACCATGGCGATTCAGGGCGCGGACGGCGCGTGGGAAATTTTCGCCTTTTCGGACGCCGAACTTATCGCCGACAACACATACAGACTGTCGCGCCTGGTGCGCGGACTCGGCGGCGAGGAGGCGCTGGCCAGCCGCAGCGTCCCGGCTGGAGCGACCGTGGTTCTGCTCGACCGGACGGTCGTTCCGCTCGCGTCCGGGGTCTCGTCGCTCGGCCTGATCAGCAATCTCGCAGTGGGCGCTGCAAACAGCGCCGTCGGCGGGTCGACCTATGCCTCGATCGCGACGACCGTCACGCCGAAGGCTTTGACGCCTTATGCCCCCGTGCAGGCGAAAGCCGTTCTCGGTGCAGCCGGCGTGACGATCTCGTTCATCCGGCGCGGGCGCATCGACTCCGATGCGTGGGAGCCGATCGACATTCCGCTCGGCGAGGATGGCGAAGCCTACCAGATCGCAATCGCACGGCCGTCTGGTGGTCCGCGGACGCTGCAAGCGACGTCGCAATCCGCGCTCTATGCAGCGACCGATATGGCCGCGGACTTTTCGATGCAGCCCGATGCGCTCGATCTTACGATCCGGCAGATCAGCGCCGCCGTCGGTCCGGGCTTTCCGCTATCCGTTCACGTCGTCATTCAGTGAGGTCTCATGTCCGTCACCAACCGACTCGCGCTGCCGTTCATCGACGCCGCGCAATCGCAGAAGCACGTCACGCATAACGAGGCTCTGGTCGATCTCGACGCGCTCGTGCACCTGTCCGTTAAGGCGCGCAATGTCACGGCGCCGCCGGTGGCGGTGGCCGAAGGAGACCGCTATTTGATCGGCGCCGGCGCGGGCGGCGCCTTCGCCGGCAAGACCAATGCGGTCGCCGCGTTCGACAATGGCGGCTGGGCTTTCCTATCGCCGCGCACTGGTTGGCGGACCTTCGTGGAAACTGAAAACACCCTGCTTCTGTTCGATGGAACGAACTGGACCGATCTCGGGCTTGCGCTCAGATCACTGCAGAACCTGTCATTGCTCGGGATCGGCGCTACGGCCGATGCGAACAATCCGCTGTCGGCCAAACTGAACTCGGCGCTGTTCGCCGCGAAATCGCCCGCCGAGGGCGGCACCGGCGATTTGCGCGTCACGCTCGACAAGAGCGCAGTCGGCAATACGGTTTCGCAGCTCTACCAGACGAATTGGTCCGGTCGCGCGGAAACCGGACTGACCGGCGACGATCATTTCCACATCAAGGTTTCGCCCGACGGCGCGACCTGGAGGGAGGCGCTGAACGTCGATAACGCCACCGGCAAATTCAGCGCGCCGTCGGGGAGAACTCACGCCTTGTCGGGCGCCGACATCGCCGATTTCGTGCCGCCCTCGCCGACCGGTGCGATCTACCGTGTCGATCGCCAGCACGACCAGAATCCGCGCACGGCGACAATCGCAAGCGTGACGGGCGACACGATCGCCCTGACGACCGCCGACGCCGACCTGTTTTTCCAGAACGTCTACATGCTCGGCAATTGCTACGTTCGCATCTGGAACGTCAGCCAGACGCCCAATGCGGCAGCCTGGGTGAAAGCGTCGGCCGACACGAGTCATCTTCAGGTTACGAACGCCGCCGACATTGCGAGCTGGGCGCCGGGCGCGCTCGTCCAGATCGGCGACCCGACATCCGTCACGCCGACCCGCGCCATCGCCATTGACATCAGCCCGACGCTACAGGCGATGATGGGCGCGGTCTTCCAGCAGAAGGCGGTTCTGGTGAAGACGCTCGCCTTCGGCATGGGCGCGAAGGCCACCCTCGACATTTCGCCGAGCGGGGCCGCCGGAACCTACGCGCCCGGCGTCTACGCGCCTGGCGACGGCACATCATACGGAGCGATATCGATCGTTCCCTCCAACACGCCGTCGCCGATCTCGAACTCGAACCTGCTGTTCCTGCGGGAGACCACAGCCGCGCCGGGAACGATCGGAATCGATCTCGTCGGGATGATGGGGGTGTATGTGTAGGGGGATCTTCCAAGAATTCGATGTCCGTGCGATATGGCGTACTAGGTCAAATGAGACTGCCAATGATTTCGACGATCATTCTGAACTGGAATCGCGATCGGCTGCTTAAGCAAACGATCGAGAGCTATTTTGCGACTGTTGGGCCGGATCGTGAATTGGTTGTCGTAGACAACGCCAGCTCCGATGGATCGGTAGCCTATCTGAAGAGAATCGAAAACGAATGGCCGGTGAAGGTGATTTACCTCGACGAGAATTTGGGCGGTGAGGCTTATAACCTTGCAATCCCGCTCGTCTCCGGCGATCTCATTCATCTGAGCGAAAATGATCAAATGTTCCTGCCGGGTTGGTTCGAGCACGTGGCGGCATCGTTCAATGCCTTTTCCAAACTTGGTCAGCTTTCTCTTTTTGGCGACACACCCACAGATGATGAAGCGTGGGAGCCGAAGCCCGCGCATTTATGCTTTTCAAAGGGTAAGATTCTATACGAGGCTCACGGCAATGTTGGTACATCCTCCGTATTGCGAGCCGAGCTGTTTCGGGACAAGGCTCTGCGCGTTCATAATATTGCTCATGGCACGTTTTTATTCCCCGCGGATGGTCGATTGTCGGCGGATGTGAAATCAGCGGGCTATTTGGTTGCTTGGTCCGATCGCTACTACGTGCGTAATGTCGGCCACGAGATAGGCGAGTTTGAGAGAAATGAGGCATATTACAAAGAGAATTATTCGAGTAAGCCGTGGGTGGGTGTCGAGGGCTGGAAGCAGCGAATAGAGAAGCAAAAATCGCTTCCTGTGGTAGCGCGTCATTGCGTTGCGCTGTCTGACAGGGCTGTTCTTCCGGAGAAAACCCCGCAAGACGTTAATGGCAAGGCCGCGCGTCTTTGGTCGATGTTCGACGGATTCACCGCAGAAACCGAGGTGCTGGACTTCCTTTATGTTCTTACCCGCCTGATCAAGCCAGCCGAGGTGTTGGAGACGGGCACTTGGCTCGGACTATCAACCTGCGCCATCGCGCGCGGTTTGTCAGAGAACGGGTTCGGCCGCGTCACGACGCTGGAGGTGAACGCGGAGGCGTACGATGCTGCGCTTCAGAGCATTTCGAGCTACGGATTTGAGGACGTGGTGAACGCGCAACTGTGTTCGAGCGTCGATTTTGCTCCCGATAAGCATTACGATTTGGCGCTATTCGACTCCGATCTGTCTCTTCGCATCGAAGAATTCCGGAGATTTCGACCATGGTTGAGCGAGGGTGCGATCGTCTTGTTCCACGATGTGTCAGCTCATCACGGCGTCGTCGCGGAGGGCGTCAGGACGCTCCTGAATGAGGGCGCAATAGTCGGGTTCGACTTTCCGACGCCGAGAGGGTTGTTCATCGGCAAAGTCGCTTCTTGACAGCCGCCGCCTAGTTCCAGCCGACAATCGAGCCGCCCGTTCGGGCGGCTTTTTCTTTGGCGACGTCGCGCTCGCGCGCCGCCTCCAACGCCATTCCCCGAGAGATCGACATGCCCATCCCCACCTCCATGTCGGCGGCTTGCCGTCGGCTGATCGTCGAACCGTGCGAAGGCCGCCGCCTCGTCGCCTATCGCGATTGCGTCGGCGTGCTGACCATCGGGTATGGCCACACCTCGCGCGCGGGGCCGCCGCAGGTGACGCCCGGCATGAAGATCACGCAGGCCGAAGCCGACGATATCCTCTCGCGCGACCTCGCGGAGTTCGAGCGCGGCGTCGCGGCGCTGATCGCTGGGGCCAAAGGCGGCGTGACGCAATGCGAGTTCGACGCGCTGGTCGATCTCGCCTTCAACATCGGACTCGGCAATCTGAAATCCTCATCGCTTTTGCGCGCGGTTCGCGCGGGCGACAAGGCCGGCGCAGCGCGGAAGTTCCTGGACTGGAACAAGGCTGGCGGCCGTGTGGTCGCTGGCCTCACTCAGCGCCGCCAGCGCGACCGAGCCTGGTTCCTGACCGGCCGCCCGATCACGGGCGCCGTCGGATTGATCGACGCCGGCGCGTCGTTCGGTCGCCAGAAATCGCCGGAGACGACGCAGGTCGACATGGCGCACGCGCTCGATCATCCAGACCGCGCGCCGTCAATCTGCTTCTCAACGAAAGGATGGAAACCATGAAAGGCTATCGCACCATTCTCGTTGGCCTCGCGCTGGCGATTGTGCCGGCCGCCCTGCAATATCTGGGCGCTGTCGACTGGACCAACCTGATCGGCCCGACCGGCGCATTCGTTGTGTCCGGCCTGATCGCCATCGCCATGCGCGCGATCACGACGACGCCCGTGGGAAAGTCCGGCGCAGGCGGCCAGTGAACATCCCCGGCCTTCCAGACAAGATTGGTCCCGTCCCGATCGCCGCCCTCAAGACCGGCGTCGGTCTGCTCCAGCGCGACGCGCAGCGTGTCTATCACGCGCTGCATACGCACGATTGGGGCGCGGCGGCCGAAGTCACGCTGGAGGATATCGCGGCGATCCTCGCCGACGCCGGCGTCCCCTATGCCGGCCTGGTGGCGAAACTCATTCCGCTCGCGATCTTCGCCGTCGAGCATCCCGCGCCGGTCGAAAGTCCGGCGATGGAAAAGGCGGCCGGCGCAGACAACATGACCGGCGTTTGAACGGCTGCCGCCGCACTCCCTCTCAGTTCGAACCGATCCGCCGTCGCGCTTTTTGCGCGCGCCGGCGCATCACGACCAAAGGAACCACGACATGAGACGCATCGCGCTCGCCGCCGCCCTGTTCGGGCTCGCCGGCTGCACACAGGTCCAGAATGCGACCGACTATCTCGCCTCGCCGAAAACGACGCAGGCGGCGAACAATCTCAGGACTCTCGCAACAGCGTTCGATTGCGGCCTCGTCGTCACCGGCGCGGCGCTCAGTCAGAACATCGCCGAAATCGTTAACGCCGGCGACGCGGCGATCGGCACGACGGGCAAGGTCTACGCCGTGTCCGCCGCGATCTGCACAGCGCTCGGCGGCGTTCCGTCGGCGATGCGGGTTGCGGTGCGATGATCCGGAGCTTTCTGCTTGGCATTGTCGGGATTGAAGCGGCCGTTCAGGAACGGTTCATCCACAGCGCCGCACCCTTTGGCATGCGGTTGGCCACCCCCAAGCTTCCGCCCGTGGCGGTATTTTTTGCGCTCGTCGTCACGTCGGCGGCTGTCGCCGCCCAATCTGCGCCGCGCACCTGCTATTCAGCCGCCGAGACCCGTGAAAAAATCGCCGCCGACAAGCTGGCCGAGCCGTTTCCGTTGATGCGCGCGCAGGCCGGAGAGCACCATGCCGAAGCAATTGCTGTCAGGCTGTGCAGCGTCGCCTCCGCGCTCGTTTACGAAATCGACCTTTTGCGCCGCGACGGGCGGCTGATACATACAAGTCTCGACGCCGTGACCGGCAAGCCGGTCGGGGTCGGACGCCCCTGAGCGCAAGGAGGGCTCGTGCGCCTGCTCGTGGTCGAAGATGACAAGGATCTGAACCGCCAGATCGTCCAGGCGCTGGGCCAGGCTGGCTACGCCGTCGATCGAGCCTTCGATGGCGAGGAGGGACATTTTCTCGGCGAGACCGAGCCCTATGACGTGGTCGTGCTCGATATCGGCCTGCCGAAAATGGATGGGGTCGCCGTGCTTGAGGCCTGGCGCAAGGGCGGCAGGACAATGCCCGTCCTCATCCTGACGGCGCGAGATTCCTGGAGCGAGAAGGTCAAGGGGTTCGATGCCGGCGCCGACGATTATGTGACCAAACCCTTCCATATGGAGGAGTTGCTGGCGCGCCTGCGGGCGCTGACGCGCCGCGCGACCGGCCATGCGAGCGCGGAGATCGTCTGTGGACCTGTGCGTCTCGACACGAAATCCGGCCGGGTGCATGTCGAGGGCGTCGCGATCAGGCTGACATCGCACGAGTACAGATTGCTCGCCTATCTCATGCATCACAGTGGTCGGGTCGTGTCGCGCACGGAGATCGTGGAGCATCTTTACGATCAGGATTTCGACCGGGATTCGAACACGGTCGAGGTGTTCGTCGGCCGCCTGCGGAAAAAGCTCGGCGTCGACATCATCCAGACTGTCCGTGGCCTCGGCTACCTGATCGCGCCGCCCGACGAAGCCGGCGCACGGCCTGAAAAAGCCTCGCGCGTCTGAGAAATGGTTTCGCCGCTGCTCGCAGAACATTCGATCGCGCGGCGCCTCTTCCTGTCCGCAGCGATCTGGATCGTTGTTATCCTTGGCGTGGCGGGCGCCCTGCTGTCCGCCTATTATCGTACGACAGCGGAGGCGGCGTTTGACGAGCGGCTGGGCGTCTATCTGCGTGCGCTGGTCGCCGATGTCGCGATCTCCGGCGAGGACCAGACATCCGATTTCGGCGAGCTTGGAGATCCCCAGTTCGAGCTGGTCCTTTCCGGCTGGTACTGGCAGATCACGCGCCTCGATACCGAGAAGCCCGCCACCCGCGCGTCGCGTTCGCTGTTCGCCGCGCGATTGCCGCGATTGGCCGACCAGGGCGTTCCTGCCGGCATTGGCGGAGCGCGGTCCGGCTTCGCCATCGGCAGCGACGGACGCAGGCTGCGGATAGTCGAGCGCGAGATATCGGTCGGCGACAACGGGCTCTATCTCGTGCAGGTTGCTGCGACCACCGAAGGTATGGATGCGCAGATAGCGAGGTTCGAACTTGCGCTCGCCGTCACGTTCATCCTGCTGGCCGCCGGCTTGCTCGGCATGACGGCCTTTCAGGTGTCTTATGGCCTGCGCCCGTTGCGAGACCTCGAAGGTGCTATCACCGCCGTCAGGCTTGGCGCGGGAGAGAGGATCGAGGGCGTCTATCCGACTGAAATCGCGCCGGTCGCCGATGAACTCAATCTGCTCATTGCGGCCAATCGCGACGTTGTGGAGCACGCGCGCACTCAGGTCGGCAATCTCGCCCATGCGTTGAAGACGCCGCTGAGCGTCCTGCTCAATGAAGCCGGCGAAAACGACGGCGTTCTCGCGGACAAGGTGCGTGAGCAGGCCGCTATCATGCGCGATCAGGTCGCCTGGTATCTTGACCGCGCTCGCGCTGCGGCGCGCGCCGGCGCAATAGGGGCATCGACCGAGGTCGCGCCAGCCCTGGATGCGCTTCTGCGGACGTTTCGCAAGATCCACGGCGACCGCGACGTGGTCTGCGTCGATCCGCCGGCGGCGGGCGCGCGTTTTCTCGGCGAGAAGCAGGATTTCGAGGAACTGGTTGGCAATCTCCTGGACAATGCCTGCAAATGGGCGGCGCGCACGGTCGAGGTCTCCGTTACGCTGAAGCGTGGGGGCGCCGGCCGTTCGACGCTCGATATCGTCATCGACGATGATGGCCCCGGCCTGTCGCCCGATCAGCGTGAAGAAGCCGTCCGGCGCGGCCGTCGACTGGACGAAACAAAGCCTGGTTCGGGGCTCGGACTTTCAATCGTCACAGACCTCGCGGCGGCCTATGGCGGCGCGCTAACGCTGGACGCGAGTCCGCTCGGCGGCTTGCGCGCGCTGCTGCGGTTGCCCGGCGTCTGACAGATTTTCGCCAGATTGCGCAGCCATTGGAAATCTGCAACTGGACTGGGCGCGCGCGGGGAGAGGCGTATCGTGAAGATTTCCAAACTCGCTCTTTTAGGAATCGTCGCGCTTTCGGTCAGCGGTTGCGCATCCGCCGGCCCGCACGAGGCGGGCGGAACTGTTCTCGGCGCCGGCGCCGGCGCGCTCACTGGCGGGCTGATCGGCGGCGCGGCGGGCGGCTCGAGCGGCACGGTGGTCGGCGCCCTCGCCGGCGCTGCGCTCGGCGGCGTGGTCGGCAACTCCATTGGCCGCGACCTCGATGAGCAGGACCGTCAGGCGGCTTATGATGCGCAGATGGCGGCATGGGATTCCGGATCCCGGCGTCCCTGGCGCGGGCCGCACGCTTATGGCTATGTCGATCCGGGCCCAGAATTTGCCGATTCCCGCGGAACTTGCCGCAATTATACGCATCGCATCTATATCGATGGCCGTCCACAGGCCGCGCAGGGCGTCGCGTGCCGCGGCCCGGACGGCGGGTGGCGGCCGGTAAGTTGATCCAGGCGCGGTCGGTCGCCACGCGGCCGGGCTCGCGCCCTGAGACGATTCGTCCTTTCCATTTCGGTTGGCGTGGGGCTAAACCGGGAGGAATTTTGGCCACATGCCTCGGGCCGGCGCGTAAGGAGCCTCAAACATGACGCGCAAGCAGCGTCGACTCGTCTTCATCGCCGGAGCGCTCGCCGCGCTCGGCTGCGCGCTCGGGCTCGTGCTGTTCGCCATGCGCGACAATATCGTTTTTTTCTATTCGCCGACCGAACTCGCAGCCAAGCGCCTGACCGCCGGCACGCGCGTGCGTATCGGCGGGTTGGTGAAGGAGGGCACGGTCGTCCGCGGCGCCGGCCGCCAGATATCGTTCGACGTCACCGATCGGGGCGCCAAGGATGCGCCGGTGGTCTATGACGGCATCCTGCCCGACCTGTTTCGCGAAGGGCAGGGGGTCGTCGCGGAAGGCGTCATCGACGCCAACGGCGTAGTCAAGGCGGACAACGTTCTGGCCAAGCATGATGAGCGTTACATGCCTCGCGAGGTAGCGGACGCTCTGAAGAAGCAGGGAACCTGGGTGGAAAGCAATGGAGGCGCGAAGTGACGGTTCGCGCAATACTTCTGGCTTCGGCGTTCGCCATCGCCGCGTCATTTGGCGCGCAGGCCGTTCAGCCCGATGAGGTTCTCCACGACAGGAAGCTGGAGCAGCGCGCCCGCGAAATCTCGACGGGCATTCGCTGCATGGTCTGCCAGAACGAGAACATCGACGATTCCGATGCGCCGCTCGCCAAGGATTTGCGCCTTCTCGTGCGAGATCGCGTCCAGAAGGGGGACACGGACGCCCAGGTGCGGGACTATCTCGTCGCGCGCTATGGCGATTTCGTTCTGCTGAACCCGCCGTTCCAGATGGACACGTTTCTGCTGTGGCTGACGCCGGCGACCGTACTGCTCGCAGGGGTGGGTTTTGCAATAAGCCGAATCCGCACGCGCAGGCCAGACCCGACGCCGGCGCTGAGCGCGAGCGAAATCGCTGATCTGGAGAGGCTTACCAAAGCTTAATCCCGCCTTCACGGCGGCGTTAGCCGGGCGTCCCTATCTTCATTTGCAAGAGCGGCGGAGCCGCCCTCGGCAAATGGAGATTGGTTGCATGACCTCGCAAGCTCAAGACGATAGCAGAGGATTTTTCGCCCCGCCGCGTCGCGTGCGCGCTCGCGTGCTACTACTGGGCGCGGTCGCTACGGTCGCGCTCGGCGGCGCAGCGGTTGACGCCTCGTTCCTGTCCGCGCCGCTTCATGCACAAGCAGCGCTCAATCAATCGATCGCGCCAGCCGGTCCGGCTTCCTTCGCCGATCTCGTCGATCGGGTGAAGGGAGCGGTGGTTTCTGTGCGAGTCAAGACGCTGGAAACCGCGGTTGCCGGCGATGAACAGGAACAGATGCAGCAAGTGCCGCATTTCGGCCAGGGAGACCCGCTCGAACGCTTCTTCCGCCAGTTTGGCGAAGACGGCGGCCGCTTCCGCCAGAAGCCGCAGAAAGGCATGGCGCTTGGCTCCGGTTTCATCATCTCCTCGGACGGCTACGTCGTGACCAACAATCATGTCGTCGAGCATGCGACCGACGTCGAACTCGTGCTTGACGCCGGCAAGACGGTCAGCGCCAAGGTCGTAGGTACGGACAAGAAGTCCGACCTCGCGCTGCTCAAAATCAAGGAGCCGGGGACCTATCCCTTCGTCCAGTTCGGCGACAAGACGCCGCGTGTCGGCGATTGGGTGGTTGCGGTCGGAAATCCCTTCGGTCTGGGCGGCACCGTGACTGCGGGCATCGTTTCCGCGCGCGGTCGCGACATCGGCTCTGGTCCCTATGACGATTTCCTGCAGATCGACGCGCCGGTCAACCGCGGCAATTCCGGGGGCCCCACCTTCGACGCCAATGGCCAGGTGGTTGGCATCAACACCGCGATCTTCTCCCCCTCGGGGGGGTCTGTCGGCATCGGATTCGCAATCCCCGCCGATGTCGCCCGGCCCGTCATTGCCGCACTCAAGGACAAGGGCGTGGTCACTCGTGGATACATAGGCGTGCAGATTCAGCCGGTGACGCAGGACATCGCCGACAGTCTAGGTTTGAAGAGCACCAAGGGCGCGCTTGTCGCCGAGGCGAAGTCGGGGCCCGCCGCAGAGGCAGGAATCAAGTCCGGCGACGTGATCGTCGGGGTAAATGGCCAGGCTGTGGATGGTCCGCGCGAACTGGCGCGCAAGATCGCGTCAATCGGACCGGGCGCGGAGGTCAAGCTGTCCTATCTGCGTAGCGGGTCCGAAAAGACAGCGGAGGTCAAGCTCGGCCAATTGCCGGGTGAAAAGGAAGCGCGTGCCGATACGCCATCGGATGCCGGCGGCTCGCTGTCAGGCCTTGGCGTCGAACTGGCGCCAGCTTCGGCAGTGCCGGGCGCGGGCAAGGTCGGCGTGGTCGTCGCCGAAGTCGACCCGGATGGCATTGCGGCTCAGAAGGGGCTGCGCGCCGGCGACGTCATTCTGGAGGCGGCTGGAAAGCCCGTCGCTGCGCCCTCCGACGTTTCTGCGGCCTTGAGCGAGGCGCGCAAGGGCGGCCAGAAGGCGCTGCTGCTGCGTGTCAAATCCGGCGACAATACGCATTTTGTCGCCATCGCGATCCGCGCGGCCTCGTAAACGGATCCGCGGCGCGGCTCCGCCCTGACCTGCGCCGCTGGACGAACGGCAGGCCAAGCCCCTTTGGCCTGCCGTTTTCATTCGGGAAACGTTATATGTCGGATATGAGACTTCTCGTCATTGAAGACGATTCGGAGGGCGCCGCCTATCTCGTGAAGGCGTTTCGCGAGCAGGGGCACGTCGCCGACCACTCCGCCGACGGCCTTGATGGTTATGCTCGCGCGTGCGAAGGCGATTACGACGTGCTGATCGTCGATCGAATGCTGCCGAAGCTCGATGGTCTTTCGCTGATATCGAGCCTGCGCGCTCAGAAGATCGAGACGCCGGCGTTGATCCTGTCGGCTCTCGGCCAGGTTGACGACCGCGTGAAGGGGCTGCGCGCCGGCGGCGACGACTATCTTCCGAAGCCCTACGCCTTTTCCGAACTGCTCGCTCGCGTCGAGGTGCTGGCGCGGCGCAAGGGTCTCGCCGGCGCCCAGGACACGGTGTACCGTGTCGCCGACCTCGAACTCGATCGGCTCTCCCACAAGCTTACGCGCTCGGGCAAGGAAATTGCGCTTCAGCCGCGCGAATTCCGGCTGCTTGAATATCTGATGAGCCACGCGGGCCAGGTCGTGACCCGTACGATGCTGCTGGAAAACGTCTGGGACTATCATTTCGACCCTCAGACCAACGTCATCGACGTGCATATTTCCCGGCTTCGCGGCAAGATTGACAAGGGCCACGCAACGCAACTGCTGCACACCATCCGCGGGGCCGGATACATGATCCGTGACGGCGCTCGGTAAGCTCTTCCGCACGACCGCATTCAAGCTGGCGGTTATCTATTCGGTCGTTTTCGCCATGGCGGCGAGCATCGTCGTCTTCAACGTCGGCCGCAATGTGCGCGTCGTTCTGGAAGACCAGACCGCGGAGACGATCGACGCCGATATTCGCGGCCTCGCAGACCAGTACGCGCAGGGAGGGGTGCAGCAGGTCGTGCAATCGATCGAGCGTCGCATAAAGCAACCCGGCGGCGATATCTACCTTCTCACCACTTTCGCCGGCGATCCGATTGTCGGCAATGTCGCCGCGCTTCCGACGGCGACCTTCCAGCAGCAGAAGCTGATCGAAACGACTTATCAACGGACCGGCGAAACGCAGGCGCGCCATCACGCATTGGCGCGCGTGTTCGTTCTGCCTGGAAATTATCGCCTGCTCGTCGGCCATGACGTGGAGGAGCTGGAGCATCTCAGGGCAATTCTGCGGCATGCGCTTGGCGCGTCGCTCGGCTGGCTCGTCCTGATAGGCGCTGTCGGCGGCCTGCTGGTCGCGCGCCGCGTGCTTCTGCGCGTCGACGCCATCTCAGCCTCGGCGGCCGCAATCATGGGCGGCGATCTCTCCGGTCGGCTTCCGGTGGTCGGCAGCGGCGATGAGCTTGACCGCCTCGCCGAAAACCTCAACGCGATGCTGGCTCGCATCGAGACGTTGTTGAAGGGCATGAAGGAGGTGTCCGATAATATCGCGCACGATCTGCGGACGCCATTGACGCGCCTGCGCAATCATGCGGACGCCGCGCTGCGTGAAACGAACGATCCGGCGACACTGCAGGTTTCGCTCGAAAAGATCATCGACGAGGCCGACGAACTCATCCGCATCTTCGATGCGCTTCTGATGATCGCTCGCGCAGAGTCCGGATCCGCGCCGAAACTGGAGACTTTCGACGCCGCCGTTGTCGCCAGCGATGTCGCCGAACTCTACGAAGCCGCCGCGGAGGAGCGTGGCGTCGAATTTTCAAGCGAAATCAGCAATAGTCTTCCCGTGCGAGGCAATCGCGAACTGATTGCGCAGGCGTTGGCGAACCTTCTTGATAACGGGTTGAAATATGGCGTCCCGGCCGCTGAAGGCGCGACGGCGACGTTGCGGCTCTCTGCCTGTAAAGAGGGCGGAGTCGTGCGTCTTTCCGTCGAGGATCGGGGCTCCGGCGTGCCCGCCGCCGATCGTGACCGCGTCCTCGAACGGTTCGTGCGCCTTGAGGCTTCGCGCACGTTGCCGGGCTCGGGTCTCGGCCTATCGCTGGCGGCGGCTATAGCGCGCCTTCACGGCGGGGCGCTGAAACTCGAAGACAACGGGCCCGGATTGCGAGCTGTCATCGAACTTCCACTGGCGCCCGCCCTGTTGCAGATTGCGCCCCCTGAACGAGTGGAGCCTGTCGGTGCAGCGCCAAGCAAATCGAACTGATCGCCAATTGTGGCGGCGGTTGAGGCCGTCGCCGCTCATTGCCGATCGCAGGACATCTGACGCGAAATATCGAGATCTCGTCGACGCAGCGCCTGCCGAATCCGATCTAGCGATCATCCTGCGGGATCCGGCGGCGGCGTCGCTTCTGCGCGCGCTGGCCGACCACTCGGCTTTCCTTTGGCGCCTGGCTGTCGTCGATATGCAACGGCTCGCTTCGCTCCTGCAGACCGATCCGGATCAGGACTTTTTAGCCGCCCTCTCCAGCCTCGTCCGGAACTGCGCGGACATTGACGATGAAGCGCGGCTGATGCAATTGCTCCGTCGTGGCCGCCAGCGTGCAGCGCTGGCCATCGCGCTCGCCGATCTCGGCGGCATATGGTCGCTGGAGCAGGTGACAGCCGCGCTGACCGCCGCGGCGGACGCCTATGTTTCTGTTGCGCTCGATTTTCTGTTGCGCGGCGCAATGGCGGAAGGGCGGTTCAGACCGAAGGATCCGGCACGTCCGCAGGACTCTTGTGGAATGGTGGTTCTGGCCCTCGGCAAGCATGGAGCCGGCGAACTCAATTATTCCAGCGACGTCGATCTTGTTGTCTTTTACGATCCGGACGCTGCCCTTCGGTTCGAAGGCGTCGAGCCTGCGCAATTCTTCGTGCGGCTCACAAAATCGCTGGCGCGCCTTCTCTCGGAGCGTACAGGCGACGGCTATGTTCTGCGCGTCGACCTGCGCCTGCGTCCCGATCCGGGTTCAACCTCGGTCGCGGTCTCCCTGCCTGCTGCGCTCGGCTATTACGAAACGCTTGGCCAGAATTGGGAGCGGGCCGCTATGATCAAGGCGCGTGCGGTGGCCGGCGAGCTCGAGCTCGGCCAACGGTTCCTTCAGGAACTTACTCCGTTCGTCTGGCGCCGATATTTCGATTATGCGGCGATCGCCGATATTCATGCGATGAAGCGGCAAATTCACGCCGTGCGCGGCCACTCGGAAGTGGTCGTACCCGGCCATGACGTCAAGCTCGGGCGTGGCGGAATTCGTGAGATTGAATTCTTCGTGCAGACGCAGCAATTGATTTTCGGCGGGCGGCGACCAGACCTGCGTGGCCGCCGCACGCTCGGCATGCTGACTGCTCTTGCGGCTGATGGCTGGGTCTCGGCCGCCGCGCGCGACGAATTGACCGCCTCCTATATTGCGTTGCGCACGATCGAGCACAGATTGCAGATGATCGCCGACGAGCAGACGCAACGGCTTCCTTTGGATCAAGAATCGCTGAAAAGATTCGCCAGGTTTTGTGGGCATACGACGCTCGGAAAGTTCGAACGTTGGCTGATAAAGCATTTCCGGGCGGTCGAGCGCCACTACGCGCGCCTTTTCGAGCGTGCGCCCGCTCTGGATATCGAAAAGGGAAATCTGGTATTTACGGGCGTCGTCGATGATCCGGAAACACTTGAAACGCTCAAGCGGATGGGGTTCAAGGACGCCGCGCGCGCCGCAGAAACAGTGCGCGGCTGGCATTTCGGCCGACGTGCGGCTGTGCAGACGGCGCGCGCGCGGGAGGTCTTGACCGAACTCGTGCCGGATCTCCTGCAATCGCTGGCGGGGTCAGGCGATCCGGACGCAGCTCTGGCTGCGTTCGATGAGACGCTTGCGCACCTTCCGGCGGCGATCGAACTCTTTTCCATTCTGCGGGCGAACAAGCAATTGCGCGACCTGTTCGGCGATGTGCTCGGCGCAGCGCCCCGGCTCGCCGCCATTGTCGCACGAATGCCGCATGTGCTCGACGCCGTCATTGATCCGCACAACCTCGGCGTGAGGCTCGACCGTGTGTTTTTCGAGGCGCATACGAAGCATCTGCGGGACATGCGGACTGATGAGGAATTTCTGGACGCGACGCGTAGTGTCGCGCAGGAGGACATGTTCGCAATCGGCGTTCGAATCCTCTCCGGCGCGATGGATCCGGTCGAGGCCGGTCCGGCATTTTCCGACCTCGCCGATTGCCTGCTCGACCTTACATTGTCTCATGTGCAAAGGTCGTTCGCCGAAGAACACGGCGTAGCGCCCGGCGGCCGGATGGCGGTTGTCGCCATGGGTAGACTGGGGTCGCACGAGATGACGGCCACCTCGGACCTCGATCTTGTCATCGTCTACGATTTTGATGCAACCCGTCCGGAATCGAACGGCAAGCGCGCGCTGCACGCCGTTCAATATTACACACGCTTGACGCAACGGCTGATCTCGGCGCTCACGGTGTCGACACGGCGCGGTTCCCTGTATGAGGTCGACATGCGCTTGCGGCCCTCGGGAAAGAAAGGTCCGCTGGCGGTCCAGTTGTCGAGCTTTCGCGCCTATCAAAGCCGCGAAGCTGAGACTTGGGAGCACATGGCGTTGACGCGCGCCCGCTCGGTCTGCGGCGATGGGAGCCTGATGGACGAAGTCTCGGCTGAAATTCGCACGATCCTCAGCCGACCACGCGAGAAATCGGTCGTAGCGCGCGACACGAGGGAAATGCGCGCGCTGATCGCACAGGAAAAGGGCGACGCCGATCGCGCCGACATCAAGATCCTGCGAGGTGGCCTGATCGATATTGAATTCGTGGCGCAATTCCTGATCCTTGCGCACGCGCACGCCTATCCTCAACTTCTGCTCGCCAGCGTCGCCGATGTTCTCCAGCAGGCGCGAAACCTGCAACTTCTGGGCGCCGGCGACGCGGAGCGACTGCTCGAGGCTCATCGCTTCTATACTGATGTCGTGCAGATGCAGCGCGTTGTTCTTCCTGCCGGACTGAGGCCCGATGTCGCGCCGAAGCCGGTGCGCATGCGCATTGCGTCGGGCGCCGGCCTGCCGGACGATCGCCGCCTGGATTTGCAGATCGACGAGACGGCGCAGGTCGTCGCGCAGATAGCAGGCCGTCTGTTCGCGAGTTGATCAGGCTGCCGTGGCTTCGGCTATCGGCGCGTTACGGAATGGCAGATGGAATTGGACGATGGTGCCGCGACCGGCTTTCGATCGCACCTTCAGGCGTCCGCCATGCAGCGAAATCAAGGAATGTGCGATCGCAAGCCCCAGGCCCGATCCCTTCATGCCGTTGTCGACCAGCGCATGGAATTGCTGAAAAGGCCGACCGATCCGCGCGATGCAATCGCGCGACATGCCCGCTCCTGTGTCAGCGACGAACACATTATAGCCGGCGCTCGCCCTGCGCACACGAATGGACAGCGAACCGGCGGCGGCCGTGAATTTCACGGCGTTGTGCAGAACGATGGCGAGCGATTTCTCGATCGCGCTGCGGTCGCCGAAATAGATTGCGCCGTCGACGATCTTCAAGTCGATACAGAGTCCCTTTTCGGTGGCCGTATGCTCGATGCGATGCAAAGAATTCAGCGCGCTCTGGCCGAGATCGAAGGCGTTTACGTCGATTTCGACCTGTCCCGCGTCAAGGCGCGACATGTCCAGAACGTCGGAAATGACGCCCAGCAGATAGTCGCCGCTGTCCTTGATATGTCCGCAATAGTCAGCATAGCGTTCGGAGCCGAGCGGGCCGAACACCTGCCCCTGCATCATCTCCGAGAATCCGATGATCGCGTTGAGCGGCGTGCGCAGTTCATGGCTCATGTTCGCCAGGAATTCGGATTTGGCGTGATTGGCGCTTTCAGCGTTCGCCTTTTCCTCCAGATATTTCTCCGCGAGCTCCGCGAGTTCGCGCGCCTGCCGCTCAAGAGCCTGCCGCGACTTGCGAAGATCAATCACGGTGGCGGTCAGCTTTCGTTCCGAATCCAGCAATTGCTCTTCGTGTCGTTTGAGTTGTGTGATGTCTGTGCCAATCGACACGTAGCCGCCATCGCGGGTGCGACGCTCGTTCACCTGCAGCCATCGGCCGTCGATGAGTCGCGCCTCATAGGTGCGGGAATTGGCGCCGGGGCGCTCGCCGAGCGCGATCTGCGTTTGGATCAGCGGCGGCGATCCGGCGGCCATCACGTGAGTATAGGGGCTGCCGACCGATGCGGTGTCGTTGCTCAGGCCGTGCAAGGCGCGAAATTTCGAATTGCACATGACCAGCCGGTTTTCCGTGTCCCATAGAACGAAGGCTTCCGAGATCGATTCGATCGCGTCACGCAGGCGCGCGTCGTGGCGCTCGGTATGTTCGGTAAGGGCCTTTTGCTCGGTAATGTCGATGGCTATGCCAATGAGGCGCGGTCCCTCGCCCGGCAGGCTGTCGACTCGTTCCGCCCGGGCTCTGATCCAGATCCATTCGCCTCTGGCGTTGCGCATGCGAAACTCGGTGTCGAGCGTGCGAGTTTCATTTGCGGCCAGCGATTCCGCCATCGCCGCGAGATCGCTGTCGGCGGGATGGGCCATTTCGCGCAATTCGCCGAACGACAGATAGCGATCTTCCGACGGCATGCCGAGGAGTTCATACATCGACGCCGACCAGTAGATTCGTCCCCGCGCCAGATCCCAGTCCCACAGCCCGCAGCGTCCGCGGCCCAGCGCGGCTCCAATGCGCAGACGCAGTCGTTCGGAGGCTTCGTCCGCCTCGCGTGTGCGGCCCGCCTGCCAGTAATAGGCGGCGACGACCAGAGCGAGCAGTAATCCTGCCGAAGACACCAGCATATTGGCGCGCCAGGCCGACGAATTGGCGTCGGCGAGCGCGGAGTCAATCGGATGAATGACTGCGAGTTGTCCGAGCGGCGGCGACAGGTTGCGCACTGTCGCAAACGCCTCGGCCCCGTCTGCAAGCGTGATTTGCATCACGCCCGCCTTCTCGGCGAAGAATGTGATTGCCTGTTCCTGTCCGAGAACGTCGGCGAGGGTCGCCGGCAAGTGTCCACGGTTGGGATAAGCCGCGATCACCGCGCCTTTCGGGTCCGTCACGAAAACCTGGCGCCCGCGCGATAGCGCTCTGATTGGCGCGATGTCGCCGGGCGATATGCTGTCGGCGCGTTCGGAAAGAGACGTTGCGTTGGCGCGCAGATTGTTCTCGATCGCGCCGGCGACGAGCGCGAGTTCGCCACTGGCGCCGACAAGCGCCTCGCGGCGCGCTGTCGTCGACGTGACGACCGCCGCAACAGCGAGCGTCGCCAGGAAAACCGCGGCCATCGCGACAACGCCGCGCCGGAGCCATGGTTCAATCCTGAAGAACAGGTCGGCCGAAGGGGAAAGCCCCGATTTAGCCAAGCCGATATCGCCCGCTCTTGCCAAAGCAAGAACGCTGGCTGCGCCTGCACGCGCCATGAATGGCCCCCTCGAATCGCCTCTGTGATCCAGACGCTATGTGCCGCATCGCGCCCGAATCACGGCCATCAGAATCCGTGATTGCGGATTTGTCCAGACCGATTAACGAAACATGAATGGGATTTTTCCCAACTCCACTATTTTTCGTGAACGGAGCCAGAACATGCTCGAGGCGATCAGCGACGCGCCAGCGGTTCTGCGTGGCCTACGACCCGACAAATGTCCGGGCGGGCGGATTTTATGCCGCGGTCCAGTTCATCGACAGCTTCATGCACGGCGGTCACGGAAAGCGCCGGGTCGACGCAGCAATGGTAATTGACGACGATGCCCGCCACCGTCTCGCGAACGCGCACGTTATGGACATCGCTGATCGTGCCCGCCCTGGCCGCGGCGTCCGCGAGTTCGACGGTAATCGCCTCTGCCATCGCTTCCGGCGCATCATGCCCTTCGAGTTCGCGCGTTTCGAGCGGTTCTATGTGCGTCTCGACTTCGGTGTCGTCGCCCAGTTCCTCGCGAACGGCCAGTTCCAGGCGCGTCGCCGCTTCATGCGCCACGCCATGCGCCATACGTCCATCAAGTTCGAGATCAAGCGACACGGATCGCCGTCCGTCGATTTCCTGCACGGTCACATGATGCACTGCGCGGCGTTGACGAGCCGCCGCAAGCAGAATCTTTTCTAGCGCAGTCTCATTATCGAGTGCCAGGGGCGCCGATGTCAGCGTCAGTTCGGCGTCAGGCTCCGCCAGTTTGATAGCTTCGATCACGTTTGTCGAAATCCGCGCCACCCGCTCCATCGGCAATGTTCTCGCCACGCCGATGCCGATTTCCCCAAGCAATTTGGCGCCGGCGGGCCGCAGGCGCAGAAAATCGATGCCGGCGACGCCAGGGACGTTTTCGACCGCAGCGCGGATCCGCACGGCGGCGCCTTTCGGCGCCGTGTCGAGCAGCGAGTCCACCGTGCGCCTGCCGAGCCGGTATCCTGCAAAAGCGACAAAGCCTGCGACGCCGAAGGCCGCAAATGCGTCGGCCTGCGGATAGCCGAAGATCGTTGCGACGAGACCGGCGAGGACCAGCGCGGAGGCAAGAAGGTCGCTGGAAAAATGCAGCGCATCGGCGGCGAGAGCGTCGCTCTTCGTTTCGCGCGCGATCCGCGATAATGACCGCCACCGCACGAGATCGATGACGATCGAAGCGCCGAGAACGACAAAAGCGATCGCCTTGGGCTCGACCGCGCTGTCCTTGGTCGCGAGGCGGTGGATCGCCTCGATGGTCACGAAAGCGGTCAACGCGAACAGAAGGCCCGTCTCGGCGAGAGCCGCGAGCGACTCGTATTTGCCATGACCGTAGTGATGTTCCTCGTCGGCGGGTTTGCCTGACTCGCGGACCGCCAGCCAGGTGAGGATCGTGGCGCCCGTATCGACGAAAGCGTGGCCCGCTTCGGACAGCAGGGCGAGCGAACCCGACATCAGGCCGGCGAAAAGCTTGCCGATTGCAATCACGGCGCTCGCCGAAATCGAGGCGAGCGCCGCATTTTCCTTGCGAGCATGTACGTCGGACATATTGTCGTTCTCGGTGCGCACTGTGTTCCGCGTTGCGGTTCGTCTAGGCCATCGCATATCGGGCGGCAAGTTTCTGCTTCACATCCGGGTCGGTCTGGCTGATTCTGCGCCTGTTTCTAGCGGGGAGAAGAAACTTGCAGTATCTGCACACAATGATCCGGGTCGCCGACCTGGACCGCACGCTCGACTTTTTCATTAACAAGCTCGGCCTGTTGGAAGTGCGTCGCGTGTCCAGCGATGCAGGACGGTTCACGCTCGTGTTTCTGGCCGCGCCAGAAGATCTGGAACTGGCAAAGGGGCGAAATGCGCCGCTTGTCGAACTGACCTACAACTGGGATCCGGAAGAATACACGGGCGGTCGCAACTTCGGCCATCTCGCCTATCGGGTCGACGACATCTATGCCATTTGCGACCGGCTCATGAAGGCTGGCGTCACTATCAACCGACCGCCGCGCGACGGGCGCATGGCTTTCGTCCGAACGCCGGATAATATTTCGATCGAGTTGTTACAGAAAGGCGAAGCCCTGGCGCCGGCCGAGCCGTGGTTGTCGATGCAGAATGTCGGAGTCTGGTGACAGACGAAGACTTCGTGCCGGTCGAGCGCGGCCATTTTGACGCCTTGATCTTAACATGACGCGCCTTTGTCTTAACAATTGAGGCGGCAATGCGACGGTAGTCCTGCGTCCAGCGAAAATATCAATGTTTCACGGGGCCGTCGCGTCACGATGCAGTCGCGTTTTGCGAGTAAATTTAAAATTGATCGCTACGCTTCTTGTCGCGGAACCGTAGCCGGCTACTTCGAACCGTTGCTCCGACAGATCGAACAAGAGAGAACGCCTATGGTCGTCCAGGACATTGTCAACGCCTGTGCGAACGCCAATGTGGCGGAAGCTGCAGTCGTTTCCATTGGCGGCGCCTTCGCGCGCCGGGTACGGGATGCCGCCTCACGCAAGGGAGTGCGGGCCGGGATCTGGGCGGCGACCGCGGTCATTCAGTTTCGAAGCCGCGCCCGCGCGGGCGATCTGGAGAACCTGCAGCGCGCTGTCGCTGGCGAGGATCAGCCCGTTCTTTCCGGCTTTCGCCTGATTGTCGAACCGGCGCTGGCGGAAGCCGGCAAGGCGGCGAACGCGACAACGGGCTGAACTTGCCTCTCTCGGTCAACCGAATATATGTCGGGGCGCCATTCTGGAGCCTCATGTGTATTTTCTTGATCACGAAACCATCTCATCTTTGCTGCACACCTACGGCTATGAACTGATTATGCTCGTGGTCGCGCTGGAGAGCGCCGGCGTGCCACTGCCGGGCGAATCCGTGCTGATCAGCGCCGCAGTCTATGCCGGCGCGACGCATCGTCTCGAAATCTGGCTTGTGATCGCTGCCGCCGCGCTTGGCGCGATCGTCGGGGACAATATTGGCTTCTGGGTCGGGCGAGAGGCGGGGCCTCCCATCCTCAAGAAGTTCGGCGATATCGTCGGACTTGATGAACGCCGCCAGAAGCTGGGGCAATATCTGTTCCGCTTGCACGGCGGCAAGATCGTATTCTTCGGTCGCTTCGTCGCCTTTCTGCGTGCGTTTGCGGCGCTGCTCGCCGGCGTCAACCAACTGCCGCCGGCCCGGTTCTTTGCATACAATGCGGCGGGAGGGATCGTCTGGGCCACAGTATTCGGCCTGGGCGGTTATACGCTCGGCAAGGGGTTCCACCGCGTCGCCGGGCCATTCGGCGTCGCAATGTTTGTGGTCGCGCTTGCCGCGATCATCTTCGGTTGGCGCTTTTACAAGCTGCACGAAGACAAGCTGCTGGCCGACGCCGAAGTCGCCATGCGCGCCGGATCCACGGTCTAGACGCGCATGCTTCATACGTGGATACAGCCAATCGTCGCGAATTACGGACTCTATGCCGTATTCCTGATCGTCATGTTCGAGAGCGCCGGCGTGCCGTTGCCGGGCGAAACCGCTCTCGTGCTCTCTTCGGTCTATGCGGGAATGTCAGGCGAATTGGAAATCGCCCATGTCATCGGCGTCGCGTCGGCCGCCGCCATTATCGGCGACAATTTCGGTTTTGCGATCGGCCGCAGATTCGGTCTGCCGCTCGTCCGGCGCTATGGCGAAATGATTGGCCTGGATGAGAAGCGGCTGGCCTTCGGCCAGCACATGTTCAAGCGCCACGGCGCGAAAATCGTCTTCTTCGGACGGTTTATCGCAGTGCTGCGAATCTTCGCCGCGCTGCTCGCCGGGGTCAATCGCTATAGCTGGCGTTCGTTCCTGATTTACAACGCAGCCGGGGGTATCTGTTGGGCGACCCTGTACGGCGTCGGCGGCTATGTGTTCGGCGACGCGATGCAGCGTGTGGCGGGGCCAATCGGCATGATCGGGCTGGCGATCGCTGTCGCCGGCCTGGTTGCTGGCTGGTGGTTGGTGCGACGCCAGGAAGAGAAATACGAGCGCGAGTTTCTTGTTAATTCTGAGGCGTCAGCCGAAACAGACAGACTGCGAAAATAAGGATCCCCGCGAAGAAAATGCGTGGCCCCGGGTTGACCCGGCCGGGATGCGACGCCGCCGCTACAGCGAAATACCGAGCCGGTGAGCTATTTCGCCGACAATGCCGCGACGAAAAGCAAGCACGCAGGCGACGAATATAACGCCCTGAATGACCTGCACCCACTGGCCGAAGCCCGCGAGATAATTCTGCATCGCGACAATGATGAAGGCGCCGACGATCGGGCCAAAGAACGTGCCGAGGCCGCCGACCAGCGTCATCAGCACGACCTCGCCTGACATTGCGAAATGCACGTCAGTCAGCGAGGCGTTCTGGGCCACGATGGATTTGGTGGCGCCAGCAAGTCCGACCAGCGCCGCCGACAGCACAAAGGCCGCCAGCTTGTACTGATCGGATTTGTAGCCGAGCGAAATGGCGCGCGGTTCGTTCTCGCGGATCGACTTCAGCACGTCGCCGAACGGCGAATTGACGACGCGATGGATAATTGCGAAGCCGACGACGAATATCGCCAGAACGAAGTAATACATCGTCGTCTGTTGCGACAGATCGATGTGGCCCAGAAGAAGTTTGCCCTGCGGCACGCCCTGGATGCCATCCTCGCCGTGCGTGAATGGCGCCTGCAGGCAGAAGAAATAGATCATCTGCGACAGGGCCAGCGTGATCATCGCGAAATAGATGCCTTGCCGCCGGATCGCGAGCGCGCCCGTCAGGACGCCGAGAATGGCGGAGGCGGCGACGCCGAACAGGATGGCGACGAGCGGGTTCATCGGGCCGAAATTCAGATGAATCCCGAAATTGGCGGAACCAATGTCGATCGTTCCAACCTTGGCCATATGCGCCGAAACGTATCCGGCCAGGCCGAGGAACATGGCGTGTCCGAACGACAGGAGTCCGACGTAGCCGATGAGCAGATTGAAGGCGCAGGCAAACAGCGCGAAGCACAAGGCCTGCATGAGGAAAAACGGATAAATGACCGCCGGCGCCGCAGCCAGGACAAGGAACAGAACGGCGAAGGCGATCAGTTCGTCGCGCCGCTTGGCCGCGTCGATGGCCGCGCTCGAGGAAATCGCGTGCGCGGTCATGTCAGGCAGTCCTTCCGAAAAGGCCGGCGGGCTTGATGAGCAAAACGACGGCCATGATGACGAAAACCACGGTGTTCGACGCCTCGGGCCAGAAGACCTTCGTCATTCCTTCGACCACACCGAGCATGAATCCGGTGACGACAGATCCCATGATCGAGCCCATGCCGCCGATCACGACCACCGCGAACACGACGATGATGAAGTCCGCGCCCATCAAGGGCCGGACCTGGTTGATTGGCGCCGCGAGCACTCCGGCGAGCGCCGCAAGGCCGACGCCGAAGCCATAGGTCAGCGTGATCATCAACGGAACATTGATGCCGAAGGCGCGCACGAGCGAGGGGTTCTCGGTTGCTGCGCGCAGATAGGCGCCAAGCTTCGTCCGTTCGATCATGAACCAGGTCGCCAGACAGACCACAAGCGAGAACACAACCACCCAGCCACGATAGTTCGGCAGATACATGAAGCCGAGATTCGAGCCGCCCTGCAATTCCGGCGGAATGGCGTAGGGCAGCCCGGACGAGCCGAAATAGTTCTGGAACACGCCCTGAATGATCAGCGCGAGACCGAATGTGAGCAACAGACCGTACAGGTGGTCCAGTCCTGCGAGCCTCTGCAGCATCGTCCGCTCGATCACGACGCCGAGCGCCCCAACGACGATGGGCGCGATCAGCAACGCCCACCAATAGCCGAGGCCGAAGAGGTTGAGCAGGAAGTACGCGCAGAAGGCGCCCACCATATAGAGCGCGCCATGCGCGAAATTGACGATGTTCAGCATGCCGAAGATGACGGCGAGGCCTAGGCTCAGCAGAGCATAGAAAGCGCCGTTGATCAGGCCGAGCAGGAGCTGGCCGAACAGAGCCTGCGTGGAAATATTCAGGATGGGAATCATCATGACAGAGAACTCGCGTCAGACGCCGAGATAGGTGTGCAGCTTGTCCATGTTCGCCGCCAGTTCGCTGTTGGCGAAACCGTCGATGATCTTGCCGTGCTCCATCACATAGTAGCGGTCGGCGACAGTTGAGGCGAAGCGGAAATTCTGCTCGACAAGAAGGATGGTGAAGCCCTGCGCCTTGAGCTTGCGGATCGTGTGGCCGATCTGCTGGATGATGACTGGCGCGAGACCTTCCGTCGGTTCATCCAGCATGAGCAACGTCGCGCCCGTCCGCAGGATGCGCCCGATCGCCAGCATCTGCTGCTCGCCTCCGGACAGCTTCGTGCCCTGGCTTGACAGGCGTTCCTTCAGATTGGGGAACAGATCGAAAATCTGGTCGAGCGGCAGTCCGCCGGGCCGAACCTGCGGCGGCAGCATCAGATTTTCCTCCACGTTCAGCGAGGAGAAGATGCCGCGCTCTTCCGGGCAGAGCGCAATTCCGAGCCGCGCGATGCGATCGGACGACATGTGGATCGTTTCGGTTCCCTCAAACCGCACTGAGCCCGCGCGCTTGCCCACCATGCCCATGATCGATTTGAGCGTCGTCGTCTTGCCGGCGCCGTTTCGTCCGAGCAGCGTGACGACTTCGCCAGCGCGCACGTCCAGATCGACGCCGTGCAGGATGTGGGATTCGCCATACCAGGCCTGGAGACCGGCGAGTTCCAGAAGCGGCTGGCTGGTCGCGTCAAGCATCACCCACTCCCATGTAAGCTTGCCGTACGTCGGGGTTCATCGAAACGGTCGCATAATCTCCTTCCGCGAGAATTTGCCCGCGCGTCAGAACCGTGATTCGATCTGACAGATTGGCGACGACCTGCAGATTGTGCTCGACCATCAGGATGGTGCGGTTGGCCGAGACGCTCTTGATCAGGGCGGCGATCTTGTCGATGTCCTCGTGGCCCATGCCCGCCATCGGTTCGTCGAGCAGCATCATTTCCGGATCGAGTGCGAGGGTTGTGGCGATTTCGAGCGCGCGTTTGCGTCCGTAAGGCATTTCGACCGCGACGGTGTCGGCGTATTCGCTCAGGCCAACGTCGTCGAGCAGCGTGCGGGCGCGATCGTTGTAGACGTCGAGAACTCTCTTCGAGCGCCAGAAGTCGAAGGAATTGCCGCGCTCTCGCTGGAGGGCGACGCGGACGTTTTCGAGCGCCGTCATATGCGGAAAGACTGCTGAGATCTGGAAAGAGCGGATGAGCCCGAGCCGCGCGACCTCGGCGGGCTTCATCGATGTGATGTCGCGGCCCTTGTAGGAGATCCTCCCACGCGTCGGCTCAAGGAACTTGGTCAAAAGATTAAAGCACGTCGTCTTGCCTGCGCCGTTCGGTCCGATCAGCGCATGGATCGAGCCGCGCATGACGCGCAGAGATACGTCCTTGACCGCCGTAAAACCGGCGAACTCCTTCGTCAGGCCCTCGGTTTCGAGGACGCATTCTTCACTCACGCATAAACCTCCCCGGGCCATTTCCGGCCAATCTTGTGGGGCAACCTAGCCTAAGTCGCAGGATAATCAAGCGGACAGACCGGCTGTTTGACCGGCTGTCCAGCGTAAAAAAAAATCCTGCGGAGTCGCTGGTCCCGACGCCCCGAGCCGCAGCAGCGAAGACGCAATGCATGAAGCCGCAGCGTCCGTGGGCGCAGTGCGCCCATTTGGCTGCGGCCGTTCTATCCAGTTGATGATCGGGGAGCGACGCCCCCGCGCCTGGGGCTTCCCGGGCGACGAGAGCCATGCAACATCAGCGCGGGCGCGCTGACCCGGCCGGCGTCAACGCCGGACGACGCTCGATTCGCCGGATTTTGAATCGACGTCGCCAGCCTTCAGCAAGCTGTCGCGTTCCGCTACCACGGCTGGCGCTGAACTCGTGACAGAGGCGACGCCGGCAGGCTGCTGTTGATCGGCGCGAATCTTTGCCGCGAGCAGCGACGAAACGATGGCGAACAGGATGAAGGCGAGGCGAAACATGGGAAAATCCTTCGTTCTGGCATGACATGTGGTACCATCCGCCTCGATGGATTGTCCTTGCGATTATCGACGACTCCGGAGGGGAATCGTTCCTTGCCCGCGCCTGGCGTGAAACAATTGTCTTCACGTGCTGGCGATGTCGCCCTGTCCCTGATCATCCCTGTGCTGAACGAGGCCGACACGATCGGCATGCGGCTCGCCGCGCTCGCAGGACTGAAGACGGCGGGAGTGGAGGTGATCGTCGTCGATGGCGGCAGCGCCGACGCCACCTGCGCGCAGGCCGCGCGTTTCGCCGATCGCGTGCTGCGCGCCAGGCGCGGGCGCGCCGCCCAGATGAACGCAGGCGCCTTGATCGCGGACGGCGACGTACTCCTCTTTCTGCATGCCGACACGGTGCTGCCGCACGACGCTGTCGAGCGAATTTCAGCCGGCCTTCGCGATGGCGCACACGTCTGGGGCCGGTTCGACGTGCGCATCGCCGGCGCGCATCCATTCCTGCCGCTCGTCGGCGCGATGATGAGCGTTCGCTCGCGCATCACCGGCGTCGCGACGGGCGACCAGGCGATGTTCGTCCGGCGCGATACGTTCGAGCGAGTCGGCGGTTTTCCGGACATCGCCTTGATGGAGGACATCGCGTTGAGCAAGGCGCTGAAATGCGTCTCGCGCCCGCTGTGCGTCTCCGCGCCCGTGATAACGTCCGGCCGTCGCTGGGATACGAATGGCTTCTGGCGCACGGTGATTCTGATGTGGCGGTTGCGCCTCGCTTACTTTTTCGGCGCGAGCCCGGATAAACTTGCCCGCCGTTATGGATATAGTCCGCGTGAATGCTGACGTGCGCATCGCCCTCATGGCGCGTGCGCCTGAGCCGGGTCGCGCCAAGACCCGGCTCGCTCCGCGTCTCGGCGAGGCTGGAGCGGCGCGATTGCACGCCGGGCTGGTGCGCCATGCGCTCCGCGAAATCGTGGCGACGAGACTACGAGCGGCGCTCTGGTGCGCGCCGGACGAGAGCCATTCATTCTTCGCCGCCTGCGCTAGCGAATTCGGCGTTTCCCTGAGGGCGCAACCCGACGGCGATCTCGGATCGCGGATGGCGCGCATCTTTGAAGCTATGGAAGGACCGACGCTGCTGATGGGATCGGACTGCCCGACGATTGATGCGTCATTGCTGCTGCGATGCGCGAAGGCCCTGTCGGATGGCGCGGCTGCTGTGTTTCTGCCGGCCGAGGATGGCGGTTATGGCCTCGTCGGTTTGTGCCGGCCGGTCCCCGCGATCTTCGTCGACATGCCTTGGGGAACTGATGCGGTGATGGCCGAGACGCGATGCAGATTGGCTGCGTGCGGCGTCATTGCGCAGGAGCCCGCAATCGTCTGGGATGTCGACCGACCGCAGGATATCGACCGTCTCGCCGAGACCGGCTTCGTCATGCCGGACGGGAAAGACTGATCCCGCGTCCCGCCTGTTCGGGCATGGGGAGGTGCGCGTCGGCGTCGTGAAACGCGCGGATGCGCGCGGACTGTTCGGGTAGGAACGGCGTCGCCCTTGGTTTTTCCCCGGACTGGTCGACGCAAAGCAGCGTCTGCTCGCTGAGCGCGGCAATTTCGCCATCGCCGCGGCGCATGGTCAGCCAGAGCCGCACGCGCTTCCCGTCGTGTTCGAGAATGCGGCCGGTCGTCGACAAGGTTTCGCCGGCGTGGACCTCACGCAGATAATGGATCGTCATGGTCAGCGTATAGATCGTCAGGCTGGCGCGCGTGCGTTCGTCCTGATCAAGACCGATTGCGCCCATGATGCGGTCGACGGACCGGCTGAACACATGTGCATACCAAGCGTCGTTCATGTGCCCGTTGTAGTCGATCCAGGTGGGGTCAACTGTCGTGGTCAGCAGTGGCGTGGGCAGATGATCGACGGTCAAGTTCACCTCAATCTGCGACGATACCATACGATAGAGGCGGCCCATCCAGCGCCGCGACTAAGCCCTCGGGCGCGGCGGCGCCGTCGAGGAAGCGGACGATCCTCTCCTCTCCTGGCGCGAGATGCAGCCAATTGTCGAGAGGAATGAGCGCGCGATCCTCGATCTTTACGGACTGCGCAAATCGGGTGGCGCGCATACGCAGGCCAAAACCGGATTCATCGCAAAAGACATGCGCGGTCAAGGTTGGACTGAACAGCGCTGCCGCGCGGCCCAGCGGAAAGTGCCAGGACTCGGCGATGATCGCGCCTGATGCGTCGCGGAGGGTTGCGACAGTCGATTCATGCGCGGGCGGTCCAAATCTATAGGAATAGGTCGTATCAAAAAATCCATTCCAGAGGTCACAGTCGCGCAACGTCAGGCTCGAATGCGGCGCAATCTCGACGTTGCGACAGGCATTCATAACGACTGTCGTTCCGTCCTTGAAACATCGCATCGTCAACATGCCCCGGAAGGGCGCAGGTCTGTCGTTGACGCAATGAACGAACAACCCGTTGACGCCTTCGTCGCTCAGCAGAACCTGGATCGGCCGGAAGGCGCGCCGCAGCGACCACCACGGCGATTTCGGTTCGCCCCGCCAGTCGAGAACGCCAAAGCCGCTCGACGCCCACAAGTCCTTCCAAAACCAGACCAGCGCGCCGGAGCACGAGGACAGCGGCCGCCGCCACTCCCCGATCGTCGCCTCCATGACTTCCGCGACGGCTGCCCGGGAAAAATCCAGATAACGCAGCTGATCGTCACGCTTCAACGCGACCGGATCGACCCCGTAGAGCAAGCCAATATAATGGTCGCGCGTCTGCTCGAAGTCCTGCTGGGCGCCGGCGTCGCGCGGGATGCGACTGGACCAGAGCGGAGAGGCGAGCGGCGCATCGCCGAAATCAGACGCAACCGTCCGCGCCTCCGGCGCGTTGGCGAATCCAAGGCATTCCGAAGCGAAGCGAACGTCCGCGCGCCGTGCGTCTTCGAGAGGTCGGCGATAGGCGCCAACGCCGTAATAATGCGAGACGCCTGCGTCTGCATGAAACGGCAATGCGCCTCCCGATGGCGAATTGACGACGTAGACGGCGTCCTCTCGCTCTTGCGCGCAGACGCGCGGCAGCAACTCCTCGAACAGCGGCGAGCGCCAGTTTGCTTCCGCTACGCCCATCATCGCGGCTTGCTGATAGACTTCATTGCCGCCACAAAGCACGCCGAGCGCCGGCGACGAACTCGTGCGCCGCAGAAATTGCCGCGCCTCGCATTCAACCGCGGCGGCGAAGTCCGGATCGCCCGCGGAATAATCGAAATTCGAGAACATGAAATCCTGCCAGACGAGAATTCCGGCGGCGTCGCAGGCGCGGTAGAATTCGTCGGTTTCATAGACGCTCGTCCCGCCGATGCGGAACATGTTCACGCCGGCCTCGCTCGCCAGACCGATCGTCCGCCCGAGCGCCTCTGGATCGTTTTGCAGGCTGATCGCATCGAGCGGCGTCCAGACGGCGCCGCGACAGAATACTTCAATGCCGTTGACGCGCAGCGCAAAGCCGCGTCCATCGACGTCTCGCTCGACCTCAATGGTCCGGAATCCGGTGCGCGCGAGCTCGAACAAGTCATCGCCGACCTGCGCTGACACTGTGTACAGTCGCGGCGCGCCGTGCGTGTGCGGAAACCATTTCTCGGCGCCAGGCGCCCGCAATGTCCCGTGGAATGCCGAGGCCGTTCTCGGTTCAAGCGGGAGCGTCACGCCCTCGCATCGGATGAGCGGTTGCGCATCCGGGGCGCGATCGAATTCCATGTCCACATCAATGAGGCCGTCCGAGCCATCGAGCCTTGCATGTACATAGGACGATGTGAGGTTGGCCCGCTCCGGCGATACGAGCCTGATCGGTCGCCAGGGGCCGACCGGCGGGGCAGGGGGCGCGAAGCCGGACATATGGCCGAGCGCGCTCGTGCGGACGAACCGCAAGTCCGGTGGCTGGATCATGCGCGGGCGCCAGCGCGCGCGGCCCTTGCGCCCGCCGATGCAGGACGTCAGCGCATGAAATCGGATCGTCAGGCGATGCGTGCCCCGAAGGTCGATGTCAATGCTGCGCGCGACGAACATGTTGGCGCTGTGCAGGACCATGGCGTCGTCGAGGAATACGTCGGCGCAGGTCGCCAGGCCCTCCAGCTCGAGCCGGTGGGGCCCATGACCATTGACGGGTCGCGTATACCAGACATCCCGCTCGTCGAGCGGAACGGGATCGCTCCACGACCAGCGCCTTGATTCGATCAGGGCGGCCACGACCGTGCCCGGAACGCGAGCATTAGTCCATTGCAGATTATGCAAGGCGTCATCGGGAGAAAGCGCCGCATCAATGTCGCAGACCGCCATCGTCCAGTTGGCGTCGAGCAGCATGAAGGCGCTCGTCAGCTTGCGAGACGGACCAAGCCGTCCTGCTGCGCGAGCCCACTGGACAGAGCGTCATGGGCCTCGCAAAGCGCCGCCAGCGGCGCGTCGAGACCGACTGCCTTGCGACGCATGACCGCGCGGGCAAGCAGGAACTGAAGGGATTTCGCGCCAGCGGAGATCGTCCTGCTGGTTTCGATCTCGCGCTTGAATTCGTCGCCTTCGCCGACATAGGCGAGAAACGACGACATCAGCTCGAAATTCGCGCCGAGCTGGCGCAACGTATTGAATGCGAACTTGTGGAAGAACTCCGGGTTGCGCGCACCAATGCGTTCGATGAGCTCCGGCAGGCGCTGGGCGAAGGCCTCAATCGGATTGCGCCGCGGCATGCGCGTAAGATGTCGCGTAAACTGCGCGCGGGCCGCGCGACGCATGGCGTCCGGCGCAAGCTCCGGAAAATCTGCCTTCACGATTTCCGCATAGGGTGGCAGATCCTGGCGACTGTCGTCGGCCCCGAATGCGATGAGGCCGTCGTAATCCGCCCCGTCCGCGCGGAAAAATCCATCGTTGTGGAAATAGTCGATGGTTCGGGCTGCCGGATCGATGCGATTGACGCCGATCGTCGTCTTGGAATGCTCAAGTCCATAGGATACGCCCCGCGTGTCCGGCAGGAAGAACGCATCGGCCTCGATCATCACGAGCCGCGCGCGCGCGACCTGCTCCGCGACATGATTTTCCGTGTCGTCATATAGCGCCAGTTCTCGCACGGCGAAGCCGTACAGAGTCTCGATGTCTTCGAGCGGCGGCTTGAAAAAGGTGAACTGGTCGCCTTCGAAATCAAGAGTCGCGGTGAAGCCGAGCATGGCCTCCGGCTGCATGCCGCGCGCGTGCAGCGCCTCGATCCACAGGTCGACGTAGCAATTGGTCTGCGGCCAGTCGCGTGTCGGATCATGCAGCGGGCTTGATCGCCACGATCTGGCGTCGGCGTTTGCGGCGAAGGCTCGCTCAGAGGGAGAGCGCATCGCGCACCTCAGCCGGCCATTTCGAAACGTCGAGACCGTGGTGCTTGAACAGCGCGATCGTCACCCGCTCCATGCCGAAGCCTACGCAGGCCGTGTGCGCGACCTCGCCGGTCTCGGTGCGAATGTCCCACGTCGATCCGAAATGATCCTGATGATAGTTGAAGCTCAGGCAGGCCGTCGGGTTTTTTTCCGAGTTGACGGGCACCAGCAATTCGAATTTCAATCCGAGGTCACGCTGGCTCGACGCCATCACACGTCCGGCGCGCCCGAAGAATGGATCGTTGGCGATGTCCACCTTATAGGGCAGGCGGAGCTTGTCGATCAGAATTTTTCCGCGGTCGAGCCATGTCTGCCTGAAGGCGACGACCTGATCCGGCGTCCCGACGCGCACGTATTCACGCATGCGGAACATCTGCATGCGGGTTGGCTCTTTCGATGGCTCATGCCGGAAACAATAGGAATTGAGATCGAACACCAGGCCATCGGCTGGAAGCGGACCCCGCCTCGCGACGGTTGGATAGACGGGATAGCAGGCGGCCGGCGTCAAAACGACGTCGGTCATCTCCTGCTTTTCCGACCAGTCCTCGCCGCGCGCGAGACGGTCGAGCAGGGCGGCGTGGTCCCTGTCGTTCCCGGCGAAGGAATGCACGGTGCCTGCGAGTTGCGGAAAGCTCTTGAGATATCCGCTCTTCTCGAACAGGGCGCGGTTCATGCCCGGCGGAAAGCGCAGCACCTCGGCCGCCTGGTCTGCCCCCGTGCGCGAAATCATGCGGTCGAATCCGTCGACGATCTGCTCGAACAGGCCGCTGCGGCCATAGAGTCCGTCGACGCCGGTCTCGATCAGGACGCCCTTGTGGATGAGGCTGTCAAGCAGCGTTGGACAGGACTCGCACATGCTCAGGCGACCAACTGCGGATCAAGGCGATGCATGAGAAGCAACTGTGACACGTTGCCGAAAATGCGATCATTCGAAATCATGATCGGAGCAGACAGCGCGTCGCGCAGGTGCCGGCCAACGCTGTAGGGCGAATTGTTGCGATAGCCGTTGATGCCCGTGATGAGCAGCGCCTGATTGATGATGTCCACCGCCATGCGTGAAGCGGCGATCTTCACGTTATTCATTTCGATGATGAAGCCGACCGAGCCGAGATCGTCCGGGACACGCGCCGCCAGTTCGAAGCGCGAAATGGCCGCAAGGGTGTTCGATCGCATCAGTTGCAGAAGGGAGGCGGCTTCGGCCACGTGCAACGCGCCGGGCGGCGTCAGGTTGGGATTGCGGCGCGCTTCCGCGCGCACGAAGCTCTGGGCGCGCGCAAGCGCGCTGTTGGCGATGCCGTACCACACTGCGCTCCAGAGGATGTGACAGATCGCGAGCATGGACTTGGCGGCGATTTCGCCGAAATCGCTCGGCAGGATCTGCCGGACGTCGCCCTCGGCGCTGAATTTGAAGTTATCCGAGCAGGTTCCGCGCATGCCGAGCGCGTCCCATTGTTGGGTCAGTTCGAGTCGGTATTGATCCTTTGTCACAACCGCCATGACCTGGTCGGACGCCGGAGCGTCCGGTGCGCTGCGCGCCGTGATCAGGATCACGTCGGCCGCGCTGCCATAGGAAATGCAGGTGCCGTCCTTCACCAGCCGGAATCGATCGCCGTCGCGTTCGATCGCACAGGCGCTGTTGCGCAGATTGCCGCCGATGCCGCCCTCGGTCGTCGCGGAGGCGACGAGCAACTGCTCCTTGCAGATCCGTTCCATGAAGGAACGATGCCATTCGGCCGACGCGCCATGGTTGATCAGGCTCGACACCTTGATCTGATGCATGGCGAAAGTCATCCCGGTCGAGGCGCAGCTCTGCGACAGGATCGAGACGACCTCCGCGATGTCGCCGAGGGTGGCGCCCTCGCCGCCGAATTCGCGCGAAATATATGCGGAGAGGAGGCGCGCCTCTTTCATCGCGCGCACGGCTTCCTCCGGAAACCGCCCTTCCTTGTCGACCTGATCGCTGTATTGCGAGGCGACGGCGGCGACGAGCTGCGCCCGGGCGACGAGCGAGCTCACGACGCGAGCGCCTGCGGACGGAGTTCGTTGATGCAGGTCGTGATCGAATTCATCGTGGCGAAGCTGCGACGGTTCAACATGCGCTCGGGAAACTCGATGTCGAAGGCCTCTTCCAGCGCCAGCATCAACTGCACCGCGGCAAACGACGTGAGGCCCGCGGCATAGAGATCCTGCGCGGGCGCGAGGGTCCCGGCGGCGACTGGCAGTCGCGCGTGCTTGTCGATCAACTGGCGAAGAGTATCCATCATGCCGGCCTCCATTGTTCCTTCGGCCCGACCTTCGGGCGTTGAAAGTTATCTGGAAGCTAGGGGACACAGGTTAAATGGCCGCTAAGCGCGTCCATCGTCCTCGACAAATCGGCAACACGGTGAATTTTTGTAAATTTTGCGACGCAGCAGGAGGATAGCGCGGCCCGCCGGCGCCCGGCCGCGCGACGTTCGCCACAAACGAAAAAAGGCACGGCGTAACGCCGCGCCCCTGTTCCGGTAATGAGTTGCTCTTATTTGAACGTCGCCGACGTGAAGTCGATCGAAATCGAACCCACGATAGCGTTCCCGCACCAGCTCGACCTGCCGACGCCTGCGATCGAGGCCATCGCATTGCCGGCCGGATCGGAGGTGTTGATCGCGCAGCCCGCCTTGCCAAGGCTTGACCCATAGTAGCGCACGTCGAAGGTCGCGACCTTGTAGTTGTACGAGAGACCGAGGTTCCAGCTATTGTAGCTGGCAAATTTGAAGCCGTGCGCGAAGCCGGTGAAGGCCTGCGTCGGATCGACGTAGCTATACCCGTAAATCCAGCTTGCGCGGCCCAGGTAGTAGTGGCCGAACGCGCCTGAGGCAGAGAGACCTGTCGCGCCAAAGGTGACCTTGGCGTTCAGCTCGGAGTAGAGTCCCTTGGCGCCATAATTGTTCCAGTTTGGATCGTAGTTAACATTGCCGCCGACGCTCAGGTAGTCGTTCAGCGCCCATGTGGCCTTGGCATAAAGCTCCAGGAAGCTCGGATCGTGCGCGGTCGTCGGGATGCCGCCAGGCGTGAAGAAAGTCAGCACCGGCGCCGCGCCGCCCAGGTAATATTGGGTCTTGTTCGCCGGATACTCGTAATACAGTCCGCCGAAGTCGAGCGTCAGCGGCCCCCAGACGGGACGGATGCCGCCATAGAGGTCAAGCTCCATCAGAGGTTGAGTCGGGAGCTTGACGTTCCACGGCTGGACGCCAGCGTAGAGCCAGCCGTAATGCAGTTCGCCATAAGCGGTCGCGCTCGGACGGTGCGCGGTCTGCGAGACGCCGCGGAACATGTCGTCGGACTGGAACTTGACGCCATAGGCATAGTCGAAACCGGCGCCCAGAACATCGAGATTGGGTTCCGGCCATGCGACGAGGGGCTTCGGCGGTTCCGGGGCGGCGGGCGCCTTCTTTGCGCCGTCGA
>JAJXWB010000060.1 GCA_021781815.1 Pseudomonadota bacterium | reverse complement strand
ATCGATGGCGCATTCTCGTCGGCGACGACGCATACAAACTCGACGCGCGTGTGCGCGCTGCGCCGGACGATGCCTATACGCCGGAATTTCACCGCGCGTTCGTCGATGAGGTCGGGTGGCTGCTGGGTTGAGCAGCGCACAAGCTGCCGGCGGGAGCGCTGCCTGCTCTTTGCGCGGGCCTAGGGGATGTGCTGCAGCAGGTCCGAGAGGCCGGTGATGATCAGGTCGGGCTTGATCTCGCTGTCGGGCGGCAAGCCGCGGGCGCGGTGGTCGAACCAGACGGCGAACATGCCAAGGCGTTGAGGCGCGGCGACCTCCCATTCAAGATTGTCGCCGACCATCCAGGCTTGTTCCGCCGCGACGCCGAGCGCCGCGAGCGCATGCTCATAGGCGCGCTCGTCCGGCTTGCCGAAGCCGACGTCCTGCTCGATCTGGATATGGTCGAAGCGGTGGACGAGAGCAAACCGCTCGATCTTGGCGCGTTGCGGTTGTGTCGCCCCGTTGGTGACGAGCGCGAGCCGGATGCCGCGCCGCCGCAATTCGTCGAGCACTCGATGCGCATCATGCTGGATCGAAATCTGCTCGTCACAATAGGCGCTGAAGCGATCGGCGATTGTGTCCGGGTCCGCCGCCGGCGGTTGCTGGCCGGTCCTCGCCATGTCGGCGAAGGCGCCCGCGACGATCGTGCGGCGCGCTTGGCCCATGCGCAGGCGCCATGCCTTGTGACGCGCCGGGTCCGCCCAGAAGGCGCGCGAGTGAGCGCGTAGCGCATCGGCGACCCGAGCGATCGTGGTTTCATCCTCGTTGGCGAGAATTTCCTCGACGACCTCGCGCCAGGCCATGTCCGGCCTTGGAAAGCCCGGCAGGATCGTGTCGTCGAGATCGAACAGGATGGCGCAAGGCTTTCTCATCACGCCAATCTATCCGCTGCGCGGCGCGTGGCAACGCAGCGCAGGGGGAGGCGTTTCGATCCACGCGAAGTTCTGTATGATCGGCGGGGAAGAACCAGGACAGGAGGCGGGCATGACGTTCAAGGTCTCGAGCAACAGCTTCAAGGACGGCGATTATCTGCCGATGGATCACGTTCTCAGTCAGGATTTCGGATTCGGTTGCGCCGGCGGCAACAAGAGCCCGCATCTGTCCTGGTCCGGCGCGCCGGCAGGCACGAAGAGTTTCGCCGTCACCTGCTACGATCCAGATGCACCGACGGGCAGCGGATTCTGGCACTGGCTTGTCGTCAACATTCCCGCAGGCGTTTCGGAACTCGCTCTCGACGCCGGCAATCCGAAAGCCTCGAAGCTTCCGGCTGGCGCCCTGACGACGCGGACCGATTTCGGCGCGCCGGGCTATGGCGGCCCCTGCCCGCCGCAGGGCGATCATCCGCACCGCTATCTGTTCACAGTGTTCGCGGTCGGCGTGGAAACGCTGCCGGTCAACGCCGACACGTCGGCTGCCGTCGTCGGATTCAACCTGCATTTCGCTACGCTGGCGAAAGCCTCGATCATGGGCCTTTTCAAGCGATAGGAGCGATGATACGCCCGAATACAGCGGGCGGGCGCGTCGGCGACGCTTGCGCGCCCGTCACGCCCGATCCCGTGCGGCCGCACGCGCGGGCCGCCGCGGATGGCGCATTGCCCGGAGATGGCGATCTGCGTCGCCGGCTCGGCAGATGCCTCCATGGCGCGTCTTGTTTCAGGGGCGAGTGGCATCGATGACCGAGGGCGAGATTGTCGAACGATTCACACGCATGCGGCCGCCATTCCTCGACACGTTTGGAGGCGGCGTCGTCGCCTACGACCGTGCGCTCGACCGGATCACGATGGAGTGGAAGGCCGAAACGCGCCATTGCCATTCCATCGAAGGCCATCCCAGAGGCGGCGTCGTTCAGGGCGGGGTGATCGCGGGCTGGCTCGATTCCGCCATGGCGCACGCCTGCGTCGCACGCTCCGCCTTCACGGTCGCCGCGCCAACGCTCGAAATCAAGGTGAGTTATCTGGTTCCGGCGCATCCCGGCGTCTATCGGTCCTATGGCTGGATCGTGCTCTGGGGCCGCAGCATCGCCTTCATGGAGGCGGAACTGCGCGACGAGGAGGGCGCTTTGATCGCGCGCGCCAGTTCGACTGCGGCGTTGCGGCATCTCAAGAAGGTCTGAGGTCATCGCCGATCGTCGCGCGGCGATTGATCAGCGACTTTCTCGCAATCGCGGGCGCGCGACGACCGGCATACCGCCTGCGCTGGGAGGACCGGCCTTATCCGCCGGCCCTTCCATGGCGAAAGTCGAGATGGCTCGCGCCCCGCGCGCCCGTCCGCACGCGAGACATGACTGTCATGCGTCGGGCTCGACGACGATCTGGCCGGTTGCGGCCTCGAAGACGCCAACGAGGGCATGCGGATGTTCGCGGCTGACGATTTTCGCCGCGTCGATGGCGTCGCGCACGTCCACGAATGCGCCGTGCCGGGCGCCGTCGATCCGAACTTCAAACGGCCTTGTCGTGAATTGCGCGTCCGGTCTGCGTTGCTGCTGGTTCTGAGCCATGTCTTTCTCCATGTGTCGCCGTCAAGCCCAGGCGACAAGAGATAGGGGGCGGGGCGCCCGATACAAGCCGCTGGACCGCCGCGCTCGCGCTCGTC
>JAJXWB010000024.1 GCA_021781815.1 Pseudomonadota bacterium | reverse complement strand
GTCGAATACCACGTCATGCGCCACGCCCAGAACCTCGAGACGGTCAACACCTACGAGGGCGCCCACGACGTCCACGCCCTCATCCTGGGACGCGCCATAACCGGGATCCAGGCCTTCTTCTGAGGAGGGCGGGATTACTCGCGCAAGGCTCTGCGGATCACCTTGCCGCTCGTCGTTAGCGGCAGGTCGTCGACAAAGGCGATTTCGCGCGGATATTCGTAGGCGGCGAGCCGTGCGCGCACGAAATCCTGCAGATCGGCGACAAGCGCGTCGGAGGCGGCGGCGCCCGCCCGCAGCACGATGAAGGCCTTCACGATCTCGGTGCGCAGGGGATCCTTCTTGCCGACGACCGCGGCATTGGCGACCGCCGGATGGCGCAGCAGGCAGTCCTCGATTTCACCGGGGCCGATACGATAGCCCGACGAGGTGATGACGTCGTCATCGCGGCCGACGAACCGCACATATCCTTCGGCGTCCATGACGCCCTGATCCCCGGTAATCATCCATTCGCCGACGAATTTTTCTTTCGTCGCTTCCGATCGATTCCAATAGCCAAGGAACATCACGGGGTCCGGGCGTCGGACCGCGATCTGCCCGAGCTCTTCCGCTGCGCAGACGCCGCCGTCCGTCCGCAGGATCGCGACAGTGTGGCCCGGAATGGCCCTGCCGATGAAACCCGCCTTGCTCACGCCAAGAGCGGCACAGGAACCGAGCACCAGATTGCACTCGGTCTGCCCGTAATATTCGTTGATAGGCATGCCGAGTTCGCGCCGCGCCCATTCGTAGGGCTCGACGCCCAGCGCCTCGCCCGCCGATCCGAGCGTGCGCAGCGCGAGCCGGTATTTCATGCGGGGGCGCGCCACCGTGCGCAGCATGCGCAGCGCCGTTGGCGGGAAGAAGGCGTTACGCACGCCGAGGCGCGCCATCAGATCGAAAGCCGCATCCGGATCGAATTTCTCGGCTGCGCGCGCCACGACAGGCACGCCGAAATGCAGCGCGGGCAGCAAGGCGTTGAGCAGTCCGCCGGCCCAGGCCCAGTCCGCCGGCGTCCACATCAGGTCGCCGGGCTGCGGGAAGAATTCATGCGGAACCTGGACGCCCGGCAGATGGCCGAGCAGCACGCGATGGCCGTGCAGCGCGCCCTTCGGCTGGCCGGTCGTTCCGGACGTATAGATCATCAACGCGGGGTCGTCTGGCCCGGTCTCGACGGCCTGAAAGTCCGGCGACGCCTGTGCAAGCATACGGTCGAGTCCGAGGATCGCGCCGTCTGCGCCGTCCATCGAGGCGATCGCTTCGAGGCGGGGCGTCCGCTCGGCGCGCGCGCGGGCCTTGCGTGCGCCGGCGCCGTTGGCGATCAACAGCCGCACGCCGGCGTCGTTCAGGCGGTATGCCAGCGCCTCATCGCCAAACAGCAGCGCCAGCGGGACGGCGATGGCGCCGAGCTTGTAGATGGCCGCATGCGCAATCGTCACGTGCTGCGATTGCGGCAGCAGAACGCCGATTCGGTCGCCGCGGACGATCCCCAATGCCCGCAGGGCGTTCGCCAGCCGGTTCGACTGCGCGCTGAGGTCGCCGAACGTGACCGTGCTGACTGCGCCGTCTGCGCCGACTTCGAGGATCGCCGGCCGGTCGGGCTGCGTCCGGCCCCATTTGTCCGTGACGTCGACGCCAATATTGTAGCGGTCCGGAATCCTCCAGCGGAACGCCCGGCTCAGTTCGTCGAAGTTACGGATGTCCGCAATCATGCCGTCTCACCGCGTCGTGGCGGGCGAAGCAGGGCAGGAAAGCCGGAGCGGGCCTTGGCGATCGCGCGACGCCTGGACCGCAGCATCGCCTGCTTTTCGCGATGAGATAAATCGCGGGCCTTGCGCCTAAATCCCCAGCGCTTCCTTCAACTGCCTGAGCTGATCGAGCTTGAGGCCGGCCATGCGGCGCGCCTCGCCGTCCGCCGCGTCGGCGACGTCCTCTTCGGCGTTCTTGATTTCGCGGGCGATCGCCGCCGCATCGAGCTGCTCGATCGGCAGCGCGAGCTCGGCGAGGATCGTCAGGCCGGTCGGCGCCACATCGGCGAAGCCGCCGCGCACGAACAGCCGCTGGCGCTTCGCTGCGCTCTCCTCGACCTCGACCACGCCAGGCTGCAGCATCGTCATGACCGGCGCATGATCCTTGAGGATCGTCATCTGGCCTTCCGATCCCGGGACGACGACGGATTCGACATCGCCGGAGAACAGGATCTGTTCAGGCGAAACGAGCTCGAAATGAAAGGCGGCCATGATCGTCTCCGGCGAGACCAGTTCTGTTTCAACACGTCATGGCCGGGCGTGTCCCTGCCATCCACGAAAACGATCAGCGGAGCGCCGGAATGGTCCGGCCGTCCGCTGGACCAGGCTTACGCAGCTTCCGCGGCGAGCTTCTTCGCCTTGTCGACGGCCTGCTCGATCGTTCCGACCATGTAGAAGGCGGCTTCCGGCAGGTGATCGTACTTGCCTTCGACCAGGCCCTTGAAACCCTTGATCGTGTCGGCGAGCGCGACCAGCACGCCGGGCGACCCCGTGAACACTTCGGCGACGTGGAACGGCTGCGACAGGAATCGCTCGATCTTGCGGGCGCGCGCGACCGTCAGCTTGTCCTCTTCCGATAGTTCGTCCATGCCGAGAATGGCGATGATGTCCTGCAGCGACTTGTAACGCTGCAGCGTCGACTGCACGCGGCGGGCGACATCGTAATGCTCTTCGCCGACGATCATCGGGGAGAGCATGCGCGAGGTCGAGTCGAGCGGATCGACCGCCGGATAGATGCCCTTTTCCGCGATCGAGCGCGACAGCACGGTCGTCGCGTCGAGATGCGCGAACGAGGTGGCCGGCGCCGGGTCGGTGAGATCGTCGGCGGGGACGTAAATCGCCTGCACCGAGGTGATCGAGCCCTTGTTGGTCGTGGTGATGCGTTCCTGCAGCGCGCCCATGTCGGTGGCGAGCGTCGGCTGATAGCCGACCGCCGAGGGAATGCGGCCGAGCAGCGCCGACACTTCCGAGCCTGCTTGCGTGAAACGGAAGATGTTGTCGACGAAGAACAGCACGTCCTGCCCGCGGTCGCGGAAGTCTTCCGCGACGGTCAGGCCCGACAGCGCGACGCGCATGCGCGCGCCCGGAGGTTCGTTCATCTGGCCATAGACCAGCGCGCATTTCGAGCCTTCCGTCGAGCCGAGCTTCGGATCCTTGTTGACGCCGCCCTCGATCATCTCGTGATAGAGATCGTTGCCTTCGCGAGTGCGCTCGCCGACGCCGGCGAACACGGAATAGCCACCGTGCGCCTTCGCGACGTTGTTGATCAGCTCCATGATCAGCACGGTCTTGCCGACGCCTGCGCCGCCGAACAGGCCGATCTTGCCGCCCTTGGCGTAAGGCGCGAGCAGGTCGACGACCTTGATGCCCGTCTCCAGAATCTGTGCTTCCGTCGCCTGCTCGGCGTAGGAGGGCGCGGGCTGGTGAATGGCGCGCCGCGATTTCGTCAACATCGGACCGGCTTCGTCGACCGGCTCGCCGATGACGTTGATGATGCGGCCGAGCGTTTCGTCGCCGACGGGCACCGAGATCGGCGCGCCAGTATCGGTCACGTCCTGTCCGCGCACGAGGCCCTCCGAGGAATCCATGGCGATGCAGCGCACCGAGGATTCGCCGAGATGCTGCGCGACTTCAAGAACGAGCCGCTGGCCCTGGTTCGTCGTCTCCAGCGCATTGAGAATTTCCGGCAGATGGCCGTCGAACTTCACGTCGACGACGGCGCCGATGACCTGGGTGATGCGGCCCGTGGCAGTGTTGGTCGCCATGTTCACGTCCTCTTTGCTTGTTCGGTCAGAGCGCTTCGGCGCCCGAGATGATTTCGATCAGTTCCTTGGTGATCATCGCCTGACGCGACCTGTTGTAGAGCGTCGTCTGCTTGCGGATCATGTCGCCGGCGTTGCGCGTCGCGTTGTCCATCGCGCTCATCTGCGAGCCGTAGAACGAGGCCATGTTTTCGAGCAGCGCAGTGAACACCTGCACCGAAATGTTGCGCGGCAGCAGCGTCGCCAGAATTTCTTCCTGGCCGGGCTCCGCCTCGTAGGAGGCCTGCGGACCGGCGGCGGCATTGTCGTTGGTCGGAATCTGCGCCGGGACGAGTTGCAGCGCGGTCGGAATTTGCGCGATCACCGAGCGGAAACGTGAAAAATACAGCGTGCAGACGTCGAATTCGCCGGCCTCGAACATCGAGATGATCTTCTTGCCGATGCCGTCGGCATTGGCGAAGCCGATATTGCGCACGGAGCGCAGATCGACCAGCTCGACAATCTGCTTTTCATACTGGCGGCGAAGCTGGTCGTAGCCCTTCTTGCCGACGCAAATGATCTTGACCGTCTTGCCCTGCCCCATCAGCGACTGGATATGCTCGCGCGCCAGACGCACGATCGAGGTGTTGAAGGCGCCGCAGAGGCCGCGTTCGCCAGTACATACCACCAGCAGATGCACGTCGGACCTGCCTGTGCCCGACAGCAGCGCCGGTCCGGAGCCCGTCGCGACGCCGCCGGCGACATTCGACAGCACCGAACTCATGCGCTGCGCATAGGGACGCGCAGCTTCCGCCGCCGATTGCGCCCGGCGCAGTTTCGCGGCGGCGACCATCTGCATGGCCTTGGTGATCTTCTGCGTCGCCTTCACGGAGGCGATGCGGTTGCGCAGATCTTTTAAGCTCGGCATCCAACAGATCCTTGCCCGTCATGGCCGGGCTTGTCCCGGCCATCCACGTCTTTGTCCCGACGTGGCTAGGCGTGGATGCCCGGGGAAGACCCGGGCACGACGTGTCTCAAGCGAACGACTTGGCGAAGCCCTCGACCACGCCCTTCAGCGTGGATTCGTCGGCCGACGACAGATCCCTGGAATCGCGGATCGACGACAGCAGACCGGCGTGGCTGGTGCGCAGCAGCGACAGCAGCCCGTCCTCGAACGCCTTCACGCGGTTCACCGGCAGCGGATCGAGATAGCCGTTCACGCCGGCGTAGATCACCGCGACCTGCTCTTCCATTTTCAACGGCGAGAACTGGCCCTGCTTCAGCAGTTCGGTCAGGCGCGCGCCGCGGTTGAGCAGACGCTGCGTCACCGCGTCGAGATCGGAGCCGAACTGCGCGAAGGCGGCCATTTCGCGGTACTGCGCGAGTTCGCCCTTGATCTTGCCCGCAACTTTCTTGGTGGCTTTCGTCTGCGCCGACGAGCCGACGCGCGACACGCTGAGGCCGACATTCACCGCGGGGCGGACACCCTGGTAGAACAGGTCCGTCTCAAGGAATATCTGGCCATCGGTGATCGAGATCACGTTGGTGGGAATGTAGGCCGACACGTCGTTGGCCTGGGTTTCGATCACCGGCAGCGCCGTCAGCGAGCCCGCGCCATTGTCGTCGTTGAGCTTGGCGGCGCGCTCGAGCAAGCGGCTGTGGAGGTAGAACACGTCGCCGGGATAGGCTTCGCGGCCTGGCGGGCGGCGCAGCAACAGCGACATCTGGCGATAGGCGACGGCCTGCTTCGACAGATCGTCATAGATGATGACGGCGTGCATGCCGTTGTCGCGGAAATATTCGCCCATGGCGCAGCCGGCGAACGGCGCGAGGAACTGCATCGGCGCCGGATCGGAGGCCGTCGCCGCGACGATGATCGAATAATCGAGCGCACCGCGCTCCTCGAGCACCTTCACAAACTGCGCGACGGTCGAGCGCTTCTGGCCGATCGCGACGTAGACGCAGTAGAGCTTCTGGCTCTCCGGCGCGCCTTCGACGTTCAGCGCCCGCTGGTTGAGGATCGTGTCGAGCGCGACGGCGGTCTTGCCGGTCTGGCGGTCGCCGATGATCAGTTCGCGCTGGCCGCGGCCGATCGGGATCAGCGCGTCGATCGCCTTGAGGCCAGTCGCCATCGGCTCGTGCACCGACTTGCGCGGAATGATGCCGGGCGCCTTCACGTCGACGCGGGCGCGCTTGGCCGCCTTGATCGGACCCTTGCCGTCGATCGGATTGCCGAGCGCATCGACGACGCGGCCGAGCATTTCCTTGCCGACGGGCACGTCGACGATCGCGCCCGTGCGCTTGACCGTCTGGCCTTCCTTGATGTCGCGGTCGGAACCGAAAATGACGATGCCGACATTGTCGCTCTCGAGGTTGAGCGCCATGCCGCGCACGCCGTTCTCGAACTCGACCATCTCGCCCGCCTGGACGTTGTCGAGACCATGGACGCGGGCGATGCCGTCGCCGACGGAAAGAACCTGACCAACCTCGGTCACTTCTGCTTCATTTCCGAAACTCGCGATCTCGTTCTTCAGGATCGCGGAAATTTCAGCGGCGCGGATATCCATCAGCCGACCTCTTTCATGCGTGTGCGAATGGCGTTGAGTTTGGTTTTCAGCGAAGAATCGACCATGCGGGAGCCGACCTTGACGACGAGGCCGCCGATGATCGAGGGATCGACCCTCACATCGAGGTCGACCGACTTCGCTCCGGCGACCGCGGCGAGTTGCTGGCGCAGCGCCTGCGTCTGAGTGTCGCTGAGCGACTCGGCGACCGTGACGGTCGCCCGCGTGACGCCGTTGGCCGCGTCGTCAAGCGCCTTGTAGCCGGCGATCATGTCCGTAATCGCGAACAGCCGGCGCTTTGCGGCGACCAGCTTGATGAAATTGGCGGCGATTCCGCCGATGCCGGCCTTGTCCAGCAGCGGCGTCAGCGCTTTGGTCTGCTCTTCGGCGGAAAATACAGGGGAGCGGACCAGCCGCCGGAGATCGGCGCTTTCGTCGAGCAGCGCCTGAAAGGTCGCGAGCGCCGCGCCCACCGGGCCGGTCGCGTTCTGCTCGACGGCCAGGGCGTGCAACGCGGCAGCGTAGCGCCCGGCCATGCCCGATACGATCGTTTCCTCTTTAGCCACCCGTTGAACCCTCAAGCGGTCGACAAGCCCAAATGCGAAAATTCGTCGCTGCGAATCAGCCGCGAACCCTTGCAAAATCGGGCGAATTTGCTGAAGCGAAGCAGGCGCGCGCAAACACGCTGCTCCGAAAGGCGCGCGTCACCTAACATATGGCTTTTTTGTGCGCAACCCTGCGGAAGGCCGAGGAAGACTCCGGCATGAATTGCTGTTTTCGGAATCGCCTGCCGCCTTCGCCGGGCAGGGCCGGATTCCACGCGCGCCATCAGCATGATGCGTATCAGCGTCGCACCCCTCCCCTTCAGAATGCCCGATGATGCGGCGCCTGCTTCGCCCCTTCATTCCGCGGATCGGTCGATCACGCTGCGCAGAAAGGCGACATGCGCGGCAAAGGCGCGGCGGCCGTCCGCGGTCGAGACCACGGTCGTGCGTGGGCGCCGGCCGACAAAGGTCTTCGCGACAGCGACGTAGCGCGCCCGGACCAGAGTATCGATATGCGCGCCTAGATTGCCGTCCGTTGCGCCGGTCAATTTTTTCAGCCGGGAGAAGTCGATCCCGTCGGCCCTTGCCGGCAGCGCCGTCAAGGCGGCCATGATGCGAAGACGCACCGGCTGGTGGATCGTGTCGTCCGGGGTCGTCATCGCCTCACGCCCGCCGCATCCATAGTCCCGCCGCCACGAGCCCGCCGCCGTTGAAGAGGGCGAGATAGATATCGAACCACGGTCCGGCGAAGAAATAGTCGAGCGTCACGAGGCCTGCGACGCCGACGCCAAGGACGACGAAGGCCGCCCCGAGCCAGAGGCCGGCGACGGCGTAGCCGAACATGAACAGGGTCGACCAGAAGACCGAAAGCTCTCGCGGCCCGAAGCGCCCCAGCCCCACCGACCACAGAAGACCGAACCCGAAGAACAAGGCGAAAGCGACAGGCGTGCGCCAGTCAAATGCGCGGGGATAACCGCGGCCCCGCATGTTCAGGCCGAGCGCGGAGGTCGCCAGAACGCCGATGATATCAAGGCCGATCCAGATCGATCCGGCGGAGCGGGGCCAGGCATGGGACGCCAGGTTCCCGACGGCCGTCACAACGCCCCACAGGATGACGATGACGCTTGCCAGCCGGTAAAAGTTCGACTGCCTTACAGCGCGCCTGACGGCCTCGATTTCGGCGATCTGCGCCGAAGCGTGCTGTGCATCCGATATCATGTTCCATCTCCCCGAACCGTCGCGACGATCGCAGCAAGAGCGGCTGACGCATGCACCATGCCCATGTGATCGACATCGGGCGTGATTTTCAATGCGATCTTGTCCTCGAATCCTCTGAGCGCTTCGGGATATCGCGCGGAATCGAACAATTCGTCCTGCGCGCCGGCGATCAGGACGGCCGGCCTGCGGATCTGCGCCAGCGCCGTGGCGAGATCGGCCGGCGGCCCGAAATTCTGCATGAGGCGGAATGAATAGCGCGTCGTCCGATAGCGCTCGGCCCCAGGCCCTGTCGCGAAGGCGAGCGTCGGCAGGCCGTCGAGCGCATGGATATTCATTCCGTTCAGCGCCAACAGCGCGAAGATGCGCGGCAGGTCGGGTTGCGCCCACAGGGTGGCGCCTTCGGCTGGCCGGTTCGTCGGCGCGCGATAGCCTAGAAAGGGAGACAGGAAAACAAATCGGTCGAACAGGTCGCCGGTCGGCTCACTGGCGATCCTGAGCGCGAAGCCGCCGCCGGACGAATGGCCGATCAAAACGAAATGCGCATCCGGATGCGAGCGCTTCAGATCCCCGACGAGATCATCGAGGTCTTGCTCCAGTTGCCCGATGAAGGCGATATCGCCCCGCGAACCCGAGGCGCCATGACCGCGCATGTCCACCGCGGCCGCCGCGACGCCAGCCCTCGCGAGCGCGGTAGCGACCGCCGTCATCGCACGCGAATTGGCCGACGACCCATGCACGAGGATCGCGATCGTCTTCGCCGCCCCTTCGGGCGCCGCGGCATAGAAGCGATAGGCGAGTTCGGTCCCGTCGCGCGCGGTGAACCGGCTGAGCGGCGCAAGCCCGGTCTGATCGATTTGCGCCGCGCCCTTGTGAATCGATTCCAGAAACGGCGGCGACACGAGCGGCGCCCGGAGGGCGAGCGCGAAGGCGCAGGTCAAAATTCCTATTGCCGCGAGCCCGAAGCCGACCGGGCGCAGGATGAACTTTCTTAGGAAGGCGCGCATGTATGCACTCTAAGTCAGAGTACTCTGCGTAATAGAGTATAATCGACTGCGCAATCCCGACATGAAGCGGGAGTTCGGCTGTCCGTCGAAGAAACGACGCGCTTCGCCTTGAGGACGGCCGTATCGCCGTTCTGGTGGGCGAGCTCGACGATCCGCTTGCGGATGCAAGGGCTGGACGCGCTCGCGGGACGTCAATCCGGCTCAACGCGACGTGACGGCGTCGCAGCGAATGCGGCCTCGTCGCGCTGAAGACGAGATGCCCTGGTCATTTAGCCGTCAATGATCGCGGAACCGGGATCGTGATCTAGCGTCCAGTCACATGCCCGGCCCGCCCTTCAGGATTTCATCGGCTTTCTTCTTCTGCTCGGCGGTCAGCGCCTCGTAGAGAGGGCGGATCGCCGCGTCTATCGCGCGCAAGGAGTCGAGTTGTTCGGAAAGATGCATTTCCATCATTTTCATGGAATCGAGCAAATCGGCCGACCGCATGGAGTGCGCTTGTTTCCGCGCCTGCGCGCAGGACGCCGCCTGCTTTTCCTTGTTCACGCGGAAGGTATTGGCGAAAACGCTCCAACTGGGCGTCTGCTCGTCGGTGATCTTCAGTTCCGCTTTGATGAAGGCGAGTTGGCCGTCGATGTGCTGATCAGCCGCACACGCCATTGCGGGGTTCACGTTACCCTCTCCGCCTGCGGCGACGCCCTGCGCCAGAGCAACGCCGGGCATCGCCAGAAGCACAAGAAGCGCCGAACTGGATTTATTCAGTTTCATGTTTTTCCTCATGCTCGAATGGCTTGCCAGCCGATTTCGTCGCGTTTCGGGTGAACGCAGCGAATTTACCAAAGAGCGACGGCCGGATAGGCATAGGCGGGATAAGCATAGCCCGGCCCCGGATCAATATAATCGTCCGAGAGGAGACCCGCCGTCGGGTAGACACCGGCGCTATAGGGAATGACGGGATCATAAAGCGGATAGGAATAGGCCGCATAGGGCAGGAACGGATAGCCGAACCCAATGGCGGGATTCCACCCGGCGTAAAATGGATATCCATAGGAGTAGGGATAGCCGTAAAATGGCAGGCCTGGCCCGAAATAGGGGTAGCCTAAGCCGTAAAACGGATAGCCATAGATCGGATAGCCAGAGGCGAAGGCGGGCGCGAGAAGCGCCGTCGTGAGCAACCCTATGCCAAGCCCAAGACCGAAGCCGCCGCCCCAACCCCAGCCGGGGTAACCGCCGCCCCAACCGCCCCAACCGCCCCAGCCGCCCCAACCGCCCAGGCCGCGATACCCGCCGTAACCGAGGCCGGCCAGTCCGGCGCCGCCGATGGCGTTGAAACGTCCAGCATTATTGAAATTGGCAAACCGGCCTTGCGCAGCGCCCAGCGTTGCGCCGTGGAAGGCGGAGGTTCCGCCATACAGCCGGCTGATTCCCCCGCGCCCCGCTATTCCCGCGCCCAGAGCGCCCGAATGGAAGCCGCGGGCGCCGCCGCGAAAACCGCGGCCTGCAAAGCCCCGGCGCGCAAAGCCGCCGCGGGCATGAAAGCCGCCGAAACGACGAAAGCCGCCGAAGCCGCCGCGATGGAAGCCGCCGCCGCGAAACCCGCCGCCTCTACCGTAACCGCCAAAGCCAAAGGCGAGCGCCTCCGGTTCGCCCAGGCCCAGAGTCAGGCTGAAGGCGGCGGCGGTGAGCAGCGAAAGAAAACGCTTCACGCCCCGCATCATGGGAAGCCTCCTTCGTCGCGACCCGTCGCTCGACCCTTGAAGTCTTGTTCCAGCCCCGCCTGAGCATTTCAGGACTGCCGTTTGGGGCCGGCGGAGCGATCAGAGTGAAGGGGCCACTGTGTTATTTCTGAGGCGGCTAGATCTTCGCATCTTTCTTACGGACATCGAGAGGTTGCGACATACTCCGGAGGACGATGCGGCGCCGGCCGCAGCGATCGGTTTTCGTGTGCGATTGCCTCGCACAAGATGCGACCATGGCGCGCTGGGCGGGCCTTCCTCGACTTCACCCCAGCGACAAGAGCTCTGTCGCGTGGCGCGCAAGTCAAGTTGCACGAACCACAAGCCGCTCAGTCGCGACGTTTATGCGATAGCCGGAGTTCGAACTCTGCGCGCGCAGCCTCGTATTCACGGCGCGTCGCTTCCACAAGTTCGGCTGCGGACGTGACGGCCGCCACCCCTGAAACGCTGTGGCCCGCGCTCCAGACGTCCTTCCAGCGTTTCGGCCTGTTCTCGCGACTCTCGATGCTGATGTCCTGCGCGATGTCGATCGCGCCATGCGCTGGGAGACGGTCCGGATTGAGTCCTGCGGCGACGATCGAAGACCTGATCATGTTCGTGTCGAGCCCGGTGAAAGCGCGCGTCAACAGGATGTCGTCGGCGCGCGTTTGGACCAGCAGATCCTTGTATCCCTGCTTCGCCATGCTTTCGTGCGTGGCGATGAATTTCGTTCCCATGTAGCCGAAGTCGCAACCGATAGCCTCCGCCGCGAACAAGGCCGCGCCGTCGCTGACGCCGCCCGCCAGCACGAGTGGACCATTGAAGAAGGCGCGCACGGCGCGCACGAAAGCGAACGGATTGAGCCAGCCGGTCTGGCCGCCGGCGCCGGCCGTCAGCAGCACCAACCCATCCGCCCCAGCTTCGACCGCGCGCTCCGCATGACGGATCGTCGCGACATCGGCGAACACCTGTGCGCCCGCATCATGCAATTGCGCCAGAACCGGCGCCGGTGATCCGACTGATGTTATGACGAGTTCGGGTTTGCGCCGCGCCAGCGCGCCGACATCTTCCATCAGCCGCCCGTTCGAGCGATGCACGACAAGATTTGGGCACCACGGCGCGGTCGCGCGGCCCGACGCATCAGCCGCGCGCGCGAGCCGATTCTGAATTTCGGCGAGCCATGCGTCCAGCTCTCCGACTGTGCGGCAGTTGACGGTCGGAAACGAGCCGATCACGCCCGCCATGCAAGCCGCGGCGACGAGATCAACGCCCGAGACCAGGAACATCGGCGCCGCAATCACCGGCAGCGCCAACCGATCCTTCAGCGATGTGCGAACGTCCGTACCCAAGTCGCCCTCTCTTGCGTGGATGCGCCGGCGCGCCGACCCGACCGTTCATAGCCGAATGACTCGATGTCAGCCGATCTGACGCTCCTGCCCGGCCCAAAACCTGGCGCGAAGAACCTTCTTGTCGACTTTGCCGACCGGCGTCATAGGCAACGCATCGACGAACTCGACGCGCTTGGGCGCATGCGTCGCGCCCTTCCGCGTTTTCACAAGTTGGATCAACTCCTCGGCCGAGACCTGCGCTCCGGGCTTGCGCACGACCATCGCTATCACCGCTTCGCCCCATTTTGCGTCGGGCGCGCCAACCACGCTGGCGACCGCAACGTCCGAATGGCTCGACAGAACATCTTCCACATCGCGCGGGTAAATATTGAAGCCGCCCGACACGATCATGTCCTTCTTGCGGTCGAGAATGAACATGTAGCCGCGTTCGTCCATGCGCGCGATGTCGCCGGTGTGGAGCCAGCCATTCTTGAACAGCTCGGCCGTCTGTTCCGGCCGCTTCCAGTAGGTTCCGACCGCATGCGACGCGCGCACGCAAATCTCGCCGGCCTCGCCGGACTTCACCGGCAGGTCGTTGTCATCGAGGATGGCGACATCGACGCTGGAGATGGGAAAACCGCAGGAGGAGAACAGTTCCGGCCGGGCCGGATCGTGATCGGCCTTGCGCAGCACGGAAATCGGATAGCATTCCGTCTGACCGTAGAGCTGCGAGAACACCGGTCCGATCCGCTTGAGGCCCTCGATCAGCCGCGTTGGTGACATTGGCGAGGCGCCATAGAGCAGCAATTCGAGCGAAGACAGATCCGTATTGTCAAGATCAGGATGATCCAGCAGGACATAGATCATGGTCGGCACCAGAAGCGTGAAATTGATTTTTTCACGCGCGATGGTCGCAAGGACGGCTTTCGGATCGAACCCTTTCATCAAGTATACGGTGCCGCCGAGCATCAGCGTCGGCAACAATTTCGTGCCCGCAACATGGCTCATCGGCGCGACCAGCAGATAGCGCGGCGTCGCCGGAATCTCGAAATCGGCCAGGATCGCCGATGTATAAACGGAATTCTGCGCGTGCGTCCGCAGCGCGCCCTTCGACTTGCCGGTTGTGCCGCCGGTATAATTGAGGATCGCGCAATCGTCCGGACGGGCCATGCTGCGCGGTGCGGCCGGGCCTGTCGACAGCGTCTCCGCTATCATGTCGACGCCATATCCGGTCGCGCCGATCGTGTAGACCGCGCGCAGACTGCCGGCGGTCTGCGCCGCCAGCTCGCCGCCGCGGACGTGAAAATTTTCGCTGTCGACCAGCAGGACCGTGCATTCGCCGTCGATGATCTGTTCGACCTGATCTGCGAGCGAGCCCATCGGATGAAGCCAGGTGATGCTCATCGCCGATGCCTGCGCGGCAACGCTTGCGCACCAGGATTCCGCGCGGTTGGCCGTGAGCACCGCAAGCCTGTCGGCGCGACCAAGTCCATTTGCGAGGAAGACCGCCTGCATTCGCCCGATCAGATCATAAGCGGCGCGATAGCTCAGCTCTTTCCCATCGCTGACAAAAGCGACACGTTCGGGATAGCGCGCGAGCGCACGGATCGCCTGCGCCGGACCGGTGGGGCCATTGTGAATCATATCGTGCATCAGTTCGTCCCTGGACGGTTGTCGCCGCTGTGTCTTTGGAGATGTCCGGCCGAATGTCGCAAAGCGGTTGACGGACATTGAGGACTATCGAGGCTATGCAGCCTCCCGGACGGGGTCAAGATCGGCGCGGGTTGAGCAGCATTCGATCAGCGGAGCGGTCTGGATTGCGCGGCCGATCGGATTTTGTGGGGAGACTCGCGGCTCCGCGCGTCGCGCCGCTAATGCGGCGTCTGCGGCGTCAGGAATGCGCCGCGCTGCTTGAGCTCTTCGCTACGGCAACTCCACACCAGCTTGCCTTCGTGCACCGTCATGTCGGGGCAGCTATCGCACATGTCGGCAGTACCGTCTGGCTCTACATTCACTGGCTGAATGACCATGATGCTCTGCATATGCGCCGCCCGAAAAATATTCGCCGGATTGCGCGCCATGCTGGCGAGGAGCCTGCCGGCGAGCACGCGCATTTTCTTGTCGACCAGACCGGCTGCAAACACCGCAAATTTACCGAACGAGGTCGATCTCTGGTCCGCATACGCAAGATAGGTTCCGGTGAAGAGATGGGCGAACGTCTGGATTAGCTCCATGAACCGGGGCGAGGTGTAGCCCATCACCTCTCCGTTCAGAACCACCCGGTTGGCCATAAGCCATTTGATGGAATCCGGGCTCGCAGTACCGTTGAGATAGGCTGACGGCGCATAGGCGGAGTCCGCCGCGCGGATGTAGGCTGCAGCGTCTTCCGCAAACACCGCCTTCGCGCCGCCCCACTCGCTTTCCTTGTAGATGTCTTCCATCCCGGTATTGCAGCCGGTGGCGTGCAGGTCCGGCGCGCCGCTCAGGCTCGGAGAACGGAACATGATGAAAACCATGGTCTGCACGATGGTGGCGTGTTCGCGCGCCCATTCGACCATGGCCGGCACCTCATGCAACGTCGTCTCGGAGACGGTCGCATTGAAAGAGCACGCAAGACCGCCGGCCTCGGACACCATTTTGGCGAATTGCAAACGGACCGCGTTGAGCTGGGTCTCGCTCCAGCCCTTGGCGTGAGGGCGATTCTGGCTGGTGTCGATATGAAAGGTGAAGCCATAAACTCCTGCCTTCTTCAGATCGCGCAATAACGCAGGCGTCAACGCCACGCCGTTGGTGTTGACGATCGGTTTCCAGCCCATCTCTTTGATCATCGTCACGAGCGGCAGGATATCCGGATAGACCAGCGGATCGCCGCCGGCGATGCTGATGCAGTCGCTCTTGCGCAAGCGCTTGAAGAGTTCGAGTTCGGCCCGCGCCTCCTGGAGCGATTTGTGAACGGGGCTCTCCAGGTCGCGGTAACATCCCTCACAGCGTAGATTGCACTTTGTGGTCGGCTCCAGCCAGGAAATGCCGTTGTCAGCATAGTTCCACGGGAGTCGATAGAGCGAGAGATGGTCAATCGATTGCGCAACAGGCGCGCCATTAATTCCGTCCCGGGAAATGTCGATCGCGTTCATCGCAGCCCTCTGTTTATCTTCCCTGATCGAAGGCGCCGCCGACCGGCGTCGCAATATCTGGAGCAACTCCATTGCGGAGTGGCTCGCCATGCTACCAGCCACGGCCAAAAGCTGTTTGATAAACCGCAAAATTCGCCGGCGCGCGGCCCATTCCGTGAAGTTTCCTCACCGAAGGACGGGCGCCGGCGCGAGACGAAGCACGGTCGAGAATTCCATATGGCGCCTCGAACAGGATCGTGCGACAAGTACGACGCTTCGAGGTGCCCGCGGCAAAGCTGCGGGAGAATCGGGAAGGCGGTGAGAGTCCGCCACGTGCCCAACGCTGTGAAGGGGACTGTCCGGACAAATGTCACTGGCTTCGGCCGGGAAGACGTTCGGATGGGATGAACCTCAGTCAGAAGACCGGCCTGGAAGACACAGGGCGCCGCCGTGGAGGGTGGAGCCTGCGCCTATCCATGAAGGGGACTCCCATGGACGCCGATCAGATCCAGACCAATGCCGAATTTTCCTCCGCCGAACGGGACGCTGTTTATCGCTGCATCTTCAACCGCCGCGACGTGCGCGGGCAGTTTCTTCCCGATCCGATCCCCGACGACGTGCTGGCCCGCATCCTGCGGGCCGCGCACCACGCGCCATCGGTCGGGTTCATGCAGCCATGGGACTTCATCGTCGTGCGCGATGCGCAGATCAAGCGCAAGCTCCGGGACGCGTTCCAGACGGCCCATCTCGAAGCCGCCGAAATGTTCAGGGACGAGCAGCGGGAAACGTACCGTTCGCTGAAGCTCGAAGGAATCGTCGAAGCGCCGATCGGCGTCTGCGTTACCTGCGACCGCAGTCGAACCGGGCCGGTCGTCATCGGACGCACCCACCAGCCGGAGATGGACCTCTACAGCGCGGTGTGCGCCGTTCAAAACCTCTGGTTGGCGGCGCGCGCCGAAAACATCGGCGTAGGATGGGTCAGCATCATCCGGCATCGAGACGTGCAGACCGTGCTCGGCATTCCCCAGCGCATCAGACCGATCGCCTATCTCTGCATGGGCTACGTCTCGCATTTCTTCCGGCGGCCGGAGCTGGAAACGGCCGGCTGGCTGCCCCGGACTCCGCTGGGCGACGTCCTCTGGATCGATCGCTGGCGCGCCCGCGCCGAGTCTGATCCGCTCTACGAACACGTCTGAAAGCGGCGGACATCTCGCCGGGCGTCTCCACGCATAAATCGATCGGGGTTCCATGAAGCGCCTGTGCAAGGCGCTTCTCCTCGATCTCGACGTGCGTCCCGGCGAACGTTCCGTCGCCGCGCACGGGGGATCGTCGGTCCGCGGCTGCTTGCCATCGCGACATGCCGACATTTTTCGCGCAGGGCGAAGACAAGGACGCATGAGCGCGGCGCTGTCGCCGCGTCGGTCTGTCATGCCATGTATAATGCATAGGCAATTTATTCAATATATGAATAAATTAAAGCAACTCGCCTTTGTAGAAAGAAACCATACGCTGCATGAAGAATTGCACGTGCTTAATATTACCTCAAAATTATCCGGACGAGAACGTCGCCAGCAGGAAAGCCTCTGCCGCCATGAAAGACGGACCATCCTTCTCTCGCTCCCTCGCCACGCGCCTCGGCTCCTACGTGCAGGACAATACAGGCGGGGTGATGGTGATGGTGGCGATAGCCGCGCCAGTGATGGTCGGACTCGCCGGTCTGGCGGTCGAAGGCGGTTACGCCTATGCGCAGCACGTCAAGATGCAATCGGTCGCCGACGTCGCAGCCCTGAGCGCGGCGCAGGCGCTCACTCGCGACGGCGCCAACGCCAATGCGGCGCGCGAGGCGAACGGAGTCGCCGCACAACTCGGCTATCTGACCAACACGAACGGTGTGACGGTTACGGTCAATTCGCCCCCATCGTCGGGATCCTATCCGAAAGCCTCGGTCGAGGTGATCGTCTCACGGCTCCAGAAGCCGATTCTGATGTCGCTGTTTCGCAACTCCAGCTACACGATCGCAGGACATTCGATCGCAATCGCCGGCTCCTACGGCGACGGCTGCATCCTCGCTCTCGATCCGGCCAGTTCGGACACCGGCATTTCGGTCGGCGGCAGTCCGGTCATCAATATGCCGAACTGCGCCGCCTATTCGAATTCGCCGGCGTCCGCGTCCACTTATATTGGCGGCACGGCGAGCGTCGCGCTTCAGGCCCTCTACACGGTGGGCGGGCTGAACGGCGCATTGGCGGCGGGAACGCTGCATTCGGGCGTAGGCCCGATGGCCGATCCTTATGCCGGCAGGTTCGCGACGCCAACCAATTCGGGCAACACATGCACCTTCGGCCGTGGCGACAAGATGCCGGTCGATGGAACGCTCGTCACGCCGCCGAGCGCCGGCCCCGCTTACATATGCTATTCCGTCAATCTCAATGCTGGCGATGTCCTGAACCTCGCGCCCGGCACCTATATCTTCGACGGCGCCAAAAATGGAGCCGTCAAGGGCGTCGGCCAATCGTCGCTGATCGGCGCCGGCGTCACCCTGGTGTTCATCAATGGCGCCAATATTTCGCTGAGCGGCGGAGGTACGACCACGATCAGCGCGCCGGCGGCCTCGTCAACGGCCGGCCCCTATACGCCCTATCCCGGCCTCGCGATCTGGCAACCCGCCGCCAACAGCAGCGCAGCCCAGATCGCTGGCGGTTCCGGCCAGTCGATCAACGGTGCGATCTACGCCCCCACGGCTTACGTGAGCTATAGCGGCTCGACGTCGCTCGGCGGCGCCGGTTGCACCGAGATCATCGCTTACCAGATCGCATTCTCCGGCAATTCGCAGGTCGACAATACCGGATGCGGATCGGCCGGAGTCGCCGGTTTCGGATATCAAGCCCCCAGCCTGGTGGACTGACTGCCATGAAGCGCTTTTTCAAACTCCTTCGCGATCGAAGCGGCTCGGCCGCAATCGAATTCGGCGCCATCGGCGGCTTGATGTCCGTTTGCACGCTCGGGGTCGTCGATGTGGGCAACATGGTCCGGTTGTCGATGCAGGCGAATTACGCCGCCGAAGCGGGCGCAGGTTACGCCTTTCGCAACGGGTTCGATGCGACGCAGATCTCGACGGCGGTGACAACCGCAACGCGGGCCAATGTCGTGTCTGCGACTCCCGGACCATCGGAATTCTACGGCTGCGCTACCGATACCGCCATCACGGTCGTTTCGAACGCATCCACGCCATGCCCGAATTCGACCTTAAACCCGGGCCTGTACGCAATGGTCCAGGCCGCCGCGATCTTTACGCCCGTTTTCAATACCCCGCTGTTCAACTACCCGAGCAGCCTGAACGCAACCTCGATCGTGCGAATCCAATGAAACGACGACGCTTCGCATGCGACGAGAATGGATCGAGCGTCATCGAATTCGCAATCGTCGCGGCGCCGCTTCTGCTGCTGATAGCCGGGATCGCGCAAGTGGCGATCTGGCTTTGGATCGAGTTCTCATTGCAGCACGGCGCCGAACTGGCGGCGCGATGCGCCACGTACAATCCGACGAATTGCGCGAATGCGACGTCAATCACGACCTACGCCGCATCGAAAGTCTACGGGCTGACGGTCGCGCCTGCCGCCTTCGTCTATACTCAGGCGACCTGTGGCAATCAGGTGACCGCCAGCCTGGCGACTGCAAATTTCCTGGCCTCGATCGGCGCGCCGGCCATGACCGCCTCCGCCCAGGCGTGCTTTCCGAAATAACGGCCAACGCCCTGGATGGCGGTTGCTCCCGGCGCACGCGGCGACGCCCCTCCAAGTTCGCTAGAGAAAACTCATGGGGTCGACGTCCACGGCCGCTCGGACATTGCCGCGCGGCCTGGGTCCAGCCGCCAGCATGGCGCGCAAGAACTCTTGCAGATCGGCCGACCTGGGCGCGCGAACCAGCAGGCGAAATCGATGCCGTCCGCGCATCATGGCGATCGGCGCTTCGGCCGGGCCGAGCACCACGATCTCGTACTGCGCCGGAATCCCGCCGGCCGGCGCGATCCGGTAGCGCGCGCCGTCCGGCAGGCCGGCGGCGGCCCGCGCCAGCGCGCGCGCATGCGCTTCGGCCGCCGCGCGGTCCGTTCCCGACACGACGATCGCCGCCAGCCGCGAGAACGGCGGCAGGTTGGCGACGCGCCGGGCTTCGGTTTCTTCCGCGTAGAATTTTTCCTGATCGCCGGAAATCAGCGCGCGAAGAACGGGGTGGTCGGGCTGCCAGGTTTGCACGAGACCGCGGCCGGGTCGCTCGCCGCGCCCGGCGCGTCCCGTCACCTGCTGCAGCAACTGGAACGTGCGTTCGGCCGCCCGCGGATCGCCGCTCGCAAGGCCGACGTCGGCGTCGATCGCGCCGACCAGCGTCAGTTGCGGGAAGTTGTGTCCCTTCGCCACCAGTTGCGTGCCGATGACGATGTCGAACGCGCCATCGGCGATTTGTTCGATCTCCCGCCGCAAGCGTTCGGAACCGCCGGGAAAATCCGATGACAGCGTCAGCGTCCGCGCGTCGGGAAACAGGGTGGCGACCTCTTCGGCCAGCCTCTCCACGCCCGGCCCGCAGGCGGTGAGCGAATCGACTGCCTCGCATTCCGGACATGCGTCCGGCCGTCGCTCGACATGGCCGCAATGGTGGCAGACCAGCGCGCGGCGAAAGCGGTGCTCCACCAGCCAGGCCGTGCAGTTCGGGCATTGAAAGCGATGGCCGCAGGCACGGCAGAGCGTCAGCGGCGCATAGCCGCGCCGGTTGAGGAACAGCAGCGCCTGCTCGCCCTGCTCGACCGTCTGCGCCACGGCCTCGGTGAGCGCCGGCGAAATCCATGCGCCGCGCGCGGGCCCGGCGCGGCGCATGTCGATCGCGGCGAGATCGGGCAGCGCGCGACCGCCGTGACGAGCGCCGAGACGCAGCCAGCCGTAACGCCCCTGCTCGGCGTTGAAGCGCGTCTCGATCGAGGGCGTGGCGGAGACGAGCGCCACCGCCGCCCGATCGATTCGCCCGCGCACGACCGCCATGTCCCGCGCGTGATACGAAACGCCGTCCTCCTGCTTGTAGGCGGCCTCGTGCTCCTCGTCGACGACGATCGCGCGCAGGTCGGCAAAGGGAAGAAACAGCGCCGAGCGCGCGCCGGCGACCACCTTCACGTCGCCGGCGGCGACGCCCGCCCAGATGCGGGCGCGCTTGCGCTGCGCCACGCCCGAATGCCACTCTGCCGGGCGCGCGCCGAACCGCGCCGCAAACCGGTCGAGAAACTGCGCTGTGAGCGCGATTTCGGGCATCAGGATCAGCGCCTGGCCGCCGCCCCGCAGCGCGGCCGCGATCGCCTCGAAATAGACTTCGGTCTTGCCGGAGCCGGTGACGCCTTCGAGCAAGGTTGCGCCGGACGCGCGCGCCGTCACGGCGCCGGCCAGAGCCTGCGCCGCCTGCGCCTGCTCAGGCCCAAGCGCCGGCGCCGCAAAATCGGGATCGGGCGGCAGGGCGACAGGATCAATCGGCAGGACAACCGCTTCGAGCGCGCCGCAATCGACCAGCGAATCAACGACGCTGGCCGAACAGGCGGCGGCTTCCGCCAGGGCCGATTTCATATGCGCCAATCCGTCGGCGGCGACCTGCAGCACACGCGCGCGCGCCGGCGTGATGCGTTCCGGCGCGCCGCCGGTTGCACGATAACCGAGGCGAACGGGGTCGGGGCCGAATTCCCCCGCCGCGCGAATCGCCATGCGCAGCGCCATGCCGCGCGGAGCGAGCGTCCAGTTGGCGACCCAGTCGACGAACCGCAGGAGCTCCGGTTTCAGTCGCGGCAGGTCGCGCTTGCCTACGATCGACTTGAGATTGGACGCCGACGGCGTGGCGCGGACGCTCCAGACGACGCCCGTCGTCTCGCGGGTTCCAAGCGGAATGTCGACAATGTCGCCGGGATGGAGATCGAGACCCGCGGGGATTCGGTAGGAATAGGCGGTGTCGACGGCCACCGGCGCGACGACGTCGGCCGCGCGCATGGGTGGCGCGTCGCTGGTCGTCCTTGCATGCGGATCGTCGCCCCTGCTCATGTCCGCTGCTTAGCATGGCAGGCAAGGGCGCCGACAGATCGGGCGACCAGGACGTAACCGGCCGGTCCGATCGATTCAGACCAGCGCGCCGTGGCAGTGCTTGAACTTCCTGCCGGACCCGCATGGACAGGGCTCGTTGCGGCCAACCTTGCCCCAGCTCGAAGGATCGTCAGGATCGCGATTGACCACGGGCGGGTCCATCGCCAGCAGCGCCTGCGGCGCAAGCGCGCCGGCTGCGATCTTCGCGTTGATGTCGGCGATCGCCATTTCGTCCTCGCCTGTCGACGGATCGATGTGCGAGGCTTGCATCGGCGGCAACTGCTCGGGGCCCGGCTCGAACGCCACCTCGACTCGCATCAATTGCGCGATGACGATCTCGTCCCAGCGGTCCATCAGCCCCTTGAACAGTTCGAGCGCCTCGGACTTGTATTCGTTGAGCGGATCGCGTTGCGCGTATCCGCGCCAGCCGATCACCTGCCGCAGATGATCGAGCACGACGAGATGCTCGCGCCAGAGATGGTCGAGCGCTTGCAGCACGATCTGCTTCTCGACGTAGCGCATGACCTCGGGTGAGTTCTTTTCGACCCGCTCCGCATAGGCGGCCGCTGCCGCGCCGGACAGCCGCTCCAGTATTTCCTCGTCGGCGATGCCCTCTTCCTTCGCCCAGTCGGCGACGGGCGGCGCGATCGCCAGCAAGCCTTCGAGCTGCTGGCGCAGTCCTTCGACATCCCAGGCTTCCGCATAGGCGTCGTGCGGAATGTGGCGCTCGACCAGGCGATCGATCACGCTCTCGCGCATTTCGGTGACGGTTTCCTCGACCGAGTCCTCCGCCATGATCTCGCGCCGGCGCTCGAACACGACCTTGCGCTGGTCGTTCATGACATTGTCGAATTTCAGAATGTTCTTGCGGATATCGAAGTTGCGCGCCTCGACTTTCTGCTGCGCCTTCTCCAGAGCCTTGTTGATCCAGGGGTGGATGATCGCCTCGCCGTCCTTCAGGCCCAGCTTGGTCAGCATGGAATCCATACGTTCCGAGCCGAAGATGCGCATCAGGTCGTCTTCGAGCGACAGGAAGAATTTGGACCGGCCCGGATCGCCCTGGCGTCCTGCTCGGCCACGCAACTGGTTGTCGATGCGCCGGCTCTCGTGGCGCTCGGTGCCGACGATGTAGAGTCCGCCCGCCTTGATCGCCTGCTCCTTGAAGCGTGCGATTTCGTCGCGGATTTCTTTTTCCTTCGCCGCGCGATCCTCGCCTTCGAGGCCCGCGCACTCGGTCTCGACGCGCAGATCCGCGTTGCCGCCGAGCTGGATGTCGGTGCCGCGTCCAGCCATGTTGGTGGCGACCGTAATCGCGCCGGGCACGCCCGCCTGAGCCACCACATGCGCTTCCTGCTCATGGAAGCGCGCGTTCAGCACGGCGAACATTTTCGACGGCTTGCCCGCACGCGCCGCCGCCAACAGATTGTCGAGGCCGTTGACGTCCTCGAAATCGATCTGCGTGTAGCCGCTCTTGACCAGAAATTCCGCGAGATGCTCCGATTTCTCGATCGAGGTCGTGCCGACCAGCATCGGCTGCAGATTGACTGCGGCCGCCTCGATCTCGCCGACGATGGCCTTCAGCTTTTCGGCGTCGGTCCGATAGACCTCGTCGTCCTCGTCGGCGCGCGCCACCGGGCGGTTGGTCGGAATCTCGACGACATCCAGCTTGTAGATTTCAGCGAATTCGTTTGCTTCGGTCGAGGCCGTGCCCGTCATGCCGGCCAGCTTCTCGTATAGCCGGAAATAGTTCTGGAACGTGATGGAGGCGAGCGTCACGTTTTCAGGCTGGACCTGCACATGCTCCTTGGCCTCGAGCGCCTGGTGCAGGCCTTCCGAATAGCGCCGTCCGGGCATCATCCGACCGGTGAATTCGTCGATGATGACGACCTCGCCGTTGCGGACGATGTAGTCCTTGTCCCTCTGGAACAGCTTGTGGGCGCGCAGCGCCTGGTTGACGTGATGCACGAGCGTCACGTTCGTCGCCTCGTAGAGCGAGCCGTCCTTCAGAAGGCCGGCTTCGCGCAGCAATTGCTCGATGTGCTCGTTGCCGTCCTCGGTGAGGTTGGTCGTGCGCTGCTTCTCATCGAGGTCGTAATCCTGCTTGCCGAGCCGCGGGATCAGCTTGTCAATCGAATTGTAGAGATCGGAGCGGTCCTCTGACGGACCGGAAATGATCAGCGGCGTGCGCGCTTCGTCGATCAGGATCGAATCGACCTCGTCGACGATGGCGTAGGCATGGCCGCGCTGGGTCATCTGCGCCAGCTCGTACTTCATGTTGTCGCGCAGATAATCGAAGCCGTATTCGTTGTTGGTCCCATAAGTGATGTCGCAGGCATAGGCGACCTTGCGCTCGTCGTCGTCGAGCCCGTGCACAATGACGCCGACGCTCATTCCCAGAAAGCGGTAGATGCGGCCCATCCATTCCGAGTCGCGCTTGGCGAGGTAATCGTTGACCGTAACGACGTGCACCCCCTTGCCGGTCAGCGCGTTCAGGTAGACTGCGAGCGTGGCGACAAGGGTCTTGCCCTCCCCGGTCCGCATTTCCGAAATGCCGCCTTCATGCAGCACCATGCCGCCTATGAGCTGTACATCGAAGTGGCGCTGTCCAAGCGTGCGCTTGGCCGCCTCGCGCACCGTGGCGAAGGCCGGGATCAGCAGGTCGTCGAGCGCCGCGCCGGCCGCGATCCGATCGCGGAAGTCCTGGGTTCGAGCGCGCAGCCGATCGTCCGAAAGCGCCGCGATCTCAGCCTCCAGCGCATTGATCGCCTTGACTTTTGGCTGATAGGTCTTGAGGCGTCGCTCATTGGCCGAACCGAAAATTTTCTTTGCTAAATTGCCGATCATTGGCGCGAGAACCCTTGGACCGAAACCTGCGCGCGGGCGCGCGGGTGCGACCGGGAGCAGGCAGGTCAATTGTCGGGAATATCTCGGCGCCGATGCGGCTGCGGACCTGCGCCGGGACGCCCGGGAAAGACGGGGGAGAGATAAGGAGGGGGGCACGCCTTGTCAACGCGGCCGGCCCGATTGCGTTGCGCCCGCGAATGGGCGAACTTATGCCTGATTTTCCCCTCATCAGCGCGATTCGCATTGTTATGGCGAATTCGCCGCCCTCATCCACCTGGAGTTTCTCAATGCGCAACACCGCCGTCCGACTGCGCCGCCGCGTCGGCGTTTTCGGAATCGCCTTTGTTCTGGCCGCCGCCGGCGGTTTTTCGGCCGCCAGCGCGAAGGTGCTGGCCAAGGTCAATGGAGTCGAGATCACCGACGCGGATCTGGCGATCGCGCGCGATGACCTCGGCGGAAATCTGCCCGAACAGCTTCAGGGCGCCGACCGCGATCGCGCGCTGCTCGACAACCTGATCGTCGCAGTCGTCGTCGCGCAGAAGGCCGAGGCCGAGAAAATGGCGACCGGCCCGGACTTCGAGCGCAAGCTCGCCTACATGCGCGAGAAACTGCTGACCGAGGCCTATCTCGGCAAGGTGGCGAAGGACGCCGCGACAGACGCGGCGATCCAGAAGGCCTACGACGACGTGGCCAAGGCTCAGAAACCGGAGCCGGAAATCCATGCCCGCCATATTCTCGTCGAGACCGAGGATCAGGCGAAGAAGGCGCTGGCGCGCGTCAAGGGCGGCGAGGATTTCGCAAAGGTGGCCACCGAATTGTCGAAGGATCCAGGCTCCAAGGGCGGCGATCTCGGCTGGTTCACGAAGGATCGCATGGTGCCGGAATTCGCCGACGCCGCATTCAAGCTTGAGCCCGGCCAGGTGTCCGATCCGGTGAAGAGCCAGTTCGGCTGGCATGTCATCAAGGTCGAGGAAAAGCGGACCAAGGAGTTCCCGAAACTCGACAAGGTCCGCGACCAGGTCGCCCGCTACGTCATGCAGAAGGCCGAGAGCGACGCGGTCCTGAAGCTGCGCGACCAGGCAAAGATCGAACGCTTCGATGAGCCCGCGCCGAAGACCGAGGCGGCGCCCGCGGCGAAGGACGCCGCACCCAAGAAATAATCCGGCGCTTCGCTCGCCATCCAGCCTGCAATGGCCGCGGGACGTTCCCGCGGCCTTTTTCATGAACAGCCGGACAGGCCTACTGCGGCGGATCGAGATGCGTGCAGCCGCCGTCGGCGATCGGTCGCATCACGTCTTCCGCCTTCACGCGGCCCTTGATCGTCAGCAGATCCCAGCCCTGCTTCACATCCGCCGGCTTCTTCACCTCGGCGAGCCAGTAACCGTTCATCAGGCGGCCGTCCGCCCGCACCCTGGCGCCGGGCGCGAAGAAGTCGTCGACGGGAATTTCCTTCATCTTGCGCATCACGGTCAGGCCGTCGACGCTGTTGGCTGCCTCGACCGCCCGCAGATAATGCTTCACGGCGCTGTAAACGCCGGCCTGCGCCTGCGTCGGCATCTTGCCGCCGCTCCTCTCGGCGAAACGCTTGCCGAAGGCGCGGCTGGCGTCGTCGCGATCCCAGTAATAGTCGGTCAGATACTGCACGCCCTGCGTCGCCTCCGGCCCGAGCGCATGCACCGACGTCAGATAGAAGATCAGCACGGCGAGCTTCTGGTCGCCCTCGCCGATCTTGAACTCGCGCGCCTGCTTGATGCTGGTGACGGTGTCGCCCGAGGCGTTGGCGAGCGCGATCACCTTTGCGCCAGACGCCTGCGCCTGAAGCAGAAAGGACGAGAAGTCCATCGTCCCGACCGGATGCCTGACCGAGCCCAGAACCTTGCCACCGGCTTCCTTGACGATCTTGGACACCTCCGCCTCCATCGCGTGGCCGAAGGCGTAGTCGGCGGTCACGAAGAACCAACTGTCGCCGCCCTGCGCGACGATCGACTTCGCGATGCCCTGGGCGAGCGAATAGGTGTCGTAGAGCCACATCGCGGCTGTCGGGGCGCAGGCCTTGCCGAACACGTCCGCCGTCGCGGAGCCGACATGAACCAGCACCTTGCCGCGCTCCCGGGCTATTTCCTGCACCGCGAGCGAGATCGCGGAATTGCCGATATCGAAGATCGCGTCGACGCCCTGCTGGTCGTAAAGCTGGCGCGCCAGCGACACGCCGACGTCGAGCTTGTTCTGATGGTCGGGGCCAAGCAGACGGATCGGCTGGCCGCGCACCTTGCCGCCCATGTCGTCGATTGCGAGCTGGGCGGCGACGACGCCGCCGATCCCGCCCGCGTCCGAAAATACCGAGCTCTTGTCGTTGAGATTGGCGATCACGACTTCCCTGGCGATCTGCGCCTGCGCCGCGCCGGCCGCCGCCATCGCCAGCAGCGCGGCCACGCTGCGGATCAGTTTTTTCATCTGTGTCCTCCCTGCGCGCAGTTCGTCGGCTTGGGAACCTGTCCGCGCAACCGGTTGCACCGTCATGTGAAAGCTCGATCGTGACAAGCGCGAATTCCGCATGGTCCGGCCGCGCGGATCCGACGCCTTGACGCCTTGCTGATTCGGCCGGCAAATCCCTCGCGTCCAACGAGGAACGCCATGGCCCACGACGCCCCGCTCTCACCACTCGCGCCGAAGACCTTTCCGGACATGCCCGCGATCGAAGGCGTGCGTTTTGCAAGCGGCGAAGCGGGCGTCCGCTACAGGGGCCGCACCGACGTGATGATGGCTCTCCTCGACAAGGGAACAACCGTCGCCGGCGTCTTCACCAAATCCAGATGCCCCTCGGCCCCGGTCGACTGGTGCCGCTCGAAACTGAAGTCCGGCAAGGCGCGCGCGCTGCTCGTCAATTCCGGAAACGCCAACGCCTTCACTGGCAAGGTCGGCGCCGACGCCGTGAAACTCGCCGCGAAAATCGCTGCGCGCGCGGCGGGCGTGAAGGAGCACGAAATCTTCATGGCCTCGACCGGCGTGATCGGCGAACCGCTCGACGCCTCGAAATTCGACGCCGTGCTCGACGCCCTCGCGGCCGACGCGAGGGGCGAGGCCTGGCTCGACGCCGCCCGCGCCATCATGACGACCGACACCTTCCCCAAGGTCGCAACGGCGACCGCGGACATCGGCGGCTCGCAGGTGCGGATATCCGGCATCGCCAAAGGCGCCGGCATGATCGCGCCGGACATGGCGACCATGCTGTCCTTCGTCTTCACCGACGCGCCGATCTCCGCCCCGGCGCTGCAATCGATGCTGTCAAAATCCGTGCAAGGCTCGTTCAACGCGATCACTGTCGACAGCGACACCTCGACATCCGATACGCTCTTGTTGTTTGCGACCGGCGCCGCGGCGGCGCGCGGCGCGCCAAGGATCGCTGCGGCGAACGACCGCCGGCTCGCCTCGTTCAAGCGGGCGCTTGAAGCTGTGCTGCTTGATCTCGCCCACCAGGTCGTGCGCGACGGCGAGGGCGCGCGAAAATTCGTCGGCGTCGAGGTGACCGGCGCCGACAGCGCGAAAGCGGCGAAAAGAATAGCGCTTTCCATCGCCAATTCGCCGCTGGTCAAGACCGCCGTCGCAGGGGAGGACGCGAACTGGGGCCGCGTCGTCATGGCTGTCGGCAAGGCCGGCGAAAGGGCCGAGCGCGACAAGCTTGCAATCTGGTTCGGCGATGTGCGGGTCGCCCACAAGGGCCTGCGGGACCCTAATTACGACGAGGCTGCGGCCTCGGCCGTGATGAAGCGGCCGGAGATCGACATCCGCGTCGATCTCGGTCTCGGCGCAGGCGCCGCCAAGGTGTGGACCTGCGACCTCACCAAGGAATATGTCGCGATCAACGGCGACTATCGGTCCTGATGCGTCGCTTCAAACGGACGCTTGCATTTCTGTCGGGCGCACGCGAATTTCGCGTATTGTCCGACGAGGTTATTTCATGCGTCCGATTGCAATCCCGCTTGTCGCCGCCCTTGCGCTGGGCGGCTGCCAGTCCACGCAGACCGCCGCGCCAGTCTCCGCGACCGCGCGTTTCAATCCGGCCGAGGCCGCTTATATCAAGAAAACAGGAACGGTTTCGATTTCCGGCCACGCCTTTTGGCGCGATGAAAATGGCGGCGTGACCAATGCGGCCGGGGAAGTCATTCGCCTCGTGCCGGCGACTGCTTACGCGCGCCAGCGATTTGCCGCGCTGTACCATGGCCGGGGCTCGATTCCAGCCGACGAGATTTCCAATACGCCGGTCGATCCGCAATACGCCGACTACACGCGCACGACCCGTGCCGAGTCGAATGGTCGGTTTGACTTCGACAACGTCGCGCCAGGCGAATATTTTGTCACGGCCCAAGTGCGCTACAAGGAACAGGGACGGGACGGACGCCGCCATCGCGGGGTTCTCGGCGGCCTCCTGAACTCCAACGACGACGGTGGCGCCATGTTCGAGACGGTGACCGTGACTGGCAAGGAAGAGAAGGCTATCAAGCTTGTCGTCACCAACGACCGCTGAGGCCCTCGCGTGAAACTGCTGCTTGTCGTCGCCGCGGCGCTTGTCGACACGGACAATCGCGTCCTGATCGCCCGGCGGCCCGAAGGCAAGGCGCTGGCCGGCCTCTGGGAGTTTCCCGGCGGCAAGGTCGACTCGGGCGAGCGGCCGGAGGAGGCTTTGGTTCGCGAGCTTCGGGAAGAACTGGGCATCGAGACGAAAGCCGAATGCCTCGCCCCCCTGACCTTCGCGAGCCATGCCTACGACGACATCCATCTGCTGATGCCGCTCTATGTTTGCCGCCGCTGGACTGGATTTGTTCGCCCGGGCGAGGGGCAGGCGCTGAAGTGGGTGCGCCCGCGCGACCTTCGGGCCTGGCCCATGCCACCCGCCGATGAACCGTTGATCCCCTCGCTGGTCGATCTTCTGGGCTGATCCCGGGCCAGATCGATATATTGCGACGCAATATAACTTCAGCCAGACTCGACGCCATCTTTCATTTTCCAGCGCGGTCCCAACGGCTGCCAGCGACAGAAGGTCGCATAATTTCAGTCATCTGCCATCTGCCTTCGGTTTACGCTTGCTAAATCTGTTGCGACGCACAATATCTGGAATGAGGAAGCGTGACGCAGGGCGGATTCGAGTGCGGCCCGATGACGGCGGCGACTGGAGGCCACAAATGGAACACGCACATATTCACGGCGGCGTTGTCAGACGGCTTTGGCCGTCCGACGTGACGGCCTTTCGCGATCATCTTCTGAGACTGGATTCGCAGAGCCGGCATGATCGGTTCGCGATGGCGGTGTCCGACGAATTTCTCTCCAATTACGCCGAGCGCTGCTTCGGTATCGACGACGTCATTTTTGGCTTTTTCGTCGACGGGGTCATGCGTGGCGCCGGCGAATTGCGCGGCGTCGGCCTGGGGCTGGACAAAGGCTCGGCGGAAGCGGCTTTTTCGGTTGAAATCGGTTGGCGCCGTCAGGGCGTCGGCGCCGAGCTGATGGGGCGGATCATCCAGGCCGCGCGCGGTCGCGGCGCCGAGACGCTCTACATGTCCTGTCTCGCCCGCAACCGCGCCATGCAGGGTATGGCCAGAAAATTCGAGGCCGAACTCCAGTTCGACGCCGACGACGTGACGGGCCGGCTCGTTGCGCGCACGCCTTCGGCCGCCGCGCTCTGGAACGAATGGCTCGACGACGCCTCGAGCTTCGCCACCGCCATGCTCGACCTGCACGCGCAGACCTATTCGCTGCAGCGCCCGGGGCGTCCTTCCTGCTGAACCGACCGATGTCGGCGCCTGCGACGGAAAAGGCCGCGACGATTGCACGTCGCGGCCTTTCGATGTTTCGCGGCGCGGGGTTCAGAACACCCGGTGGATCATCATGTTCTTGATCTCGCTGATCGCCTTCGCCGGGTTCAGGCCCTTCGGGCAGGCTTTCGAGCAGTTCAGGATGGTGTGGCAGCGGTAGAGTCGGAACGTATCCTCGATATAGTCGAGGCGCTCGCCGGTCGCCTCGTCGCGCGAATCGATCAGCCAGCGATAGGCCTGCAACAAAGCTGCCGGACCGAGATACCTCTCGGTGTTCCACCAGTAACTCGGGCACGACGTCGAGCAGCACGCGCACAGGATGCACTCGTACAGGCCATCGAGCTTCGAACGATCCTCCGGCGTCTGCCGCCATTCCTTTTCCGGAGCCGGCGTCACGGTCTTCAGCCACGGCTCGATCGAGGCGTGGTGCGTGTAGAAGCGGGTGAGATCGGGCACCAGATCCTTGACTACCGGCATGTGCGGCAGCGGATAGATTTTGATGACGCCCCCGATCTCATCCATGCCCTTGGTGCAGGCGAGGGTGTTCGTCCCGTCGATATTCATCGAGCACGAGCCGCAGATTCCCTCACGACAGGACCGGCGGAAGGTCAGCGTCGGATCGATCTTGTTTTTGATCCAGATGATCGCGTCGAGAACCATCGGCCCGCAATCGTCGCGATCGACGAAATAGGTATCGATTCGGGGATTGCGGCCGTCGTCTGGATCCCAGCGGTAGATGCGGAACTCCGTAACGGTCTTGGCGCCGACCGGTTTCGGCCAGGTCTTGCCTGTCGTGACGCGGGAGTTTTTGGGGAGGGTGAATTCGACCATGGTCTGATCCGTTTCAGTGCGGGCGCGTCAGTAAACGCGGGCCTTGGGCTCGATGTACGCGACCTCGGTCGTCATTGTGTAGGAATGGACGGGACGGTAATCGATCGCGACCGTGCGCTTCTGGTCGTCGACGCTCGCCAGCGTGTGCTTCATCCATTTCGCATCGTCGCGCCCGGAAAAGTCCTCGCGCGCATGAGCGCCGCGCGATTCCGTGCGATTGGCCGCGCCGTCCATGGTGACGACCGCCTGCACGATCAAATTATCGAACTCCAACGTCTCTATGAGGTCGGAATTCCAGATCAGCGAACGATCGGTCACGGCCACGTCGTCGCGCGAAGCCCAGACCTCGTGGATCAACCTGGAGCCTTCGGCCAGCGTCGGTCCCGTCCGATAGACCGCGCAATGGTTCTGCATGACCTTCTGCATGTTGAGACGAAGCTGCGCCGTCGACGCGCCGCCCTTCGCGTAGCGATAGCGATCGAGACGCGACAGCGCCAGATTGGCGGAATCGGCTGGCAGTTCGGCCTGCTTCTCGCCGGGCTTCACGAGTTCGGCGGCGCGCAGACCCGCGGCGCGGCCGAACACGACGAGATCGATCAGCGAGTTCGAGCCGAGACGATTGGCGCCATGCACCGACACGCAGGCCGCTTCGCCCAGCGCCATCAGACCGGGCACCACGGCGTCGGAGCCATCGGCCGCCTTGGTCACCACCTCGCCGTGATAGTTCGTCTGGATGCCGCCCATGTTGTAATGGACGGTCGGCAGCACCGGAATCGGATCCTTGGTGACGTCGACGCCCGCGAAAATCTTGGCGCTCTCGGAAATGCCGGGCAGGCGCTCGTGCAGCATTTTCGGTTCGAGATGTTCGAGATGCAGGAAGATGTGATCCTTGTTCTTGCCGACACCGCGTCCCTCGCGGATTTCCATCGTCATGGCGCGCGAAACCATGTCGCGGGGCGCGAGATCCTTCACGCTCGGCGCGTAACGCTCCATGAAGCGCTCGCCGTTTGAATTGGTCAGGTACCCGCCCTCGCCGCGCGCGCCCTCGGTGATCAGGCAGCCGGCGCCGTAGATGCCGGTCGGATGGAACTGCACGAATTCCATGTCCTGCAGCGGCAGTCCGGCGCGGAGCACCATGCCGCCGCCGTCGCCGGTGCAGGTATGCGCCGAGGTCGCCGAGAAATAGGCGCGGCCGTAGCCGCCGGTCGCCAGGATGGTCAGGGCGGAGCGGAAACGATGGATCGTGCCGTCGTCCATCTTGATGCAGACGACGCCGACGCAGCGGCCTTCGCTGTTCATGATGAGGTCGATCGCGAAATACTCGATAAAGAACTCCGTCGAATTCTTCACCGCCTGACCATACAGTGTGTGCAGCATGGCGTGGCCGGTGCGGTCGGCGGCGGCGCAGGTGCGCTGCGCGGGCGGCCCCCTGCCGAAATCCGTCGTCATACCGCCGAACGGGCGTTGATAGATTCGGCCGTCGTCCGTGCGCGAGAACGGCACGCCCCAGTGTTCAAGCTCGTAAACGGCGGCGGGCGCATTGCGGCACAGATATTCGATCGCGTCCTGATCGCCGAGCCAGTCCGACCCCTTCACGGTGTCGTACATGTGCCATTTCCAGTTGTCTGCGCCCATGTTGCCAAGCGACGCCGCGACGCCGCCTTGCGCGGCCACGGTATGCGATCGCGTTGGAAACACTTTCGTGATGCAGGCCGTGCGCAAACCAGCCTGCGAGCAGCCGACGGTCGCGCGCAGGCCTGCGCCGCCGGCGCCGACGATCACGACGTCGAATGTGTGATCGGTGATCGGATAGGCCCTGCCGCCGATCGAAGCCACGTTGCTTGCCATGTCGAATTACCCTTCGATCAGCCGCCGACGGCGAGTTTGACGATCGACAGCGCGGTCGCCGTCGCAATCAGCCCGGCGAACATCATGTTCGCGACGAGCAGGCCGGATTTCCACCAGCCATGCGCATAATCCTCAATGATCGTCTCCATGCCGGTCTTCATGTGAAAGACGCCAACGAGGACGAACAGGAGCGCGATGGAGCCTGGAGCGATCCGGTGGCCGAACAGGCGCACAACGGATTCGTAGTCACGGCCAACCAGCGACACGACAAGGAAAACAAACAGCAGCGTCAGCGGCATGAGCGCCGCCGCGGTCAGGCGCAGCCTCAACGCGTGGCTGGTGCCGACGGAACGATTGGCGCCGAGATGGCGCACGCGCGAGATATCGCTTCGCAGGGACGAATTCTGATTGGCCATGATGTCCTCCGGTCAGCGATAGGCGTAGGCGAGAACCCAGAACACGAGGGTCAGCGCGATCGAGCCGACCAGCGTGGCGCGGACGGCGAGTTCGCGGCCTTTGGGATCAAACATGTAGCCGGCGTCCCAGATCGCGTGACGGACGCCGCCGAGCAGATGATTGAAAAGCGCCCAGGTGAACCCGAGGAGGACGAGGCGGCCAGGGATCGAACCATAGACCCAATTGACGGTCGCGAACGCGCGCGGGCCGGAGGCCGCGGCGATGAAATACCAGGCGAGCAACAACGTGCCCGCGTAGAGCGCCATGCCGGAGATTCGATGGAGCCCCGACATCACCATCGTCAACATCATTTTGTAGATGTCGAGATGCGGGGAAAGCGGTCGCCTTTCGCTCAGACGTTGGGAAGCGGATTCCACCTCGGCCATGATTGTTCTTTCCTGAGAAGGACTTTGATTGTGATTAGTCCAACGCTTACCGCGGCGCAACACCAGGCAAGACAACAATTCGGCTAAGGCAGGCGCCAGTTGCAATGCGCCGCAAAAGCTATGATTGTGGCGCAGGCTTCGGTTCGGCTGGATACGTCCCGCATGTCGTTTTCTTCATTTTTGCGTCTGGCGCTGGCGGCTGTCGTCGCCTGCGCCCAGGTTTCTGTCGCCCTTGCTGCGTCCGGTCGCCTGACGATCGAATCGGGGGGCGTGAAGCGGACAGCTTATGTCGTCGAACATGCGCGCCTTAAACGCACGCTGCGGCCGACCATTATCGTGCTGCACGGACGGAATGGAGGGGCGCTATGGGCGCGCCGCGATCTGGGCCTCGATGAAGCTCTGAGGTCACGGAGCGTCGTGAGCGTCTATCCTGACGCGATCGATGGCCGCTGGAACGTCAGTGAACCCGGCGGCGACAGGGATTTGAAATTCATCGACGACCTCGTCGCCAAGCTGATCGCGGACGGAATTTCGGATCGTCACCGGGTTTTCATCGTCGGGTCCGACGTCGGCGGCATTCTGGCGATGCGCCTCGGCTGCCGCGACGCGCGCGCCTATGCCGGGATCGCCGCGTTGATCGCCCTGATGCCCGCCACCGACGCCGCAAGTTGCAAGCCCGCGCGGCCGATCCCGTTCCTGCTGCTGGCCGGCACAGCCGACCCGCGCGCCCCTTTCAGTGGCGGCAAAGCCGATCTGGCCGAATTCAAGGACGAGATGGTCTCGGCCGACGCGACCATTGCGCCTTTTGCGCAGGCCGCAGGTTGCTCGGGCGGGCGCAATGTCGCGGAGGCGCGGGACCGCGACAAAAACGACGGCTCGCGCGTTCAAATCGAGGTATTGCAGGGGTGTAAGGCTCCCGTCGAACTGGTCAAGGTGGATGGCGGTGGGCACACGCTGCCGGGTCGGCCTCGAGCCGGCGATCGGGGGCAGCCCGTCGGCGCGCGCAACAATGACGTGAACACCACGCAGATCGTGCTCGATTTCTTCCGGCGCGCCGGCGGCGCCTGATCTTGTTGGCCGCGCGGCGAACCGCCCGCGCCGCGGCAGCGGCGCTGTTCGTCTGCGGCGCAACCGGCATTCACGCCACGAACGATTCGGCAGCGTGCGGGGCGGGAGCCGGAGAGCCGGTCACGGTCGCCGGCGTCGACGACGCATACGATATCCTGCTTGGCGACGGGCGCATCGTGACGTTGCCGGGTGTCGCTTTCGACCGCAACGCCGCTGCGCCGAACGCCGTGGCGACCTGGCTGTCGCAATTCGAAATACGTCTGCAACCGCTGGACGCGACCACCGACAGATGGGGGCGAACGCCCGCTTGCCTGTCGCTTGATCGCCCCGGGAAGGAGTCCGGACGGGCTGATGCCGCCGAATCGGGACTCGAACAGGGCTTTGGGCTCTATAGACCGGACGCCGGCGCCCACGCGCGCCGCGCGTCGTTGCTCGCCGCCGAGACTAGGGCGCGCGAGGCGCGGCGAGGGTTATGGGCGAACGCCCCTGCCGGCATTCTCGACGCGGCCGACGCGCGGGCCCTCGCCCGGGCTACAGGCTACACGATCGTCGAGGGTCGGATCGCCAGCGTCGGGCGCGCCGGCGGGCGCATTTACCTCAATTTCGGAAAGCGCCGCGGCGTCGATCTCTCGATCGTGCTGTCCAGCCGCAATATTTCACAATTTGAGGCGCAGAGTGTTGAACCGGATCGCTTGGTCGGGCATCGCATTCGCGTGCGCGGTCTGGTAGATCGCGGGTCGGGCCAGTCGATCGAGATCGTGTCGCCCGATGCGTTCGAGATTCTCGACGCGCGCGAACAGGAGAACCCGCCGATCGAGTCGGGGGAGCGTTAGGTCGAAATGGGGCGCTGGGCTGGAATTGGCGCAACGGGTCTGCGGTTTGCTACGGTCGTTGTGACCGTCGCGCTCGCCGGCTGCGCGCTCATCGAACAGCAGGGTGAGACGCCCGCGCCACGGCCGGCTGTCGCCGCGCCGCCGTCGGCCCCGCGCATGGTGGGCGTCGACACGCTCACCAGCGCCGAGCACAAGAAGCTCGTCGCTCAGTTTGGCGGCGAATACCGATGGCCGGCCGCCGAAATCTATATCAACGACATCCTGGTCCGGTTGGCGGCGGCGTCCGAGACGCCGAGCGCGCCCTACCGCGTGACGATCCTGAACACGCCGGTCGTCAACGCCTTCGCCCTGCCCTCCGGCAATCTTTACATATCGCGGGGGCTCCTTGCGCTGGCCAACGATTCCTCGGAAGTCGCAGCGGTGATGGCGCACGAGATCGGGCATGTGACGGCCCGGCACGCCGCCGCGCGCGCCGAGCGCGAGAGGCAGGCCGCCGTCATCGCCGAGGCGGCGGCTGTGATCCAGAGTCGTCAGAAGGGCGAGGAAGTCGAGTCCTCGCAGCGGCTCTCGTTTGCCGGGTTCTCGCGCCAGCAGGAAATCGAGGCTGACAGGATCGGCGTCGCGGTCATCGCGCGCGCTGGCTACGATCCCTACGGCGCGGCGCGCTTTCTGACCTCGCTCGGCCGGTCGACCGCTCTGGGCGCCGAGCTTGTCGGGCAGAAATCGACTGACAAGCCGGACCTGTTGTCGACGCATCCCTCCACCCCCGAACGCATTGCGCAAGCGACCCTCGCCGCCCGCTCGATATCCGCGCCGGGCGTTGGGAAATCAGATCGCGCCGGCTATCTGGCGGCGATCGATGGCATCGCGTTCGGGGAAGATCCCGCCGACGGGCTCGTGCGCGGTCGTCGCTTCATCCAGCCGCGGCTACGATTCGCCTTTACGGCGCCGGACGGATTCGCCCTCGAAAACACCGACCGCGCGCTGATGGGGCGGACGCCCGGCGGCCATGAGAGCCTGCGGCTCGACAGCGTTCCGGGCGGGACTTACCCGAGCCTCGAATCCTACCTGACCTCCGGCTGGCTGGAAGGCCTGCTGCCCTCCTCGATCCGGAGCGGGGAATTGAATGGCCTTCCGGCGGTCTTCGCGGTGGCGCGCGCGGGAGAATGGAATTTCAAGGTCGTCCTGATCCGCAAGGGCGACGACATCTATCGCTTGATGTTCGCCGTCCGCGCACTGAACGAGGAGGTAGAGCGCCGGTTTCGAGACTCGATCGACAGCTTCAGGGCGCTGTCCGACGACGAGGCCGCCAGGGTCAGGCCGCAGCGTCTGGTCATCGTGAAGGATACAGGCGAGGCGGCCGATGATTTTGCGCGCCGCATGGCGACTCCCGATCGGCCGCTCGACATGTTCCTGTTGCTGAATGGCCTGACGCAAGAGGCCCAGCTTCAGGTCGGGGAAACCTATAAACTGGTCGTCGATCAGTAAAACTGCGGAACCAACCGGCCTCTGCTCACGTCTATGTGAACCGCGTGCGTCGGTTTCACGTATAGGGTGGGTGTTCGATCAGCGTCCGGCGCGGCGCGCGATCGGAGGAGGCGACAATGGCTCAGTTGCCCGGCGTTCGCAGACAGTTCGTGCAAGCGGCGATGATCGCGCCGTTTCTCGAACGCGAAGAGGAGCACGACCTCGCCGTACGGTGGCGGGAGAATGGCGATCAGAGCGCGCTGGACCAGATCGCCGCCTCGCACATGCGGCTCGTCATCGCGCTTGCGACGCGCTTTCGCCATTACGGACTGCCTGTCGCCGACATCATCCAGGAAGGTCACGTCGGGCTTCTCGAAGCCGCCGCGCGTTTCGATCCCAGCCGCGATGTTCGTTTTTCGACTTATGCGACCTGGTGGATCCGGGCGTCGATCCAGGATTACATTCTGCGCAACTGGTCGATCGTGCGCGGCGGAACGAGTTCGACCCAGAAGGCGCTGTTCTTCAACCTGAGGCGTCTTCGGGCGCAACTTTCCCGCAATGGCCAGGAGAACCAGGCCAGGGTGTTCGATCAGATCGGGAAAGCGGTTGGCGCGTCGAGCGCGGACGTCGAAATGATGAATGCGCGGTTCGCGGGCCCTGACATTTCGCTGAACGGGCCGGCGCACGGCAACGATTCTTCGGATTCGGCGGAACGCGGGGATTTCCTGATCGACGACAGGCCGCTGCCTGATGAGACGGTGGGCGCGGACATCGATTCGGAGCGCCGTAACATGAAGCTGCACGACGCCCTCGGGCTGCTTTCCGAACGCGAACTGCGCATTGTCCGCGAGCGCAGGCTGCGGGAGGAGGCTGCTACCCTCGAATCGCTCGGCACGGAACTCGGCATATCCAAGGAACGTGTGCGCCAGATCGAGACGAGAGCGCTGGAAAAGCTCCGCAAGGCGCTCGATCCCGGCCTCGCATAAAAAAAGCCCGGCGAAAAGCCGGGCTTTCTTCAGGTGGCGACGTCGTTGCGTCAGGCGGCCTCGTCCACGTCGCCCGCAGAGTTCTCGTCGTCCGGCTCAGCCTCGGCTTTCGACGCCCGACGCGGCCCCTTTTGCAGATGCGCTTCGATCAGTTTGAGCGATTCCTGTTCCGTCAGCTTCTGTACGACGGCAAGTTCGCGGCCCATGCGGTCGAGCGCGGCTTCGTAGAGCTGCCGCTCAGAATAGGACTGCTCGGGCTGCGCCTCCGACCGGTACAGATCGCGCACGACCTCGGCGATGGCGATCAGATCGCCGGAATTGATCTTCGCCTCATATTCTTGCGCACGCCGCGACCACATGGTGCGCTTGATGCGCGCCCGTCCGGTCAGCGTGTCGAGCGATTTCGCGATCACCGGCGCATCGGCCAGTTTGCGCATGCCGACGCTGACGACCTTGGGCGTGGGCACTTTCAGGATCATCTTGTCTTTGATGAAGCTGATCACGAACAATTCAAGTGTGAAGCCTGCGACTTCCTGCTCTTCAATCGCGACGATCTGCCCGACGCCGTGCGCCGGATAGACGATATGCTCGTTGGTCTTGAAGCCGAATTTGGCGCCGGTCGGCTTCGTCGGTTTTGCGGCGGCGGGCCGGGGCGCTTCGGGCGGAACGGCGGGCGGCGTGGGTGCGGCCTTGGCCGCGGAGGGGATGCTGGCTTTTTTCTGGGTCACCGGGTTCTGTTCGCTCGTCTCTCGAGGCTGCATTACCGGCGCGTGCGACGCCGGTCTCGGATCGGGCGCGGTCTTGGCCAACGCAGGGACGGGCTTCGCCGGCGGTGTCGCATGAAGCTTCACAGAGGCGGGCATGACGCTTGCGTTGGCGGGTTCGACCGCCTTCAGGTTTGTCTTGGCCATGGTCTGGGTGTGCTGGGTCGCCTTCTTGCTCGGGGAAACTTTCGATATGTCCGGGGACGCTTCCTTGTGAACGGCCGCCTTGGCGCGACTCTCTGTAGACTTCTTCGAGACGTGGACAACCTTGCCGACACTGGCCCGCGGGGACGCAGCGACAGCGGCTTCGACAGGCTTTCTGGAACGTGATGCGGCAGCCCTTGCGCTCTTCGCCGACCTGGATTTGGCGGCGGATGCGGTCTTGGCGGATGCTTTTTTGGCCGCTGCTGTTTTGGCGGATGCAGTTTTGGCGGCGGAAGTTTTGGCGGATGCGGCTTTGGCCCGCGGCGAACGGACTTCGCCAGTCTTGGCCGACCCCTTGGGCGCAGATCTCGCGATCGAGCGGTTCTTGCCGGATATCGAGCCGGCCGAACGTGACGCCCTCGCGGCCGCGCGAGCCTTGGCCGTCGCCGGCGATTTCGATTTGGCGCGGCCAGCGCGCGTCGAGGTCGAAGCGGAACCCGACTTGGATTTGGTCTCGGCGGACGGCGCCTTGCTCATGCGGGACTTGGCCCTCGCGGCTTTGGATGTCGACCGCGCGGCGACGGTCTTCGCAGGTTTCCTGGTCTTCTTGATGGACGGCATACGCAGCGCACTCCTTACTCGTCCCGGGTTGGAGCCGGGAGGCGGACAGCGACTCAACACACGAGTCTCCAGCGCAGACCGGAAGAACGCCCGGCCCGCCGAACAGTCGGAAGTTTCTGAAAACGCTTGTTTTGAGCTGAGGCGAAACTCGCATCAACTCACCGCAGCGCGCCCCCGGCTGGTCCGGAGCGCACAGGAGGCATACCTGTCAACTGACTGATACGGGGCGCATTTCTGTGACTGTTAAAAATGTGTATATCACAGATATGCGCAAAAATCAAAGGTCGATCGCCCGCGGCCTGCAATGGCCGCGGCTTTGGTTAATCGCGGGTCGAAGAAAAAGCGCGAATGTCACGCGCCGGTCTCAATCTCCCTGGCCGGGCTTGTCGGAAAAGAAGTCTTTGAGCTTGTCCTTGCGGCCGTCGAACTCCTTGGCGTCGGCCGGCGCTTCGCGCTTGACGGTGATATTGGGCCAGTTGGGCGCAAGATCGGCGTTGAGTTTCAACCATTGCTCCAGACCCGGCTCGGTATCCGGCTTGATGGCCTCCGCCGGGCACTCCGGCTCGCACACCCCGCAATCGATGCACTCGTCGGGATGGATGACGAGCATGTTCTCGCCCTCGTAGAAACAATCCACGGGGCAGACCTCAACACAATCCATGTATTTGCACTTGATGCAGTTTTCGATCACGACATAGGTCATCGAGCCTCCTCGCGCGCTCGCTCGCGCGCGGTTCGAATTACGCGGCGTTGCTAGCGGTTTTGGCGCATGCGCGCAAGAAGTCAGCGCGCGCCCGGCGGCGCGCGCCGTTCCGGTCCTGCGCCGATGTCCTCGTAAAGCTGGCGCGCTTGCTCGAATGGGCCCCGCCGCGCCCCGATTGCGACAATACGAAGCAGACGCGGGTCGAGCGGCAGGGCGATCGTGAGAACGTCGCCCGGCTGCACCGCCTTCGCCGCCCGTTCAACGCGCTGGCCATTGACGCGGACATGCCCCTCGCAGACGAGTCTGGCCGCCGCCGAGCGCGTGTGCGCCAGACGCGCGAACCAAAGCCATTTGTCGAGGCGCTGCCGGTCCGGGCACTCTTCCATCTCGGCAAAGCTGGGCCAAGGCGTCCGCGGACGCAAGCCGTCGCGTTCAGCTTGCGTGACGTCCCAGCGCCTTGTGCGCGACCCGCTTGATCGCGTCGCGCAGATTGAGGCGCAGGCGCTCGCGGCGCGCGAGGGCCGTCAGATCGCGGAAGCCTGCGGGATGGACGCCGATGAGAAGATCGACCATGGGCTGGCGGTCCGACCACATCCTGTCGATCATCGGGTGGTTGGCGATCGCGCAGGAATCGGTCAGGAAGACGGAAGGGTCCGCGAGTTGGCGGTCGGCCAGCTCGCGGGCCAGCAGCGCGCCCGGCGAGAAATATTTGTAACGCTCGTCATAGGCTGTCTTCCAGAAATAGGCGCGATCGCCGCTCATCAGCAGGATCGCCATGGCGATCGGGCGTCCGTCCAGCGCCAGCCAGTCGATCCGGCACTTTCCGGAAGCGGCGAGGAGCCGCACGACCGACCGCAGGAACGCCGCATCGCCGACGTCCGACAGGAAGGACGTTCCCCGGCGGCCTTTCCAACCCTGTTGCTCGATGGCCAGAAACCATTCCGTGGCTTCCCGGATGTCCGCCGCGCTTGTCGCCGAACGGCTTTCGACGACTCCAGCTTCTCCCAGACGCCGACGCAAACGTTCGATCTCGCGGCGATGCTTGGTCGAGCGGACCCGTGCGACGGTTTCCGCGCCCGAATGCCCTGGCGTCAGGATCGCCCGCTGGTGTTCGTTCAGGTTTTCCCAGGCCAGTCCGAGCGCGGCGCATCGATCGAGCAGCAGAGCGTATAGAGGACCGTCGCGGACAATCGGCTGAACCATGACCGCCGTCTGCCGCGGCCTGCGGTCGGCCAGCCATGTCAGCAGGGCGTCAACCGCGCGCGCGCCAGCGAAACGATCGACAAGCGGCGTGCCAAGCTTGGTGTGTCTGTGCCGCCAGGATCGACCTGCGCCGGACGACAGCGCGCCGCCGCGCGGCTCCAGCGCGAGCAGACCGATCAACCGCGCCCGCGAGTCGAAGCCGGCGCCCTGCCAGACAAGCACGAATTCCGGCCGCTGGCCGGCCGGCAGATGCAAGGCCGCCGCCAGCGCAAATTCCGGTTCGAGAAACGGATTTGGCTCCAGCGAGCGCCGCGCGAGGTCGCGCCAGGCGTCGCGATGAGCCTCCATCGCATCGAATTCGGACGACTCGACCAGCGTTTCGCCTTCGGCGAACGGCCGCAGATGCGGACGTCGCGCGTCCGCGGCGCCGGCGAGCCGGCGAACGTCGTCAGCCCAGTGCTGCATCGACATCGTTCGCCAGAAATCGCTCGCCATAGGCCCTCCACGCGCCGCCGGTCGAAGACGGGACCGATCCCGGAATGGGACACCCGAGGCCCGACCGGCCAATTGCAACCGGGAGCTACAAGTCATGCGCCAGAAAGGGAGGGATCGTTTCGGTACAGCGGCGTTTAGCCGGCCAGCAATCCGCCGGGCTTCGGGTCGAGCGGGTTGGACCTCAAGGCTGCGAGGTCTGGCGAGTCCGTCCGCGCCTCGCCGAGCGCAGCCGAGAACAGACCCTCGACGAAGTCCCGCCCCAGACCGTCGAGAATGAAAACGATGCGCGTCCGTCGGTCAGCGTCCGGCCAGCCGGCCAGGCGAACCGCCGGGTGGAACAGGTGCTGCACCCCATGCACCACGATCGGACGCTCCGGGTCGTCGGCCAGCGCCACGATTCCTTTCACACGCAGCAGCTTCGGGCCATGCGCGTGGCGAACCAGATCGAGAAACAGGTCGAAAGCCCGCGGCGCCAGCGGTGTTTCCCGCGTCAGGCAGAACACCGCGATCGAATCGCCATGACGGTTGACGTCGTGCAGATGCGCGTGACCGTGCGCCCCGTGGCCATGATCGCGCCGATGCGTATGCGGCTCCGCGAGCGCCTCGGCGCGCAGCCATTTGCCGACATCGGGAATCTTCGTGTCCGGATCAAAAAGCCCGGCCGACAGAAGCGCTGCCGCGGTCGCCTCGCCTCGCGCCACATCGAGGCGCGGCGCGCCCGGATTGAGTTCGGCCAGCCGGAGCGCCAGTCGCTCGAAAATCGCCGGATCGCAGGGGTCGAGCAGATCCGTCTTGGTAAGCGCGATGCGGTCGGCCACGGCGACCTGACGTTGCGCCTCCTTGTGGCGGTCGATCGTGTCGAGCCCGTTGATCGCGTCGACGGCCGTCACCACGCCGTCGAGGCGGTAGCGCAGGGTCAGATAGGGATGCCCCATGATCGCGTGCAGGACCGGCGCGGGGTCGGCGAGCCCCGTCGTCTCGATGACGACCCGGCGGAACGGCTTGATCCGCCCGTTGTCCAGGCGGCGCAGCAGATCTTCGAGCGCGTTCACGAGGTCGCCGCGGATGGTGCAGCACAGGCAGCCGGACGCCATCAGCAGCATGTCGCCGTCAACCTTCTCGACCAGCAGATGGTCGATCCCGATCTCGCCGAATTCGTTGATGAGGACGACCGTGTCCGCCAGGTTCGGATCAGCCAGCAGGCGATTGAGAAGCGAGGTTTTCCCCGCCCCCAGGAATCCCGTCAGGATCGTGACGGGAACGGGCGGCGGCGGGCGGCGCGGCGTCGCGGAATTCATTCGTCGGTCTTGGCGGCCGCGGCCTTGGCCTTGGCCTTGGGCGCATGCGCCGCCGATTTCACCGGCTTGACGACGGTCGATCTTGCTTTTGCGTCCTTCCCGTCCGCCGCTGTCGCCTTCGAGACAGTGGTCTTCTTGTCAGGTTTCGTCGCCTTGGCGATCCGGTGTTTGGCAGGGGCGGCGCGATGCCGGCCCTTGCGCATCGACTGCGCGTCCGGCGCGGGTTTCAGCGGCGCGTCAGCCGCTTCGTCCTTGTCCTCGGAATAGGCCTGAATCGGCGTGGAGTCCCCGTTGGCGCGCGCGATCGGCCCATTCCAGCCGGGAACGGGGCCGACGAAAACGGGAATCGGGTCGAAAGCCGGGCGCGGCAGCGAGGCGATCTCGGCCACCGTCGACGGCGACGAGCCCTCGGAGCCGCGGGCCTGCCCGAAGGCCGAAGGCAGGGGCGCCGACATGTCCTCGATCTCGGCCGTGATCGACGCGACCGACTTGCCCCTGTGACGGCAGACGCCCTCGTGCATGTCCGGCGGCTCGCCCCCGGTGGCGGCCAGAGCCAGGGCCGGACCGGAACGGGTCACGTTACCCGCGAACGCCTTGTCGAGCAGGCTGGCCGCCAGCATGGTGCGCGTCTTGGCGCTCGGCGCGCCAAGGACGACAGCGATCAGCCGGCGCCCGTTCTGGGTGGCGCTCGCCACAAGGTTGAAACCCGCGGCGCAGGTGAAGCCTGTCTTCATGCCGTCTGCGCCCGGATAGCGGCCGAGCATCCCGTTGTGAGTTGGAATGACGCGGTTTCCCAGTTTCATCGCGCCGATATCGAACAGGTCGGCGTGTTCAGGAAAATAGACGTAGAGCGCGCGGCCGAGCACCGCCATGTCGCGCGCCGAGGAAATCTGGCGCGGATCCGGGAGGCCGTTCGGATTGACGAAATGCGACTCGTGCATGCCGAGCGCAGCCGCCGAAGCGTTCATCTCGTCGGCGAACGCTTCCACGGACCCGGAAACTCCTTCGGCGATCGTCACGGCCAGATCATTCGCCGATTTCACCATCAGCATCTTCAGCGCGTTGTCGAGTGTGACCAGCGTGCCCGGCCGAAAGCCCATTTTCGACGGCGCCATGCTGGCGGCGCGCGCCGAAACCATCATCGGCGTGTTCATCGTGATCCGGCCTTCCCGCTCCGCCTTCAATGCGACGAACACGGTCATCAGCTTGGAGAGCGACGCGGGAAACCACGGTTGCGTCGCGTTCTGCTGGTATAGAGTATCGCCGCTCGCGACATCGATCACGATGGACGGGGTCGCGGCGGACGACCCGACGAATGCGGCAAAGGCTGCGATCGCGAAACCGGCGCGCGTGAACAAGCTGGACAAATTCATCCCTCGGCAGGCGATGCCAAATCGCATGGTCAGTCCTAACTCTCCGCGCTGCGCTTGAAAAGACATTAGCGGAAGCGGCGGGCGCCGGCGCCCGCGCGCCCGCGGCGTACTGGCGGAGGGGCGCTCCGGCGCTTAGAATGCACGCATGAGGCGATTTCGTGGCCTGGCTTGCGCCATCGTTGCACGGCGCGCGCGGCCCGCAACAACGAGGAAACGATCATGACGGCGGCGATCATCGGATGGGCGCATCTGCCCTTTGGCAAGTTCGACAACGAGACGGTTGAGAGCCTGATCGTGAAGGCCGCTGATGGCGCGCTCGCGCACGCCGGTCTCGACGCCAGCGAAATCGACGAGATCGTGCTCGGACATTTCAACGCCGGTTTCAGCCCGCAGGACTTCACCGCCGCTCTGGTGCTCCAGGCCAATCCCGCGTTGCGCTTCAAACCGGCGACGCGCGTCGAGAACGCCTGCGCGACCGGATCTGCGGCCGTCCATACCGCGATCAAGACGGTCGAGGCCGGTCGCGCCCGGCGCGTGCTGGTGGTCGGCGTCGAGCAGATGACCCGCACGCCCGGCGCCGAAGTCGGAAGAAACCTCCTGCGCGCGTCCTATCTGCCCGAGGACGGCGACACTGTCGGCGGTTTCGCCGGCGTCTTCGGCAAGATTGCAGCCGCATATTTCCAGAAATACGGCGACCAGTCCGACGCGCTCGCCATGATTGCGGCGAAAAACCACAGGAACGGCGTGCACAATCCCTATGCGCAGATGCGCAAGGACTTCGGCTATGAATTCTGCCGCACCGAGAGCGAGAAGAACCCCTTCGTCGCCGGACCGCTGAAGCGCACGGACTGCTCGCTCGTCTCGGACGGCGCCGCCGCTGTCGTCATCGCCGACATCGACACGGCTATCGCCGCGCCGCGCGCCGTCATGTTCCGCGCCAACGCGCACGCGCAGGATTTTCTGCCGATGTCAAAGCGTGACATTCTCGATTTCGAGGGCTGCACAGTCGCCTGGCGGCGCGCGCTGGCGCAGGCCGGCGTCGGCCTCGACGATCTGTCCTTCGTCGAGACGCACGACTGCTTCACGGTGGCCGAGCTGATCGAATATGAGGCGATGGGGCTAGCGCCGAAGGGCCGCGGCGCCGACGTGATCAAGGATGGCATTACGACGATGGAAGGGCGGCTGCCAGTCAACCCGTCGGGCGGCCTGAAAGCCAAGGGGCATCCGATCGGCGCGACCGGCGTGTCCATGCATGTGTTGACTGCGATGCAGCTCTGCGACGAGGCCCCCGAGGGAATGCAGGTCGAGGGCGCGAAACTCGGCGGCGTCTTCAACATGGGCGGCGCCGCCGTCGCCAACTATGTCAGCGTGCTCGAACGGCTGCGCTGATCTCGCGATGGCGGCCTAATAACGCCCATAGGCGGAAGGGTCGCGCCCGAAGATCGACTGGAGCAGGTTCGGCTTGGGAGAGACGCGCGCCGGAGCCGGCGCAGGATCCGTCTCCGGCGCGTCTTCGGTTACGACCCGTCCGGGCCCCCGCCGGCGCCCTTGTTGCTGATCTCCGACCTGGATGTCGCCCTGTGCGCCGGAGCCGAGTACGATCACGCGCGCGCCGATCGGCGCGCGCTCGTAGAGGTCGATCGCGTCCTGATTGATCATGCGAATACATCCGGATGACGCATTGGTGCCGATTGTCCACGGCTCGGTGGTGCCGTGGATTCGATAGAGCGTGTCCTTGTTGTTCTGCCAGAGGTACATCGCGCGGGCGCCGAGCGGATTGCGAGGACCGCCGGGCATGCCGATGCCCGATTGCAGCGTCCGCATCTTCTCCATGAGTTCGGGCTGGCGCTCCAGCATTTCCTTCGGCGGGTACCAGTCCGGCCATTCCTGCTTGCTGTTGATCGTCGCCGTGCCAGACCAGGCGAACCCCTGACGCCCAACCCCGACGCCGTAACGCATCGCCGTGCCGTCGCCGTTGACGAGATAGAGGTAATGGCGACGCGGATCGATCACGATCGTCCCGGCTGGCTCGCGCGTAGGATAGGAAACCTGCGCTCTGAAGAAAGCGCGCCCGATTCGCGAAAGATTGACCGCAGGGACGGGAAAAGGTTCGCCCTCGACCGGCCCGTAAAGCGAACGCGCGTCCTCGGTCGGCGACGCGGCGCGAACCCCTCCGCCCGCGCAGGCAAGCAGCCCGGCAATCACCATACGACGTTCAATCAGCATTTCGGCCTCGGATCAGCGTCGCCTCGTCGCCCCGCCCCCGGACGCGAGGCGCTTGGATAGAATGTCGCGCATCTCGCCGCCATGGCAAGAGCGCCAGCTCCGGGGTTGACGCGCAACCTGTCGTCGGTTTCGATCACGACCCGTGATGAACCCCGATCCACACCTTGTGCCCGATGGGCGTCTTTTCGTAGCGCCGACGTCGCGCGGCCGCCCTTTTTTGGCGATGCGCCGGTCCAGACGGCGCGGCCAGCGCCCGAACGTCAGGGCAGGGAGAGATTGATGCAGAAGATATCGGCGGCGGAGACGAAATCCGCATGACCGCCGCCCCTGAAGGCTTTGCGCCGACTGACCATTCGAGCCCATATATGGACCTCATCGGGCGCCTGTATGAATCCGGCGAGGGCGAGGCCTATCGCTTGGGCATGCGGGTCGAGGAGCACCACACCAATCGCATCGGGCAATGTCACGGCGCCGTCCTCGCCGCGCTTGCCGACGTTCATCTGCTGCGCGTGATCGCGCTGACCACGAAGCCGAGACTGACGCTCGTGACCGTTCATCTCGGTCTCGACTACCTCAGCCCGGCGCCGCTCGGCTCCTGGATGGAAGGACGGGGCCGCATCGATCGCATGGGCCGGTCGCTGTGCCATTCCAGCGGCATGATCTATGCGGACGGCAAGCCGGTTTTGCGCGCCGCCGGCGTGTTCCAGATCATTTCGGCGGACCGGCTGAAATAGCCGCTACTCTCCCGGCGCCTTCGCATGGATGGCGAGCGCATGCAGTCCGGTTGCGAGTTCGCGCGCAAGCGCCTCATTGATCGCACGATGACGCTCGACCCGGCTCTTGCCGATGAAGGCCGGCGACACGATCTTCACGGTGAAATGAGTTTCGCCCTGGTGGCCGGCGCCGCCCGGATGAACGAAATGATCGGCGTGGCGATGCGAATCGTCGATCACTTCGAGCGAAACGGGCGTCAGTGCGGACTTGAGCGCCGCCGTTATCCGTTCCTTTGCCGACTCCGCCCTGTGATTCACGGACTGATCTCCTGGTGTGCGCATGGACCGCGCGAGCCGGATCAATTTTATCCGCATCTTCGCCTTGCGGCGAGCCCCGAACAACTCATAATGATCGGCCCATGGATTTGAATTCGCCCATCTTCGACCGCATCCGGGTCAAGCGTCAGGCGCGCCGCGACGAACCGGGCGCGCCGCGAATCGTTTGCGACTTTCCCGGTTGCCTGGGCGCGGGCGAGTTTCGCGCGCCCATGGGCCGGCTGCGGGAGGGACAATACTTCTGTTTCTGCCTCGACCACGTCCGCGAGTACAATTCCGCGTACAATTATTTCGACGGGATGACCGACGACGCGATGGCCCGCTGGATGAAGGACGACACGATCGGCCATCGTCCGACCTGGGCGATGGGCGTCAACCGCGCCGGACGGGCGTTCCGGGAAGACCCCTCGACCGTCCGCGATCCGCTCGGCATGTTCGGCGAGCGGAGGGGCCGCCGACCGGTCGAGCCGACCCGTCCCGCTTACGGCATAGCAGCCATGAAGGCGCTTGGCGCGCTCGGTCTCGACGAGACCGCCGACGCCCCGGCGATCAAGGCGCGCTACAAGGAACTCGTGAAGCGCCTCCACCCCGACGCCAATGGCGGCGACCGGTCGAGCGAGGACAAATTGCGCGAGATCATTCGGGCCTATAATTATCTGCGGGCGGCCAAACTCGCCTGACGCCCGACCAGGTCGATATGCGCGCGGGGCCGCGAAGGATTGTCGTCGTCCGGACTCGGTCGGCGGATCGGAGGATGGATGCAAGTCGCCAGCGAAATGAACCGGGATTACGTCGGTTCGCAGCCGGACATCAAAGTATCGGTGCGTCAATTGTTCGGCATCGACACCGACATGGAAGTTCCAGCCTTCGCCCAGGCCGACGAGCACGTGCCGGACCTCGACCCGGACTATCTGTTCGACCGAGAGACGACGCTGGCGATTCTCGCCGGTTTCGCCCGCAACCGGCGCGTGATGGTCACCGGCTACCACGGCACCGGCAAATCGACTCATATCGAGCAGGTGGCCGCGCGCCTCAACTGGCCGTGCGTGCGTGTGAATCTGGACAGCCACATCTCGCGCATCGATCTGGTCGGCAAGGACGCGATCGTTCTGAAGGACGGCAAGCAGGTCACCGAATTCCGCGACGGCATCCTGCCCTGGGCGCTGCAGAACAACGTCGCGCTCTGTTTTGACGAGTATGACGCCGGCCGGCCCGATGTGATGTTCGTCATCCAGCGCGTTCTTGAAGTGTCGGGCCGCCTTACCTTGCTCGACCAGAACCGCGTGATCCGGCCAAACCCGTCGTTCCGCCTGTTCGCGACCGCCAACACCGTCGGCCTTGGCGACACGTCCGGCCTCTATCACGGCACACAGCAGATCAATCAGGGCCAGATGGACCGCTGGTCGATCGTCGTCACCCTCAATTATCTGCCGCACGACAAGGAAGCCGACATCGTCCGGGCCAAGGTGAAGTCCTATGACCGGACGAAAGAGGGCCGCGACACCGTCTCGAAAATGGTGCGTGTCGCCGATCTCACGCGCAACGCCTTCATGGCCGGCGACCTGTCGACCGTCATGAGCCCGCGCACGGTCATCACCTGGGCCGAGAACGCCGAAATATTCGGCGATATCGGATTTGCCTTCCGGCTGACCTTCCTCAACAAGTGCGACGAACTCGAGCGCGCGCTGGTCGCGGAATTCTATCAACGCTGTTTCGGCAAGGAATTGCCGGAGAGCGCAGTGAATGTGGTGATGACGTAAAGCGCCGCACAGGCAGGGACCGCGTGACCTCCAACCGCAAGCCCGCATCGTCCAAGGAAGCTCCGCAGGAACCGTTCAAACGCGCGGTTGCGTCCTGCATGCGCGCCATGGCGCGAACGCCCGCGCTCGAAGTGACGTTTTCCGCCGATCGTCCATCCGTGATCGGGACAGGCGAAAACGCCAAGGCGCGCCTGCCGGAGCCGCCGCGCAAGCTTTCCGCGCGCGACGCCGCAATCGTACGCGGCTATTCTGATTCGCTGGCCCTGCGGCTCGCCTGCCACGACGATTCGGTCCATCGCCGCATCGTCCCCCATGGCGCGGCCTCCCGCGGTGTCTTCGAGGCGGTCGAACAGGCGCGGGTCGAGGCCATCGGCGCGCGCCGCATGGAAGGCGTCGCCGCCAATCTCGGCGCCATGCTCGACGATCGCTACAGTCGCGGCAATTACGCTGATATTTCGGACCGCGCCGATGCGCCGCTCGAAGACGCGCTGGCCCTGATGGTGCGCGAGCGCCTGACCGGGGCGCCCATCCCGAAGAACGCGCAGGGCGTCGTCGATCTCTGGCGCCCCTTCGTCGAGGAGCGCGCCGGCGCTGAACTCGACCGCCTGTCCGCCTCGATCGAGGACCAGCGCGCTTTCGGCCGCGTCGTGCACAGCGTGCTCAGCGCGCTCGACATGGCTGACGACGCCTCCGCCGACGCAGAAGACAGCGACGAAGAATCTAAAGACGATTCGGACAATTCAGAGAGCGAGGAGGATTCCGGCGACGAACAGGACGCTGACGGCGACTCCCGGCAGATGGAGAAGACCGCCGATTCCGACGATGAGATGGAGGATGGCGAGACCGACGCCGCCGATGCGCCAACAGGCGAATTTCCGGAGGAAGCCAATCCCGGCGACGCCGAGGAAGCCGCCGAATCGCGTCGCCCCCCCGTGCATGGCGCCGACCGGCGCGGGCCGGATTACAAGGCGTTCACGCATAAATACGATGAGATTGTGCAGGCGGAGGAGCTGTGCGACCCGGAGGAGCTTGAACGGCTGCGCGCCTATCTCGACAAGCAATTGTCGAGTCTTTCCTCCGTCGTCGGTCGCCTCGCCAACCGCCTTCAGCGCCGGCTGATGGCGCAGCAGAATCGCTCGTGGGATTTCGATCTCGAAGAAGGCATCCTGGATCCGGCCCGCCTGTCGCGCGTCGTCATCGACCCGCAGCAGCCGCTCTCCTTCAAGCACGAGAAGGACACGGATTTTCGCGACACCGTCGTCACGCTCCTGCTCGACAATTCCGGCTCGATGCGCGGGCGCCCGATCACCGTCGCCGCCACCTGCGCCGACATTCTTGCCCGCACGCTGGAGCGTTGCGGCGTGAAGGTCGAGATTCTCGGCTTCACGACGCGGGCGTGGAAGGGCGGGCAGTCGCGCGAGGCCTGGCTGCAGGCGGGCAAGCCGCCGGCGCCCGGCCGTCTCAACGATCTGCGCCACATCATCTACAAGTCAGCCGACGCGCCCTGGCGCCGCGCCCGCAGAAATCTCGGGCTGATGATGCGCGAGGGACTGCTCAAGGAGAACATCGACGGCGAGGCGCTCGACTGGGCGCATCGCCGGCTCGTGCATCGGCCGGAGCAGCGCCGCATCCTCATGATGATTTCCGACGGCGCGCCGGTCGATGATTCCACGTTGTCGGTCAATCCCGGCAATTATCTCGAGCGCCACCTGCGCCACATCATCGACGAGATCGAGAACCGCTCGCCGGTCGAGCTGATCGCCATCGGCATCGGCCACGATGTCACGCGCTATTACAAGCGCGCGGTCACGATCGTCGATGCGGAAGAACTCGGCGGCGCGATGACGGAAAAGCTGGCGGAATTGTTCGACGAGAAGGCGACGCCCGCGCCGCCCGTCAAGCGAGCCCCGCCGCCGAAGCCGGCGCAGAAATCAGGCGGCCCGGCAGGGCGCGTGCAGATCGCGGGGCGGTGAACATCGGACCGCGAGCCTTCAGGCTCGCTGCGCGTCTGAAGACGCGCGGTCCAGCCCTCACCGCGGAACCAGCGCCCAGTAATCCAGATCCAGAATCACGCTCGGGTCGTAATCTTTCCCGTTCTCCTGCAGCAGCGGCAGGTGCGTGCACGGATGATCCTTGGTCGCGATCGTGCGCAGGCGCAGCGCGCCGACGTCGTCGCGGCCTGGGATTTCCGCCGTCTCCAGCACCTCGCTCCAGGCGTGCACCGTCAGGCCCGCGAACAGCGGCGCGACGTGCCGGCCGCCGTTGATGGCCGCGATATGGAAAGCGTTGGCGAGCCCGTTGAACGACAGCGCGCGGGCGAGCGAGATCACGTGGCCGCCGTAGATCAGGCGCCGGCCGAACCGACCCTGCCCTTCGGAAAGCTGATTGAAATGCACCTTGGCCGTGTTCTGGTACATGCGCGTGGCCGTGGCGTGCTCGGCCTCCTCCACCGTCATGCCATCGACGTGATCGATCTTTTCGCCCGCGTGATATTCGGCGAATCGATGCGTCGCGCCGGCCAGTTCGAAATCGTAATGCTTCACGGAAATTTCCGGGCAGGCGTCGCCGAGCGAATCGGCGGGCAGCGCCTTCGGCAATTCGGGAACCTTCTCCTCGGCGACCGGCGCGTTCGGGTCGCGCTTGCGCACCATAACCCAGCGCACGTAGTCGAGCACGACGTCGCCGTGCTGGTTGTGCCCGCGCGAGCGCACGTAGACGACGCCGGTCTGCCGGTTGGAATTTTCCTTGAGGCCGATCACTTCCGAGACCGACGAGAGGGTGTCGCCGGGGTAGACCGGCGCGAGAAAGCGGCAGGCCGCATAGCCGAGATTGGCCACCGCGTTGAGCGATATGTCCGGCACCGTCTTGCCGAACACGATATGGAACACGAGCAGATCGTCGATGGGCGCGCGCGGGTATCCGATGGCTGCGGCGAAGGCGTCCGACGATTGCACGGCGAAGCGCGGGCCATAGAGCGCGGTATAGAGCGCAACGTCGCCGGTCGTCACCGTGCGCGGCGTGGCGTGGCGGATCGTCTGGCCGATCCGGAAATCCTCGAAGAAATTGCCAGCGTTCGTCTTCATGTCGGCCCCGCGTTCAGGTTCGCCGTTCAATAATCCGAACCGCCGGAAATCGCCACATCACTTCGCAAGGGCGACGGCGAGCGCGGCGACGGCTTTTTCGGCGTCGCCGGCGATCGCCAGCGTTTTCACGCGCGACGCGTGGCCAGCGCTCACCGTTACCGCTGAATTGGCGACGCCCGCCGCCTTGGCGATCAGTTTGATCAGAGCGTCATTGGCCTTGCCGTCTTCGGGAACGGCGCGCACGCGGGCCTTGAGCACAGCGCGCCCGTCGCCCAGAATTTCAACGCCATCGAGCCCGTCGCGCCCGCCCTTTGGCGTCAGGCGCACATGGAGAACGAGGCCTCCGGGGCCTGGCCGCCAGGGCGGCGGAACGTCCATCGAGCGTCAGAAACCCATCATCGAGCCGCGCAGGCTGTCGACCATGAGCTGCTGGATGAACAGGATGACGAAGATCAGGATGACAGGCGAGATATCGAGGCCGCCGAGATTGGGCATGAAGCGCCGGATTGGCCGCAGCGCCGGCTCGGTCAGCGCGTTCAGCGCGTTCCAGATCGAGCGGACGAGATCGTTGCGGGTGTTCACCACGTCGAAAGCGATCAGCCATGACATGATGGCCACGACGATGATAACCCATTTGTAAAGTTCGAGCGCCTGGTAAATGACATAGACGAGCGCGTGCATCGGCGGACCGGGAGGCTGGAGGCGACCGCATCGGCCGGACTGGCGGCGCGGGCGCGGGTTGACGAACGAACTCTTGCGCCGCTCCCGCTTGGAACGCAAGTGAAAGGCCCGGCTGCAAACACTGATTGACAGCGACGGGCGCCGCACACTACACAGCCCGCCGGAGCGGGGCTGTAGCTCAGATGGGAGAGCGCTGCAATCGCACTGCAGAGGTCAGGGGTTCGAATCCCCTCAGCTCCACCAA
>JAJXWB010000023.1 GCA_021781815.1 Pseudomonadota bacterium | reverse complement strand
AGGAAGGATTCGAGATAGTCGAGCGCCGCCACCGGCGCGTTGGCGCGCGCGCCGAGCGCGCGGATGCGCGAGTGGTCAGCGATCCAGACAAGCAGGGTCGGGCATTGCAGGATGTGCTTCTGGCCACCGGCGACCTTCGCCAACCGCGCCTTGCGATCGGCGTCCTCGACCGCGATCACGCTCCACGTCTGCATGTTCGACGACGTGGCCGCGGATTGCGCAGCCGCAACGATGCGCTCCAGCGAGCCTGCGGGCAGCGCGTCCGGCAAATAGGCGCGCACGCTCCTGTGGCCGAGCATGGTGGCGATGACATCGTTCCACGGCCCCGCGGCGTCCGGCGCAGCGCTCCGGTAGCGCGCCTTCAGCGCCTGCCCCGCCGAGATGGACAATGCGTGCGACGTTTCGGCATGATCGGCTGTTTCCATATTCACACCCTGTTCAATAGTCGCCGCCGCCAAGGCCAAGATAGCTTTCGACCAAGCGCGGGTCCGCGGCGATGTCGACTGCCGCGCCGCTGGCGCTGACCTGCCCCAGCTCCAACACATAAGCGTAATCGGCGATCTGCAGGGCTGCGCGCGCATTCTGCTCCACGAGCAGGATGGTGACGCCGTCGCGGCGCAGGTCCACGATGATATCGAACACGTCGCGCACGATGCGCGGCGCGAGACCAAGGCTTGGCTCGTCCAGCATCAGCAGGCGCGGGCGCGCCATCAACGCGCGGCCCATGGCGAGCATCTGCCGCTCGCCGCCGGACAAGGTGCCTGCTTCCTGCGCGCGCCGCTCCTTCAGGCGCGGAAAGCGGGCGTAGATCTGCTCCAGCGTCTCGGCGCGCTCCGCGGCCGAGCGGCGGAAGCCGCCAAGCTCGAGATTGTCGGCGACGCTCATGTTGGAGAACAGCTCGCGTCGCTCCGGCACGAGGCAGAGCCCGCGCGCGACGCGGGCTTCGAGCGGCGTCCTGTCGATGCCCGCGCCATCGAAGGACACCGCGCCCGCCGACGGCAGCACGCCCATGATCGCGTTGAGCAGCGTCGTCTTGCCCGCGCCGTTGGCGCCGATCACGGTGACGATTGACCCGCGTTTTGCATCAATCGTCACGCCGCGCACCGCCTCGACGCCGCCATAGGCGACGCACATGTCGCGGACCGAGAGCAGCGGTTCGCTCATACCGCTTCTCCGAGATAGGCCTCGCGCACACGCGGGTCGTCGCGCACGACCTGGGGCTCGCCCTCGGAAATTTTCACGCCAAAATCGAGCACGACGATGCGATCGGCCAGGCTCATGACGAAATCCATGTCGTGTTCGACCAGAAGCACCGCCATTCCCTGCCGCCGCAGGTCGCGCAGAAGCCCGGCAAGCGCCTTCTTCTCGGCAACGCGCAAGCCGGCGGCCGGTTCGTCCAGCAACAGGAGATAGGGGTCGAGCACCAGCGCGCGCGCGATCTCGACGATCCGCATCTGCCCGAGAGCGAGCGAGCCGGCCGGCTTGTGCGCATGTTCGCCGAGGCCGACGCGCTCGATCTGTTTGTGCGCCTCCGCCAGCAGCATCGCCTCCTCGCCGCGGTCGAGCCGTATCATCGCGCGCAGCGCGCCGGCGCGCCCTCGCAGATGGCCGCCAAAGGCCACGTTTTCCAGCACGCTCATGTCGGACAGCAACTGCACATGCTGAAAGGTGCGGGCGACGCCGTTGCGGGCGGACAATTGCGGCGTCATCGTCCTGTGCTCCTGTCCGCGAAAGACGATCGTGCCGGAATTCAATGTCTGCGCGCCGGTGAGCAAGTTGAATGTCGTGCTCTTGCCCGCGCCGTTTGGCCCGATCAGTGCGAGGATTTCGCCGGCCCGAAGGGCGAAGCCCACGTCATTGACGGCGACGAGGCCGCCGAACCGGCGCAGCAGCGCATGCGCTTCGAGCAGCGGCTCTCCGGCGGCGGGCATTTCGCGCGTGGGCAGCGAGGTCTTGCCGTCGGGCGCCGGGCGGGCGGGCGGCGGCGGCGGTCCGGCGATCAGTGGCCAGAGTCCGCGTGGAGCAGTCTGCAGGATCAACACGAGAATGGCGCCGAAGACGATCGTCTCGTAGTTGCCGGTGTGGCCGACGAGATGCGGCAGCAGATCCTGCAACTGGTCGCGCAGCACGGTGACGCCGGCCGCGCCGAGAAGCGCGCCGAATATGCGGCCCGAGCCGCCGAGAACCGCCATCAGCAGATATTCGACGCCGTTGACCACGCCAAACGGACCGGGGCTGACCGCGCGCTGGAAATGCGCATAGAGCCAGCCGGCAAGCCCGGCGAGAACGGCGGCGTAGACGAACAGCAGCAGCTTCAGCTTCGCCGCCGCCGCGCCGAACGACTCGGCGAGCGTCGAGCCGCGCCGCAACACGCGGATCGCGCGACCGATGCGGCTGTCGAGAAGATTGCGGCTGGCGACGAATGCGAACGTGACCGCAACCCAGACCGCGACGAAAAAGTCGCGCGGATCGGTCAGCGCATAGGCGCCGACCTTCAGCGGCGGCAATCCGGACAACCCGTCGTGCGCGCCCAGGCCGGGCATGTTGCCGAACAGGTAGAAGAAGGCGATTCCCCAGGCGATCGTGCCGAGCGGCAGGTAATGGCCCGAGAGCCGCACCGTCACGGCGCCGATCAGCAGGGCCGCCAGCCCGGTGACGAGCAGCGAGATCGGAAGCGTCTCCCATGGCGAAAGGCCGTAATCCAGCGTCAGCGCCGCGCTCGTGTAAGCGCCGAAGCCGACGAAAGCAGCCTGGCCAAAAGAGGTCATGCCGCCGACGCCTGTCAGCAGCACGAGTCCGAGCGCAACCAGCGTCGACATGCCGATGTAGTCGAACAACGTGATCCAGTAGGCCGGCATCACCCCGCTGAACGGCGCGGCCAGGACCGCGAGCGCGAAGACGATCTGCGCATTGCGCCTGAGCACGCTCATTCCTCGTCCTCCTCGATATGGCCGACGACGAGGGAGCGCCAGACGAGAACCGGGATGATCGCGGCGAACACGAGCGCCTCCTTGTAGGCGCTCGCCCAGAACGAGGAGAAGGATTCGACCAGGCCGACCGCGATCGCCGCCACGCCGGCGCCCGCATAACTCGACAGGCCGGCGATGATCGCGGCGACGAACCCCTTCAGACCGATCAGGAAGCCGCTGTCGTAATAAATTGTCGAGATCGCGCCGACGAGCACGCCCGAGATGGCGCCGATCAGGGCGGCGACGCCGAAGGCGATGCGGCCGGCCATCGAGGTCGAGACGCCGACCAGCCGTGCGCCGAGCCTGTTGGAGGCGCAGGCGCGCAAGGCCTTGCCGAACAACGTGGCCCGGAAGAACCAGCCGAGCGCGGCGAGCAGGGCGACGGTCGCGAGAACGACCGCGAGGCTTTGACCGGTCACGACGAGTGCGCCGATCATGAAGCTTCCCTGGATCAGGGCTGGCGTGCTCACGCCTTCCGGTCCGAAAAAGGCGAGGCCGAGGCCGGTCAGCGAGAAATGCACGCCAAAGGCCGCAATCAGCAGCACGAGCACGCTCGCTTCCGCCAACGGCTCGAACGCGAGCCGATAGATCATTGGCCCCATTGGCGTGACGAGGGCGATGGTCAGGAGGATTTCCGACGCGAGTCCGAGTTTCAGCGGCGCCATCGCCTGCGCCAGAAGGGCGAGGGCTATCGGCAGCGCAAGATTGGCCAGGGCCGCGACGGCGAGGGTTCTCGCATCGAAAAAGCGGCGCTGGCGCCAGGCGACCGAGACGAAGGTCAATACGCCAAGCGCCACCAGCAGCCAGACGGTCGGCGGCGCGCGCCCGGCGTGCAGGGCCGCGAGCGTCAGCGCCGCGAACGCGACGAACTCGCCCTGCGGCACCAGAATGATGCGCGTGACGGCGAAAACCAGAAGCAGGGCGACGGCGACCAGAGCGTAGATCGCTCCGTTGATGATTGCGTCCTGCACCAGAAAAAGAACGATCGTAGAATCCACGCCCTCCGCCTCCCCCCTCACAGCGGCGTGAATCCCACTGGTAGGCTTGCCAGCGTGCGCAATGTTTTGTTGAGCTTTCTGACTGGCGCGGCGACAATATCCGGCTTTTTCGTTGCGCGCATCAGAACTTCGATCAACTTTCCACCGAAAGGACAGCGGGGCGCTGACGGCTCGCCCGCCGCCGCGGGGCGGGCTGGCGCCAGCCCGAGGTCAGCCCGGCGTCGCCCGCAGCGCGGCGAACCCGCGATCGAGATCGGCCTGCAGATCCTCGATGTTTTCGAGACCGACCGAAAACCGGAGCGCCGGGCCTTCCGGCGCCCATTTCGTGGCGGTGCGATAGCTGCGGCAATCGAAGGGAATGACCAGGCTCTCGAAGCCGCCCCAGGAATAGCCGAGGCCAAATAATTCCAGGCTGTCGAGCAGGGCGGCGACCTGCTGGCGCGAGGCGGGCCGAAGGATGACGGAAAACAGTCCCGACGAGCCGAGAAAATCCCGCTTCCAGATGGCGTGGCCGGGATCGTCGGGCAGGGCGGGGTGCAGCACGCGCGCGACCTCGGGGCGCGCGGCGAGCCATCTGGCGAGCGCCAGCCCCTGTCGCTCGGCTTCCCGCAGGCGCAGTTCCATCGTCCGCAGGCCGCGCAGAGCCAGAAACACATCCTCGGGCCCTGCGCAATTCGCCATGGACTCGTGCGTCGCCTTCAACTGTGGCCAGTATTTTTCGTTGGCCGAAACAAGTCCGAGCAGCAGATCAGAATGGCCTGACAGGTATTTCGTACCCGCCTCGATCGCCAGATCGACGCCGCGCTCGTGCGGAGGAAAGAACAGCGGCGTCGCCCAGGTGTTGTCCATGATCACGCATACGTCGCGTTGGCGCGCGACCGCGGCAATCGCCGGAATGTCCTGCATCTCGAAACTTTGCGAGCCAGGCGCCTCGACGACGACGGCGACGGTGTTCGTCCGCATGAGGGCGGCGACGCCGGCCCCGATAAGCGGATCGTAATAGGTGGTCTCGACCCCCAGCCGCTTCAGGATCGTGTCGCAGAAATTGCGCGTCGGGCGATAGGCGCTGTCGACGACGAGCAGGTGTCCGCCCGCCCGCACGACCGAGAACAGCGCAACCGCGATGGCGGCGAGACCGGAAGGCGACAGGACCGTTCCCGCGGCGCCGGCGAGTTCGGACCAGGCGTTTTCGAGCGCATCCGTCGTCGGCGTGCCGTGCGTGCCATAGGTGTATTTGACGCGGCGCAGATGCAGTTCTTCGGCGTTCGGATAGAGCACGGTCGAGCCGCGATAGATCGGCGTGTTGACGAAGCCGTGGTTCTCGAACGGTTCGCGACCGGCATGGACGAGCCGGGTGCGACTGCCCATTTTCGCCCGTCCATCCCTCGTGCTTTTGGTCATGCAAATGCTCCCTTGGCCTGTTCCTCGCTGGCCTGCGCGGCATCGTCAAGCCCGGCTTGACCGGAACGCGCAAAGCGCATGTTATGCATGCGCTTTGCGCCGGCCGCATTCGACGAAAAGCGAAACTTCCCGAGCCCCGGACGTCACTTATGCCACATTTTGCTGTCCTCCTCGCCGCAGCCGCGCTGATTGGCGCAGCTTCGGCCGCCAGCGCAGGGCCGACGCTCGATCAGATCAAGAAGCGGGGCATTCTGGTATGTGGCTCCAATCCGGGCATCGCCGGGTTCGCGCTGCCGGACGACAAAGGCCTGTGGAGCGGCTTCGATATCGATTTCTGCCGGGCGATCGCCGCGACGATCTTCAACGATCCGACCAAGGTGCGCTTCGTACCGCTGAGCGCCAAAGACCGTTTCACAGCCCTGCAGTCAGGCGAGATCGACGTGCTGTCGCGCAACACCACCTGGACGCAGTCGCGCGAGGTGGGGCAGGGGTTCGAATTCGGTCCCGTGACCTATTACGACGGCCAGGGTTTCATGGTCCGCCGGAAGCTCAACGTCTCCTCGGCGCTTGAGCTGAGCGGCGCCACGATCTGCGTGCAGCAGGGCACGACCACCGAACTCAACCTCGCCGACTTCTTCCGCTCGCACGAAATGAAATACGATCCGGTCGTGTTCGCGACCGCCGACGAGGCGATCAAGAACTATGATTCGGGCCGCTGCGACGCCTTCACGACCGACATGTCGCAGCTCTATTCCGAGCGCACCAAACTCGGAAACCCGGAAGACCACGTGATCCTGCCGGATATCGTCTCCAAGGAGCCGCTCGGCCCGGTCGTTCGCCAGGGCGACGACCAATGGTTCAATCTGGTCAAGTGGACGCATTACGCGATGACGAACGCCGAGGAGCTGGGCGTCGCCTCGAAGAATGTCGACGACAAGCTGAAAGATCCCAATCCTGAAATCAAACGGCTCCTTGGCTCCGAGGGCAATTTTGGCGACGGGCTGGGGCTGACGGCCGACTGGGCCTATCGCATCATCAAGCTTGTCGGCAATTACGGCGAAGTGTTCGACCGCAATCTCGGCGAAGGCTCGAAGCTGAAGATCAAGCGCGGCGCCAACGCGCTCTGGACGAAGAACGGGCTGCAATATTCGCCGCCGATCCGCTGAACTCCGGGAGCGCCCGGCGTGAGCGCGCAGACAGGCGGAGCGGCCGCGCGGCCGCGCATCTGGAACGATCCATTCTGGCGGGGCCTGATGCTGCAGGGCGCGCTGCTGGCCGCGGTCGTTGCGCTGACATGGTTCGTCGCGGGCAACGCCGTCGACAACATGCACAAGCGCAATATTCCGACGGACTTCGCATTCTGGAGCAATCCGGCCAGCTTCGACATCAGCCAGACGTTGATACCCTATTCGGCGACGTCGCCGAACAGTCAGGTCTTCTGGGTCGGCCTGCTCAATACGCTGCTGGTCGCCGCGCTCGGCGTCATCCTCGCGACGCTTCTGGGATTCGCCGCCGGCGCGGCGCGTCTGTCGGCGAGTTGGCTCGTCGCCAGGCTCGCGGGCTTTTACATCGAGGGCGTGCGCAACGTCCCGCTGCTGCTGCAAATCATCTTCTGGTATAATGTCGTGCTTGCCGCGCTGCCTGATCCGCGCGGCGCGGTGGCGCTGGGCGGCGTCGTCTTCCTGACGAAGCGCGGCCTCTTTCTCGCGGCGCCGGTCGCGCGGCCGGGCTTTTCGGCCGTATGGATCGCGCTTGGCGTCGGGATGGCGGCGACATTCGCCTTCCGGGCCTTCGCCGCGCGCCGCCAGCGCGAAACGGGGATGTCGGCGCCGGTCGGCGCTGTCGCCGCCGCGCTGATCGTCGCTTTCCCGCTGATCGTCTATGTCGCAGCCGGTCAGCCGCTCGATTTCGACATCCCGAAACTGCGAGGCTTCAATTTTGTCGGCGGCATGAAGCTTTCCCCGGAATTCGCCGCTCTGCTGTTCGCCCTGACGCTCTACACCGGCGCGTTCATCGCCGAAATCGTGCGCTCCGGCATCCTCGCCGTGGCGAAAGGACAAAGCGAGGCGGCGGCGGCGCTCGGCTTGCGGCCGGCGCAGACGCGCAAGCTCATCGTCATGCCGCAGGCCATGCGCGTGATCGTTCCGCCGCTGATCAACCAGTACCTGAACCTGACCAAAAATTCGACGCTCGCGGTCGCCATCGGCTATCCGGATTTGTTCAACGTCTTCGCCGGCACAACGCTCAACAATACGGGCGCCGCCGTGCAGATCGTATTCATGACCATGGCGGTCTATCTGATCATCAGCCTGGTCACGTCGGGCGTCATGAACGCGTATAACGCGCGCATGTCGCCGCGGGAACGCTGACATGAGCGCGCCCGCCTTCGTCCGCTCCGCGTCCGCCCCCGATCTGCCGCCGCCCGTCCCGACTGCGGGGCCGATGACCTTCGTCAGGCGACGACTGTTCGCAGGGCCAGCCGCGACGGTCTTCACGCTGCTGGCGATCGCCTTCCTCATCTGGGCCGCGCCGCCAGTCGCGCGCTTCCTGTTTGTCGACGCTGTCTGGAGCGCGCCGGACGGCGGGGCCTGCCGCGCGCCGGGGGCAGGGGCGTGCTGGGCTTATATCTGGCGCAAGGCGCCGTATTTCGTCTACGGCTCCTATCCGCTTGATGCGCGCTGGCGGGTCGACATCGTCCTCGCCGTCGGCGCGGCGCTGATCGCGTGGCTGGCGGCGCGTCGCGCGCCTGGCCGCGCCATCGCCGCCGCACTGTTGTTCGTGGCCTATCCGATCTGCGCCGTCGTGCTGCTTTATGGCCAGGCGGGGCTCGGGCTGCCAGTCGTCCCGACTGATCTGTGGGGCGGCGTCCTCGTTACCCTCATCATGGCGATTTCCGGCATCGTGCTGTCGCTGCCGGCGGGCGTGCTGCTGGCGCTCGGGCGCCGGTCGAAGCTGCCGATCGTGCGCGCCCTGTCGGTGGGCTTCATCGAGGTCATCCGCGGCGTGCCCATGATCACGGTGCTGTTCATGGCGAACCTGATGCTGCCGCTGTTCGTGCCGGAGTCCTGGTCGCCCGACCGCCTGCTGCGGCCGCTGATCGGCGTCGCGCTCTTTGCCTCGGCATACATGGCCGAGGTCGTTCGTGGCGGCCTGCAGGCGATCCCCAATGGGCAGTTCGAGGGCGCGATGGCGCTCGGCCTCACCTATCCACAGCGCATGCGCCTCGTCATCCTGCCGCAGGCGCTGACCATCGTCATTCCCGGCATCGTCAACTCGTTCATCGCTCTCTTCAAGGACACAACGCTCGTCGCGATCGTCGGCATTTTCGATTTTCTGCGCACCGTCGACACGGCGCGGCTCGACCCGCAATGGGCCGGTCCGACGATCACCGCTACGGGCTATGTTTTCGCAGCTCTGTTCTATTTCGTGTTTTGCTTTGGAATGTCGCGATACTCGATTGCAATGGAACGCGATTTAGCGCGTGGCGTGTCGAATTGATATGGGCTCGGCCGCGCGGTGAGGCGGGGCGCGGCGTTTAGCGCGCATTAACCGACGACGTTCATCCTGACCGCGCAAATCAACCGGGGTGAGCGCAATGGAGTTTGTCGAGACGGCGGTAATCGGCGCCGGTCCCGCGGGTCTCACGGCCGCCTATACCCTCGCCAAGAATGGTCGCAGCGTCCTCGTCTTCGAGCAGGATCCGGTCTATGTCGGCGGCATAAGCCGCACCGTGAACTACAAGGGGTTCCTGTTCGACATCGGCGGCCACCGCTTCTTCTCGAAGTCGAAGGAGATTGTCGATCTCTGGAACGAAATCCTGCCGGATGATTTCATCGACCGCCCCCGCCTGTCGCGCATCTTCTACAACGACAAATTCTACGGCTATCCGCTGAAAGCCTTCGAGGCGCTGTTCAATCTCGGCTTCTTCGAGAGCGCGCTCTGCATGGCGTCCTTCGCCTTTGCGAAGGCGTTTCCCGTCAAGCAGCCCCGGACGTTCCATCAATGGGTGCGCAATCAGTTCGGCGAACGTCTGTTCTCGATCTTTTTCAAGACCTACACCGAGAAGGTATGGGGCATGGGATGCGACGAGATTTCCGCCGACTGGGCGGCGCAGCGCATCAAGGGCCTCAATCTCGGCGCGGCTGTCATCGACGGCCTGCGCCGCTCGCTCGGCCTGCGCAAGAAGGGCGAAGGCGCGAAGTCGCTGATCGAATCCTTCCGCTATCCACGCCGCGGTCCCGGCATGATGTGGGACGCCGCCGCACTGAAGATCGCCAGGCTTGGCGGGCGCGTGCAGATGGGTCGCAGGGTGGAGAAACTCGCCTTCGACGAGACGTCCGGGATCTGGACCGTCACCGTGCGACGCACGGACGGAATCGTCGAGCAATATGCCGCGCGCAACGTGATCTCGTCGGCGCCGATCAACGAACTGATGGCGTCGTTGTCGCCGACGCCGCTGAGTTTGCTGCATGCGCGCGACCTCAAGTATCGCGACTTCCTCACCGTCGTTCTGATCGGCAGGTCCGACGTCAACCTGCCGGACAACTGGGTCTACATCCACGATCCCTCTGTGCAGGTCGGCCGTGTGCAAAATTTCCGCTCGTGGTCGCCGGAGATGATTCCGGACGGCGTGTCGACATGCCTCGGTCTCGAATATTTCTGCTTCGAGGGCGACGGACTCTGGGCCTCCGACGACAGGGATCTGGTCGAGCTGGCCAAGCAGGAGATCGACAGGATCGGGCTCATGAAGGCGGACGACGTGGTCGACGCTTCCGTCGTGCGCCAGCCCAAGGCCTATCCGGTTTACGATGATTCCTACGCGCGCAACGTCGAGGTGATCCGCCTCGAACTGAGCGGCCGCTTCCCCGGTCTGCATCTCGTAGGCCGAAACGGCATGCACAAGTACAATAATCAGGATCACGCGATGATGACCGGGTTGCTGACAGCGCTCAACATCGTCGCCGGCAAGGCGGTCTATAACGTCTGGGAAGTGAACGAGGACGCCGAATATGGCGAAGCCGGCGTTTCAGGCGCGCAGGAAGCCCTGAAGAGCGAGCGTCTCGTTCCGCGCAAGGTCGCGTGATGGCGATCACGGCCTCAGGTTTTGGGTCGTCCGCAGACGTTCCGTCGCGTCGGCGCCGGGTTACGATCGCATTTCTGACCGATGCGCTCGGCTATGGCGCAGCGAGCGCAATCGCGCTGGCTGTCGATTATGGAACGCTCGTCCTGCTCGTGAAGATATTCGGCCTTCACTATCTCGTCGCCGCGTCGCTCTCGTTCTCGGCAGGACTCATGGTGGCCTATGCGCTGAGCACAGCGTTCGTCTTCAAAGGTCGTGCGCGTTACAGCGCCAGCGGCGAGTTCGTCGGCTTCCTCGTCACCGGGCTCGCAGGTCTCGCCCTCAACCAGGTGCTGCTGTTCACCTTCGTCGGCGGCCTGCACGTCCCCATCGAATTCGCAAAGGCGCCGACAGCCGGCTTCGTCTTCACCTTCAATTTTCTGTCGCGTCGACTGTTCCTGTTCCAGCCGGCGCGCGGCTGACGTCGCCGCGATGGCGGGCCCACACGTCCCCGCGAAAGCGACCTCCGGGCATCCAGCGCCGTACCTCGCGCTGATCGCACTGGCCGCGCTTTACGCCCTCACACATCCATTTGCGGGGCTGACCGCCGACTCCCAGATTTACATGGGACGCGCGCTCGCAGACCTGGATCCGGCCGGCGTCGGCCGCGATCTTATGTTTCGGTTCGACGGCCAGTCGCGCTTCTCGATCTTTCCGGCGATCGCCGGATGGCTTGCCGCGCGCATGGCGATCATTCACGCCGCCATGTGGCTCGTCGCCCTGTCCGGCGCTTTGTGGTTCGGCGCGGCGCTCGTCCTCGCGCGGCAGGCCGCGCCGGCGCGCATGATCGCCTGCGCGGCAGTGCTCATCCTCGCGCCGGCGAGCTACGGCGGATTCAACCTCCTGCGCTTTGCGGAGGGGCTCGCCGAGCCGCGGCCATTCGCCGAAGCCTTCGTGCTCTTTGCGCTCGGCGCCTGGCTCGCCGGGCGCCGGGTCGTTGCAGTTGGGCTGCTCGCCGTCGCGATCCTGTTTCACCCGATCATGGCGCTCGCAGGCATCGCGACGCTCGGCGTCTGCCTGTGCTTCGAGGATCGGCGCTGGCTGCTCGCCGCCTTGCCCATCGCCGCACTGATAGCGCTCGCCGCGACGCTGGGCGCGCCGCTCGCCGATCGGCTGCGCGTCGCCATCGATCCGGACTGGCTCGGCCTGCTGACCGAACGCAATGCCTACCTGTTTCCGCATCTGTGGCCGTGGTCGGATTATGCGCTGGCGGCAGTGCAAGCCATCACGATCCTGCTCGCGGCCCGTCATGCGGCGGCGGCTTTGCGGCAGCTGCTGCTTGCGGGGTTGATCGCTGGCGCCGCCGGAGTAGCCATCGCTTATGTTTGCGGGCGCTTCGATCCCATCCTGCTGATCGTCCAGGCGCAGCTCTGGCGCATGTGGTGGCTGACGGGCGTGCTCGCGGCTTTGGCGCTCGCGCTGTGCGCCTTCGATTTTGGCCGGAGGGACAGCGGCGAACAATTGGCGCTCGCCCTGCTGGCGCTGGCCTGGGCGCTGGCGCGGGAGGCGGGACCTTATGCGCCTCTGCTTGCGGCCGGCGCGGCCTATATCGATCTGCGTCCAGCAGACAAGCGCCTCGTCATTTCGGCTGGCGTCATGCGCGCCCTGTGGCTCGGCGTCGCCGCGGCGGTCGTCGCGCCGCTCGTCATCGATCTGCCGGCGTTGCGCTTTTTTGCGGCCGAATTCCAGCCGGACTTCACTCCGCCGTTTCTTCCGCTCGTGTTGAAATTCCTTGGACCGCCCATGTTGTTCGGCGCCGTCGCGCTGGCCGGCTTCGGCCCGCCGCGCAGGCTTGCACAAGCGCCGCGCGGCGCGCTGACGTTGGCGACAGCGCTCTTCGCCGCGCTCGCCGCGCCGCTGTGGGATGACGCGTCGTCGTTCGACAGGGCGCTCGGCGGCTCAGGGCGTCAAGCCGATCTCATGGCGCTGACGCCGCGCATGTCCGGTGAAATCCTCTGGCTCGATTCGTCGCTGGAGCCTTGGATCTGGCTGGGGCGCCCGAGCTGGAGCGCCGATCTGCAGGGAGCAGGCTCGGTATTCTCGCGCGATCTTGCATTGCTTTGGCGCGATCGCGCGATCGCGCAGATCGAACACGGACTGCGCGACGAGAGCATGCTGCGGCGCCTTGCTCTCAAGCCCAACGCGACCCAGCCAGTCGCCGGTCTGGCCGGGGTCGAAGCGATTTGCCGCCTGCACGACGCGCCCGCCTACATCGTGGCGCCCCAGGTCAGGGGCGCGCAGCTCGACCCGCGCCTGGGCGCGAAGCTTTGGAAGCCGCCGGCCGTGCGCGTCGAGACGGTTTTCCGCAATGACGGCGTGGAATTCCCGCGGACCGAGTCCTATGCGATCCTCGACTGCGCCGACCACAGATAGAAAATTCATTTTACCGGATTGACGCGGAACGCCAGGTTCGGTGCGGATCCAACGTCGAGCGGCGACAGCCAGGCAGGAATTCCACCGGCGATCAGGGTAGCGGCCAGCCCCTGCGGCGCGCGTTCGGCGATGGTCACGGCCTGCATCTGCGCAGGGCAGATCACGAGATAATCCGCGCCGGAGCCGCGCACGAGCCGTTCAGCTTGGTCCGGCGGCGCCAGAAAGGCGTCGATCACGAGCCGATTAGCCCGGTTGTTGCGGTGATAAGGCGCTCCCAGCACCGAATGGCGGGTGAACGCGAGCAGATGCGATCCGGAATCGATCGGCGCGAAAACGAGGCCGGTCGGCAGCGCATCAAGCGGCTTCATCGCCTCCGGCCGCAGGCAGGACATGGTGCCGCCGCCAGAGGTCGGCGGAGCGTCGGCGGGAAGGACAAGCGCGTAGGCTGCGGCCGCATATGGAAGGCTGAACAGCGCCGCGAGCGCAGCGCGCGCTGCGCCCTTCGCCTTGAACCGGCGCAGGGACACCGTCGCCGCCACAGCGCCGCCGACAGCCGCAAGCGGCGCGACGGACGAATAGACGCGCACGCCCCAGAACGTCATGGCCAGGCCGGCGGCAATCAGGGCCGCCAGCAGGGTCAGGCGCCCGCGCCGCACGCCCGTCGCATGAACGGCGCAGACGATCGTCGCCAGCAATGCGGCGGCGATCGGCAGACCAAGCGTCGCGGCGAACGCAGGCTGCGATCGAGCAAGAGCGAAAAGCGGGCGGACTTCCGCGACATTGTCGAGCCAGATCAACCGGACAAGCGGATCGAGACCGACAAAGGGGTCGCCGAAGCAAAGCGGCGCCGTGAGTTTCAAAGCGGCGATCGGCGCGGCGCCAAACACGGCGACGGCGCAAAGGCGAGCGGCGACGCCGCGGAGCTGCGGCGACAAGGCGGCCAGCGCCGCGACCCCGCCAGCCCCGGCAAGCCCCGCAACGGTGTAGCCCACCGAGAGGGCGTCGCAGGCCGGAACCAGCCAACGCTGCGGGCCGACAGTCGCAAAAAAGCAGACGACGAGGCCGGCGACGAGGCCGAGCGCATAGGACAGAAGCGCCGTGCGCTGTTCGTCGCCGCGAAAAATCCACGCGAGTGGTTGCGCCGCCGCGAGCACGAGGATGAACGGCAGGTTTTCGACGCTGATCGACAGCGACACGGCGGCCAGCGCAGAAGAAACGCCGGCGAGTTTCGCGCGGGACGGGGCGAGGGCGGCGAGCGCGGCGCCGGTCATCAAAACCAGCAGCACGATCTGCGGCGCGTGATGGTCGATGCGGCCGGGTATGAATTGCGTGAACACCGAGCCGGTCGCGAAGGCCAGACCTACCGCGACGATCTGCTCGTATTCGTCGCCGAACTGCCGCGACGCCCAGGCGACTGCGACGTAAAGCGCCGCCAGCAGGACGAGCGGAAAGGCGAGGCGCGTCAGTGCTTCCGCCGTCGCCGGCCCGGCGAACAGGCCGAAGAATTTCATGAACAGGACCAGCGGAACGTCGACAGTTCGCGACCAGTGCATGAACGAGCCCGGCGGATCCATGCGCGCGACCGTCATGTCGTACCAGGATTGCCCGGCCAGCAGATCGCGCACCTGCGTCATGCGCAGGGCGTCGTCCGTGTCGAAAAACGCGCCGGTGCGCCAGACATCCTCGGCGCGGCCGAGCGTAGCGGCGATCCCGAGCGCCAGCGCGCCGAGAATGGCGATGGGGAGGGCGAAGCTTCGGCCTTGAGCGGATTCCGCCGGCCGGGTCATCGTTGCTGGAATAAAGGTCATGGCGGCTCCGACCGATGCTGCCCCACCATGACGCGGCATGATTGCCAGCCCGTTACCCGCAGCGCCTTGCGTCCCGCGCCCGCGCATGGGAGACAGCCGCTCCCAGCCCTCCGGATCGACATGACGCCCTCAGCCCGTCTCAGCGCCGCCATCGACGTTTTCGCGCAGATCGCGGACCTGCGCCTGCCCGCCGCCGAGGCCTTGCGCGACTGGGGCCGCAAGAACCGCTATGCCGGCGCCAAGGACCGCGTCGCCATCGCCGGCTTCGTCTACGACGCCCTGCGCACGCGCGCCTCGTCCGCGTGGATCATGGGCGACGATTCCCCGCGGGCGACTGTGTTAGGTGCGCTGTCTCGCGCCCGCGCGCTCGGCGCTTCGGAGATCGCGGCGCTCTGCTCGAGCGAGCGTTATGCGCCGGCGCCCCTGAGCGCAGTCGAGCGCGAAAAGCTCGAAACCGCGACGCTCGATGGGGCGCCCGATCACGTCGCCGGCGACTTTCCAGAATGGCTCGCGCCTTATTTTACTCGGGCCTTCGGCGCGGATGCTGTTGCGGAGGGCAGGGCGCTGGCGGCTCGCGCGCCGGTCGACCTGCGCGTCAACACGCTCAAATCCACTCGCGAAGCCGCCCTGAGAGACCTCGCCCATCTCGATCCGCGACCGACGCCTTTTGCGCCCTCTGGTCTGCGCATCGCCGTACGCGCCGACGGTCGCGGCCCGGCGCTGTCGGCCGAGCCGGCCTATGTCAAAGGGCTTGTCGAAGTACAGGACGAGTCCTCGCAACTTGTCGCCGCGATGGCGCAGGCGCAACCGGGGGAGCAGGTTCTGGATCTCTGCGCTGGCGGCGGCGGCAAGACGCTCGCCATCGCGGCCTCGATGGACAACAAGGGGCAGATCTACGCGACGGACTCCGACGGCCGGCGCCTGATGCCGATCTTCGAGCGGCTGGAGCGCGCCGGCGTGCGCAACGCGCAGGTGCGCGCGCCCCGCGGACAGGCCGACATTCTGGCGGACCTTGAAGGACGATGCGATCTGGTCCTCGTCGACGCGCCCTGCACGGGCATCGGCGCGTGGCGGCGCAATCCTGACGCCAAATGGCGCATGCGCCCGGGCGCGCTCGAACAGCGCATCAAAGACCAGGACGCGGTTCTTGCCCGCTCGGCCGCCTATGTGGGGCCGCTCGGCCGCCTCGCCTACGTGACCTGCTCGCTCCTGCGCGAAGAGAACGAGGATCGCGTCGCGGCGTTTCTCGCCGCCCATGATGATTTCTTCGCCCTGGACATGGCCGATGTCGCGCGGGGCGCCGGGCTCGACGGCCTGCTGGAGCGCGCGACGCCCAACGCGCACGGCATGACCCTGCTGCCGTCGCGCGTCGGCGCGGACGGCTTTTTCATCTGCGTCATGCGCCGACGCTGATCGCCGGCGAAGCGCCGGACTATTCCGCGCCGTAAGCCACGACGCGACAGGCCTGCTCGCCGAGCCCGTCGACGCCGAGCCGCATCGTGTCCCCGGCAGCCAGAAAGCGCGGCGGCTTCCTGCCGGCGCCGACGCCGGGCGGCGTGCCGGTGATGATCACGTCGCCGGGCTCCAGCCTCATGAACTGCGATATGTAGGAGACGATCTTCCTGACGCCGAAGATCATCGTCCGGGTGGAGCCGGTCTGCATGCGCTCGCCGTTGACTTCGAGCCACATGCCAAGATCCTGCGGATCCCTGACCTCGTCGGGCGTCACCAGCCAGGGGCCGAGCGGACCGAAGGTCGGCGCGCTCTTGCCCTTCATCCAGTTGCCGCCGCGCTCCAACTGGAATTCACGCTCGGACACATCATTGGCGAGACAGAACCCGGCGACATGGTCCATCGCCTCGTCCTCGGAAATGTAGGACGCCGCCTTGCCGATGACGACGCCGAGTTCGACCTCCCAGTCGCATTTCTGCGCGCCCTTCGGGATGACGATATCGTCGTTGGGGCCGACGATGCAGTTCGGCGCCTTGTTGAACAGGATCGGCTCGCTCGGGATTGGCATGTTCGATTCCGCGGCGTGATCGGCGTAGTTGAGCCCGACCGCGATGAAATTGACGGGCCGGCCGACGCAGGCGCCGATGCGCGGCGTGCCGGAAACCGCCTTCAAGTCGTCGTTCTTGAGGGCCTTCGCGATCTTCTTCAGGTGCTTGTGCGCCAGATGCTCCCCGACGAAATCCGGCACGATATGCGAGCAGTCCCGCAGCTTCCCCTTGGCGTCGATCACGCCGGGCTTCTCCTTTCCCGGCTTTCCATAACGAACGAGTTTCATGCGCGCCCCCTGCTAACCGTTGTCTGCTGGCATGTTCGTACGACAATCATGCGACGCCGGGCGTATAGCGGCAAGCGCGGCGTTGCGGCGCCGATCGCCGGTTCGGGCGGCGCCATCCGAAGACGCGCAAAATTTCGCACAAGTTTGCGCCAGAAGACGCTGACTGGATCGCCCATCCTGATCGACACGCCGTCTCGATTCGTTCGTTCCGGGCCTTATTCGTTCGTCGCGCGCCTTCCCCCTGCGGGCGTTGCGGCGTAAAAGGCGGCGCGCAAGGTTTTGCAGATTCTTTCCAGAGGCCTCTCATGACCGAAATCATCGACATCCACGCCCGCGAAATCATGGACTCTCGCGGCAATCCGACCGTCGAGGTCGATGTGACGCTGGCCGACGGCTCGTTCGGCCGCGCGGCGGTGCCCTCTGGCGCCTCGACCGGCGCGCACGAAGCGGTCGAGCTGCGCGACGGCGACAAGAAGCGGTTCAGCGGCAAGGGCGTGCTCAAGGCTGTCGCCAGCGTCAACGACGAGATTTCCGACGCCATCGTCGGCATGGACGCCGAGGACCAGATCGCCATCGACGAGGCGATGATCGCGCTCGACGGCACGCCCAACAAGGCAAAGCTGGGCGCCAACGCCATTCTCGGCGTGTCGCTGGCCACCGCCAAGGCGGCGGCGGATGCGGCCGGCCTGCCGCTCTGGCGCTTCGTCGGCGGCGCGCACGCCCGCACATTGCCCGTGCCGATGATGAACATCGTCAACGGCGGCGCACATGCCGACAATCCCATCGACTTCCAGGAATTCATGATCCTGCCACTCGGCGCGCCCTCGCTGTCGGAGGCGGTGCGCTGGGGCTCCGAAGTGTTCCACACGTTGAAAGCGGCGCTGAAGAAGGAAGGCCACAACACCAATGTCGGCGACGAGGGCGGCTTCGCCCCGAACCTGCCGTCAGCCGAAGCCGCGCTCGACTTCATCATGAAGGCGATCGAGCAGGCCGGCTTCAGACCGGGCGACGATATCGCGCTCGGCCTCGACTGTGCGGCGACCGAATTCTTCAAGGGCGGCGCCTACCATTACGAAGGCGAGGGCAAGACGCGCTCGATCGCCGAGCAGGTCGATTATTTGGCCAAGCTCGCGTCCTCCTATCCGATCGTCACGATCGAGGATGGCATGTCCGAGGATGACTGGGAGGGATGGAAACTGCTGACCGACAAGATTGGCGCAAAATGCCAGCTCGTCGGCGACGATCTGTTCGTCACCAACGTCGCACGGCTTTCCCGCGGCATTCGCGAGGGGATCGGCAATTCGATCCTGATCAAGGTCAACCAGATCGGCTCGCTGACCGAAACGCTTGCGGCGGTGGAGATGGCGCAGCGCGCGGGCTACACAGCCGTCATGTCGCATCGTTCCGGCGAGACCGAGGATTCGACCATCGCCGATCTGGCGGTCGCCACCAATTGCGGGCAGATCAAGACCGGCTCGCTCGCTCGCTCCGACCGGCTGGCCAAATACAATCAGCTCATCCGCATCGAGGAAGAGCTGGGCGGTCAGGCGCGCTACGCCGGCAGGGCTGCGCTGAAGGCGCTGGCGTAAGTACGTAAATCTTGCCGACGCGCCGCCCTCCCCTTTATGGGGAGGGTGTCGCCGAGGGCGACGGGTGGGGCCCGCCGCGGTGCGGCGGGCTCGATAGTTTCAAGCATTGCGGCGGCGGCTCGGGCCCCACCCGGCTCGCTCCGCTCGCCACCCTCGCCATAAAGGTGAGGGAGGCTCGTCGCAGGATTGGCGTTCAACACATGACGATGGAAAAAACCTTCGATCCGAAATCCGTCGAGAGCCGCATTGCGGCCGAATGGGACGCAGCCGGCGCCTTCAAGGCGGGCCGGCCGGAGCGGGCGGGCGCCGATCCCTATTGCATCGTCATTCCGCCGCCGAATGTCACCGGCAACCTGCATATGGGCCACGCGCTCAACAATACGCTGCAGGACATTCTGTGCCGGTTCGAGCGGATGCGCGGCAAGGACGTACTATGGCAGCCGGGCACGGACCACGCGGGCATCGCCACGCAGATGGTGGTCGAACGTCAGATGGCCGAACGCGGCGAGCCCGGCCGGCGCGACATCGGTCGCGAAAAATTTCTCGAAAAGGTCTGGGCGTGGAAGGCTGAGTCGGGCGGCGCCATCGTTCAACAATTGAAGCGCCTCGGCGCCTCCTGCGACTGGTCGCGCGAGCGCTTCACCATGGATGAGGGCCTGTCGAGGGCGGTCGCAAAAGTATTCGTCCAGCTTTATCGCGCAAAGCTGATCTATAAGGACAAGCGGCTGGTCAACTGGGATCCGAAGCTCTTGACCGCGATCTCCGACCTCGAGGTCGTGCAAGTCGAGACCAAGGGTTTTCTCTGGTATTTCAAATATCCTCTGGTCGACAACGACGGCAGGGCGACTGACGAGTTCATCACGGTCGCCACCACGCGGCCCGAGACCATGCTCGGCGACTCCGGCGTCGCCGTGCATCCCGACGACGAACGCTATGCGGCATGGGTCGGCCGGAAAGTGCGGCTGCCGCTGGTCGGCCGGCTCATCCCGATCGTCGCCGACGAATATTCCGATCCGGAAAAAGGCACGGGCGCGGTGAAGATCACGCCGGCGCACGACTTCAATGACTTCGAGGTAGGCAATCGGCATAATCTAAATCGCATCAGCATCCTGGATGTCGAAGCTAATGTCGCGCTCGAAGACAATGCCGACTTCCTCGATGGCGTGCCGGAAGGGCCGGAGCTGACGGAGACCATTGCCGCGCTGCATGGCCTTCCCCGCGAAGCCGCCCGCAAGGCGGTGGTGGAAATGATGGAGGCCAGCGGCCTGGTCGAGAAGATCGAGCCGCACACGTTGCAGGTTCCGACCGGCGACCGATCGAACGTCGTGATCGAGCCATTCCTGACCGACCAGTGGTACGTCGACGCCAGGACGCTGGCGCAGCCGGCGCTCGCCGCCGTGCGCGACGGCACGACCAGCTTTGTCCCGAAGAACTGGGAAAAGACCTATTTCGACTGGCTCGACAACATCCAGCCCTGGTGCATCTCGCGTCAGCTCTGGTGGGGCCACCAGATCCCGGCCTGGTATTCGGGCTGGGGCGGCGTCTATGTCGCGGAGACGTTCGAGGAGGCGCTCGTTCAGGCGCTGACCGACGCGACCGAGCGCGAGATCCTCGACGACGTCGAGGCGGGCCGCATCGCCGACGATCCGGAGAAGGCCCGTGATTTCATCACGCGCGACCCGGACGTGCTGGATACGTGGTTCTCCTCGGCGCTCTGGCCGTTCTCGACGCTCGGCTGGCCGGACGCGACGGCGGAGCTGAAGCGCTTCTATCCGACATCTGTTCTCGTCACCGGCTTCGACATCATCTTCTTCTGGGTTGCCCGAATGATGATGATGGGCATGCATTTCATGGAGCAGGCGCCATTCACCGACGTCTATATCCACGCGCTCGTCCGCGACGAGAAGGGCGCGAAAATGTCGAAGTCAAAGGGCAATGTCATCGATCCCCTGAACCTGATCGACCAGTTCGGCGCCGATGCGCTGCGCTTCACGCTGGCGGCGATGGCGGCGCAGGGACGCGACATCAAGCTGGCCACGTCGCGCGTCGAGGGGTATCGCAACTTCGCAACAAAACTCTGGAACGCTTCGCGCTTTGCCGAAATGAACCTGTGCGTGCGGGTCGCCGGTTTCGATCCCGGAGCGCTGAAGGCGCCGATCAACCGCTGGATCGTCGGGGAGGCGGCGGCGACGGCGACCGAGACCACCGCGGCGATCGAGGCCTACCGCTTCAACGACGCCGCCAACGCCGTCTATCGTTTCGTCTGGAATGTTTTCTGCGACTGGTATCTGGAAATCGCCAAGCCGCTGCTGATGGGCGACGACGATGCGGCGAAGACCGAGACGCGGGCGACAGCGGCGTGGACGCTCGACGTGATTTTCAAACTGCTCCACCCGTTCATGCCCTTCCTTACGGAAGAGCTTTGGGCGATCAAGGGCGCGGAAGGCCCGGCGCGCGAAAGCCTGCTGACGCTCGCTGAATGGCCCCGGCTCGACGGCCTCTCCGATCCCGAGGCCGAAGCCGAGATCGGCTGGGTTGTCGACCTTGTGTCGGAGATGCGCTCGGTCCGCTCCGAAATGAACGTGCCCGCGGGCGCGCAGGTTCCGCTGGTCCTCGTCGGCGCCGATGCGGCGGTCAAGGAGCGCGCGGCGCGCTGGACGGATACGCTGCGGCGCCTGGCCCGGGTGTCCGGGATTTCGTTTGCAACCGCCGCGCCGGCGAATTCGGCGCAGATGATCGTGCGCGGCCTGACCGCGGCCCTCCCGTTGGAAGGAACGATCGATTTCGCCGCCGAGAAGGCCCGCCTGTTGAAGGACATCGGCAAGCTGGACGGCGAGGCGCGCAAGATCGAGGCAAAGCTCGGAAATCCCGATTTTGTTTCCCGAGCGAAGGAAGAGGTCGTCGAGGAAAATCGCGAGCGCCTCGATGAATTCCGCGCAAAAATCGCGAAAGTGAAAGGCGCGCTGGAGCGGCTTGGCTAAAGGCGGACGTCATTCGGCCCGGATGGTCCGCTGAATAGCGGTTTGCCGCATGCCGATCAGGGCGCCGACCCTCGTCGTCGTCCGCGACCGGCGCCTGACGCTCGCCTGTTCAAGCCGCGCGAGCGCGCCGCCGTCATGCGCAATGGGCGCGAAATCTCCGGCGCCCTTGCTGACCATGAAGCCGGCGACGGTGACGATGATATCGCCCCGGCGCAGCGTGCGGTCCCTCTCGAACAGCGCGAGCGAGCCGATGGGCGCGTCCGCCGTCGGTTGCAAGGGTTTCTGCTTGCCCGACACGCCATTTCCGTTCGCCGTCGCGCGAGCGGCGCGATGCGCGCCTCCGTCCCGGGTCTGGGACCGCGGTTCCGTGCGCCGATCGAGCGCCCGCTGGTCATAATAAGGTGGAGACGGACGCAGGATCTGGGTCTCGCGGCAGCCGCCGAACAAGAATTCAAGCGGGTTGCAGGCAAGGGCGGGCGCGGCGCCGAGAACCGCGAGGAAGGCCCCGCTGAAGGCGAGATGAGTTGATGGGCGCATCGCGTAGGTCATGAAGACCTCCTGCGACGATACAACAAGCGAGCAGATGGAAGGTTCCGCGGACCAGGCGGTTGCGGACATCGAGGCGCAGCCGGCCTATCCGGCGGGCAGACCGGGAATCGCGACGCCCAGCGTAGCCAGAACGAGCACCGCATTGAGGGCCAGCACGATCGCCGCGCCGGCGATCGCTGCGCCGTCCGTCAACCTGCTGTTGACATGAACGCCCATGATGTCGACCCGGCGCGTGAACAGGATCAGAGCGATCATCGGGATGGGCAGCGCCAGGCTGAGCACGACCTGACTGAGGACCAGCGCCTGCGTGGCGTCGACGCCGCGCGCGACAACGAGGAAGGCAGGGGTCATCGTCACGAGACGGCGCAGCCAGACCGGGATGCGGAAGCCGACGAAGCCCTGCATGATGACCTGGCCGGCCATGGTGCCGACCGCGGAACTCGCGACGCCGGAGGCAAGCAGCGATATCAGGAAGACCGCAGCCGCGAGCGAACCGAGCAGGGGGGTGAGCGTGTGAAATGCGCTCTCGATCTCCGCGACTTCCGGGTGCCCTGCGTGGAACGCGCCGGAGGCCATCACCACCATCGCCATATTGGTGACGCCCGCCAGCGACAGAGCGATCACGACTTCGAGATTGGAGAGACGCACGAGCCGCCGCCGTTCTTCGGCGTTGTGCGCCGGCGTGCGGTCCTGCGTCAGGCTCGAATGCAGAAAGACCGCATGCGGCATGACGGTCGCGCCGATGATGCCGACCGCCAGCATCAGCGCCTGCGCGTCGGCGAGTTGCGGCGCGACCGAATGGAAGGCCGCCGCGCGCCAGTCGACGGGAGTCAACACGATTTCAATGACGTAGCAGAGCGCGATGGCGCCGACGAGGCCGCCGACGACGATCTCGATCGGCCGGAATCCTTGCTTCTCCAGAGCGAGGAGCCCCCAGATCAGGACGGCGACCAAGACCATGCCCCAGATGAGCGGCAGACCCAGCAAAAGCGAAAATCCGATCGCGCCGCCGAGGAATTCGGCCAGGTCGGTGGCCATCGCGGCGATTTCGCTCGCGATCCACATGGCGAAGACCACCGGCTCCGGAAATTCGGCGCGGCAGAGTTCAGCGAGGTTGCGTCCGGCGACGATGCCGAGCTTCGCTGAAAGAGCTTGAAACAGCATGGCGATGACGTTCGCCAGAACGACGACCCACAGCAGGCTGTAGCCGTAACGCGCGCCGGCCTGGATATTGGTCGCGAAATTGCCGGGGTCGATATAGGCGATGGATGCAACCAGCGCCGGACCGAGAAACGAAAGATAGGCGCGCCAGCTTACGCGCTCTCCCGCCAGCACCGCGCGAGCCGTGCGCTCGGTGCGTCCCGTCATCGTTTCTCTGGCGGCCGGTGGGCGCAAAGCCGTTCTCATTGAACAAATGTAGCCTAGGCTACATTTAGAACACAACGCCATATTTTCCATTTTGTTTGAAACCATCGAAAAAATAAGGCAAATGACTGCATACGCCGACCGTCCGGCGCGGAGTTTCACACGATGAACAAGAGCCGGGTGTTGCGGCCAGCCCCCGACCTGCCGGCGGAAGAGGCGCAGGCAGCGCGCTTCGAAAAGGCGCGCTTGGCGCAATCGACGGCCGTGCTTGAGGACTATGCCGAACTGATTTCCGATCTGATCGCGAGCGAAGGTGAGGCGCGGCCGACCGACATCGCGCGCCGACTTGGCGTTTCGCACGCGACGGCAATCAAGAGCATCGCGCGCCTAAAGCGGGAGGGGCTGGCGACCTCCAAACTCTATCGCGGCGTCTTTCTCACGCCCAACGGCGAGACTCTCGCACGGCGCGTGCGGACACGACACAGGCTCGTCGTCGATCTGCTGCTTGCGGTCGGCGTCCCCCAAGGCGCGGCCGAGGCGGATGCGGAAGGCATCGAACACCACGTCTCTGACGAAACGCTGCGCGCCTTCGCCGAATTTCTGGACCGGAAGTAAAGCGACGCGGCGCAAATTTTGTTGCTTTGCGGCAACAGCTCCACAGCAACTTCCATCTACGGGCGTCAGGCTGCCAAAGGCCGCTTTTCAGCCATAAACCACGCGCTAATCTGATCGCGATAAGAATTCGGGAAAATGCGGAGTCCACTCCGGTTTCGGTCTGGAGATCGTGTTTCTGTTGTCTTTTTGCGCGCCCGCTCCCCAGCGCGGCCTGTGCAATGAGGCGCTCGGTAGAGCGCGTCTGGTCGCTGGGGAAGGATGGGGAGCGTGGTCGTATCGCTGACTAACCGCGGCGGACGTCGCACGGGAGGCCGGTCGGAATGGCCGGGCTTTGGAAATGCGGGCGCGGAGCGCGCCCAAGAGATGGACGTCAATGCGCAATCGTAGTCGCGTAAGTTTGCTGTTTGGATGCACAATGGCTGTGTTGGCCATCGCGCCGGTCCATGCGCTTGATGATCGTGTCGCTGACAATCGTTCGCATCAGCCGCAATACAAGGATGCGCAGCAGGCGCTTCAGGCCGGCATCGCCTCGTATAGCGCCGGCAATGCGAAGAATTCCGTGGATGCGTTGACCTATGCCGCGCAGGGCGGGGCGGCGCTGGCGCAGTGGAAGCTCGGCAAGATGTATGCCGCCGGCGACGGCGTCGCCGCTGACGACTACAAGGCCTATCAGTATTTTTTGCAGATCGTGCAGAACTATGATGAGGACACGACGCCGCGCCGCGAACTGCCTCTCGTCGCCAGCGCCTTCGTCGCGGTTGGCGCTTACAGCCTGAATGGCATCCCCAATTCCGCGCTGCGCCCAGATCCCAGGCGCGCGCTGGGGGTCTTCCAGTATGCGGCGACGAATTTCGGCGACGCCAACGCCCAGTACAATCTCGCGCGCATGTATCTGGACGGGGCCGGCGTCGAAAAAGACGCGCGCCAGGCCGCCCGCTGGCTGCGGCTTGCTGCCGAAAAGGGCCACACGCCGTCGCAGGCCGTGCTTGGCCATCTGCTTTTCACGGGGCCGGAGGGCGTCGCCCGGCAGCGCGCGCAAGGGCTGATGTTCCTCACTCTCGCCCGCGAATCGGCCAGCGATCCGGTCGCCGACCGCTGGATCGTCGATCTCTACGACAACGCCATGCGCGAGGCGAACGACAACGACAAGCAGGCCGCGCTCGCCTATCTGGAGACCTATCTCAAGCGGCGGTGATTTCAGGGCGCCGCAAGCGACGACCTGCAAACAGGCCCTGGGATGCTCGCGCCCGCCTCTCCCTATGGAAAGCTATTCGCGCAGGTCAGCCCGGATCGGCGCGTGATCCGACGGTTTTTCCTTCGCCCTCATGTCACGGTCGATCGCAACCGATTCGAGCCGGTCGGCCGCCTGCGGCGACAAAAGAAGATGGTCGATCCGCAATCCGTTGTTCTTCGGCCATGCGCCGCCCGTGTAATCCCAGAACGTGTACATCTTTGGCGCGTCGGTCGTGGCGCGGAGCGCGTCGGTGAGGCCGAGGCTCACGAGGCTGCGAAACTTCTGGCGCGTCTCCGGCCGAAACAGCGCGTCGCCGGCCCATGCCTTCGGATCGTAGACGTCCTCCGATTCGGGGATCACGTTGTAGTCGCCGGCGAGCACGAGCGCCTCCTCCAGCTTCAGCAGGTCTCGCGCATGCGCGCAGAGCCGGTCCATCCACGCATATTTGTAGGCCGTCTTCTCCGTGCCGGCGGGATTGCCGTTCGGCAGGTAGATCGAGGCGACGCGCAGCACGCCCGCGCCGAAGGGCAGGGTCGCCTCGATGTAGCGGCTCTGTTCGTCGTTCGTGTCGCCGGGCAGGCCGCGCCTGGCCTCTTCAAGCGGGCGCTTCGACAGGATCGCCACGCCGTTCCAGCTTTTCTGGCCCTGGACGAGCACGTTGTAGCCGGCGTCCTCGATTTCCGCGCGCGGGAATTGTTCGTCCAGGCATTTCAGTTCCTGCAGGCAGACGACGTCCGGTTCCGCCTCCTTGAAATAGTCGAGCAGCAGCGGCAGGCGCAGCCGCACTGAATTGATGTTCCAGGACGCGATCCGCATGTGATTCCCCAGCGAGCCGAGCCCCGCACGATAGCAGGGCCGCGCCCTTGCCGGCAGGCGCCGGCCGGTTCATTCTGACGATATGTCGAACATTGAAACCCTTGCGGCGCGCATTGCCGCAAAACTGATCGCGCGGCGCGAAAGGATTGCCGTTTCCGAATCTTCCAGCGGCGGCCTGATCTCGGCGGCGCTGCTCGCTGTACCCGGCGCCTCGGCCTATTATCTCGGCGGCGCCGTCGTCTACACCGCCCGGGCGCGAGCGGCGCTCGTCGATATCGAGCGCGCCGACGTGGAGGGCATGCGTTCGGCGTCCGAACCCTACGCGCAATTGCTGGCGCGCCGCACGCGCGAAATCCTGCGCGCCGACTGGGGAATCGCCGAGACGGGGGCGGCCGGACCGACGGGCAATCCCTATGGCGACGCGGCCGGCCATACGGTTGTGGCGATCAGCGGCCCGACCAGCGCCGTGCGGACGATCGAGACCGGCTCGGCTGACCGGCGGGCGAACATGGACGCTTTCGCGATCGCCGCTCTGGAATTGCTCGACGGGGCGCTGTAGACCGCAGACGCAGATTCTTGAGGACAGCCATGACCGATATGCCGCCAGATCGTCTCTCCGTCGATCCGCGCAGCCCCTATTATGACGAGGCCGCGCTCGCCCGCGACGTGGGAATCAGATTCAAGGGCGTCGAGAAGACCAACGTCGAGGAATATTGCGTCAGCGAAAACTGGGTGCGGGTATCGGTCGGCAACAGCAAGGATCGACGCGGCAACCCGCTGACCCTGAAATTGACGGGCACGGTCGAGCCATATTTCAGGAATCCGTCCGCGCAACCCTGAACTGCCGCGCAATGCGAGCTGTCGGCTGGCTCATGCGTCATGACCGTCCCGGCCGATCGACGCCCGTTCTACCTGTTCGCGCTGAGGCGCACGTTACGGGACGTTAGCCTTTTCCACGCAAGATCGAACTCTGGTGGTTGAAGGCGTGAGGTTGGTGGCTATGGCGTTCGGATCAGTCGGCAAGCGCAAGGCCGAACGTCGGGATTGCCACGTGAAGGCGCAGGTCTTGCTGCCCGGCAGGAATCCGATCGATTGCATCATCCTCAATTTCAGTGCGACCGGCGCCCGCGCGACGCTCAACGCCGAAGCCGATTTGCCGGCGCGCTTCAAGCTGTTCATCCCCTCGAGGCCGGAAACCAAGCCTGCGCTGCTGCGCTGGCGCAATGGGCTCGAATTCGGCTGCGAATATTCGACGGGCGTCGCCGACGAGAACGCCTTTTTCGCTCTCCTCGACCGCGTCGACCAGATCGAGGCGAGAATCGCCGCAGGCGGTGGCGTGCACAGCGCGCCGGCGGCCGATCTGGGCGAACGCCTCGCCAGAATAGAAGCCGACTGCAATTCCCTCGCTGCCCGGCCGATTGCGCCGGAGGCCTCCCTCGCGCAGGAGACCGCACAGCGCATTGACGCGCTGGAAGCGCGGAATGCGGCGATTGACGCCATACTGTCCGCGCCCGCGATCCCGGCCGACCTGCTCGATCGCATCGCCCTGCTCGAAGCGCGTGCGAACGTCCCGCAAACGCGAATGGATGAAACTCCGCCGGCCGCTGTAGTCCAGCGTCTGGCCGATCTCGAAGCGCGCATGATGGCGCTGCGGCCCATGACCTCGGCTGCTGCGCCCGATCTCGCGCTGCTCGAACGCCGCATCGCCGAGGCCAGGCGTGCAGCAGAGAAGTATACGGACCGCGTCGAGAAATTCGTCGGTCAGCGCATCGACGCCCTTGAAACAAGCATGATCGCCGCGCCTCCGCCCCCGCCGGCGCGCAGCGTCGATGTCGAAGGCCTCGAACGCCAGATCATAGAACTGGCTCGTCGTCTTGATGATACCGCGACGCTCGACGGCCTGGAACGCCTCGCCGAGCGCGTTTCCAATCTGGAAGTCGGCCTGCTGGAGGTTCACGCGGACATCCCGCCACACGGCGTCGACGACGATTTGTCGCGCCGCGTCGCTTTGCTTGAAGAACGCAACGGCGAAATTCTCATGGCGTTGCGCAATGTCCTGGCGCTGTTGACCGCGCGCAGCGATCTGCGCGCGGCCGGCTAGAACCCGCTGTTTCGTCAGAAGACCGCGCTGGCGGCAGGGCTAGTGTCGCACGAACGCCCCGAGCGTGCGGGCGAGCGACGGCGATACGCCCTCGCGCAGGATGGCGCGCCGTAATGGGCCGATCGCTGTCACGGCCGCCAGGGTCATGCCGCGCAGGAGATCGACCGGGAGCACATCGGCCAGCAGCGAACGATTCATCAGATCGACGCCGCGCGTGCGAAGGTCGATGTCGGCGCGGCGTGTGCGCTCGTATCCCGCGAGCGCCGCCTCGATTGCGCCGGCGTCGGACAAATCGACGCCCTCGAGCGCGAGCGCCGCGTCGGTGGAATCGCGGATGCCGAGGTTCAGTCCCTGCGCCGCGAGCGGCGGGAAGACGTGACAGGCTTCGCCGACCAGCATCAGTCTGGGCGCCGTCAGCTTTTCCGTGCGCATGCAGGCCATCGGAAAGGCGCCGAGCGTTCCTTCGATCTCGACCGCCCCGAATCGATAGTGGCTCTGTTCCTCGATTTCCGCCGCAAGTTCACGCGGGGAAAGCGCCATGCGCCGCGTGGCCTCGGCCGGCGACATCAGCCACACAAGGCTGGAACGGTGCGCCGCCTCGTCGGTCGAAGGCATGGGCACGAACGTGAACGGCCCGCTGCGCGTGTGAAATTCCGTCGTGACGCCATCATGGCTGCGGCGGTGGCGCAGGATGCCGGTCATGGCGACCTGCGGATACGACCATTCCGTGACCTGGATGCCCGCCGTACTGCGCGCCAGCGAGTTGCGGCCGTCGCCGGCGACAACCAGCGCGCATTCGATCTGCCGCCCGTCGACGAATTTCGCCGTCACGCCGTCGTCGCGGAAATCATAGGATTCGATCATGGTCTCGTAGCGCGTGATCGCCGGCGTCGCGGCCGCGATCTCGATGTAGCGCGCGACAATGTCGTCGTTGACGATGTTGAGGCCGAAGGCGTCGAGACCAATCTCGCTCGCCTCGAACAGGGCCGGCGGCGGACGAAACAGCGACGCGGTGTCGTCGATGATGCGAATCCCCATGACCTCGGCCGAAATATCGTCGAGCGGCTCACGCAGGCCGAGATCGTCGAGCAGGCGAAGCGAGCCTTCAAACAGCGCGACGGTGCGACCGGGCAACGGACCGGGCGATTGTCCGACCAGCGCCACCGAATGGCCGGCCCGCGCAAGCGCGATTGCAGCGATCAGGCCGGACGCGCCTGCGCCAGCGACAAGGATGTCAGTACGGATTGGAACGGCGCTTCCGCCCATCGTGATTCCTCCCGGAAGCGCCATAGATAGCGTCATCGTCGTGAGACTGCGAGGCGACGAAACCGCGCCTGTGGCGGCATGTCGCAGGGGGCCGGCCTCGACGCCTGGCGCCGGCGCGCGGATGCAGGCGGGCAGGGGCGAGCGCCCGCGCCCGTTGGCGCGGACGAGCCGCTGTTATGGAAGCAATATCGTCATGCCCGTGGTCTCGCGACCCTGGAGCATTTCATGCGCCTTCTGCGCTTCGGCAAGCGGATAGCGCGCGCTGATCTGGACCTTCACCACGCCGTCGCCAACGGCGCGCATCAGCTCCTTCGCCATCTTCACCAGCGTCGCGCGGTCCGCCATGTGCGTAAAGAGCGTCGGGCGCGTCGCGAACAACGAGCCTTTTTGCGCGAGCAGGCCGATATTGAAGGCCTCGATCGCGCCGGACGCCGAGCCGAAGCTGACAAACGTGCCGAACGGTTTCAGGCAGTCGAGCGAAGCCGGAAAGGTCGCCTTGCCGACGCCATCATAAACGACCTCACACAGCTTGCCCCGCGTGATCTCCTTCACGCGCGCGGCAAAATCCTCCTCGCGGTAGAGAATGACATGCTTGGCGCCATGCTTTCTGGCGAGTTTGGCCTTCTCCTCCGAGCCAGCAGTGCCGATAACGGTCGCGCCGAGGGCCTTGCCCCATTGACAGAGAATCGAGCCGACGCCGCCGGCCGCCGCATGGACCAGGATCGTGTCGCCGGCTTTCACACGGTAGGTCTTGCGCAGCAAAAATTGCGCGGTCAGCCCCTTCAGCATGACCGCTGCCCCCTGTTCGTAGGAGACGGCCTTGGGCAGCTTGACCGCCAGAGATTCGGGCAGGTTGCGCAGTTCGGCATAGCCGCCGAGCGGGCCGGCGTACGCCACGCGGTCGCCGACCCTGAATTCGCTCGCGCCCTTGCCGACGGCCACCACGTCGCCCGCCCCCTCGTTGCCCGGCGTGTAGGGCAGGGGCGTCGGATAGAGCCCCGTGCGGTAGTAGACATCGAGGTAATTCACGCCGATGGCGCGCTGCCTGATCTGAATTTCGCCTTTTCCCGGCGCGGGAATCTCGATGTCCTCGATCTTCAGGACGTCCGGTCCGCCGGTCTCATGCACACGTATCGCCTTGACCATGGTCGTCGTTCCTCGCAGTTCCGGCGCGTGGAGCGCCGCGTGCGGCGATCATGCTGGCATGCAAGCGTGCTTGCAATTGAAAAGCAATTGAACGCCGGCCTTCAGACGGCCGTTCCGCGCAGATCGTAGGCGTCGGCGCTCTCGATCTTCACGTCGACGATATCGCCAGCGCGCAGGCGGCGGTGCGATGCGATATGGGTGGTTCCGTCGATCTGCGGAGCGTCCGCCATCGTGCGTCCACGCGAAACGGTCGGGCCAACCTCGTCGACGATCGCCTTCACGCGCCGGCCGATCTTTTCGCGAGAGATCTTCGCGCTGACTTTCTGTTGCGTTTCCATCAGCCGGCGCCAGCGCGCCTTCCTGATGTCGGGCGCGACCGTCTCCAGGCCGAGATCGTTGGCTGGCGCGCCGCCGACCGCCTCGTATTCGAAGGCGCCGGCGCGATCGATCCTCGCCTCCGTCAGAAAATCGAGAAGCTGGCGGAAATCGTCCTCTGTCTCGCCGGGAAATCCGACGATGAAGGTCGAGCGAACGGTCAGGTCCGGCACGGCCTTGCGCCAGCCGCGGATGCGTTCGAGCATCGTCTCGTGGTCGCCCGGCCGTTTCATCGCGCGCAACACGTTCGGCGCGGCGTGCTGAAAGGGAATATCGAGATAGGGCAGGATTTTTCCGTCCGCCATCAATTCCAGCGCGTCGTCGATATGCGGGTAGGGATAGATGTAGTGCATCCGCACCCAGACGCCGAGATTGCCCAGTTCGCGCGCGAGATCGATGAATTTCGTGCGCACCTGCCGGTCGGCGAATTGCGATTCGGCATAGCGAAGATCCATACCGTAGGCGCCGGTGTCCTGTGAGATGACGAGCAATTCCTTGACGCCCGCGCGGACGAGCTTTTCGGCCTCGCGCAACACCTCGCCGGCGGGGCGCGAAACAAGGCGTCCGCGCAATTTCGGGATGATGCAGAAGGAGCAGGTGTTGTTGCAGCCTTCCGAAATCTTCAGATAGGCGTAATGGCGCGGCGTCAGTTTCACGCCCTGTTCGGGCACAAGGTCGAGGAAAGGGTCATGCGCCGGCGGCACGGCGCTGTGCACGGCCTCCATCACGCTCTCGTAAGCTTGCGGGCCGGAGATGGCGAGCACGTCGGGATAGGCGTTCGCAATGGCCGCAGGCTCCGCGCCCATGCAGCCGGTGACGATCACCTTGCCGTTTTCCTGGAGGCCGACGCGGATCGCCTCCAGCGATTCCGCCTTGGCGCTATCCAGAAAGCCGCAGGTGTTGACGATGACGGCGTCGGCGCCGGCGTGGGTTTTGGAAAGCTCATAGCCCTCCGCGCGCAGACGCGTGACGATGCGCTCGGAATCGACCAGCGCCTTCGGGCAACCGAGCGAGACGAAGGATATGCGGGGGGCGGGACGTTCGCTCATGCCGGTTCGATAGACAAGGGCGGCGGACAGGGCAAGCACGGCCGTTTCGCGCGCCCGAACAAAAAGCCCGGCCACGAGGGCCGGGCTTTCCGTCGTGGTCGCGTGTCGCGATCAGTACTTGGCGACGATGGGGGCGGAATCGCCAAAATTGAAATGATAGTTGAGGCCGGCGCGGATGATGTGGCCGTTGTATCGCGTAGACACCATCGGAATATGTGCAAGGGCCAGGGCGCCGGCGTTGGTAGAGACGAGCGGCGCCATCGCGTATGTCGAAGAACCAAGATCATAATACATGTATTCGAGTTTTGCGCTCCAGTTCTGCGCGAACATGTACTCAACGCCGGCGCCGGCGGTCCACCCGACACGCATGCTTGCGTAGGAGCCTGCCGTCATGGCGGGAAGGATACCGGAGGGAACGACTTCTGCAGAGTAAACGGATCCGCTGGAGCTGACCCCGCCATAAGCGAGGCCGCCCGTTGCGAATGCAAGCACCGACGGGGTGATCGCATAACCGAGACGCCCACGAAGGGTGCCGAGATAGTCGATTGTCCTCGAGGCATTCATGAGCGACGCCACAGGGGATTCCCCGCCCATCGAGGCGATGTTGGCGCCGGCGCCACTCGAAGAGCCTTGACCCACCATGCCCTGAATATCGGTTTCGATGCCCGCTACGATCGAACCCATCTGCCAATTGAAGCCAACCTGGCCCCCGCCGATGAAGCCGCCCCTGCCGCCTCCCGCGAGCACGCCATTCGACGCCAGCGCAAAATCCGCAGCGTGGGCCATACCCAGCGGTGACAGGCCGCCGGAGGTATCGATGAAGCCCGGCATTGTGGAGATGGTCGTCGAATTGCTGGCGTCCCAACTGTAGCCCGCGTTCAGGCCGACATAGAATCCCGACCATGTGAGCGCCGGCGCCGGCGCGATCAGCGAGGGCGGCGCCTTGCGCGAGGGCAGGTCGGCGGCGAAGGCTGAGCCAGCCACGCTTGCAGCCGCCAGCGCAGCAGCAGCGAATCCAGAAAATTTCATGATCGTCCCCCAAATCAACGCATACGCGCCCGATTTGGCTGACCCGGCAGCGCGCCGAACGAAATTATAATGGGCGCGACCCGGCGCCAATCTTAACTAACAGGAAATATTAACATTTTTGCAATCTGTTGCGTATCTGCGACAATTGTCGCCAATCCACGTCGAATCGGCCGGGCTTGTTGCAAACAAAAAGCCCGGCCACGAGGGCCGGGCTTTCGGGCGGGCGGAGCGCGAAGCCTAGAAGTGGTAGTTCACGCCAACCCGCGCGATGTGGTCGCGCGTATTTGCATTGGCCACGATGGGCAGGCCGGACACGGCGTCTATGTAATTCGTCGATTTGCCGCCGAGGCTGACGTAGAGATATTCGGCCTTGATCGACCAATTGCGGTTCAGTGCGTATTCGGCGCCGCCGCCGACCGTCCAACCGACGCTCGTCCCGGCGTTTCCGCCGCCATAGAGCGCATGCGCGCCGCCGAAGCCGTCGATCCCGGCGACGCTGCCGGGGAAGTTCGTATTGCCATAGGCCAGACCGCCCGTGGCGTAGATCATCATCCGGTCCATCGGCGTGAAGCCCACCCGGCCGCGCAGCGTTCCAAAATAGCCGGCGCCGGAGCCGACGGCGCCCATGCCGAAGCCGCCGCCGGAATTATTCTGCGAGGAGCGATAATTGAGATCGGTTTCCAGGCCGACGACGAGCGGACCTGTCTGCCAGTTATAGCCGAGCTGGCCGCCGCCCGTGAAGCCGACGGCGCCCGAATTGCCGGACGCGAAGAACGGCGAGAACTGGTACTGGCTGGCGTCGATCGCCACGCCGGCGTTCAGACCGACATAGAAGCCGGTCCAGGTGAAGACCGGCGGGGCGTAGATCGGCGCGGCCGGCGGCGCGGTGCGGCGTGGAAGATCAGCGGCCAAGGCAGAACCGCTGGCCAGTGCGGCGAGTGCGGCGCCCTGCAGCAAGGTCCGAAGTTTCATCATGATAACGCTCCTGATTGTCTTGAACTCGAAACGGTCCCAACCCCTGCCGCGATCTGTATCGGCGCCAAAATTGGCGGCAAGGTGGAGAAATCGTGGCGCTTGAGTAGATGGCCGGTTCACTGTTGCGCGAATACAACAAACAAATTTTCATAAGCTCTATTTTATTTAGGCGACAGGACATTCACGACTATTGCATGCGTAACAATGCTGCTATGCGACTGCCAACGAGCCCGCGGCGAATACATTCCGGCCGCGTTGCCGTCGCAGCGAATTGTCGGAGCGTTTCATTTTGCCCGATACGGCGACGTGAGTTAGGATTGGTCGCAAACCGGCGGAGCGGTGAACATGTCGTTGCGGCATGCATTTAAACGACGTTTTTGCCTCGCGGCGGGGCCGGCGCAGGCGGCGGAGGGCGCCGTCACGGCGCCACAATCGGTCTGGCTCGGCCATTTTTCCGGTGGCCGCAATCGCGACTACAGCCTAGACGAAGGATTCGAGACCTGCGCCCCCATCCGTTGACGCCCGCCCGTCGCGTGACCGACCGAACCGCGATATAGGCCTTCATGCCGCGATTCCGCACGACGCGCCGCGTTCAACACAGCGCAGCCGATATGTTCGCGCTGGTCGCCGACATGGATTCCTATCCGCAATTCGTGCCGCTGTGCACCGGCTTGCGCATACGCCGGCGCGAGCAGCGCGAAGACGGGACCGAGGTCGCCATGGCCGAAATGGAGGTCGGCTACCGGGCGATCCGCGAATGTTTCACGACACGGGTGACGCTGGATCGCGCGAAAAACGAGATCTTCGTCGAATATGTCGATGGTCCATTCCGCTACCTCAAGAATCGCTGGCGTTTCGTCGACGGCGGGGAGCGGACGTCCAGCGTCGAGTTCTTCATCGACTACGAATTCCGCAGCCGCACGCTCGGCATGCTGATGGGCGCCATGTTCGACAAGGCCTTCCACAAATTTTCCGAGGCGTTCGAGCAACGCGCCGACAAAATCTACGGGCGGGTCTGACCGGCCGCGGCCTCAAGCAGATCGAGCGCCTGCACAATCGACGCACGTCGCACCGCGGCGCGGCCAATGTCGCCGAACCGGCGTTCGACATGGGCGAGCGCGCCGCCGCGGCGCGCGCAGGCGAAATGCACGAGGCCGACCGGCTTGTGCGCCGAGCCCCCGCCGGGACCGGCGATGCCGGTGACAGATACGGCGATATCGGCGCGCGAGCGGGCGAGCGCCCCTTCGGCCAGTTCCCGCGCCGTCTGCTCGCTGACGGCGCCGAACGCCTCGAGCGTTTGCGGGGATACGCCGAGCATGTCCGACTTGGCCTCGTTCGAATAGACGACGAAGCCCCGGTCGAGCGCCGCCGACGACCCCGCGATTTCGGTAATCAGGCCGGCCACCAGCCCGCCCGTGCAGGATTCCGCCGTGGCGAGCGTCAGGCCGCGCATGATGAATGTTTCGACCAGCGCCTTCGCCCGGGCTGTGAGTTCGGCGTCAAACATCATTCCGGCTCCCCGGCGGGCAACCGCACGGTCGCCGTCGCCATGGCGACCATGCCCTCCTCGCGGCCGGTGAAGCCGAGGCGTTCGGACGTCGTCGCCTTGATCGCCACCCGGCCAACGGGGATCTTCATCGTTTTAGCGAGGCGTTCGCGGATGGCGTCGCGATACGGACCGACCTTTGGCCGCTCCGCGACTACCGTGGCGTCGACATGGGCGATCATTCCGCCGCGCTGGCGAACACGGTCCGCAGCGTAAGCCAGGAAAATCGAGGAGGCCGCGCCCTTCCATTGGGGATCCGAGGGCGGAAAGTGCGAGCCTATATCGCCATCGGCCAGCGCGCCGAGCAGCGCGTCGGTGACGGCGTGCATCAGCACGTCGGCGTCGGAGTGGCCTTCGAGCTTGCGGTCGTGCGGAATTGGCACGCCGCCGAGCCAGACCTTGTCGCCCGGTTCGAACGCATGGACGTCGAAACCCTGACCGACCCTCACATCCGTGAGATCGCCTGACAGGCGCCGCTCCGCCTCGGTCAGGTCGCCGGCCGTTGTGATCTTCATGTTGGCGGGATCCCCCTGGAAAATGTGGACGCGATGTCCCGCGCTCTCGGCCACCGCCGCGTCGTCGGTCAATTCCCGACCAGCCGCTGCCCGATGGGCCGAGAGGAGGAGATCGAAATCGAACGCCTGTGGCGTCTGAACGGCGCGCAGGCCGGCCCGGTCCGGCGTGGCGACGACCGCCCCATCCGCATCGACCGACTTTATAGTGTCGGTTACGGCGAGACCGGGGATGGCGGCCCCGTGCGCCAGCGCCGCCGCTCGCGCCGCCTTGATTAATTCGATACTTGCAAAAGGGCGCGCAGCATCATGAACAAGAACGATTTTTCGTGTTTTTCTTATGAGAGACTCAAGCCCATTCCGCACGCTGTCCTGGCGGGTGGCGCCGCCGAACGCCGGCGGTGAAAGCGACGCCCGCGCCGCATCGCTCGTGGCGGCGATAGCAGTTTGGTAAAGCTCAAGGTCATCCGGATGAATGACGACCGAGAGCGCCGCGTCCGGCAGGGCGGCGGCGAAAGCCGTCAATGTGCGCGCCAGGACGGGAACGCCTGCGAGCAGGCGATATTGTTTTGGCGTCTCGCCGCCGAAGCGTGAGCCACGGCCTGCGGCGACAATGAGGACGCAGCTATCGGCGCCGGCATCGGAAGCGGTCATGCGCGGTGTCCTTCCATTTTTTTGACAGCGGCGTCAATTTTTCCTGCGGCGGCGCGACCGAGCCTTAATGAACGTCATGGCCGGCGCTCGCAATTGTCTTGGCGCGCTGCAACATTTTGGCTATTGTCTGTGCATGCAACAATTTGGTGAAAATTTAGGCAGGCTGGATCGACCGCTGATATTCGGGCCGCTATCATTGCCAGGCCGCGCCTTCCTGGCGCCGATGTCGGGCGTGACCGATCTCGGCATGCGGCGCGTGGCCGCCCGGTTCGGCGCCGGCCTCGTCGTCTCCGAGATGGTCGCGGCGAACTTCTACATCGCCGCCGACGAAGAGACTCGATTGCGAGCGGAAGGCGAGGGACTGCCGATCCACGTCGTGCAGATCGCGGGGCGGGAGCCGGCCTCGCTCGCTGACGCCGCGCGCCTGGCCGAGGCCTCCGGCGCGCACGCGATCGACATCAACATGGGCTGCCCCGCCAGGCGAGTCGTCGGCGGCTATGCGGGCTCGGCGCTGATGCGTGAGCCGGAGCTTGCGGTGGCGCTCGCGCGCGCCGCGATTGCGGCCGTGCGCGTCCCGGTCAGCGTCAAGATGCGGCTCGGCTGGGACGCCGACAGCGTCAATGCGCCGGAACTCGCCCGCCGCCTGGAGGAGGAAGGCGTCGCGCTCATTACGGTCCATGGCCGCACACGCAGCCAGTTTTACAAGGGGCGGGCGGACTGGGCCGCGATCCGCGCCGTCCGTGAGGCGATTTCGATTCCGCTCGTGGCGAACGGCGATTGCGCCGGCCCGGACGATGCGCGCGCGATGCTGACCGCCGCCGGCGCCGACGCCGTGATGGTGGGCCGCGCCGCCATCGGACAGCCGTGGCTCGTCGGACGGATTGCGGCTGAACTGGCGGGCGCAGCGGCGCTGGAGCCCGCCGATGCGGCCAAGGTCGACGCCGCGCTCGAGCATTACGCGACCCTGCTCTCGACTTTCGGCGTCGAACAAGGCGTGCGGCATGCGCGCAAGCATCTCGCCGCTTACGCAGATCGCGCGGCGGAGACCGGCGGCGGTCTGCCGGCGACGTTGCGCGCGCGGCTGGTGACGACGGACGATCCTGATGAGGCGGCGGGCCTGCTCGCCCGCTGCTTCGCGCGCGCCCCGGACATGGCGGCATGAGGGAGACGGGGCATATCGCCATGCCGGCGAAAGAGAACCGCCGCGGCGCGGGCGGACAAAAGGCCGCGTTCGACCCGGCGCGCCTGCTGGCGGCGTTGCCCAATCCCATTCTCGCGCTGGACGGCCGGAACCAGATCGTCGACGCCAACGCCGCTGCGGAAGATTTCTTCGATATGGGTCGTCCGGCGCTTCGTCGCCTGCGCATCGAGGATCTGCTGCCATTTGGCTCGCCGGTGATCGGGCTGATTGAACAGGCGCGCGAACGCCGCGGCGCCGTCAATGAATATCGAGTCGATCTCGGCTCGCCGCGCATCGGCGCCGAGCGGGTGGCCGACGTCCATGCAGCGCCGCTGCTCGATGAGGCAGACGGCCTGGTTCTTATGCTGCAGGAACGGACGATTGCCGATAAAATGGACAGACAGCTCACGCATCGGGGCGCCGCGCGCTCGGTCTCCGCGTTGGGCGCGATGCTGGCGCACGAGATCAAAAATCCGCTGGCAGGCATCCGTGGAGCGGCGCAACTGCTGGAATCCTCGGTCAATGACGACGACCGGGCGCTGACGCGCCTCATCTGCGACGAAACCGACCGGATCGTGAAACTCGTCTCGCGCATGGAGGTTTTTTCCGAGGGGCTCCCGGTCGAGCGCGAGAGCGTCAACATCCACAACGTGCTCGACCAGGTGAAACTGTCGGCGCAATCGGGTTTCGCCCGGCATATCCGGTTCGTCGAAACCTACGACCCCTCGCTGCCGCCTGTCTTCGCCAACCGCGACCAGCTCATTCAGTTATTCCTGAACCTCGTGAAGAACGCGGCCGAGGCGATCGGCGTTGACGCGATCGACGGCGAAATCGAGCTGTCGACGGCGTTCAAGCCGGGTGTTCGCATGCGGACGCCGGGCTCGACCTCGCTCGTCAGTCTGCCGCTGGAATTCTGTGTGCGCGACAATGGGCCGGGAATTCCAGAGGACATCATGGCCAATCTCTATGATCCCTTCGTCACCACGAAGGTGAGCGGGACTGGCCTCGGACTTGCTTTGGTCGCCAAGATCGTTGGCGATCACGGCGGTGTGGTCGAGTGCGAGTCTCAACCGCGACGAACCACGTTTCGGATTTTGATGCCGATGTACCGCGCCGCCGGCGGAACATTGCAGGATGGCCGCTCGACTTGAGCCGGCGTCGCAGGAGAAAGATTTGATGCCGGGTCGCTCAATACTGGTCGCCGACGACGATATGGCCATTCGCACTGTTCTCAGCCAGGCTCTTGCGAGGGCCGGTTACGAGGTGCGGGCGACCGGCGTGGCCTCGACGCTCTGGCGCTGGGTCGAAGCCGGAGACGGCGATCTGATCATCACCGACGTCGTCATGCCCGACGAGAACGCCTTCGAGCTGCTGCCGCGGATCAAGAAGCTCAGGCCCGACCTGCCGATCATCGTCATGAGCGCGCAGAACACCTTCATGACGGCGATCAAGGCCTCGGAGCGCGGCGCATATGATTACCTGCCCAAACCCTTCGATCTGAAGGAGCTTGTCGCCATCGTCGGTCGCGCGCTGAACCAGCCGAGGATGCGCGCCGAACGCGATCCGCACGACGAGATCGAAGGGATGCCGCTGGTCGGCCGTTCCGCGGCGATGCAGGAAATCTACCGCGCGCTTGCACGCCTGATGCAGACCGATCTGACGGTCATGATCACCGGCGAGTCCGGCACAGGCAAGGAACTCGTCGCGCGCGCGCTGCACGATTACGGCAAGCGCAAGAAAGGGCCTTTCGTCGCGATCAACATGGCGGCGATCCCGCGCGACCTGATCGAGAGCGAACTGTTCGGCCACGAGAAGGGCGCCTTTACTGGCGCAAACGCCCGCTCGGCCGGCCGTTTTGAGCAGGCCGAGGGCGGCACGCTGTTTCTCGACGAAATCGGCGACATGCCGATGGAGGCGCAGACCCGTCTGCTGCGCGTCTTGCAGCAGGGGGAATATACGACCGTCGGCGGCCGGACGCCAATCAAGAGCAACGTCCGCATCGTCGCTGCGACCAACAAGGATCTGCGAGTCTCGATCCAGCAGGGCCTTTTCCGCGAAGACCTGTTCTTCCGGCTGAACGTCGTCCCGCTGCGTCTGCCGCCGTTGCGCGAACGCTCCGAGGACATTCCCGATCTCGTGCGCCACTTCTTTTCGATCGCGGCGACGGATGGGCTGCCGCACAAACGCATGGAGCCGGCCGCGCTCGATCGCCTCAAACGCTACCGCTGGCCTGGCAATATCCGCGAACTGGAGAATCTGACGCGGCGGCTGGCGGCACTCTATCCGCAGGAAATCATCAACGAGCAGCTCGTCGAATCCGAACTGGGGCAGGACTACGCATCGCCGGTGCAGACAGGCGCGGCCGAGTCTGCGGCACCCGTCGGCGCCGCGCGCGGGCGCGCCGGCGACAAGGACGATTCGCTCGGCCTTTCGGTCGAGCGACATCTGTCGGACTTGTTCCGGTCGTTCGGGGAAGGCTTGCCGCCGCCCGGACTTTACCATCGCGTCCTGCGCGAGGTCGAATATCCGCTTCTCTCGGCGGCGCTGGCGGCGACGCGCGGCAACCAGATCAAGGCGGCGGAGCTTCTCGGGCTAAACCGAAACACCTTGCGCAAGAAGGTGAGGGATCTCGATATCCGGCTGATGCGACTGCCGCGATAGGCGATCGGACGCCCGCGCAGTCGGCGGCAGGGTTCATTGCGACGTGATGACGCTGGAGCCTGACGCCCAATATGGGTCGGCGCAGGTCCGAGCCGCCTGCCCGAAATTTGTCTCAATTGCGCAACACCGTTGCGCGCTTGCAACGGGCGTCGGCATCAGCTAGCGCTCAGCGGCGGTCATGATCGCGCCAGCCCCAGAGTTTTATGTCAGAAGCCGACACCAGACAGGCGCCCGACGAGCGGGCGGCGACCAACCGGCTACTGCATCGGGTGGGGCCGTTCGCGGTCGTTCTGGCGCTCGTCAGCGCGATGTTGAGCTTCTTTATCCTCTCCGGGCTGGCGCCGATCGCTGTCGACAACCGGGTCGCGATCGCGCTGTTTGCGGCCGACATCCTCTCGCTTGCATTCCTGATCCTGATCGTGGTCGTCGAAAGCTGGAGCCTGATTTCGTCGTGGCGCGCGGGCGCTGCGGCGTCAGGCCTGCATTTCCGCATCGTGCGCGCCTTTTCGATCGCCGCGGCGATGCCGGCGCTGGTCATCGCCATCGTCGGCACCGTCACCATCGACCGCTCGATCAGTCCGGGCTTCATGCAGGACGTGCGCGCCTTCATCTTCAATACGGCGGAGGCGGCGCGGCTGTTCCGCCAGTCGCAGTGCCGGTCCCTGCTGCAGGAAGCCCAACTGACCGCCGCCGATCTCGATCGCGCCAAACCGATGTATGACGCGGATCGGGCGCTCTTCCACGAATTCTTTTCCTCCCGCGCCAAATATCTCGGCTTCACGCAAGCCGCCCTGATGAAGGAAAATGGCGAGACGCTCGATTCCGCCGATTTCCCGCCGGAGGGGCAGGCGAAGACGGCGCTGGTCAAACCCGAGACAGCCGATTTCGACGACGCGCGCAACAATGATCCGACCTGCGTTGTGGCCGACGACGGCAAGACCTTCGTCGCGCTGCGCCAGATCGGATCCTTTCCGGGGGTCTTCCTGTACGCCGCTCGTCCGGTCGATCCGTTCACGATCGAATTTCCGCAGCAGGCGGCGAATCTGATCGCGATCTACAACGGGTTCGAGGCGCAGCGCCACAACATCATCATCGCGTTCGCCGCGATGTTCGGAACCATCGCGCTGGTCATGCTGCTGTCGGCGATCTGGCTGGGCCTATCCTTCGCCAATCGCCTGATCGCGCCGGTTCGCCGTCTGATCGCGGCGACGGATGAAGTGGCGAGCGGCAATCTTTACGTGCGCGTGCCGATCCACAAATCCGAGGGCGACCTGTCGCATCTTGGCGAAACCTTCAACAAGATGACATCGGAGTTGCGGTTCCAGCAGAACAAGCTGCTCGCGGCGAGCCGGCTCATCGACGAGCGTCGCGTGTTCACCGAGGCCGTGTTGTCGGGCGTGCCCGCGGCGGTCGTCGGCGTCGATCCGTCGGGGGAGGTGACTGTGGTCAATCCCTCCGCGGAGAAATTGCTGATCGGCGCGGGCGAGCAGGGCGCTGTCGGCCGTCAGGTTTCCCAGGTTTTGCCGGAAATTGCGCCGATCCTGCAAGATGCGGCCTCGCATTACAGGGCCGCCCAGAGTCAGATCGCGGTCATGCGCGGCGGGCGAGAGCGCATTCTGAATGTGCGCGTCACGGCCGGCGCGACGGGCGAGAGCGGGCGCAGCTTCGTCGTGACGCTCGACGACATCACCGACCTCGTCACCGCCCAACGCACGTCGGCATGGGCCGACGTCGCCCGGCGGATCGCGCACGAGATCAAGAATCCTCTCACCCCGATCCAGCTTTCGGCCGAGCGGCTGAAACGCAAATACGGGCGCCTGATCACGGTGGACCGCGATGTGTTCGACCAGTGCACCGATACGATCGTACGGCAGGTCGACGACATCAAGCGAATGGTCGACGAATTTTCATCCTTCGCGCGCATGCCCAAGGCCAAACCCGCCAGGGACGACCTCGTGGAATGCGTGCGGCAGGTTGTGTTCCTGATGCGGGTCGGCCATCCCGACATCGACATTCGCGAGAATTTCGCGGTCCAGACTCTGCCGGCGCTGTTTGACCGACGTCTGATCGCGCAGGCGCTGACGAACATCATCAAGAACGCCACCGAAGGCATTACCGCCGTCGAGGGCGCCAATGGTCCGGGACGCATCGGCGTGGCGCTCTCCGTTTCCGACGGCGTGGCGACGATCGACGTGATCGACAACGGCCGCGGCTTTCCCGTCGAAAGTCGCCAGCGGCTGCTTGAGCCCTACGTCACGACTCGCAGCGAGGGGACCGGGCTCGGCCTGCCGATTGTCGCCAAGATCATGGAGGATCATGGCGGTGGAATCGAATTGCTCGATGCGCCGGGCGGCCCCGGCGCCCACGTCCGCCTGTTCCTCAAAATTGCCAACGACGCCCAGGCGCAGGGCACGATCAAATCAGAACATGTTCAACTCGACCCGTAGAAAGCCAAGAATTAGCCCATGGCCACAGATATTCTGATTGTCGATGACGAAGCGGACATCCGCGAACTGGTGTCGGGCATCCTTTCCGACGAAGGCCATTCGACCCGCACCGCCCGAAATTCCGACGAGGCGCTGGCGGCGGTCGAGGCGCGCCGCCCGCATCTGGTGTTTCTGGACATCTGGATGCAGGGCTCGCGGCTCGACGGCCTGCAATTGCTGCAGGTCATGAAGGAGCATCATCCCAATCTGCCGGTCGTGATGATTTCCGGCCACGGCAATATCGAGACCGCAGTGAGCGCGATCCGCGCCGGCGCCTATGACTTCATCGAAAAGCCGTTCAAGGCCGACAGGCTTGTCATCATCGCCGAGCGTGCGCTCGAAGCATCACGCCTGAAACGCGAGGTCAGCGAATTGCGCTCGCGCGCCGGCGCCGCCGACCGCATCGTCGGCCGTTCGTCCGCGATCAATCATTTGCGGCAGGTGATCGACCGCGTCGGGCCGGCCAATTCGCGCGTACTGATAACGGGCGCGCCCGGCTCCGGCAAGGAACTGGTCGCGCGCTCGATTCACGAGGCCTCGACCCGGGCCGCCGGTCCATTCGTCGTCATCAACGCCGCGACCATCACGCCCGAGAACATGGAGCTAGAACTCTTCGGGTCCGAGGGCAGAGACGGCCGCCGCAAGGTCGGCGCGCTCGAGGAGGCGCACGGCGGCACGCTCTACATCGACGAGGTAGCGGACATGCCGCGCGAGACGCAGGCCAAGATCCTGCACGTGCTCGTCGACCAGAATTTCCAGCGTGTCGAGGGCGCGACGCGCGTACATGTCGATGTGCGCGTCATCTCGTCGAGTTCGCGTGACCTTGCCAGGGCGATCGCCGAAGGCGCCTTCCGCGAGGAGCTGTTCCATCGCCTCTCGGTCGTGCCGATCAATGTTCCCTCGCTGTCGGACAGACGCGAGGACATTCCCGAACTCGTCGATTTCTTCATGGAGAATGTCTCGCAGACGACTGGGATGCCGCGCCGCAAGATCGCGTCCGACGCCATGGCGGTGCTGCAATCGCACGACTGGCCCGGCAATATCCGCCAGCTCCGCAACAACGTGGAGCGGCTGATGATTCTGGCGGCCGGCGATCCGGACGCCGAGGTGACCGCCGAAATGCTGCCGGCCGAAGTCGGCGCGCTGGTGCCGGCGACGCCGAACGGCGCGGGCGGCGAAAAATTGCTCAGTCTGCCGCTGCGCGACGCGCGCGAAGTGTTCGAGCGGGAATATCTCGTAGCCCAGATCAATCGTTTCGGCGGCAATATCTCGCGGACAGCGGAATTTATCGGCATGGAGCGGTCGGCGCTGCATCGCAAGCTCAAGTCTCTGTCGATCGATTGATCCCATGGAGCAGGGCGGGGACGCCAAGGCGCCGATAGTCCCAGGCGCGCTCGATCTTTTTCTCGGCTGGGGCAAGGTCGGCCTCATGGGCTTCGGCGGCGTCACGCCCTGGGCGCGTCGCGTCGTTGTCGAGGAACGGCGCTGGCTCGACGACCGCGAATATGCCGGCCTGTTCGGCATCGCCCAGATTCTGCCCGGTCCGAACACACCGAACATGTGCGTCATCATCGGCCAGAAGTTCGCCGGGCTGCCGGGCGCGGTCGCGTCGGTCGTCGGCCTGATGGCCGTCCCGCTCGTGGCTCTCCTCGCCCTTGCGCTCGGCTATGATGCGCTTTCGGCGCATGTCTGGTTCAACGCCGGCGTCGGCGGCGCCGCGGCCGCGGCTGCAGGACTGGTCATCGCCACCGCCGTCCGGATGGGGCGCGGCGCGAAGCTCGATGTCGTCGGAATCGCGGTCTGCGCCGGCGTATTCATCAGCGTCGGCCTGCTGCGGCTGCCGGTGCCATGGGCGGTCCTGCTGTTCGGACCTGTTTCGATCGCGCTTGCCCATGCCAGGCGGGCGAAATGAAATCCGACGTCCTGCTGAAGCTCGCGATCGACTTCTCGCTGCTGTCGCTAGTTGCGGTCGGCGGCGCCAACGCCATCGTGCCGGAGATGCACCGGCAGCTCGTCGATGTCTCGCACTGGATGAACGACGCCGAATTCGTCCGCCTTTTCGCTGTCGGTCAGGTTGCGCCTGGACCCAACATCATGGTCCTGAGCCTCGTCGGCTGGCGCATGGCGGGCCTGTCCGGCATGCTGGTCGCGACGCTGGCGGCGCTGGGGCCGACATGCCTGCTGTCCTGGATCATGGGCCGCTTCGTCCAGCGCCATGGCCGGGCGCCGTGGTTTGATTCGATCAGGCGCGGCCTCGCGCCGGTGGCTGTCGGGCTGATCCTCGCCAGCGGTCTCGTCATGGCGCGCGCCGCGGATCACACCGCGCTGACCGTGACCGCAACCGCCGCGACGCTGGTCCTGGCGGTCGCCACCTCAATCAATCCCCTTGCGGCGCTCGGATTTTTTGCCGCCCTGGCCGGGCTATTCGCCGTGGCCTGAAAGCGAAAGTCCTTCGGCGACAAGAATTCTTTCTGTCTGCGGAGGTGGAATTCAGCCGGTCGCCTAGCTATGTTAGCGTTCATCATCGCGATGTTACAGTCGCGTGCTGGCGCCGAGCTTGCACGCCAGGATTTTGAAGAAGCGTCCGTTCGCAGGACGTCGAAAAGAACAGGATACGAAATGGCCGCCGAACGCGCGCAGAATTTGCAGGACACGTTCCTGAACTACGTTCGCAAGAACAAAATTCCGTTGACGATCTTTCTCGTCAACGGCGTGAAACTCCAGGGCGTCGTAACCTGGTTCGACAATTTCTGCGTGCTTCTGCGTCGCGACGGGCATTCCCAGCTCGTCTACAAGCACGCCATCTCCACGATCATGCCGGGACATCCGATCCAGATGTTCGAGCCGGGCGAAGACGTGGCGGCGGACAAATAGGACGAAATTTGAGCGGTTTCGACAGCGGGTTAGACCTCGGCGCTCACGAGAAGGGCGCGGCGGGCGCCCGCGCGATCGTCGTTGGTCCCTATCTGACCGACCGGGCGGCCCGCGCCGCCGTCAGCCTGCGCGCGCCGCAAGCGCGACTCGACGAGGCCGACGGACTCGCCCGCGCCATCGATCTCGACATCGCCGCCGATGAACTGGTGATGCTGAGCCAGGTGCGGCCCGCGACCTATCTCGGCAAGGGCAAGGTCGAGGAGATCGCCGCGCGCGTCCAGGACGAGGACGCCGAACTCGTCGTCATGGATTGCGCACTCTCGCCGGTACAGCAGCGCAATCTCGAAAAGGCCTTCAAGGCGAAGGTGATCGACCGCACCGGGCTGATCCTCGAAATCTTCGGGGAGCGCGCGCGCACGCGCGAAGGCGCGCTCCAGGTCGAACTCGCCCATCTCGCCTACCAGAAGTCGCGGCTTGTCCGGTCCTGGACCCATCTCGAACGCCAGCGCGGCGGTTTCGGCTTCCTCGGCGGCCCCGGCGAAACGCAGATCGAAACCGACCGCCGCCTGATCCAGGAACGGATGAGCCGCATCGAAAAGGATCTGGACCAGGTGAAGCGCACGCGCGGCCTGCATCGCAAGAAAAGGCAGGACGCGCCTTATCCGGTGGTGGCGCTGGTCGGTTACACCAACGCAGGCAAGTCCACGCTGTTCAACCGCCTGACCCGGTCTGAAGTGCTGGCGAAAGATCTCCTGTTCGCCACGCTCGACCCTACCTTGCGGGCGGTGAAGCTGCCGCATGGCGCGCAGATCATTCTGTCGGACACAGTCGGCTTCATCTCCGACCTGCCGACCATGCTGGTTTCGGCCTTCCGCGCCACGCTGGAGGAAGTCATCGAGGCGGACGTGATCCTCCACGTGCGCGATGTGAGCCACGAGGACAGCGACGCCCAGAGCGCCGATGTCGAGAGCATCCTGCGCGATCTCGGCGTCGAGCCGAACGACCATCGCCGGCTGATCGAAGTCTGGAACAAGGCCGACCTGCTGGACAGAGAGCGCCGCGTCGGCCTGTTGCAGGCGACGCAGAGCCGCGCGCCGGACGAGCAGCCGGCCCTTGTTTCCGCGTTGACGGGCGAGGGCGTCGACGATCTGTTGGCCTCGATCGAACGGCGCATCGCTGCCGGGCGCAGGATGCTTGAAATCGTCGTCCCGCCGGAAGACGGGGCAGGGCTCGCCTGGCTTTACGAAAATGGCGAAGTCCTGCGCCGGATCGACCGCAGGGATGGAGGGGTCGTCATCCACCTTCGCGTCGGACCCGAGCGTGTCGAACGGGTGATGCGGCGGTTTCCCGGCGCGCTGGCGGGCTAGAGGGGCCGCGCTCGTCGGGCGAAAACTCCGTCGATCAGGCGCGTCTGTGTTGCGCCGGCGCGGAGAGGATATCGCGATAGGCGTCGATCGGCTGCGGCCGGCCAATCAGATAACCCTGGACATGATCGCAGGATTCCGCGGACAGGAAGGCGAGTTGTTCGCCGGTTTCGACGCCTTCGGCCGTGATCGGAAGGTTGAGTCCGCGTCCCAGACCGAGCACGGCGCGAACGATGGCGGCGGACTGGTCGTTGCTCGTGAGGCTCGCGACGAAGGAACGGTCGATCTTGATCTTGTCGAAGGGGAAGGACTGCAAATAGGACAGCGACGAATAGCCGGTTCCGAAATCGTCCATCGAAACCGAGACGCCCAGCGCCTTTATCTCGTGCAGATTGGCGAGGGTCGCCGGGGTGTCCGTCATCAGCACGCTTTCGGTGACTTCGATTTCGAGCCGGCGGGGATCGAGACCGGTCAGGTCGAGAACGGTTCGGACCGTGTTGGCGAAATTGTCGTGCTTGAGCTGGATCGCTGATACGTTGATGGCGATTTTCAGCGGGCGCTCCCAGGACGCCGCTTCGCGGCAAGCCTCCCGCAGCACCCAGCGCCCGATCGGGACGATCAGGCCGGTTTCCTCGGCGAGCGCAACGAATGTGTCGGGTGCGATCATGCCGCGTTCGGGATGATTCCAGCGGATCAGCGCCTCGAAACCGACGACATCGCCGCCGACCTCGGCGAGCGGCTGGTAGTGCAGCAAAAATTCGCCGCGCGCGACCGCGAGCCGCAGATCCTGATGCAGCGCGTGCCGCTCGCGCATCGCGAGATCCATGCCCGGCTCGAAGAAGCAGGTGACGCCGCGGCCGTCCGCCTTGGCGCGGTACAGCGCCGCGTCCGCCGCGTTCAGCAGGGACTGCACGTCGCCGCCGTCGTTGGGATAGATGGCCGCGCCGACGCTCACGCTGATTTCGATCGATGCGCCCTCGAACTGGAGATCCGGCTCCATCCGCGCGTGAATGTCCCGACACATGTGCGCCAGGGCAGCGGGTTCTGCTTGGCGGGCGACGATGATGGCGAACTCGTCGCCGCCGATCCTGCAGATGAAGGCGTCCGCGGCGGCGGCGCGCAGACGGTGCGCGACATCGCGGAGCAGGGCGTCGCCGGCCACATGGCCGAAGGTGTCGTTCACGTCCTTGAACCTGTCGAGATCGACGAAAACCACTCCGAAAGCGCCGCCCGCCGCCGCGGCCATATCGCTCACTGCCTTGATGTGCTCGTTGAAGGCGGCGCGGTTGCCGAGTTCCGTCAGCGCGTCGTGATAGGCGAGGAAGGCGACCTTGTCCTCGGCCCGGCGCCGGGCTGTCACGTCGTTGATGACGGTCACGATATATTGCGGCGCGCCTGACGGATCGAATACCGGCGCGCGCATGGTGGTCACGATGCAGGTCTTGCCGTCCGGCGTGACGATCTCGTGCTCATCGGCGGAAAGTTCGGCGCGCGCGTCCAGCACGCGGCTGTCCTGTTCGCGAATGTAGGCAGCAGCGGCTCCGGCGAACACGTCGTCAGCCGTGCGGCCAAGCATCCGTTCGCGCGGCACGCCATAATAGCGCTCGGCTGCCTTGTTGATGAGCATATACGATCTATCTGCCGCATTCTTCACGTAAACGACGGCCGGTATGTGCTCGATGATCGTCGTCAGACACGCCAGCGGCGCCGCCGCGCTGTGCGATTCGATATTGGGCGCATCGCTCGCGGTCGAGGAAAGAATCGGCTGCGACGCGGCGGAGGGCATGAATTGAGACATCGGCGGCTTCGTTCCAGAGCGACGAAAATTCGCACCGAAACTTAAGCAGACCCAATTAAAGAAACCGATAACGCTGCGGTTGCGCAAGCTGGCGATTCCGGACGGTTTTTTGAATTCGCAGAGATCCGCCGCCGACGCGGCGTTCAGGCGGCTCGAGACATCGGGACTCGCGGCGCCGTCGAAATACTGCGTCAAAATTGCGTAAGGGCTTGTCAGGGACTGGCGGCGTGTGCAGCCTGAGGCGCTGCCCTAGCGAAGGATCTAGCCCCATGACGCCGCGTCAGGATGCCGTCGTTCTGCCGAACGCCACGACCAGGATATTCCCCATTGGAGGACTGTCGATCGCGGTTCACGATACCGGCGGGTCCAAACCTGCGATTTTCTTCGTCCATGGCAATTCTGCGTCGTCGCGGGTCTGGCGCAAGCAGTTTGATGGGCCGCTGGCCGCGAGCCACCGATTGATCGCGATCGACCTGCCCGGACACGGCGCCTCGTCGCGCACGCCCGAGGCCTTGCGCGCGTCGACTTACAATCTGCCGGGCTATGCCAACGTCATTGTGGAGGCGGCGCGCATGTGTGGCGCAGATTCCGCGATATTCATCGGCTGGAGCCTCGGCGGCCACGTTCTGCTGGAGGCGGCAGGCCGTTTGCCGGCGGCCCGGGGCATTTTGATCTTCGGCGCGCCGCCAATCGCATTCCCGCCGGACATGTCGGCGTTCCTCAAGCTCGGACTCGGTTTCGTCCCGGACCTGACGGAGGCGCAGGCCAAGGACTATGCATCGGAGAATTTCGTCGCCGGCGAAAAAGACATTCCCGACTCCTTCGTCGCCGATGTGCTGGCGACCGACGGCGCCGCGCGGGCCCAACTCGGCGCGAGCCTTGCGCCGGACGGCTATGCCGACGAGGTTCAGATCGTCGCCGCCATGCGGACGCCGCTCGCGATTTTGCAAGGGCAGGGCGAGCAGGTGGTCAATCCGGCCTATTTGGACAAACTCACCATTCCCGCGCTGTGGCGCGGCAAAGTCCAGATCGTCCCCGGCGCCGGCCACGCAATCCAGTGGGAGCAGGCCGCGCGGTTTGACGCTCTGGTCAGCGAGTTCGCTCGCGATTGCGGGATTTAGCTGCGCGACCGGAAGTCATTGGCCCTGGCCTTCGCTTCCACCCAAAGCGCATCCATCTCGGCCAGGCTGGCGGCTGCGGGCGAGGAACCGCGTGCGCGCAACGCCCGTTCGATATAGCCGAACCGCAATTCAAATTTGGCGTTGGCGCCGCGCAGCGCGGTTTCCGGGTCGACGCCGGCGTGGCGGGCGAGATTGACCAGAACGAAAAACAGGTCGCCAATCTCTTCCTCGACGTGCGCTGTGTCGCCAGACGTCACTGCGTCGGCGACCTCGCGCGATTCTTCGGTGATTTTGTCCAGCACCGCGTGGATGCTGTTCCAGTCGAAGCCGACTTCGCCCGCTGCTTTCTGCAGGTCCAGGGCGCGCGACAAGGCCGGCCGGCCGGCCTTGACCGTCGCCAGCGCGCCAGCGGGCAGGGCGGCCCGATCGGGGTCGCTCGCAACTTTCAGTCGATTCTCCTCGGCCTTGATCCTGCCCCAGAGCGCCGTGACATCTTCGGGGGTCAGGTCGCGGGCGTCGCCGAAGACATGCGGATGGCGTCGCACCAGCTTGTCGGTGATCGCCTCGACCACGCCGCCGAAATCGAAGGCGCCCTGTTCTTCCGCCATGCGCGCGTGAAAGACGACCTGCAGCAGGAGGTCGCCGAGTTCATCGCGCAGGTCGCCGAGGTCGCCAAGCGCAATGGCGTGCGCGACCTCATAGGCCTCCTCGAGAGTGTAGGGCGCGATGGTGGCGAATGTCTGCTCCAAGTCCCACGGGCAGCCGGTTCCGGGCGTCCGGAGCGCCGCCATGATTTCGAGCAGGCGGGCGATATCGCGCGACTTTTCCATTGCATCGTCCCAAAAGAAAGCCGGCGCTGCAGATGCTGCGCCGGCTGGAGGAACAACGAGGGCAGGGGCGCGCCCCTGCCCGATACGTCACGCCTGGATCGAGATCGCCTCGCGACCCTTGGGCGTGTCGACCACTTGCATATTGACGGCCTGCCCTTCGACGAGACGCTGCACGCCCGAAGCGTTCAGCACGGAAATATGGACGAAAACATCCTTGCCGCCATCGTTGGACTGAACGAAACCGAAGCCCTTGGTCTCGTCGAACCACTTGACCTTGCCCTGAACGGGAACCGCCGTGGAGGGATCGGGCGCGGCCCGGCGCGCCGGACGCGGCGCGTCGCCATATCCGCCGCCGCCGCCAAATCCGCCAGCGCGGGGCGGGCGGACTTCCTGCGCCGTCGAAAGGTCGGCTTCGAGGATGCGCGTGACCTGCTGGCCCTTCTGGCCTGTCGTGACGTTCACCTTGAGCTTGGCGCCGGGGGGCAGGTTGTCGTAGCCTGCCGCCTGCACCGCGCCGATGTGAAGGAAAGCATCGCCCGTGCCGTTACCCAGCTCGACGAAGCCGAAGCCCTTATCGGACTTGAACCATTTCACAGTCGCATCGATCGGCGGACTGGACGACGGCGGCGCAGACATCATATCGGGAAAAGCTCCACCGGGCGGGCCGCCGAACTGCGAGCGAGGAGACCTGCTGGGGCGGGGGCTGCTATCGTAACCTGGACCATCGTCATCAAAACCGCGCTTACGGGGACCGCGGAAATCTCTACCTTTGCTCATCGCCTATTCGCTCGTTCTCGCCACACCCTTGCGGTCGATGTTCATCCACCGCACCGGCCCCGTCAGGAACCGATTGTTTCCGCGCCACTGCCCATGAACTGGTTATAGTACCAGCCCGTCCACCATGCCGGTTTCGGTCTTGAATGCCATAAGCCCGCGCTTTGCATCTTTTAACGCTAATTGGAAGCTCTGGCTACTGGGGCCAGACGAAATTTCCGGCGCAAGCCAAAGAATTCGCGCTTTTGTCTCGACGGATGCAACGGGGGCGTTCGAGCCGGGCTGCTTCGCGTCGCCACCGCCGCACAGCACGGCGGCGGGGCATTTTTGCAAAATATTGTTTTCTATATAACTTCTTATATGAAATTCGCATAATCTATATTATGGAACTTATTTGACCATATCGGGCTCGCCGGTGCGATCGCCAACGCCGACCGCCTGTGAATTTCAAGGAACACAAAGCGAACCTGGAACAGACCGGGATCAGACCTTACGTTAACACGCCATTGTTCCCCAGCGTGATGCGCAGGCCGTCATAGGCCGGTGTGACATGCGGCGGCAGTTGGGCCGCAAGGCTCGCGTAATCGAGATCCGTGTGCAGATTGGTCAGGATGGCGCGCCGCGGCTTGAGCCGGTCAATCCAGCGCAGCGCCTCGTCCACGGTAAAATGACTGGGATGGCGCTTGTAGCGCAGCGCGTCGATGATCCAGACATCCAGATTTTCGAGCATGGCCCGGGACGCCTCGGGTATGTCGCTGACATCGGGCGAATAAGCGACATTGCCGAATCGGAAGCCGAGCGCGTCGATGTCGCCATGGTTGAACAGGATCGGCAGGGCGTCGATCGGGCCGCCCGGCCCATCGATCCGAACCATTTCGCCGGGCGTGAGGCGGCGCTCGTCGAGCAGCGGCGGATATTGGCTGCCCGGCGGCGTGCGAAAAATGTAGCTGAACTTGGCCTTCACCTCGTGCGCGGTGAATTCGTCCATGTAGACCGGCAGACGTTTGCGCATTTCGATCGTCACAGGCCGGATGTCATCGATGCCGTGAATATGGTCGGCATGGGCGTGCGTCAGCAGGACAGCGTCGATGCGGTGCACCGCGCGCGCGATCAATTGCTCGCGAATATCGGGACCGAGATCGACGACAACCTCGGTCGCGCCGGCAAGGCTGCGCCGTTCGACATGGATGGCGCAGCGCCGCCGCCGGTTCCTGGGATTGGAAGGGTCGCAGGCGCCCCAGCCCTGGGCGACGCGCGGCACGCCGGCAGACGATCCGCATCCCAGAATGGTCAACTCGAAGCTCATGCGGCCAGCGGCGGCATTTTCGAGAATAATCGCATGGCGTTGGCTGTCGTCGCCGCAGCGATTTCAGACACGCTGACGCCCTTCGCCTCGGCCAGAACCGCTGCGGTGCTGACGACATAGGCCGGCTCGTTGCGCTTGCCACGATGCGGCACGGGGGCCAGAAACGGCGCATCGGTCTCGACCAGCAGGCGATCGAGCGGCGTTTCTCGCGCGATGTCTCGGAGCGATTGCGAGTTCTTGAACGTCAACACGCCCGAGAACGAGATGTAGAGGCCGAGCGCCAGCGCATGCGCCGCCAGTTCGCGCGACGCCGTGAAGCAATGGAGCAGGGCCGTGAAAGCCCCCTTCCCCATTTCCTCATCGAGGATTTTCGCGGTGTCGACGTCCGCGTCGCGCGTGTGGATCACCAGCGGCAAACCGCTTTCGCGCGCGGCGGCGATGTGGGTGCGAAAGACCCGTTGCGCCGTTTCCCGCGGCGCGCGGTCGTAATGATAGTCGAGCCCGGCCTCGCCGATCCCGACGCATTTGGCATGGCTCGCCAGCTTCACGATCTCGGCCGCGCTGGCCTCCGGCTCCAGATGCGCGTTGTGGGGATGCGTGCCGACCGTGCAGAACACGTCGTCGTAGGCCTCCGCCACACCGGCGTAGTCGGTGAATTTGTCGATTCGCGTCGAGATCGTGATCAGCCGCCCGACGCCCGCGTTTTTCGCGCGCGCGACGATAGCGTCGCGCTCGGCGGCGAAGTCTGGAAAATCGAGGTGGCAGTGGGTGTCGATCAGCATGGGGCCGCTACCGGCGAAAAGGCGCTGACGCACAATGTCGGTTCTGACGAAATCCTCGTCTTTGAGCAGCAGCGGGACATGGTGGGCTCCTGCGCACGCAT
>JAJXWB010000007.1 GCA_021781815.1 Pseudomonadota bacterium | reverse complement strand
CGAACGTCGAGGCGACGGAAGCGTGGGCCGCATGTGGCGCCGAACGGCGTGGGGGCGGCGGATGCGCGCGCCGGATGTGGCGCCGAACGTCGAGGCGACGGAAGCGTGGGCCGCATGTGGCGCCGAACGGCGTGGGGGCGGCGGATGCGCGCGCCGGATGTGGCGCCGAACGTCGAGGCGACGGAAGCGTGGGCCGCATGTGGCGCCGAATGGCGTGGGGGCGGCGGATGCGCGCGCCGCCGGGATCGCGGCTGAGGTCGAGGCCGGCAAGAATCCACCGCCGCTCGCGATTGATGAAACCGCGGCGGCTTTAAAGGACGATCATCGGATTGGGTCGGGGATCGGCCGGAGACGGCGGGCATGAGGGTCGCGCTGGTCGCCGAGCAGGCGGCCGGAAAGCGCGGGGGACGTCGTCGCTGGTCATCGTGGCGAACGGCCGCCCGGAGCGAATGCGTGACCGGACGGCGCGCGCTGTTCGAAGACGGTCGGGATTGCGCGCCTGCGACCGGAGGCGCGAGGGCTCCTGGGGCGTCCGCCAGGCCGCGTCGGAGCGGGGTTCAGGCGCGGCAGAGGCCCGCCAGATCGCGGGGCGACTGGGCGCCGGCGCGTGCGGCGGCCCGATGTCGCCGCAGGGCGGCGAATGTCTCCGGCCGGTCCGCAGGAGACACGAAAAACATAGGACTATATTCATACAACAGAGATCTCGCCGGAAGGGTCCGCCTCGAAAGGCCGGGGATAGGCGGCGACCGGCCGGCTGGACCGGCGGCCAGGGGAGGAAGGAAAAATCCGCCCCCCGAAAATTTGTCTTTAACCGCGTTTTCGCGACGCTCGACCTCGACGGAGCCCCGCCTTTTCCGGATGAATCCCGTCAAAACGGCGTTTGTTCCCATTTGCGTCTCCCGGACGGAATCGTCGCGCGCGCTTTGTCCCTCCCGACGGCGTGAGATTCGTCCGGGCGCGCTTCGAGAGGCGCGGCGCAATTCGCCGGGGGCGCCGCCGGCGGCTCGACGATCGATCATTCTCGCTCGCACGCCAGCAGACCTCCGAAACGCCTTGTTCGCGGACGACGAGCAGTCGGATGTCCACGGCGGATGCGGGTCTTCCAAAGATAACCCGGTTCACGCTATTCTCCGCGCGCGTCGCGAGCCCGAATCTGCGAAACTCATTTCGAAGCACACATTTGCACCCTCGAGGGCCATCTGGCGGCGTATTCTCGTAAGATGCGCGGCGCACGGGCCGCCAACGGGTGCGTCGGACCAATTCGAGGGATATGATGACATTTACGATTCAATCCGTGCAGCCCGATCCGGCGACGGGCTGCGTGGTCGTGTCCTTGACGAAACCTGTCGGCAAGCCATTCCCCGATACGGTCATCGTCCGGCTTGCGCTTTCGACGAACGCCTCTGAAACGCAAGATGCACTGGCCCTGCGCGCCAAGCGGGCGACGAAGCGGGCGCTGCAGGACGCCCTGGCCTCGCTGTGATCCGCCGATTGCGCATCGCCGGATTCAAGCGCGCGGTTTCGACGCGCGCTGCCGCCGGACAAGTCGATGCGCTGATCTTCGCGCCGGAGCCCGTCCGGCGTAAATCACGCGGATGACGGCGCCCGAGACGGTTCTTGTCACCGGAGCGAGCGGGTTCGTCGGCTCCGCGATCGCCAACGCCGCGCGTGCGCGGGGCTGGCGTGTGCGGGCGCTCGTGCGCGTGACCTCGCCGCGCAGAAATCTGAATCCCGCAGATGAGATCGTCATCGGCGACCTGAACGACCGCGCCTCCCTCGCCGCCGCCCTGAAGGGCATGAATTACCTGTTCCATGCGGCGGCGGACTACCGCCTGTGGGCGGCCGATCCCGGCGAAATCATGCGAACGAACGTCGATGGCACGGAACGCCTGATGAACGAGGCGTTGAAGGCCGGCGTCGAACGGATCGTCTACACCAGCAGCGTCGCGACGCTTCGGGTCGGCGAACCGGATCCCGCTGATGAATCGCGGCCGATGGCCCTGGATGACGCGGTCGGCGCGTACAAACGAAGTAAAATCGGCGCCGAGCGCCTTGTCGAGGCGATGGCGAGGCAATGCGGCCTGCCTGCGGTGATCGTCAACCCGTCGACGCCAATCGGCCCGTGCGACATCAGGCCGACGCCGACCGGGAGGATCATTCTCGAAGCCGCGCGCGGTCGCCTTCCGGCCTTTGTCGAAACGGGTCTCAATTTCGTGCATGTCGATGACGTGGCCGATGGACATATCGCCGCGCTGGAGCGCGGGCGCATAGGCGAACGATACATTCTGGGCGGCGACAATGTGCCACTGTCGCAATTGCTCGCCGAAATCGCTGCCCTGGTGCGGCGGCGCGCGCCGACGATCCGTCTGCCGCATGAACTGGCTTACGCATTCGCCAGCGCGGCCGAAATTCGCGCCCGTTTCAGCGGGCGCGAACCGTTGGCCACGCGCGATGGCGTGCGGCTGTCGCGCCAGCACATGTATTTCAACGACAGCAAGGCGCGGGCGGAGCTCGGACACCGCTCGCGCCCGCATGCCGACGGTCTTGCCGACGCGATCGCCTGGTTTACCGCTGCGGGTTATCTGAAATGAGCGCCTCCTAAAAGGACGCGCTCCTGCGCCGCAGCGGCGTCAGGTTTTGGCCGCTGTGGACCGTCGGAGCGCCTTGATGACGGCGCCGGCCAGCGGGACGAGCAGTTGTGGCAGCGCCGCATCGAGGGGATGGCGGATGACATCGCCCAGCGTTTGCTTCATCCCACGAATTTCGTCGCCAATTCCTGTAATCTGCGCCTGCAACGCCTGCGCATCGGTTTCGAGTTCCCGCAATGCGAGATCGCGGACGTCGAGCGCCACGTCGAGATCACGCCCCGCGTGCATCTTCGCTGCGACGAGGAACAGAAGGACGGCGACCGCGATGTTGAGGCCGCCTATCGTCGCGGCGGCCCAGATCGGACCCCAAACCTGCTGAAGCGCGAAGAACGCCGCCAGATTGCCCATCATGACGCCGAACAGGCCGAGCGCCACGGCCGCGGTCCGCAGGCCGATGCGGGCGACCATCTGGCGCATTCGAACCTCGGCCACGATCGATTCGGCGCGCCAGAAAACGCGGAGATTGCGGACGATGCGATTCATCCCCGGTCAGCCCCTCTTCGTCAGGCGCCCGACGCCAACGCCGAGCAGGAACGCCGCGCCCGCAAGAAGCAGCGGATAGTCCGACGCCAGACTTTCAGCGACGCCGACGTAATCGGCCAGCGCTGTCCGCAGTTCTTCGAGTTGGCCAGTGAGTTCAGTGTCCATCGCCATTTCGGCCGGGCGGGGCTCGTCATGGCTGGCTGCGGAGGCGCCGGATTTGCTGCCCTGCGCCGCCGGCGCGCGCGCCAATTCCGCCCGCAGCGCGGCGAGTTCAGCCTGGAGCTTGTGTGGCCGGGTCATTTCAAGTCGCCCCGCAGGTGTGGCGGTCGGCGTTCGCCGGCTTGCAGCCAGGAGTCCTGATCGGGTGTTTCACGTCGGTCGTGCTCGTCTCGCGTTCCATTTTCGGGCCGGACGCCAGAAGATTTCGGCCGCGGGGCTGGCGACCCGCAGCGGTCGGCTTGAAGCCATCAAGTTGACGCAAGCTATCAGATCCGTGGCCTGTGCGGTAGCCGGAGCCGTCCGCTGCGGCCGGGCCGCTCGATCGCTCACCAGGCGTCGACAAACGGCCGCTTGCGCGTCTCCCGCCGCCGGGGCGCCGGACAGGAGTCCAGTCCGCGGATGATCCAGCGGCGGGTCTCCACAGGGTCGATCACCTGATCGATCTCGAGCACGGAGGCGATGTTGGCGGCCTTGCCGACCTCGTAGGATTTCGCGACCATCGACTGGAACAGCCTGTCGCGTTCGACAGGATCTTCAACCGCCTCCAGCTCCTTGCGAAACCCGAGCCGCACGGCGCCTTCGAGACCCATGCCGCCGAATTCTCCCGTCGGCCACGAGATCGTGAAAGTTTGTGCGTGGAAACCGCCGCCGGCCATGGCCTGCGCGCCGAGGCCATAGCCCTTGCGCAGCACGATGGTGAAATAGGGAATGTCGATATTGGCCGCGGCGACGAACATGCGGCAGACATGGCGCACCAGCGCGGTCTTCTCCGCTTCCGGCCCGACCATGAAGCCCGGCGTGTCGCAGAGCGAGACGATCGGAAGGTCGTAGGCGTCGCACAATTGCATGAAGCGCGCGGCCTTGTCGGCGGCGTCGGAATCGATCGCGCCGCCGAGATGCTTCGAATTGTTGGCGATAAGTCCGAACGGGCGTCCCTCTATGCGTACGAGCGCGGTGACGATGCCGACGCCGAAGGCTGCGCGCAGTTCGAGCGCCGAGCCTTCGTCGGCCAGCGCCTCGATCACGCGACGGATCTCGTAGACGCGCAATCTGTTCTCGGGAATGACGCGTCGAAGCAGTCGCTGGTCCGGTGCGCGCCAATGCGCGAGCGATCCCTGGAAAAAGGACAGATATTTTTTCGCCGCCGCGCAGGCCGCCGGCTCGTCCTCGACCAGTACATCGATGACCCCGTTTGGCGCCTGGATGCTGACGGGCCCTACCTCGTCGGGATGATAGACGCCGAGGCCGCCGCCTTCGATCATGGCTGGGCCGCCCATGCCGAGGCTCGTGTCTCGCGTGGCTATGATCACGTCGCAGCAACCCAGCAGCGCGGCGTTGCCGGCGAAGCAGCGGCCGGAGACGATTCCGACCAGCGGCACGAGGCCGCTGAGTTTCGCGAATTGCGCAAAGGTCGGCACGTCGAGACCGGTGACGCCGAGGCGCTCGGTGTCGCCGGGCCTGCCGCCGCCGCCTTCGGCGAACAGCACGATCGGCAGCTTCTGCTTCTCGGCGATCGTGAACAGACGATCCTGCTTCTTGTGGTTGCGCTGGCCCTGCGTGCCCGCGAGCACCATGTAGTCATAGGCGACGACCATGCAGCGGGCGCGGTCCGCCTCGAAGCAGTCGCCGTTGACCGTGGCGAGCCCGGCGACCACCCCGTCGCCCGGCGTGTTGCGGATGAGGTCGTCCTTCGTGCGGCGGGCGGCCTGCGCCGCGACGGCGAGCGAGCCGTATTCGATGAAACTGCCTTCGTCGACGAGCGTCGCAATATTCTCGCGCGCCGTGCGGTGGTTGGTCCTGCGACGTCTGGCGACCGCTTCCTGGCGGTTTTCGTCGAGACCGAATGCCTGCCTTGCGCGTATCTCGGCTAGGTCGGGGCGTATGGCGTCGAGATCGACAGCCTCCGCCTGAACCTCTTCGTCCGCTGCGATCTCGGCGGGTTCGACGAACAGGATCGGGTCGTCCTTGTAAAGCGTGTCGCCCTTGCGTCCGCGCAGTTCGCGGACGATTCCCCCGCACGGCGCGGTGACCAGATGCTCCATCTTCATCGCTTCGAGGACGGCGATCTGCTGGCCGGGGCGCACCATGTCGCCTTCTGCGACATCCACCGAAACGATCGTACCAAGCAAAGGCGCGGATATGGCGATTGCGCCTTGCGGTCCCTCGTGCGCGACAGCGCGCTCGCCCGGCGCATCCTCCGCCGCCGCCTCGAAATAGAAACGCCGGCGGTCCTGCGCGGCGGCCTTCAGCAGCTCGACAAGATGAGTCTCGATGAAGCGCGTGTCGATGCGATTGGCGGCGAATGCGGGATGGGCCAGCACGGCCTGCAAAAAGGCGATGTTCGTCTCTACTCCCGCGATGCGGAATTCGCCGAGCGCGCGCAGGGCCTTGGCGACGGCGACGGAGAAATCGGCCGAAGGGGAATGGACGATCAATTTGGCGATGAGCGAGTCGAACGCCGCGCCCGTGCGATATCCAGAATAGCCGAATGTATCGACGCGCACGCCGGGGCCGGAGGGAATGTCGAAGGCCGATATGCGTCCGCCGCTCGGCGCGGCCTCGCCGGCCTGGGTCATGGTCTCCAGATTGACGCGCGACTGGATGGCGTAGCCGCACGGCGCGCGTGGGCCATCAAGACCGAGCGATTGAAGCGTCTCTCCGCCCGCAACACGAATCTGGGCCTCCACCAGGTCGAGGCCGAAAGCCTCTTCGGTGACGGTATGCTCCACCTGAAGGCGTGGATTGGCCTCAATGAAGGCGAAATGCGCGTCGTCGGACTCGTCGGCTGCGTCGAGCAGGAACTCGAACGTCCCGAGACTGTCATAATGCGCGGCGCCGGCGAGCTGCATCGCCGCGTCGATGATTTTTGCGCGCAGGGTGGGCGAGAGCGAGGGACTCGGCGCGACCTCGATCAGCTTCTGGTTGCGGCGCTGGATCGTGCATTCGCGCTCGCCGAATTGTGTCAGCCCGCCGTGGCGATCGCCGAGGATCTGGATTTCGATATGGCGCGCGCGCTCGATCAGGCGTTCCGCATAGAGGGCGCCGTCGCCGAAGGCGCTGGCGGCTTCCGACCGGCAGCGCGCGAAAGCCTCGTCGAGATCGTCGGCGCGGCGCACGGCGCGCATGCCGCGCCCGCCGCCGCCGGCCACCGCCTTCAGCATGATCGGCGCGCCGATCCTGTCGAAAAAAGCGCGCGCGTCCCCCGCATCGCGCACGGCGGCCCCCTCGATGACCGGCGCGCCGCAGCGCGTCGCCAGGGCGCGGGCCTTCATCTTGTCGCCGAACAGGTCGAGCGCGTCCGGCGACGGACCGACGAAGACGAGTCCGGCCGCCGCCACTGCGCGGGCGAAATGGGCGTTCTCCGCAAGAAAGCCATAGCCTGGATGAACAGCGTCGCAATCGGTCTCCCTCGCCAGCGCGATCAGGCGCGCGCCGTCGAGATAGGCGGGCGCGCCGGCATGCGGCAGCGCATGCGCCTCGTCGGCCTTGCGGACATGCAGCGAGGAGGAATCATCCTGCGAATAGACGGCGACGCTCGCTATGCCCAGATCGGCCGCCGCGCGGGCGATGCGGATGGCGATTTCGCCGCGGTTGGCGATGAGAAGCTTGCGAAAGGGGGCGCGGGACATCGGGACTCGGTTGGCGGGGAGGCAAATTATGTCCGACGATTTTGCACTTCAATTACCGCCGCGTCGAGTCGACGCCGTCCGAAAAGCTGCGCTAGTCTGGCGAGGAAGAAACACCCGGAGCGGCCAGCCATGAACGAATCCGCCGAAGCCCGCTATCTGGACGCCCTGCGCGCGCTTTGGAGGCGGAACTGGCCGAAGGACATCCCGCAACAGCCGGTATATCCGCTCGGCGAAATGCTGCTGACCGACTATCTGCGCGCATGGGCGCGGCGCGATCCGGACAAGGCCTCGCTGATCTATTACGGGCGCGAGATTTCGTTTGGGGAGCTGGACCGGCTGTCCGACGCCTTCGCCGCCTGGCTGTTCGCCGAAGGCGTGCGCAAGGGCGACACGGTCGCGGTGTTTCTTCCGAACTGCCCGCAGTTCCATATCGCCTTTTTCGGCATTCTGAAGATCGGCGCGATTCACGTTCCGGTGAACCCGCTCTTCAAGGCGCAGGAACTGACCTACGAACTCAACGATACGGGCGCCAGGATCGTGCTGACGCTCGACTCGCTGTTCGCGCTCGTCGAGGAGGTCCGGGACAAGACATCGGTCCGGACGATCCTCGTCACCAGCATGGGCGCGATGCTGCCGGCCGACCCGACGATTCCTCCGCCGCAGGGCATGAACGTGCCACCCGTCGCCTGCGCGGGCGCGATCGACTTTCTGCCGGCGCTGGCCGCGACGACGGCGCCTGCGCCGCAGGTCGACGTCGGCCTCGACGATATTGCGGCGCTCAATTACACGGGCGGCACGACCGGCATGCCTAAGGGCTGCGTGCATACACAGCGCGACATGGTCTACACGGCGGCGACGACCTGCAATATCGGCATAGATCTCAAGCCCTCGGACGTCGGAATCAATTTCTATCCGGTGTTCTGGATCGCCGGCGAGGACATGGGGATCATCTTCCCTGTATTCTCCGGCGCGACCTACGTGCTGCTGGCGCGCTGGGATCCTGTGGCCTTCATGACGGCCGTGCAGCGCTACGGCGTGACGGTCGCCAGCCTGCTGGTCGACAACGCCGTCGAAGTGATGGACCATCCGCGCATCGGCGAGTTCGACCTGCGCTCGCTGAAGCAGGTGCGCTGTTCGTCCTTCGTCAAGAAGCTGAATATTGCCTATCGCGAGCGGTGGCGGGCGTTGACGGGCGCGACCATGATCGAGGCCGCCTGGGGCATGACGGAAACCCATACCTGCGACACGTTCACGACCGGGTTGCAGACAGATGACGCCGATCTGAAATCGCAACCGATCTTCGTTGGCCTGCCCGTGCCGGGCACAGAGTTCAAGATCTGTGATTTCGAGACGGGCGCTCTGAGGCCGCTCGACGAGGAAGGCGAATTGTGCGTGCGCTCGCCCTCCGTGCTCAAGAGCTACTGGAACAAGAAGGATGCGACCGCCGAGAGCATTCGCGAGGGCTGGCTGCATACAGGAGATATAGGGCTGATCGATTCTCAGGGGTTCATTCACTTTCTCGGGCGACGCAAGGAGATGCTGAAGGTGAAGGGGATGAGCGTGTTTCCTGCGGAGATCGAGGCCTTGCTCGGCCAGCATCCCGCGGTCGTCGGTTCGGGCGTCATCGGCCGTGAGGACAAGGAGCGAGGCCAGGTTCCCGTCGCATTCGTGCTGGTGCGCGACTCGGAGCGCGACCGGACGCAAGCCGCCGACATCGCCGCCTGGTGCCGCCAGAACATGGCGATCTACAAGGCGCCGGAGGTGCATATCGTCGATGCGCTGCCGATGACCGCGACAGGCAAGGTGAAGAAGGAAGAGCTGGCCAAGCTGTTGTGAGAACGGCGGCGCCCCCGCCGCGCCGCCCATTTCCCGCCCGTCCCGTCCGGCGTTTGACTAGGACGGGTTCCCACGGCGCTTCAGGGCGCGCAGATCGAATGCGTCCGGCAAGCTCTTCGGATCCTGGTTCTTCGGGAAGATCTCGGCCTTCTGCACCTTCTGCGTGCTCGTCTTGGGCAGCGACGTGACGAACACGATCCAGCCCGGCGGCTTGTAATAGGCGAGCTTCGCATTGACGAAGTCGAACAGCTCGCGCGCGAGCGCAGGGCTGGCCTGATGGCTCGCGCGCGGCACGACGCAAGCCATCACTTCCTCCTCGCGCAGGTCGTCGGCCACCGCCATGACCGCGACTTCCGCAACCGCGTCGTGGCCGAGCAATGCCGCCTCCACCTCCGCCGCCGCAATGTTCTCGCCGGAACGCCGGATGATGTTCTTGTTTCTGTCGACGAAATAGAGCATTCCCGTTTCGTCCTGCCGCACGACGTCGCCGGTGTGGAACCAGCCGCCGCGCCACGCCTGCGTCGTCGCCGCAGAGTCCTTGAGATATTCGACGAAGAAGCCGGCGCGCGGATCCTTGGCGCCGTGCCGACGGACGAGCAATTCGCCCTGCTGGCCGGGCGGAACATCGCGATCGTCGCCGTCGACGATCCGCACGTCGAGATCGAACCCCTTGCGGCCTCGCGGACGCCCGAAGGCGCGAGTATGAATCATCCGCGGCTCCTCGCTCGCGATGAAGCCGCCGCCAGTCTCGGTCATCCCCCAGAGCTCGATCAGCGGCGCGCCGAAGCGCCGCTCGAAAGGCTCGTGCAGCTCCGGCTCGACGCCCGCGCCGACGCAGAAGCGCAGGCCGTGGGCGCGATCCTCCGGGGATGGCGGCGCCTTCATCAGCACTGCGGGAACGACGCCGAGGTAATGCGCGACGGTTGCGCGGCTGTCGATGATCTCGCGCCACCAGGAGCCGGGATGGAAGCGGTCAGGCAAGATCGAACAGCCGCCTGCGCGGATCATGCCCATGAAACTCGTCACGCCCGCATTCATGTGGAACAGCGGCAGGGGATTGAATACGCGCTCGACTCCCTCGCGCAGCGTCGCGAGGCCGCCCATCTCGGCATAAAATCGGCCGACGTTCGCATAATATTCGTTGGGTATCACACAGCCCTTCGGCCGGCCCGTGGTGCCCGACGTATAGAGCAGGCTCGCCTCGCTGCGCGGACCGATTGCGCCGACGAGCGGCGGTTTCGACGGCGCAGGCGGCGGAACGAATGGCGCGCCGAGCGCAACAACCGCGGGGGGCCTCGCGCAGATCGCGGCCACATCTGCGATGGTCTTGGCGCGTTCGGGCAGCGCGACGATCAGACAGGCCTCGGAATGCTCGATCGCGTAACGGCTTTCGTCACGGCGATAGTCCGGATTGAGCGGCACGATCGACACGCCGAGTCCGTTCAGCGCGAGAAAGTGCAGGTGAAAGTCCGGTCTGTTTTCGAGAAGGATGGCGACGCGGTGGCCGAAACCATAGCCGGCGCGCCGATAGCTCTCGCGCAGATCCGCAATCGTCCGGGCGGCCGCGCCATAGGCGATCTCCCAACCGTCCGGGGCGTAGGATCGCGACGCGAGCGGTCCGACGCAGAGGAACGGCCGATCCGCATATTTCTCCACGCTGCGGTCGAACAGAAAGGCCGCCGTATGCTCGGGCGCATTCATCATTGGGGCGCTCCGGACGTCAGGTCTTCGAGATGGCGCCGTCGATCACCGGCCCGAACCGTTCGTAGCGTTCGCCATTGAATCTCACGAGCTGCAATTGCTCGATCGGATAATAGTCGGTCGGGCTGGTGTTGATCGTGATGCCCGGCAGCAGAAGATCGGAGGTGAAATCCTTCAGATTGGCCGCCTGCTTCATGATGTTGGCGCGCGAGACATCCTCGCCGCACTGAGTCAGCACCTGGATCATGGTCTGGCTGACGACATAGGCGATTGCGGCGTAGATGTCGGTCGGGGCGGCTTCCGGATCGTATTTGGCGAGGAATTCACGCCAGGTCTTGATCGCGGGATCGTCCGCCCACGCCACGTCGACCGGATCCTTCATGTAGGCGCTCGATATGATCCCCTTCGAGATGTCGAAGCCGGCCGCCTTCAGCGTCGAGCCGGCGGAGGAGGCATTGTTGCCGATATAGTGCGTGGGCCGCCAGCCGAGGTCGGCGATCTTCTTTATGGCCTGCGCTGCGAATTTCGGCGTCGTCATACTCATGAAGACGTTGGCTCCGGCCGCCTTGCACTTGACGATCTGGCTGTCGATCGTCGGATCGGTCGTCTCGTAGGGCAGTTCGGCGACGATCATCGTTGCTTTCGCGCCGAGCCCGTCCTTGAAGCCCTTGAGCACATCGCGTCCGAAATCGTCGTTCTGATAAACGACGCCGATTTTCGCGTCGGGCTGCGTCTGCAGGACATGTGCGGCGAAGGCGCGACCCTCGATCTGGTAACAGGGCATGAACCCCATGGTCCATGGGAATTCCTTGTAGTCGCCAAATTTGGTCGCGCCCGACGCGATGAAAAGCTGCGGCGTCTTCTTGATGTTCATGTACTTCATGATCGCAGCGTTTGTCGGCGCGCCGAGCGGGCTGAACAAGACGTCGATCTCGTCGCTCTCGACGAGCTTGCGCGCCTGCTCGACCGTCTTGGGCGGGCTGTAGGCGTCGTCATAGGTGATGTATTTGATCATGCGGCCGTTCACGCCGCCCTTCTCGTTGATCATCCTGAAATAGGCGCCGGGCGTGCGGCCGATCGAGGAATATACCGCGGCCGGCCCCGAATAGGCGTCGATGTTGCCGATGCGGATTTCCTTCTTCGCGCCCTGCGCAATCGCAGGTCTGGACAGGATCGCGGATGCTGCGGTCGCGGTCGCGCCAGCGAGAACCACACGACGCGACGGCGAAAACGGGCGCTTGTTTGGCATTGCCTCTCCCCTGACGGCGCGCTCTCCGGCGCGCGAGCCGACAGGCTCGTCCTTCCTTCAGGTTCCGACAATCCCCATTTCCGGCAATGGCGCCATGCGCAAACCGGCGCGCCCCGTTCCATTCCCGCCGCCCGATCAGGAGAGAAGGCCGTGTTTGCCCTCGGACCAGCGTCTCAGTTCGGTTTCGAGAATGGCGACGTGTTCGGCTTCCTCGGCGGCCAGCTCACGATAGAGCTGCCGCTCCACTGACCCTTCCGGCGCATGGTCCACGCGGGAGCCGAAGAATTGCACCGCTCGCCTTTCAAAGGCGATCGCCGCCGCAAACAATGTCGCCGGGTCGTCTATCTTGCCTTCTACGCCCGCCTGCACTGCGGCAAGGTCGATTCTGAACCCATCGGAAGGGTCCGGAAGCGGCACATGATAGCGGCGCGACAGGGTCGTCATGTGCTCCTGTTCCATATCCGCGAATTTGGAAAAGAGCTCCTTCAGAACTGGATCGACGGTCTCTCTGGCGGCGCGCGCATAGAACGCCTGGCCGCCCAGTTCGATCTCGAAGGCAGTGCGGATTGCCGCAAGCCCCCCCTGATCGTTGACGCCGGCGCGTTCGATCGGCGTCAACTTGCCTCCGCAATGCGGGCACATGCCATATGGAAACGCGAACCCCTCGCTCACTTTCGCGCAGTCCTCGCAGCGCCATTGCAACTGGGCGTCGGCGCAGCAGATATAGGCCTCGTCGCCGTCAAGGGGTTGATGGCATTTCGGGCATCGTGCGCCGCTGTCCCGGTCGGTCTTGCTTATGGGCTGTCCGGGGACGAAGGAGTCGGCGTCTTCGCGTGTCATCGGCCATTTCGCCTTTCCGGTTTGCAGCCACGCTCCGATGGCCTTTGCCGCGCGCCGGCCGGCGCTCATCGCCAGAATCACGGTCGCGCCGCCGCTCACGATATCGCCGCCGGCGAAGACGCCCGGCAGGTTGGTGGATTGCGTGTCGTCGTCGGCTACGATGTTCCCCCACCTGTTCAACCCGATGCCGGGCGTCGACTGCCCGATAATCGGGTTGGCCTTCGTTCCCAGCGCATAGATCACCGTGTCGCAGTCGAGGTCGACGAATTCATCGAGCGGCTCGGGCTTGCGGCGGCCCCGTTCATCCGGTTCGCCGAGTTGCATTTTCTGGACGCGCACGCCTCGCACGTCGCCCTCCTCGGTGAGCAGAATTTCGACCGGCCCATGCAGGAAGAAGAAATCGACCCCTTCCTCCTTGGCGTGTCGAATTTCCTCGATGCGGGCGGGCGCCTCCGCCTCGGATCGACGATAGACGCAACGCACCGTCGCGGCGCCGACGCGCCGGGCGACACGAAGGCAGTCCATCGCCGTATTGCCGGCTCCGATGACGACGACGCTGGCGCCGACGCTGACGGGGGTGTCCAGGTGAGGAAAGCGATCGCCGCCCATGAGATTTATGCGCGTGAGAAACTCGTTGGCCGAATACACCTGGCCGGCGAACTCTCCGGGAATTCCAAGGAAGGCCGGGGCGCCGGCGCCGGCTGCGACAAACACAGCGTCGAAACCGCGTTCGCGCATCAATTGTTCGATCGTGAAGGTTTTCCCGACGACCTTGTTCGTTTCGAATTTGACGCCGACGTCCTTCAGCCGCTGGATTTCGCGGTCGATGATGTCGCGGGGCAGGCGGAACGAAGGGATGCCATATTGCAATACGCCGCCGAGCACATGCAAAGCTTCATAGACCGTCGCCTCGACGCCGTAGCGTACGAGATCCGCCGCGGCCGCAAGACCGGCCGGGCCCGAGCCCACGATGGCGGCCCTTCCCAACTTGTGACGGATCTCGGGTGGTTTCGCCTTTGCTGGCCGCGCGCTGTCGCCGACGAAACGCTCAAGACGTCCGATCGCAACGGGTTCGTGCTGACGATATTTGGCAATGACGCACTGCGCCTCGCATTGTGTCTCCTGCGGGCAGACGCGGCCGCAGATTGAAGGGAAGATGCTGGACTCGTATATCGTTTCGAGCGCCGCATCGACGTCGCGCAGCAAGATCTGACGTATGAAGCCCGGAATATCGATGCCCACCGGGCAGCCGGCGATGCACGTCGGCTTTACGCACTGGATGCACCGCTCCGCCTCGCGGAAGGCGTCCGCCATCGAATATCCGAGGTTGACCTCCTTGAAATTGGCCGCCCGTTCCCGCGCGTCGCGCTCCGGCATCGGCACCTGATGCGGCTCGAGCGTTGCAAGCTTCTTGTAGTTTTTCTTGCCGTCGACGACGAGTTGCTTCTCGATGTTGCAGACATGGGCGAATTGTTCGTTAGCTTGTGATTCCTGATGCTTGAAACGCTTCTGTCGCGCGTGCAATTCCTTGAAGTCGACGAGATGGCCATCGAAATCAGGGCCATCGACGCAGGCGAATTTGATCTCGTCGCCTACGGTGACGCGGCATGAACCGCACATGCCGGTGCCGTCGACCATGATCGTATTCAGCGACACCATGGTTGTGACGCCGAACGGGCGCGTGGTCTCGACGCAGGCGTGCATCATCGGCAGCGGGCCGATGGCGATCACCTTGTCCGGCTTCCCGCGTTCGAGAATCTTCTGCAGCGCGGTCGTTACAAGCCCCGCCTCGCCGTAGCTGCCGTCGTCGGTGCAGATCACGAGATCATCGGCATATTCCCTGAATCTGTCTTCCCAGAACACAAGGTCCCACGTGCGGAAGCCCATGATCGCAGTGGTTCGGTTCCCAGCCTCCTTGAACGCGCGCAACTGCGGGAAGATCGGCGCCACGCCGAGGCCGCCGCCAACAAAAACGACATGTCCGGCCTTCTCGACGTGCTGTGGAAGTCCGAGCGGTCCGACGAAATCCTCGATCGAATCGCCCTGCTCGAACTTGTCGCGCATTTCTCGCGTCGTCTTGCCGAGCGCCTGAACAACGACGGTGATGATGCCGCGCTGACGGTCGTAATCGGCGACCGTCAGAGGAATGCGTTCCGCGCCTTCATAGAGGCGCAGCATGACGAAATGGCCGGGCTGCGCGGACGTCGCCACGTCGGGCGCGTGAATGTCCCATAAAAACGTGGTGTCAGAAAATTGCTCGCGGCGGACGATTGGATACATTTCTCCTCACATCGCTCGGTTCAAGACCATCATACGCCGGATCGACAAAGGTCCGCGTGGATCGCGCGATCATCGCGGACTCACGCTTCGCCGTGCGACACGTCCACCGATCCCCGCCTGCGCCAGGCGACGGGTCAAAAAAGCATCATAATACGAAAATACCATAAATGCGTCCGTCCGGCTTGACTTTGGTCACGGCTGCGGAAGGCTGCTGGCGCCTACGCTGAGTGGACGGTGAAGGACAACAGGGTCGCCGCGACGTCGGGCACGCCAGCCCAGCGAACAACAATGAAAACGCAACGAGGGGAGAACGCCGTGCAGCCGCCAGCCAATCAGATCGATGTCCAGAATTTTCTGAATGAACAACCATTTTCCCGGTATCAGGGACTGGTGTTCGCAATCTGCCTGAGCGTCGTGCTTCTCGATGGCTTCGATACGGCTGCGATCGGCTATATAGCGCCGTCCCTTCTGGCGGAATGGACGCTGGCCAAGGCCGATCTCGCGCCGGTGCTGAGCGCAGCCCTTTTCGGGCTGGCGGGCGGCGCGTTGCTGGCAGGCCCGCTCGCCGACAGGTTCGGTCGTAAAGTGGTGCTGATCGTTTCGGTCGTCGTCATGGGCGCGGCGAGCCTCGCGGCAGCGATGGCGGGCGATCTGACTGCGCTCACGATCTGGCGTTTCGTGACAGGGCTTGGTCTCGGCGCCGCCATGCCAAATGCGGTCACCTTGATGAGCGAATACAGCCCGCAGCAGAAGCGCGCGCTGATCACCAACGCGATGTTCTGCGGTTTCCCGCTGGGCGCCGCCTTCGGCGGCTTTCTGGCGGCCTGGATGATCCCGCACTTCGGCTGGCGCAGCGTTCTGGTCCTCGGGGGCGTCGCACCGCTGGCTCTCGCTGCCCTGATGATGATATCGCTCCCGGAATCCGCGCGATTCATGGTCGCCCATCGCTATGCGGTCGAACGCATCCGTGCGGTGATGACCCGGATTTCCAACGCAGCCGCCAACGCCGCTTCGTTCACGATGCACGAGCCGATTCCTTCTGGCGTCGTCGAAGGAAAAGAAGGTCTCGCCCTGGTGTTTTCCGCGCATTTCATCATCGGCACGCTCATGCTGTGGATCGCCTATTTCATGGGGCTGGTGATCTTTTATGGCCTCATCAACTGGATGCCGATCCTCTTCAAGGAGAGCGGCGTGCCTGCGCAGCAGGCCACGCTCATCTCCGCGCTGTTTCCACTTGGCGGGTTCGGGGCGATCTTCTTTGGATGGCTGATGGACCGATATAACGCCAATATCATCATCACGATCGGCTATGTTCTGACTGCGGCCTCGGTCTACGTGATCGGCCTGACGATCGGCAATGTCGGCATGCTGATGCTTGCGGTGTTCATCGCCGGCGTCATCATGAACACAGCGCAATCCTCGATGCCGGCGCTGGCCGCCGCCTTCTATCCCACCCGCGGCCGCGCGTCGGGCGTGTCGTGGATGCTGGGCGTCGGCCGCTTTGGCGGTATCGCGGGTTCGTTTCTGGTGGCGGAACTCGCGCGGCGCAAATTCGGCCTGAGCGACGTGTTTCTGGTTGTCGCTATCCCGGGCGTCATCTCGGCGGTCGCGATCGCCGTCAAGCAATTCGTCCATCCAGAAACAAGACATGGACCGATTCCAGCCGAACCGCTCGGACACTGAACCTGCGTTTGGCGGAACGCTGCGCGCGCCGCGCCATTCCGATCTTTCAGTCGCGCGCGGCCTGTGGTCCGTTGAGGTTTTAGTTGAGCGGCAGGCCGGCCTCGCGTTGCGACCGTTTCAACTTCTTACGCACGCGCCTGATCGTAACCGGGGTCGGAATGCCTTCGACCTCTTCCTTCAAGGCGCCAGCGCAGCGTTGGTCACGGCCATGTCTTCGCCGATGTGACGCCCTCGTCTCCGTTCGTCGGATAGCAGCCAGGCAATCCGACTGTCTTTGTTTTGCCCTTGTAGGTGACGACAAACGGTCGGACGCCACGGCGCAATTGTTCGCCGGTTTGCGGAGAGACCATCGTGTTGGGCGGAGTTCTTGCCGCCATCGCCATCGTCATTTCTCCCTGAACGCCATGATCGTGAATTCGGTAATGACGCCCGCCTGGAATTTTACATAGAGAAGCAGGCCCCGCGCCGGTACATGGCAGACATCCTGACAGACACGGTGATCCGCGAAGGTCGTCTCGATTTGCAGAACATGCGTCGGTCGATTCCTGCGATCGTTTCGACGACCCCGCCCGATCAAAGTCCATCGTAAATGCATCGCGCAGGGCCGACGAGGTCATCGCCAGCGTCTCGGCCGATCCGAAGGCAGTCTTGATCGCTTCGAGATCATAGGTCGGGCGCTTTCTACACGATCAATTATGCCTCCTTAATGGCAAACCAAAATTCCGAAAGGCGCCTTCGTGAGACCTCCTTGGAAGGCGGATAACGCGCCGGCTTAGCCTCGTTGTTGACGAGCTTGGCGCCGAGAGCGCAGCCCCGGCCGGTTCCATTCAGGCTTGCCCCGAGACCGTGGTCGACAACTGACGTGAGGCGTTTGATACCAATAATCTTTGTCGAACCGAGAAAGGTGAATGATGATTTTCTCTCTTTTCTTTGGCTTGCGGAATAAACGACAATCCCTGTGAGCGCGCGTCGGCTGCCAGGCAGCGAGACAAAAGAACGCGATCGGCAGTGGAGGAAATCATGGACCGCAGAGTTTTTCTGGCCGCCGGCGCCTCGAGCGTGCTCGCTCCTCGCATTTCCCGGGCACAGGCAATGAAGCCGCTCAAGATAGGCGTCATGAACGACATGTCCGGTCCCTACGCCGATCATCAGGGTGTCGGGTCCGTCCTCTGCGCGCAGCTGGCGGTTCAGGATTTCGCCGCGCAAGCCGGTGTGCCCGTCGAGATCATTTCCGCCGATCATCAAAACAAGGCCGACGTCGGTCTCGGCATCGCGCGCCGCTGGTACGATGGCGAAGGAGTGGACGTCATTCTCGACGTTCCGAATTCCGCCGTTGCGCTGGCCATTTCCGGCCTTGCTCGAGAAAAGAACAAGGTGCTGATCGGCTCCGGCGCCGGCTCGTCGGTTCTGACGGGGCCACAGTGCTCGCCGAATTTCATCCACTGGACCTATGACACATGGTCACTCGGCCACAGCCTCGGACGCGCTGTCACGCTGGAGGGCGGTAAGACATGGTTCTTCATCACAGCCGACTATGCTTTCGGCCTCGATCTCGAGAAGAACGCCGCCGAGGCGGTCGTCGCCGCAGGCGGCAAGGTGCTGGGCGCGGCGCGCCATCCGATCAACACGGCCGACTTTTCGTCCTTTCTGCTGCAGGCGCAGGCCTCGGGCGCCGACATCATCGCGCTCGCTAATGCGGGCGATGACACCAGCAACGCCCTCAAGCAGGCGAGCGAGTTCGGCATTCCGAAAAAGCAGCGCCTCGCGGGCCTCATTCTCAACGTGACGAATGTTCCGGCGATCGGAATCAAGACGATCCAGGACGTCAAGATCGTGGTCTCGTTCTATTGGGATCTGAACGACGGCACGCGCGGCGTATCGCGGCGCTACCAGGCGCGGCATCCGCGCAAGTGGATGCCGAACGATCAGCAGGCCGGCAACTATTCTGCCGTGCAGCACATGATCAGGACGGTGGCGCAGACGAAGAGCGCGGCTGACGGCAAGGCCTTCGTCGATGCGATGAAGGCCATTCCGACCGATGACGTGATTTTCGGCAAAGGCTCGATCCGCGCCGACGGCCGCAAACTGCATCCGACCTATCTGCTGTCGGGCAAGAAGCCGGAAGAGTCGACGGATCTGTGGGACTGCTACAAGCCCGTCCGCACCATTCCGGTCGAGGAGGCATGGCGCCCGATGTCCGAAGGCGGATGCCCGTATATCAAGGTCTGACCGTGCCGCGCGGGACGCCCGGGATGAGCGCGTCTGTCGAGAGCATCGGTGCGTTCGACTACGTCATCGTCGGGCCGGGTCGGCTGGTTGCGTTCTCGCCAACCGTCTGTCGAATGACCCCCGGCCAGCGTCCTTCTGCCGGAGGCGGGCGGCGACGACGATTCATTCTGGGTGCAGACGCCTGTAGGTCTGGGCCGGCTGCTGGCTGACTCGCGGTACAGTTGGGGATTCAAGAGCGAACCCGAGCCCTTCGCCGACGATCGCGTGACGCCGGCGCACCGTGGCAAGGGGCTCGGCGGCTCGTCGTCGATCAACGTCATGGTCTACATCCGCGGCGTCGCGCGCGACTATGATCTGTGGCGGCAATCGGTAATCCCGGCTGGGCGTGGGACGATGTGTTGCCGTTCTTCAAACGGTTCGAGGACCATCATCCGCACGCGGGCAGTCACGAGGCGCATGCGGGTGGCGGCAAGCTCGGCGTGTCCGACACGCCCGAGCGCTGGTATATCCTGAAAGCTTGGAAGCGCGTCGCGATACAGGCAGGAATCCCGGAAACGCTGGATTTCAACCGCGGCGACAACGAGCGCGTCGGAGTTGCAGTCAGATTTCGGACGCGAGGGAACCTGCTTCCCGGGAAGTGAGCGTTCCGGCGCCTTCGCGAGCGTCGCGACAATGGCGTCGCCGCCCTGTCGGGCGGCGAGCAGCAGATGCTGTCGGTAGCCCGTACGCTCGCGACCGAACCGAAACGGCTGCTGCTCGACGAACCGCTCGAGGGGCTGGTGCGCAGGTCGCCGAGGAACTTATGGACGCCATCGCGCAAATGGCGATGGAGACCGGAATCCGCTGCATGCTGGTGGAGCAGAACGTCGATGTCGTCATGGAATTCGTCGATCGCGTTCTGATTCTGGAACGCGGCGCGCCGCCTTTTACGGATCGGTCGAGACGCTACGGGAGCAACCGGAGATCTTCGATCGGATGGTCGGGCTGGCGAAGCAGCCGTTCCAGAGCCAGGCGCTGCGTACGATTTGACCGAGCATTGCGCGGCTCACGGCTTGTCCGCCGGCGCTTCGCCGACGAGCGTGGCGCCGACCGACAGCGGGCGCACCGAGCGCTGGTAGATCGATGTCCAGCTGTGATCCGTCGCTTCCGGCGGCGGCGTGAAGGCAGCCCGGCGGCGCGCGAATTCATCAGCGGAAATTTCCAGGTCGACCTTTCGGGTTTCGATGTCGATGCTGATGATGTCGCCCTCGCGAACCAGCCCCAGCGGCCCGCCGGTCACCGCCTCCGGCGTCACCTCGCCGACGACGAGCCCCTTGTTGACGAGACCGGACAATTGGCCGTCCGTCACGACGGCGACGTCGAGACCGGCGCCTTCCAGCGCAAATACGAGGCGCGAGGCCATGCCCATGCCCGGCGCGCCCCTCACGCCGATTCCGCTGAGCAGGATGACGTCGCCGGAGACGATCTCGCCGCGCTTCATCGCCGCAATCGCCTGGTCGGCGTAGGAATAGACCTTTGACGGCCCTCGGAACTGCAGCGCGCGATCATAGCGCAGGCCCATCTTGATGATGGCGCCGTCGGGCGCGAGCGTGCCGCGCACCACGACGATGCCCGGCCTGTGTGAGAGAGGTTGGTCGAGCGGCGGGATCGTCGCCTCGTCCGGAATTGTCGCGTCGCGCAGGTCGTCGGCGAGCGTGCCGCCGGATACCGTGCGCGCGGACGTGTCGAGCAGCGGCTCCAGCCGCTTCATCAGGGAATGCGCGCCGCCGGCGGCCTCGAGACCTTCGATCGACGTCTCGCCGATCGGCCGGACCGCCGTCAGGAACGGGATCGTCTCGGCATTCTCCTCGAAAGCCTTGAGCACGTCGACATCGCAACCCGCCTCGGTCGCGATGCCCTGCAGATGCTTCACGGTGTTGATCGACGCCGCCAGGCTGAGCGTGACCTTGGCCGCATTGACGAACGCGCTCTTCGTCAAGATGTCGCGCGGGCGAATGTCGTCCCAAATCATCTGCACGATCCGTTCGCCCGAGCGGCGCGCGAAATCGAACATGCGCGGCGAATTGGCCAGTACGGGCGCAGCGCCCGGAAGGGTCATGCCCAGCGCCTCGCAGACGATATGCATGGAATTGGCCGTTCCCATGCCCGAACACACGCCCGGTCCCTTGATGGCGTTCTCGCTCATCGCTGTCAGTTCCTCGAGGCTGAGCTTGCCCGCAACGTGGTAGCCCGCGTGGAGGAAGACGTCCTCGATGTCGACATGCTTGTTGTTCAGCATGCCGCTCGGCTGATAGCCGCAGATGACGACGATGGTCGGAATGTTCAGCCGTGCGGCGGCCATCAGCTGGCCGGGCGCGGTCTTGTCGCAGGAGGCTAGCACGATCATGCCGTCGAGGAGCGCGCCTTCGACCTGCACCTCGATGTCGTTCACGATCAGGTCGCGCGCCGGCAGGATGTATGTGCCGCGACGACCGGCCGTGTGGATGAAGTCACTCGGCGCGGTCGTGCGGATTTCGAACGGCAGGCCGCCGGCCTTCTGGATCGCCGTCTTCACGACCTCGGCCACGCCATCGAGGTGGCTGAAGCAGATCGCCAGCTCCGACGAGGAATTGACGACTGCGATCTTTGGCTTTTCCATGTCGGCGTCGGTCAGGCCGAGCGCCCGCCATTGCGCCCTGCGCACCGCCCAGGCCGACGTGCCGATCTCGAAATTGCTGCGCAGTTTTGCCATCGTCAGTTCCGATCTATTTGAAGGTTTCGCGCGCCAGCGCCAGCATGGAATCCTGCGTGTCGGGATCGGTCGTCCCCATCAGCTTCGACTGTTCCAGCGCGCGCAGCGCCGGGTCGACCTTGTCGATGACGCCGCGCGCCAGCGGCACGAGACCGCCCTGCGCATAGAGCAATTGCGCTTCCTCGCTCAGGTAATAGTTCATGAACAGCTTGGCGGCGGCCAGGTGCGGCGCGCCTTTCAGGATCGCCATGTCGAAGCGGATGTAGGGCGCGCCTTCGCTGGGCATCACGAACTTCACCGGCAGGCCCTTCAGCAGCAGGTAGTTCGATACGAGCTGGGGAATGCGCAGGGGATATTCGCCGCGCGCGACGCGGCGTTCGTCGGCGCCGACGTCGCGGCTGAAGGCGATCTCCTGGCTGCCGAGCTTGCGCAGGTAGTCTTTGCCCATCGCGTCCGCCAGCGCCGAGAACATCACCTGGCCGCCGCCGATCGCCCGCATGTCGTCGGACAGGATCTTGCCCTTCCATTTGGGGTCGGCCAGATCGTTCCAGGATTTCGGTTCGTCCTCGGGCTTGACGAGCGAGGTGTTCACCAGCACGCCGTAGATCAGCATGTAGTTCGGCACGCGAATGTCGGTCGCTGACTGTCCATCGATCAGGTTGGCCGCGTTCGGCACGCCGCCGTGCGGCTGCAATTCACCCTCGCGCTCCTGGCGCAACAAGGTCGCGGCGCCGTTCTGCACGATATCCCCGATAAATCTGCCGGTCGTCTGTTCGGTGCGGATGCGTTCGCGCATCTCGCTGGCGCGGACGTCGAGCAATTCGACGGGGATCCCATATTTTCGCTCGAAGCCCTTGATGATTTCGAGATGGAATTTCGTGCCGAGAAAGGAGGCGTAGAAGACGAGCTTGCCGTCCTTCTTCGCGGCGGCGACGAGCGCGACGTCCGGTTCCGTCGCGCGGCCGGCGCCGGGCGCCAGAAAGGCAAATGTCGCGAGGGCGAACACGCACGCGATCCGCGCTGCCGAGGCGTCGATGCGAAATGACATGGCGCGGCGTCTCTCCCGATTATGGCGGAGCGTTTCGGCGCCCCACGTTTTTGGCCATGCTAGGAGGCCGCCGCGTTCTCGCGAAGCCCTGTTCTCGCGCGATCAGTTTTCTTGTTTCGAGATAGATAGGCGAATATTTTCACGCCTTTTGTCGCTCATTGACAATGAAAGCGGCGGCGCCGACACTCCGGCCATAAGCAATAAGAGTGACCGGGAGAACGCGATGGCGGCGAAGATACGACTGGCGGCGCTCGCCTTTGCAATGGCCGGCGCGCTCGTGACGGCCGCTCCGGCGCAGGCGCAGGTTTCGGATTGGTCCAGCGTGGTCCAAGCCGCGAAAAAGGAAGGCTCGGTCGTCGTCTACAGCATGGCGCTCGGCGCCCCCTACTACAATGAAGTCGTCCGGGCCTTCGAGAGGAAGTACGGGATCAAGGTCGAGAGCCTCGATCTGCGGGCGAGCGAACTCGTCGAACGCATCCGCACCGAACAGGCGGCCGGCCGTTTCATCGGCGACGTCGAACTTATTTCGAGCACGATGATCGAGGAACAGGTCGTCGCCGACAAATACGTGCAGAAATTTCCGGCCGTCCCGAACGCCGCCAACCTGCGCCAGCCGTTCGCGACGACCGATTTCGCCGTTCCCGCCTACATTCAGGCGTTCGGCATCCTCGTGAACACGCAACTCGTCAAGCCTGAGGAGCAGCCGAAATCGTGGAGCGACCTGCTCGACCCGAAATGGAAGGGCAAGATTCTTTCGGACGACATGCGGCCGCTCGGCAGCGGCAGCACGATGTTCGCGGTGCTGCACAAGGAAATGCCCGCGGGCTTCCATGAAAAGCTCGCCAGGCAGCAGCTGGTGTTCAGCCGCGACATGCGCAACGACGCGCGTCGCGTCGCGCGTGGCGAGTACGCCTTCTATATTCCGCAGGTGTTCGCATTCGCCTCGGACCTGAAGGGCCTGCCGGTCAAGGTGGTCGCGCCCGTCGAAGGCGCGCCCTATGCGCTGCTCGAATTCGCGTTGTTGCGCAACGCGCCGCACCCCAACACCGCGCGCCTTCTCGTCAATCATTTTCTCGAAGCCGAGTCGCAGCTCGTCTATGCCAACGCCTGGAACGCGCCGGTGATCGGGGGAATCGTCGAACGCGCGAACGCCGACGCAAGGCCATTCGCGGAATCAAAGCTAATGGGCGCGGCGACCCTGGCCGAGCGGCCGGGCATGATGGAACTCGCCCGCAAGATCTACAAATGAGCGCAGTCGACGAACGGCGGAGTGGGCCCGGCGCGCTGGCTTCGTTGCGCCTGCGCTACAGCCGCACGTTCGGCATGGCTGCCCTGATCGCGCTGCTCGCCTTCCTGTCGCTCTATCCGGTTTCCATGCTGCTGTTCGGCAGCTTTCACACGACGCCGCCGGGCGTCGCAGGCGCCTTCGATCTTGCCGGTTACCGCGAGGTCTTCACGTCAGAGACCGGACTTGTCCTGCTCAACACGGTCGGCATATCCTTGGCCAAGACCATTCCCTCGCTGGCGCTCGCGGCGCTGCTCGCCTGGATCGTCGCGCGCACCGACACGCCGGCGCGCGGCGTACTCGAAGCGCTGGTGACGCTGCCCTTCTTCATCCCGCCGATCCTCACGGCGATGGCCTGGGGCATGCTTGGCAATCCGCAGGTCGGCGCGGTCAACCAGGCGTGGCGCTGGATCACGGGATCGCAAGCGGCGCTGTTCAACGTCTATTCCTATGGCGGCGTCGTCTGGCACATGATGCAATATTCGACGCCGTTCCTGTTCCTGTTCATCGTCGAGGCGTTCCGGGCGATGGATCCGAGCTTGGAGGAAGCGAGCCGCATGTGCGGCGCCTCGCAGGGGCAGACGCTGCGCCGCATCACGCTTACCCTGATGCTGCCGGCGTTGACGACCGGCTTTCTTCTCAGCTTCATTCGCGGGCTCGAGAATTTCGAATCGCCGCTGTTCTTCGGCACGCCCGTCAAAATCCAGGTGGTGACGACGCTGATCTACGATTCGATTAACCAGCGCTCGGTTCCCGAATATGAGTTCGCCACCGCCATGAGCTTCGCGGTGCTGGCGCTGATGTGCCTGCTCGTGTTCTGGCAATGGAGGCTGCTCGGCGCCCGCAGCTTCCAGACGGTGACCGGCAAGGCCTATGCGCCGCGCCTGATCAAGCTCGGGCCTTGGCGATGGGCGACGTTCGCGATTTGCGTATTGTTCTTCGTCGTCGCCGTCGTTCTTCCGGTCGGGCAATTGCTGGCGGGATCGATGTTTCGCTTCTTCGGCTTCTATTCGTGGGACATGCTGACGCTGGATCACTGGACAGAGGCGTTCGACAATTCCGACATCCGCCGCGGCTTCCTCAACACGCTTGCGCTCGGCCTTGCGGGCGCCACGCTGACGATGATCCTCGGCGGGATCGTCGCCTATGTAAGCGTGCGCACACGCTGGCAGGGACGGCGCATCGTCGACATTCTCGCGTGGCTGCCGTGGATGATGCCGGGCATGGTGCTCGGCGTCGGGTTTCTCTGGGGCTTCGCGCTGTTGCCGGGGCCGGTGTCGATCTACGGTACGATCTGGGCGCTGCTCATCGCCTATGTCGCGCTGGGAACGCCGCTGTCGACGCGCGTCATGTCGTCCTCCTATCATCAACTTGCATATGATCTGGAGGAGTGCGCCCGCGTGCACGGCGCAGGTTTCTGGCGCACGCTCTGGAGCATTGTCGTTGCGCTGTCGTGGCCCTCGTTCGCGGTCGGCTGGGTGCTGACTTTCTTCGGCATCATGCGCGAGCTCAGCGCGTCGATCCTGCTGTATTCCGCCGGCTCGGAAGTCCTTTCGGTCGTCCTGCTGCGCCTGTGGGGCAACGGCCAGTCGGAAGTCGTGAGCGTCGTCGGCCTGTGCACGATGGCGCTGGTGCTGCTGTTCAGATGGGCGCAGGCGCGATTTCTCGCGCGCGCCGTTGCGACGGGTTAAATATGGTCGAGGTCGTTCTCGAAAAGGTCAGTCGCAAGTTCGGCGGCTTCGTCGCGGTCGACGACGTCGATCTGGCTGTGCGGCGCGGCGAGTTCGTGACGCTGCTCGGCGCGTCCGGCTGCGGCAAGACGACGACGCTGCGCATGGTCGCCGGGCTGGAGCGCGCAACCTCCGGACGCATTTCGATCGATGGCGAAATCGTCGAGGATGCGGAGCGCAACATCCACGCGCCGGCCGAGCGGCGGCGGCTCGGCATGGTTTTCCAGTCCTATGCGATCTGGCCGCACATGAGCGTGTTCGGCAATGTCGCCTATCCCTTGCAGATCCGCCGTCGTCCGAAGGCGGAGATCGCCACGAAGGTCGCCGCCGCGCTGCGGCTGGTTGAGATGGATCGCTTCGTCGACCGTCCGGCGACTGCGCTGTCGGGCGGGCAGCAACAGCGTGTCGCCATCGCGCGCGCGTTGGTGTTCGAGCCGACGGTGCTGCTGCTCGATGAGCCCCTGAGCAATCTCGACGCCCGCTTGCGCGCGCAGACCGGCGACGAGTTTCGCGCCTTGCAGAAGCGCCTGAACATCGCGACGCTGTACGTCACTCACGACCAGAGCGAGGCGATGGCGCTGTCCGACCGCGTCGTCGTGATGCACGGTGGGCGCGCCCTGCAGATCGGGCCGCCGGAAGATCTCTATCGTCGACCCGCGAGCGCGGCTGTGGCGAGTTTCTTCGGCGCGCCGAATCTGCTGGCGGCGCGTGTGACCGCCTGCCAGCGCGATGGAGATTGCTTCAGGCTCTCGCTCGACGGCGAAACATGGTCTGGCGGCGGCTGCGCGGCGCGCGATTTTGCGGTCGGAGAGCCCGCGTTGGCGATCGTCCGGCCCGAAAACATTCGCTGGGGCGACGCGCCGTCCGGCGCTGCGGTCTGGAAAGGCGAAGTCCAGGCGTCGGTGTTTCGCGGCGCGACGCGCTCCCTCCACATCGCGACCGCGAGCGGGCTCCTGCGCGTCGAGGCGCCGGCGCTGGCTTCGTTCGCGGTCGGCGCGCAGACGCAGTTCTGGACAGGCGAAGAAGGAGTCTGGGTCGTGCCGCCCGATCACGCCAGCGGCAGTTGAGCGCTCGTCTTCAGCCAGCGCAGCAGGCTCTGCACGGCGGGCTTCTGGCTGCGATTGTGCGGCACCAGCGCTTTCAGCCACAGTTCCGGCACGGGATAGTCGGTCAACAACGGCTTCAATTCGCCTGACGCGATCGAATCCCGCGCGATATATTTCGCGATCGTGGCGACGCCCAGCCCCTTGCGCGCGGCGGCGTGCAGGACCTGGCTGTCGTTGACGTTGAAGCGTGAGCGCACCTCCACGTCGATAACGCCGCGGGGGCTCTGGAACGACCAGGTCGTGCCGGTCGCAAGGAATGTGAGGCAATCGTGCTCGATCAGGTCGCGCGGATGCGTCGGCTCGCCGCGCTGCGCGATATAGGAGGGCGCCGCGCAGACGACGCGCGGGTAGGCGCACAGCGGTTCGTCGAGCACGTTGGAATAGGAGGCCGGCAGCGCGCCGATCGCGATGTCGAAGCCTTCCTCGACCGGGTTGACGGAGCGGTCGATCAGGGCGACCTCGATACTGACATTGGGATGGGCGAGCTGGAATTCCGCGAGCACGTCGCCGACATACATGATCGTCAGCGTCGTCGGGCACTTGATGCGCAGATGGCCCTCGACGCCGCGCGATACAGAGCGCCCGCTTTCCAGAGCGTCTTCCACCTCCGCAACGATCGCGCGGAACCGTGTCTCCGAGCGCTCGCCGGTATCCGTCAGCGTCAGCTTCCGCGTCGAGCGCACGAACAATCGCGCGTGCATCTGATCCTCGAGCCGGTTGATGCGCTTGACGATGACCGAGGGCGCGACGCCGAGCCGTCGCGCCGCGCCGGAAAAACTGCCTTCCCGCACCGTCGCCAGAAAGGCCTTGATATTGAGAAGCGTGTCCATAATTTTACTCAAATCGCGAAAGGTGAAGGGCAATCTTGCAGGCTTTTCTTCTTGTGTCGAGATAACAGACAATGACGCTAACCCGGCGCCGACCGGGACCGAACGAGGAAATGAAGGGATGGCGGAATCCTTGCCGGCTGGGCTAATGTCGCCGCTGCGGCCCGCGATTGCAGCGCTGGTCGCCTTGAAGCGCGCCTATGACGCGGGCCTGAAGACATTGGCCGATCTGCCCGGCCATTCCGTCGGGATCACGCAGATCGGTTCGACCTTCCACTATTCGCTCGGATTGATCGCCGACAAGCTGAAGCTCGATATCGCGACCGTGAGAGTCACGCCGCTGCAGACGCTGTCTGTGGTGGCCGCGGCGATCCAGGGCGGCCAGCCCGACGCTGCGCTGACCGCCGCCGCCACGATCACCCCGATCGTCGCCTCGACGGCGACCGTCTTGAAGCAGCGCAGCGCAATCGAAAAAGGTCTAGCGGCCTATCGTCGCGGCGCGGACGAATATTCGCGTGTGCTGCTGCAACGCGACGCCCCCGGCGCCTTCGTGCGCAGCGCCGAGGGTGACGCGGCGGCGATCATCGACAAGTCCTTCGTCGCCGACCATCCAGCGACGAACCCGAAATGAACGCCCGGAGCAATCGATGACAGCGACAGAAGTTTCGGCCGGAACGAAGATCGTCCGGCGCGGTGCGGGCGCCCGGCCGACGCGCGTCAGCGCAGATATTTGCGTGATCGGCTCAGGCGCGGCGGGCATGTCGGCGGCGATCGAGGGCGCGCGCGCCGGCCGCCGCGTAGTGCTGGTCGACAGTCTGCCCGCGCTTGGCGGTCAGGCGGTCAACTCGATCATCGCCACTTTCTGCGGCCTGTTTGCAAACGGCACGCACGGCTACCAGTTCACCCATGGAATTGCCGACGATATCCTGCGCGACCTCGGCGCACAGCAGGATGCGTTGTTCTATCGCCACGGCCCGCACACGACGGTCGTCTACTACGACGAGATTGCGCTCGGGCGCTGGGTGGAAAAAGCGATGCTCGCCGCCGGCGTGACCGTGATCGTCGGCGCGGTTATGCGCAACGTACGCGTTGAAGGCCGCCGCGTGACCGGAATCGATCTCTCGACGCGTTATGGCGACGTCGAGGTCGAGGCGAATGGTTTCGTCGATGCCTCAGGGGACGCTGCGCTTGTCTGGCAGGCGGGCTTCGCCTGCCGCGAACCGGCGGACGGTCCGGTGTTCGGCACGCAGATGCTGATCGTCGAGAACATCGACGAAACGAAAGTTCCGACGCGCGAGGAACTGCCGGCGCGCATGCGCGAGAAGGCCGGAGATTATGGGCTGGTGCGCCGCGAAGGCCTGTCCTTCGTCATTCCAGGGCGCGGCGTGGCGGCGATGAACATGACACATGTCGAGACGCCGCTCGAACCGCTCGCCGCGACGCTGAAAGGTATAGAGGGCAAGGAACAGGCTGATCGCGCCTTCGCCTTCCTGAAGGCTGAATTCCCGGAATGTTTCGGCAAGGCGCGCATCCGCACCTACGGCTTCCCGGGCATCCGCCAGACGCGCTGGATCGTCGGACGCCAGCAGCTCTCCGTCGACGACGTGCGCGCCGGGACGAAGTTCGCCGACGCGATCGCGCGCACGGCGTGGCCGATCGAACTGCACGATCACGGCTCCGGTCACCACTGGCACGTGTTCGACAAGGACCACGTGCATTACGTGCCATTCGGCAGCCTTGTGCCGGCGGAAGCCGACAACATCGTCGCCGCCGGCCGCTGCATCGACGCCGACAATGCGGCGCTGTCGAGCGTGCGCGTGATGGGGCCGTGCATCGCCATGGGCGCGGCCGCGGCCCACGCGCTCGACCTCGCGGGCTCCGGCAGCGTGCACCAGATCGACATCGACGCGCTGAAGACGCGCGTGCACGACAATCTCGAGCGCGTCGACTGAAACCTCAAGTTCCGGGGAGGGCTACAATGACAACGAAACTGCGAAATCTGGGAGTGGCCGTGGCGATGGCGACCGCGCTTGCTGCGGGTGCGGTCAGTGCCGAAACGGTGAAGGTCGGCGTCATCGCGACATCGTCGGGCCCGTTCGCGCGCTGGGGCGAGCAGTTCCAGCAGGCCATACAGGTCTACCAGAAGATCCATGGCGACACGGTCAACGGCACGAAGATCGAGATTGTCTATCGCGACGACGGCGGTCCCGATCCGGCGCGGGTGAAGCAACTCGCCGAAGGCCTGATCCTGCGCGACAGGGTGAAATTTCTCGCCGGCTTCGTCTTCACCCCGAATGCGCTCGCGGTCGCCGACCTCGTGACGGAATCGAAGACGCCGACCGTCATCTTCAATGCGGCGACTGCCGTCGTCGTGCGCAAGTCGCCGTATTTTGTGCGCACCAGCCACACAATCCCGCAGGTCGCCAAGCCGATTGCCGAATGGGCCTACGCCAATGGCATAAAGCGCGTCGTTACCGCCGTTTCCGACTACGCGCCGGGCTTCGACGCCGAACAGACCTTTGCGCGCCAGTTCAAGGCGGCGGGCGGGGAGGTGCTGGATTCGATCCGCATTCCGCTTTCCGCCACGGACTTCTCGCCCTTTTTCGAGCGAATCGGGCAGATGAAGCCGGACGCGTTGTTCATCTTCGGACCCGGCGGCCCGCCGACCGTCGGCATGATCAACACCTGGGCGTCGCGCCTGAAGCCCGCAGGCATCAAGCTGCTGTGCACCGCCGAGACGCAGGAGATCGACTTGCCGAAGATCGGGCCGGCCGCCCTCGGCGTCGTCTCGGCCTTTCACTACACGGAGACCGTCGATAATCCCCTGAACAAGGCGCTGTGGAAAAACCTGACAGAAATGTTCGGACCGAAGACGACGCCGGACCTCGCCTCCGTCGGCGCCTACGACGGCATGGAGCTGATCTATCGCGCGGTCGAGAAATTCGGCCCGAACGTGACCGGCGATCAGGCGATCAGCCTCTGGAAGGGCATCGCCTTCGACAGCCCGCGCGGTCCGTTCGCGATCGATCCGGTGACGCGCGACATGGTCGAGAACATCTACCTGCGCAAGGTCGAGGAACGCGACGGCAAGCTCGTCAACGTGAACTTCCAGACGTTCCCGATGGTCAAGGATCCTTGGAAGGAGTGGAATCCGGAATAACCGGCTTCCGCGACGAATGTCAGTTCTGAGCCTGCTCACGATCCTGCTCGACGGACTGGCCTTCGGAATGGCGCTGTTCGTCATTTCCGTCGGCCTGACCATCACGCTCGGCCTCATGCGAGTCGTCAATCTCGCGCATGGCGCCTTCGCGATGATCGGCGGCTATGCCGGCTCGGTCGCGCTGGCGAACGGCGCAGGCTTCGCGCTTGCCATTCTGATCGCGGCGCTGGCCGCTGGCGGGGCAGGGCTCGCTGCGGAGCGCCTGTTGTTTCGTCCGCTCTACAGCCGCGGCGACCTGCCTCAGGCGCTGATGACCTTCGGCCTGACCTTCGTCGTCATCGCCACGCTCACCATCCTGTTCGGCACGGCCATCCGCATCATGCCGTTGCCGCCATCGCTTGCCGGCCTCGTCGACATCGGGTTTCGCGCCTATCCGGCCTACCGCCTGTTTCTGATCGCGGCCGGCGCATTGCTCGCGCTGCTGCTCTGGCTCGTCATCGACCGCACGATGTTTGGCGCGCGCCTGCGCGCGGCTGTCGACAATCCGCGCATGTGCCGCGCCATCGGCATAGATGTCGACGCTATATTCGCCACGACCTTCGCCGCTGGATGCGCGCTCGCCGGAATTGGCGCCGTGCTCGGCGCGCAACTGATGCCGCTCGAGCCCTATTACGCGCTGCGCTACCTCGTTCTGTTCCTGATCGTCGTCGGCATCGGCGGGACTGGCGATTTCCGTGGATCGCTCGTCGCCTCGCTCGTCCTCGGCCTGATCGACACCGTCGGCAAGTATTTCCTGCCGGGCGCATCCTCCTACATTTTCTTCGCTGCCGTCATCGGCCTCCTGCTGTGGCGGCCGCGCGGCCTTGTTCCGGGGCCTTCGCAATGATCGCACGCGCCGGCAACTGGGCGATGAGGGCAGCGCCATGGCTTGCGGCGATCGCCGTGAACTGGATCGCGCCCGATTACATGAGTCTCGCGGCCTCCGTTCTGACGATGGGGCTGTTCGCCCTGTCGCTCGATCTCGCTCTCGGGCATGCAGGCATCGTCACGCTCGGCCACGGCGCCTTCTACGGCGTCGGCGCGTATGCGGCCGGCATATTCGCGATCCATGTGTGGGCCGATCCGCTGGCGGGGCTTGCGGCTGCGACGCTCGTCGCCGGTCTCGTCGGCGCCGTCACGGGCGCGCTGATCCTGGATACCTCCGGTCTGACGCTGATGATGCTGACGCTCGCCATCGCCTCGATGATCGCGGAATTCGCCAACAGCGCGCGCGATCTTACCGGCGGCGATGACGGGTTGACAGGCATCCGTCCGTCGCCCGTGCTGGGCCTCTTCAGGTTCGATCTGTGGGGCCACACCGCCTATCTCTACACACTCGCTGTTGTCTTCGTCTGGACGATGATCGCATGGCGCATACTCGGCTCGCCGTTCGGCCATTCGCTCGACGGCGTAAGGCAGAACGCGGCGCGTATGCGCGCGATCGGCGCGCCGGTGCGCATGCGCCTGATCGCAGCCTATGCGCTTTCGGCGGCGATGGCGGGTACCGCCGGCGCGCTCGGCGCGCAGGCGACGAAGACCGTCAGCCTCGCGAGCCTTGGCGTGCTGACCTCGGGCACCGTTCTCATGGTGGCGGTGCTCGGCGGCATGCGTCGACGCTGGGGTGCCTATCTCGGCGCGCTCGTCTACGTAGTCGGCCAGAATTTCGCCGCCGAGATCGACCCGTTCCGCTGGATGCTGGTGATCGGCCTGATGATGATCGCCGTCGTGATGTTCTTCGAGAACGGCCTTGCCGGTCTGGTCGATCTTCTCGACAGGCGTGCGCGGCCGTCTACAGGAGGCGGCAAATGAGCGCCCCGGCGATCGAGGTGCGCGGCCTGACGAAGAGTTTCGGCGCCTTGCATGTCGCCCAATTGATCGATCTGTCTCTCGCCCGTGGCGCGCGCGCGGCGCTCATCGGGCCGAACGGCGCGGGGAAGACGACATTCGTCAATCTGCTTACCGGCGTTCTCGTCGCCGACGCCGGCGCGATCAGCCTGGATGGCGCGCGGGTCGATCGTCTGTCGCCCGCCGCGCGCGTCCGCCGTGGCCTCGTGCGCACGCATCAGATCAACACGCTGCTGCGGGAGACCTCGGCGCGTGAAAATGTCGCTCTCGCCATCGCCGAACGCGACGGCTGCGCTTGGCGCATGCTGGCCTATCGCCGGGTCTGGGCGGCTTGTCTCGAGGAAGCCGACGCGCGGCTCGCCGATCTTGGCTTCGGCGCCAGCGCCGACGACGCTGCGGGCAGCCTGCCTTACGGTCTGCAGCGCCTGCTGGAGATAGCCATCGCCATCTCGCTGAAGCCGCGCGTGTTGCTGCTCGACGAACCTGCGGCGGGCGTTCCATCCGGCGAGGCGCACGCGATACACACGGCCATCGACCGCTTGCCGAAAGAGACGGCGGTGCTGATGATCGAGCACGACATGGACATGGTGTTCCGGTTCGCGCAGGAAATCGTCGTTCTCGTGCAAGGTCGCGTGCTGATGCGCGGCGCGCCGGCGGAAATCGCCGCCAACGCGGAAGTGCGGACCGTCTACCTCGGACGGAGCCGGCCATGAGCCTGCCCCTGACCATTGAAAACCTGCGCGCGGGCTGGGGCGAGACCATCGTCCTGCATGACGTTTCCTTCTCGATACCCGCCGGCGGCGTGCTCGCGCTGCTCGGGCGCAACGGCGTCGGCAAGAGCACGCTGCTGCATGCGCTGATGGGATCGTGCAGGTTCCTCGGCGGCCGCATCCTGGTCGGCGACGAGGATATCACCCGCCTTCCGCCGCAACGTCGTGCGAGAAAAGGCCTCGGCTTCGTGCCGCAAGAGCGCGAGATTTTCCCGTCCCTGACAGTCGATGAAAATCTGGCGATCGCCCGCCGGGACGGTGGCTGGAGCGCCGAGCGCATCTACGCGCTGTTCCCCTCGCTGGCGGAACGTCGCCGCAACTATGGCGACCGCCTTTCTGGCGGGGAGCAGCAGATGCTGGCGATCGGACGGGCGCTTGGCGGCGCGCCGAAGGCGCTTCTGCTGGACGAACCGATGGAAGGGCTGGCGCCGATTGTCGTCGATAAGCTGTACGACGCGCTGGCCGCGATCCGCGCCGAGGATAAACCGACGATCGTGCTGGTCGAGCAGAAGGTCGATCTCGCGCTTGCCTTCGCCGAGGACGCTATAGTGTTCGACAGGGGCGTTGTCGTGCATCGTGGCCCGACGTCGGCGCTTGTCGCGGACGAAAACGCCAAGGCGCGTCTGTTCGGCGTCGCGCAGGCCGGCGCCAGGCACGGAGTGGAGAGCGAAAGGTGAGAGCGAGCGATATGTTCGACGTGCGCGGCAAGCGCGTCTTCATCACCGGCGCCGCCAGCGGCATCGGCTTGGCCATCGCCGAGATCATGGCGGACGCCGGCGGGCGCATCGCGCTCGTTGACTGCGACGCCGCCACGCTCGATCCGGCCCTGTCGATGCTCAAGGACGCCGGCGCCGATGTCCGCGGCGAGGTCGCTGACGCGACGAGCATCGTCGATCTTGAGCGCGCCGTGGCGGCGACGGTCTCGGCGTTCGGCGGGATCGACATTGTATTCGCCAATGCCGGCATCAGCGGGGGCCCGGGCTTTCTGCTCGCTGATGGCGCGCGCAACGGGGCGGGCGCGATCGAGAATCTCGACCCGGATTTTTGGGACCGCGTGATCACGACCAATCTCGGTTCGATCTTCCGGACGATCCGTGCGGTGGCGCCGGTCCTGAAGAAGCAGAACGGCGGACGAATCATCGTCACCAGTTCGATCTCGGCGACGATGACCGAACTGCATGTCGGCACGCCCTATGTCGCTTCCAAGGCCGGCGTCGCGCAACTTGCGCGGCAGGCGGCGCGCGAGTTGGCGCGCTGGAACATTCTGGTCAACGCAATCGCTCCCGGTCCCGTCGTCACGAACATTGCCGGCGGGCGGTTGAAGGAGGCGGAGGCGCGCGCGCCGTTCGAGGCGGCTGCGCCGCTGCATCGCATCGCGACGCCGGACGACATCAAAGGTGCGGCGCTGTTCCTCGCCTCGCCCGCCTCGCGCCACATTACCGGCGCGGAAATACTGATCGACGGCGGCGCCTCGCTCGGCGCAGCAGACTGAACGGAGACTTCGACATGCTGCTCGACAACGAAGAGAAGGCCATGCTCGACGGCGCGCATGGAACCGCGAAGCGGAAAGCCATGGAGCTTCTCGTCAAATACGGCAATGCGCTCGGCGCCGAGAAGCTGATCAAGACCGACAATGTCGTCGGCACGGTCGGCATGGCGACGCCTTTCGTGCGCGATTACGCCCTGAAGCCCGGTGGCCTCGACGCAGCATTTTCCGAATTCAATCTCGACTCGGACGAGACGATCGAGACGCCGGAATTCGAGGCCTTTACCTGCCAGGTGATTCACGGCATCGACACGGAGCATTGGGAACAACAGGGTGGCGCAAAGGAAGTCGCCGATCTGCAGAAGCGCGGCGAGGCGCATTTCGGCAGGCGCGGCGTCAACATGATGGGCACGTGCACGCCCTACCAGGTCGGTAACGTGCCGGTCATGGGCCAGCATTGCGCGTGGATGGAAAGCTCAGCCGTCGTCTACTGCAACAGCGTGCTCGGCGCGCGCACCAATACCGAGGGGCGCGAGAGCACGGGCGCAGCGAGCGTCACTGCGCGCATTCCTTACTGGGGCCTGCACATTCCGGAGAACCGTTCCGCGACCCATCGCATCGACGTCGAGTTCGACGTCGACGACATGATGGACTGGGGGCTGCTCGGGTATTGGGTCGGCCACGTCGTGCAGGACGACATTCCACTGCTGGCGGGCGTGAAAAGCCAGCCGAACATGATGAAGCTCAAGCATTTCGGCGCGGCCGCGGCGTCGTCGGGCGGCGTCGAGCTGTTCCACATTCCCGGCGCGACGCCGGAGGCGACGTCGATCGAGGCGATCACGCGGCCTGGGCGCGCGCTGGCGACGCTGAAATACGGCGCGAAGGAACGACGCGAAGCCTATGACATGCTCAACGCAGGCGCACACGAGAAGAAAGTCGATTTCATCATGCTCGGGTGTCCGCACGATTCGATCGAGCAGATCAGGCGCGCCGCGCAGTTGCTTGACGGAAAGCATATCGATCCGAGCGTGCAGTTGTGGATTTTCACGCCGCGCTCGATCAAGTCGGTCGCCGACCGCAGCGGCTACACCAAGATCATCAGGGACGCCGGCGCCTGGCTGATGAGCGACACCTGTCCCGCCATCGGCCGAGTGGCGCCCAAAGGCACGAAAGTCGTCGCGACGGATTCGGCGAAGCAGTCGCATTACCTGCCCGCCATCCTTGGCGTCGAAGCCTGGTTCGGATCAATCGAGGAATGCGTGGATGCTGCGCTGACCGGGCGCTGGAACGGGGGGCTGAAATGAGCGGCGTTATCTTGCGTGGGCGCACGGTCGTTGGCGGCGTCGTCGAGGGCGAGGCGCTCGTGACGCGCGAGACAATCTCGGGCTGGGGCGGCATGGACCCGCGCACCGGGACCATCACGGAACTGCGCCACGAATTACGAGGCCAGAGCTTCAAGGACAAGATTCTGGTCTTTCCGGGCGCGAAAGGATCGTCGGCCTGGTCGCACTATTTTCATATGGCTCGTCTCGCCGGCGCCGCGCCGAAGGCGCTGCTGTTCAACCGCATGTCCACAAAAGTCGCGCTCGGCGCCGTCGTCACGCGCGCGCCGGCGATGACCGACTTTGATCGGGATCCGCTGGACGTCATCAAGACCGGCGACTGGGTGAAGGTCGACGCAGATACGGGAAGGGTCGAAATCCTGCGCAAGAAGGATCGATAAGTTTCGCTATTCTAACCGACCGCATGGATGATGGCGCGGCAGCTGGAATTAACCGCGAACGTCTGATTGCGTCAGAGACGCGCATTCCCGCTCTGGCCGGAATGCGCCATGAACGGCAGCGCTGGTGGTCAAATCGACATTTGAATCCGCGTTGGGATTCCCGTTGGGCGGGCTATGTGCGAGTCTAATGCGTTGCAACTCGTTGAAGCACGCGCTGCGACAATGGCGACAACTACGTCGGCGGACCGAATGCCCAAGGCATCAGGTCGTCGATTCGTGACTGCGGATGGCCTTTGGCGATCGCTTTGAGGGTCGCCTTCATCCAGACGTATGGCTCGACGCCGCTGATCTTGCAGGTGACGATCAGCGAAGCGATCCGGGCCGAGCTGCGCCCGCCATCGTCGTGGCCCGCAAAGAGCGCATTCTTGCGCGAAAGAGTCATCCCCCGTTCATTCTGCCCATGTCGGGCAGGAGGCGGAAGTTCATTACAAATGGCATCCGTATTTTGACTGTAAAGTTCCTGTCCGCTGTCGCGTGCTCGGCGGGGCCGCCCCAGATCGAACTCTAAGGTTTCGGACCGTGAGACGCCGGCGCCAGATCGGGAATCCCCCACCTTCGGCATGCGCCCCAGATGCCGCGCGGCTCGGCCAGGATGACGCCGATCGAAACTGCGCCCAGGATGATAAGGTACCATGTTCCATAGGCGGCCAGATATCCACGCAACAGAAAGAACAGAATCGTGCCGATGACGGGCCCTTCCAGGCTGCCGATGCCGCCGATGACGACGATGAAAATGATGTAGATCGTCCAGTCGGTGATGCTGAACGAGGCGGAGGGCGCAACGCGCAGCTTCTGCAGGGTGACCAGAACGCCAGCAAGACCAAGAAACGGCGCGGTCCACAAGAAGCACACGATCCGGGTCATGACGAGATCGACGCCCGCGGCGCCGGCGGCCTCCTCGTTGTCCCGCATCGCGGTCAGGCCGAGGCCGACGCGTGACCGCAGGAATATCCAGGTCGTCCCGAACGCCAGGAGCGCCAGCGCAAAGCTCATCGCGTAGAAGGTCGAGACGCGGCCGGACAATGTCGCGCCGAACGCCTTGACCACGGGGATCGGCAGACTGGTTCCCGAGCCGCCGCCGAACCCCGGCAGCTTGCCGGCGATCAGCATCATGACTTCCGCCGCCACCCATGTGCCGACCGCCAGATAGGCCGTGCGCAGGCGGAAGATGATAGCCATCGTCGGTATCGCGACGAGCAGCGTCGTCAACGCGGCCATCGGAATAGCCAGAAATATGTCGACGTCTGCAAGGACCGCGAGCCCGTAAAAGGCATAGGCGCCGACGCCGACAAACGCATGTTGGCCGACGGTGATGATATCGGCGTAACCGGCGAGCAGATTCCACATCAGCGCGAGCACGAGCAGCGTGAAGAATTCCGTGAGCAGCGTCTGCTGGTTGAGATCGAACAGCCATGGCCCGGCCGCCAGCGCAAGGATGATGGCGACGAGCGCGAAGCGGGTTATCGCAAGCCCGGTCATAAATTGATTTCGTCCGGTCATGCGGGTCTCATGCCTTCGGGAACAGCCCGCGCGGGCGCAGGACGAGGACGAGCAGAAAGATCAGGTGCTGCGCCAGTATCTGCCATGAGGCGTCCATTTGCGCGCCAAGATTCTGCGCGATTCCGAGCACCATGCCGCCGACCAGCGTTCCCCACAGGCTTCCGAGGCCGCCGAGCACGACGGCTTCGAACGCGGTGAGCAAGCGGCTCGGTCCGATCGCCGGATCGAAATTCGTCCATACCGACATGCAGCTTGCAGCAAGCATCACCGTCATGCCGACCACACCCATTGCGATCGCATACATGCGGCCCGAGGACAGGCCAATCAGATCGGCCGCTGCGGGATCGTCGGCGACCGCGCGAATGCGCGCGCCGATCGATGTCCGGTAAAGCAGAATGTCGAGCGCCGCGATCACCACGATCGCCGTGAAGAACACCGCCAGCGGAAAGAATCCGATGTCGAAGAGCCCGAACATGTGGACGGACGCGACCTCGATTTGGCCGCCATGCAGCTTGTGCGTGTCCGGACCATAAGCTTGCAGGAGTCCGTTCTGGATCATGATCGACAGGCCGAACGTGACGAGAATGACCGGCAGCACGCTTTCGCCGACGACGCGCTGCAGCAGCAGCCGCTGCAACCAATATCCGGCGGCGAAAGCGAGCGGCAGCATGAAGAGCGCGACGACGAACGGCGAAAGCCCGAGAAGACCTGAAAGGGACATCAGAAGAAACGAGGCGAGGACGATCAGGTCGCCATGCGCGATGTTGATGAAGCGGATGACGCCGAGCGACAGCGACAGGCCGACGGCGAACAACGCATAGAGCCCGCCAATCAGCGCGCCCTGTATCGCCTGGTTGAGCATATCGATGGTCATTGCCTATCCGCCGAAATAATGCCGCATGATGACGTCGCGATTAGCATCCTGTGGCCGCCCGACGAGCGACACCGCGCCTTCGAGGAAGCAATAGAACCTGTCGGCGACAGCGAGCGACCGGACGACGTCCTGTTCGATCACGATCATGCTGATGCCTTCGGCGCGGATCTTGGGAAGGATGTCGTAAAGCTGGCCGACGACGACCGGCGCAAGGCCAAGGCTGATCTCGTCGCAAAGCAGCAACCGTGGGTTGGCGAGCAACGCCCGGCCGAGGGCGACCATCTGCTGCTGGCCGCCAGAGAGGCGGCGCGCCGGTTGATCCCTTCGTTCGGCCAACACGGGAAACCAGCTATAGATCCGGTCAAGCGTAATTGACCCACGGCGGCCAATCTCCCAGCCGATCCGAAGGTTTTCGGCCACGGTAAGCGAGGGAAACAATCGCCGCCCCTCCGGAACGAGCGCAACGCCCGCGGCCACGATCTGCGGCGTGGACATCGTCCTGAGGTTGAGGCCGAACGCGTGTATCGAGCCTTCCGCCCGATCCGCCTGCTGCATGATCGCCTTGAGGAAGGACGTTTTCCCAGCCCCGTTGGCGCCGATCACCGACACGATTTCTCCGGCGGCGACCGTCAGGTCGATGTCGTGAACGGCACGGAACTGCCCATAGTAGACGTTGAGCTTTTCAACCCTCAGAGGTTCGTCGTCCGCGCCACTCATTGCTTCTCTCATGCGTCCGGGCGATTTTATGCGCCTAGGTAAATCTCCCGAACGCGGTCATCCGCCAGAATGTCCTCCGGCGCCCCTTCCGCGATGATCGAGCCGGAATAGAGCACCGCGAGGCGGCTCGCCGCCCGCTTGAGCGCATGAAGCACGTGCTCGACCCAGACGATGGTGGCGCCGTGGTCGCTGATCTTCTTCAGCAACGCCAGCAGATCGTCGCATTCGGCCTCCGTCAGTCCGCCGGCGATTTCATCGAGCAGCAGCAGGTCGGGACGCCCGGCGATCGCCCTGGCGAGTTCCAGCCGCTTGAGGTCGAGCAGGGACAATTGCCCGGCCATCGACGTCATCCGGTCGGCAAGCCCCGTCGCTTCAAGCACGTCCATCGCCTCGGCGCGGGAAAGCCGAATTGCGCGCCCTCCGCCGTGCGCCGCCGCGACGAGGACATTCTCGAAAACGCTCATATGCGCGAACGGCTTCGGAATTTGATAGGTGCGGCCAATCCCGATCCGGCGCCGGCTCCAGACATTCATGGTCGTTATATTGCGACCGCCAAAGAAGATCGCGCCCGCGGTCGGCGCCAGCACGCCTGCGATCAGATTGAACAGCGTGCTTTTGCCGGCGCCGTTCGGGCCGAGCACGCCGAGAATCTCGCCGCGCTGAACCTCGAGATGGAGATTCTCGATGACGCGCAATCCGCCAAACCGGATCGACAGATCGCGCAGTTCGAGGACTGGCGCCCGCGCCTCTTCGTGGCGCGGGCGACCTTGCGCGTCAACTGCCATAGGAGATAGGCGCCATCCTGGCTCCGACCGGTATGTCGGTAGCGGTCGAATTGTCGACGTTGACCAGTTCCAGCGGGAATTTCTTGCCCTTCTGCCATTGCCCGATCACCAGAGGAGTGCGGCACGTATTGGGGAACGGTCCCTTCCGGAAATTGATCGGTCCAACAATTGACGCATAGTCGGTCTGCGCGATCGCATCGCGGATCGATGCAGGATCGTCGACGTTTTTCGTGCGCTTGAGCGCGTCAAGCGCGACCTCGAACAGGGCATGACGGAAACCAAGCGGCATCGACCATTGCTTGCCGCTCGCCTTTTCGTAGGCGTCCGCCAATTCCTGCGAAGTCTGGCCGGTCAGACCGGACTTGTAAGGATGCGTCGGCGACCACCAGACCTCGACCGACAAACCGAGCGCGCGCGCGCCGAGCGGTTCGACCGCGGCGGGAAATTCCGTGGCCTTTGCCATCGCCACGATCCTGGGGCGGAAATTCTGTTGCGCAGCGCTGCTCGAAAACGCCGTGAATTCCGGGGGCGGCAGGACGCCGGCGACGATCTCGGCGCCGGCCGCCTTGAAGGCGGCGATCTGCGCGGTGTAATTGCCGGACGGAAGATCGAAGCGGCCTGGGTCGACGACCCTGTACCCCTTCTTCGCGGCGAGGTCGGTGAATATCTTCGAGAACGCCTGGCCGTCGTTGTCGTTGGGCCACAATGCGCCGACTACCTTGTTGGTCGGCAACTTATCCCACGACGCGAAATAAGAGTCGGCAAGGTTGGTCGCACTGAAGAAGAAATGGTACGTCCAGTCGAAGCCCTTCTTCGGGTCGCCGTGGCGGCCAAAGAAATAGGGTTCGAGCGGCGCGTCATCCGACAGGCACGGAACCCCGGCCAGTTCGCACTGGTCGGCGACCGGGTTGACTGTCTCCGGCGTCGCGCAGGCCGTAAGGATATCGACCTTCTCCTGCAGAATGAGATTTTTTGCGACTTCGGCGGCGCGATTGGGATTGGACTGGCTGTCGCGAAGAATTATCTCCAGAGGATGCGCGGCGCCATTGACGACGACCTTGCCGCCGGTCGCCTGCTTCACCTGGTCGATCACCCACGGAACCTGCTCCGAGAAAATGGCAAGCGGGCCGGTCTGCGGAACGACGAGACCGATCTTGATCGTTCGGGGCGCCGCAAAAGCAGTGCGGGCGAACGTCGTCGCGGCGAGCGTCGCCGCGCCTGACGCCATGAAGCGGCGTCGGCCAATGATGTGTAGCGCCATTCTGGTTGCCTCCCTTGCAGTCTGGTTTGGTGACTTATGACCCCGCCGCTTCCGGCTTTTCCTTGGTCTTTCCTGCGACTCCGAAATGCAGGCCGGGGATTTCGCGAAGTATGATGCGGACGGACTCGCGAGGCGCCTCGACGGCGTCGACAATCGCGTCGGTGACCTTTTCGATCAGCCGGCGCTTGGCTGCTGGCGTGCGGCCTTCAATCATCGTGATTTCGACGATCGGCATGTCTTATTCCTCCACACGGATCGAAACGGCGCCGACGTTCTGGATGACGGTTCGCACATGTTCGCCCACGGCGAGCGAATGCGCGGCTGTCGCGCCGCCGGCGAGGACGATCCAGCCCGCCTTCAGCCCGCCGAGCGACGGCCCCGCGAGACGGGCCGCAGCCACCAGCGAACGGATCGGATCGCCCAGAATCGCCGCCGTCGAGCCCAGTTCGACCGTGCGGCCATTTACTTCCATGACGAGTCCGAGATTGGAGCAGTCCCGGTCAGGGCGGGACCATGGACCGATGACGAAACCCGAGGACGAGGAATTGTCCGCGATCACGTCGGCGAGCGCGAATTTGAAATTGCGATAGCGCGAGTCGATGATCTCCATCGCGGGCGCGATCGCCTCGACCGCGCACAATGCTTCGGCCGCCGAGACTTCGCCCGCCAGCGGCGCCTTCAGGAGATAGGCGAGTTCCGGCTCGATGCGCGGATGCACGTATCGCTTGCGCGACAGCGCGCCGCCTTCCTCAAGGCGCATCGCATCGGTGAGGCGGCCCCAGATCACCTCGTGCACGCCGACCTGCGCCATCTTTGCGCGCGACGTGAGGCCCATCTTGACGCCGGCCATCGTTTCGCCGCGCGCCAGCCGATGATCGATCGACTTCGCCTGGATCTGATAGGCTTCGGCGACACCGAGCGGCGCGCTGTCGGTGAACTGCGCGATCGCCGTGGCTGTGCGGGCGGCCGTGTCGACGATCTCCGCCGATTTCGCAATGTCGGTCATTACGCGGCGACTCCCGCTTCGCGTTGCTTGAGAAGATCGAGAGCGACGTCGACGATCATGTCCTCCTGGCCGCCGACCATGCGGCGGCGTCCGAGTTCGGTCAGGATATCGCGGGCATCGACGCCATACAGCTTCGAGGCGTTTTCCGCATGGCGCAGAAAGCTCGAATAGACGCCAGCATAGCCGAGCGACAGACTTTCGCGGTCGACGCGCACCGGCCGGTCCTGCAGCGGGCGCACGAGATCATCGGCGGCGTCCATCAGCATGTGAAGATCGCATCCCGTTTCGACGCCCATGCGTTCGAGCACCGCGATGAGCGCTTCGAGCGGCGCGTTGCCGGCGCCCGCGCCCATGCCCGCGAGCGAAGCGTCGACCCGCACCGCGCCCGCCTCGACGCCGGCGATGGCGTTGGCGACGCCGAGCGTGAGATTGTGGTGGGTATGTACGCCGATTTCGGTTTCCGGTTTCAGCGCGCCGCGCAACGCTGTCACGCGGTCCGAATATTGGATTGGCAACAAGGCGCCGGCGGAGTCCGTGACATAGACGCATTCCGCGCCATAACTTTCCATCAGCAGCGCCTGCTCGACCAGCTTCTCGGGCGGCGCCATATGCGCCATCATCAGAAATCCGACCGTATCCATGCCGAGACCGCGCGCGGCCTCGATGTGCTGCCTGGAAACGTCCGCTTCGGTGCAATGCGTGGCGACGCGCACGCTTCGAGCGCCGGCTGCATACATCGACTTGAGATCGTGGACAGTGCCGATGCCCGGGATGAGGAGGACGGTCACGGCCGCATGCCGGCATTCGGCGGCGACCGCTTCGATCCATTCGGAATCGTCATGGGCGCCAAACCCGTAATTGAACGTCGAGCCGGTAATTCCATCACCGTGACAGATTTCAATCGCATCGACCCGCGCCGCGTCGAGCACGCGCGCAATCTTGCGCACGGAATCGAGACTGTACTGGTGACGGATCGAGTGCATGCCGTCACGCAGCGTCACGTCCTGCACATAGAGCTTGTTCCTGTTTGGGCGCGCCATCACGCGGCCTCCTTCGCCAATTGCCGGCTCGCCCAGCGATCGGCGGTCGTCAGCGCCGCCGATGTCATGATGTCGAGATTGCCCGCGTAGGCCGGCAGATAATGGGCCGCGCCCTCGACCTCGAGCAGGACGGTGGTCTTGAGCCCGGAGACAGGACCGACGCCGGGGATGCGCACCGGGGCGTTGTCGCCGATATGCTCAAACTGCACCTTCTGCTTCAATCGATAGCCGGGGACGTATTTCTGCACGGCGGAGACCATGTCCAGGATCGATTTCTCGATCTCTTCCTGCGACCCGCCCTGGGACAGGGTGAATATGGTGTCGCGCATGATCAGCGGCGGATCGGCGGGATTGAGGATGATGATCGCCTTGCCGCGTTCTGCGCCTCCCAGAATTTCGATCGCCTTCGACGTGGTCTCGGTGAATTCGTCGATATTCGCGCGCGTGCCGGGCCCAGCCGATCTGGAGGAAATCGACGCGACGATTTCGCCCCACACCACGCGCCGCGACGCGCGTTTCACGGCATGGACGATTGGAATCGTCGCCTGGCCGCCGCACGTCACCATATTGACGTTGGGCTCGTCGAGATTGGCGTCGCCGTTGATGACGGGAATGGTGAAGGGGCCGATCGCGGCCGGCGTCAGGTCGATCACCTTCTTTCCGTCCTTCTGCAACAGCGCGTTGTTATGAACGTGAGCGCCAGCGGACGTCGCATCGAAGACGATTTTGATGTCCTTGTAGTTGGGCAGCTTGAGGAGACCCTCGACGCCTTCATGAGTCGTCGGCACGCCGAGCCGTCTGGCGCGCGCCAGCCCGTCGGAGGACGAATCGATGCCGACCATCGCGCCCACCTCGAGATGCTGCGATGTGCGCATGATCTTGATCATCAGATCGGCGCCGATGTTGCCGGGTCCGATAATTGCGCAGGGAATTTTCGTCATTATGCCTTACCTCCGGCGAAAGCCGCGCGGACCGATCCAAGCCCGGCGATGCGCGCCTCGACCACGTCGCCCCATCTCACTGGCGCCATCGGCCCAAGCGCCCCGGACATGACGGTGTCGCCGGCTTTCAGCGGCCGCCCCACCCGCGCCATCGTCCGGGCGAGCCACCAGACGGCGGACAGCGGATCGCCCAGGCAAGCCGCTCCGACGCCGACCGAAATCGGCTCGCCATTGCTTTCCATGACCATGCCGGCCATGCGCAAATCGAGATCGGCGAGTTTTTTCGGCGAGCCCCCGAGGACGTAGAGACCGGATGACGCATTGTCGGCGATCGTATCGAGAATGCCGATTTTCCAGTCGGCGATGCGCGAATCGACGATCTCGATCGACGGCAGCGTGAATTCGACGGCGCGGATCACGTCAGCGATCGTGATCGTCTCGTCGTCGAGATCGCGGCCGAGAACGAATGCGACTTCGGCCTCGACCTTTGGCTGGATCAGGCGTTCATGGCCGATTTCCCATCCGTCGGGAATGCACATGTCGTCGAACAGCATGCCGTAATCGGGCTGATCTACGCCGAGTTGTCTTTGCACGGCGAGGGACGTCAAGCCGATCTTGCGGCCGACGAGCCTGCGCCCGGCGGACAGCCAGCGCCTCGTGTTGATCTCCTGCGCCGCGTAAGCCTGTGCGAGGGCGCCCGCTGGCAGCAGGTCGCGCACCGGAGCGCAGGGCGCGCCGGAACGATGCGCCTCGAAAATCGTGTCGGCGACGCGATTGACCGTCTCATCCGTCACTAAGGAATCCTTCCTGACTTGATTGCTTCAGAGTTTGATGCAGACATTCGAGAGTTCGGTGTAGAATTCGAGCGAATGAAGGCCGCCCTCGCGGCCGATGCCCGATTGCTTAGCGCCGCCGAAGGCCGTGCGCAGATCGCGCAGGAACCAGGAATTCACCCAGCAGACGCCGACGTCCATTTGCGCGGCGACGCGGTGGGCGCGCGAGAGATTTTCCGTCCACACCGCCGCGGCCAGGCCGTAGGGCGTCGCGTTGGCGAGGCGGATCGCCTCCCCTTCTGTATCGAAGGGCCGGATGTGGCAGCACGGCCCGAAAATCTCTTCGTTGACGACCGACGCATCGTCGGTGAGGCCTGTCCAGATCGTCGGCTGCACCCAGGCGCCCTGTGCGAGGTCGCCGGGCATGTCCGCTGCGCCGCCGCCCGTGACGACAGTCGCTCCCTCCTCGATCGCTTTCCGGTAATACGACAAGACCTTGGTGCGGTGTTCCTGGCTGATCAGCGGGCCGAGATTGGTCGAGGGATCCTCCGGGCGTCCGAGACGAAGGCCTTCCGCGCCGGCCTTCAGACGGGCGACAAAGGCGTCGAAGATCGGGCGTTCGACATAGATGCGCTCTGTGCCGAGACATACCTGTCCGCAATTGGCGAAAGCGGAACGCATCGTGCCCTCGATCGCCTTGTCGAGATCGCAATCGGCGAAGACGATCGCGGGATTCTTGCCGCCGAGTTCGAAGGACACCTGACGGACGCCAAGCGCGGCCTGCCGCATGATCGCCTCGCCGGTGCGCGTCTCTCCGGTGAACGTCACGCCGTTGACGAGGGGATGCTGCGTCAGGAATTCGCCGGCGGAGCCGGGGCCAAACCCGTGCACGACATTGTAAACGCCCTTTGGCGCGCCGACCTTGTTCATCACTTCGCCGAGCAGCGTCGCGGTGAGCGGGGTCTCCTCCGACGGCTTGACGACGACGGTGTTGCCGCATGCGAGCGCGGGGCCGACCTTCCAGGTCATGAGCAGCAGCGGCAGGTTCCAGGGCGAGATGACGGCGATCACGCCCTTGGGCCGCCGCAGCGCATAGTTGATCGCGCCCGCGCCGTCGGGCGTCGGCATGACGAATGTTTCCGTCGACAGGGTCTTGACCGTATCGGCGAACATCTTGAAATTCGCCGCGGCGCGAGGAATGTCGATATGTGAAGCAAGACCGTAGGGCTTGCCGGTGTCGAGACATTCGGCGGCGAGAAATTCATCGAAACGCGCGTTGATCTCGTCGGCGACGGCCGACAGCAGGTCCGTGCGCTCAGCCACGGTCATCCGCCCCCATGGGCCGTCAAGCGCCGCTTTGGCGGCGCGGACCGCGGCGTCGATCTCCGCGCGCCCGCCCTCGGGGACGCGGCCGATCAGGCTGTTGTCCAGGGGCGTGCGGTTTTCCCAGTTCTTGCCAGTCGTCCCCTGCGTGAAGGCGCCGTCGATGAAATGCGCGGCATCGCGTCGCGCGGTGTCGAGGCCGAGATAAGCCCGCCTGTGCAGCGCCTGAACCGACATGCCCCTCTCCTTGTCGCCGTTGCTTGCAGCCGCCGCGGACGCCGATCCCGCGGTGGTGCGATCAAAAGTAATTATATCGATATCATAGAAAAATATCGATATCCAGTCTCATGCCGCGCCCTGCGCGTCGCCGAGCGCTTTCAGGCCCGCCTGCGCACAGGCGCGGTCGTCGTCCTCAGATCCGCCTGAAACGCCGATGGCCCCGATCACTCGTCCGCCCGCCAGGATCGGAAGCCCTCCGGCGAACAGCACGACGCCCGGCCGGCGGCCTATGCCGTCGCGCAAAAGCGGATTGCTGCTCACAGCCGTGCCGAAGTCGTCGGTTGCCGCGCGGAAGACGGCGGCGGTATAGGCCTTGTCCCGCGCGATGCCGACGGACGCCTCATAGGCGCCGTCGGCGCGCAGGCACGCCATGAGATTTCCGCTGACGTCCGCAACCGCCGCCACGACGGCCTTGCCGATCGAACGGCCATGCGCGACTGCCGCGACAACTGCGGCAAGCGCAGCGTCGGACGTGATGGTTTCCCGGATCGCGGAGATCTGCATGGCGCCTTTCTTTCAGGTCACAACCGACAGGAAGGCGTCATTGAGCTGACGCTCGTAGTAGAAGATGCCCTTGCCGATCTGTGTCTCGTCCCATGTGCGCGTGGGCAGATCCGGATAATAGGTGTAGCCGCCGGCGAAAACTTCGTCGCGGTTACCGGACGGATCGAAGAAATAGATTGTCTGGCCGCGGGTGATTCCGTGCCGCGTCGGGCCGATATCGATCGAAATGTCGTAGCGTGTGATGATATCGGCGGCGTGGCCGACCGCGCCCCAATTCTCGAGATCGAACGACACGTGGTGCAGCTTGTTCGGTTCTGGATGCTTCACGAACGCAAGGTCGTGCGCCTTCATGCCGCAGGTGAGCCAGATCGCCAGCAGGCCATCGGGCATGTCGACGCGCTCCGCGCATTTGAAGTCCAGAACCTTCGTGAAGAAGTCGAGATTCCTCTCGATGTCCGGGCCGTAAAGCAACGCGTGATCGAAGCGGCGCGCGGCCATCCCGTGAGGCTCGTGTTCCCACACGTCGGGATTGTGCACGCGCGGCATGGGGTCGGACTGCTCGGACTGCGCGAACAGTTCGATGCGATGGCCGGAGGCGATCGTAAAGCCGATGCGGCGGCCGAGGCCCGGCTGATCGCCCGCCTTCACATGATCGACGGCGTAACCGTAATCTGCGATGCGCTTCTCGAAGCGGTCGAGATCGGCGTCCTCCAGACATTTGAACGCCATCATGTCGACGCCTGCATGATCGGCGCGCCGCAGCACGATCGAATGATGGTCGAATTCGTCGGCGGCCTTGAGATAGACGCGCCCGTCGGGCCCCTCGGTCACCTGATGCAGGCCCACGCGCTTGGTGTAGTGCTCTACAGCCGCTGGCATGTCGAGCACGCGAATCTGGATGAATCCTGGGCGAAGAACGCCGGAAATAGCCATTACAATCCCCTCCTTGAACTTACAGAGCGGCCACCCGGCCGTTCGCTTTGACCGTGACTGGTGGTTCCAGACGCAGTGAAAGATCGGAAAGCGGATAGATGCAGCACGCAAGCACGACGCCTGATGCTTCCTCCTCCGCGGAAATGTGCGCCCGACTCATCGGGTCGCTTCGATATTCGCCTCCCTCGACGCGGATGCGGCAGACACCGCAGCCGCCGCGCCGGCATCCGACCGGCAGGCGGCGAGGAAGATCGCGCAGATGGCCGAAACCCTGCGCCCGTTCGAGCGCGACGAGCAATCGTTCATGTGCATAGCCTGTGCCTGCGCCATGCCCGGAGACCGTGATCGTGAACCGTTCGGCGGCCATCTCTCAAAGCTTCCTGAACAACGGACTCTTCGGCCGCTCCGAACAATCGCTGGCCGTGAGAAACCGCTCTGTGAAGATATGTTTCTCGAACAGCCGCCCTTGCATGAGAGCCGCAATGCAGGCCTCGATCATCGGCGGCGGGCCGCAGAGATACGCGGTATGACCGGCGAACATTCCGCCGCAGACGCGCCTGGCGACGTCGTGGACGAAGCCGCGCTCGCCCGGCCAATCGCTCCCATCCGGTTCATTCGAAAGAGCGGGAACATACCGGAAGTTCGGATGAGCGGCGGCAAGGGCCTCGAATTCCGCGCGTCCGTAAAGGTCGGCCTGCGCTCGCACGCCATGCACCAGCGTGATCGCCTCTTCGCAGCCGCCCTCGATGAGATCGAGAATCATTGCGCGCGGGCTCGAAACGCCCGTGCCTCCAGCCAGAAAAAGCAGCGGACCGCCGCGCGACTTGCGCACGAGGAAACGGCCGGACGGCCCACTGAACGAGACCCGGTCGCCGAGCTTCAGTCTGTCGTGGATGTAGCCGGTCGCCGCGCCGCCGGGAACGCGCCGAATCTGCAGCTCGACATGCGTCGAGTCCGAGGGCGCATTGGCGATCGAGAAGGCGCGCGCGCCGTCGACGCCCGGCAGGGTTACATTCACGTACTGACCGGCCTGAAAATCGATTGGAGCGCCCTCGATTGCGAGGCGGACGCCCTTGACGTCATGCGTGAGATAGTCGATCGCCTCGACCAGGCCGACAAAGTCTCGAACGGGAATTCTGCGCGCGTCGGAATCGTCCTCCATGTCGGCTTCGATGGTCGCGTCGCTCGTCAAGGTCGCCGTGCATGCGAGGACGAAGCCATCCTCACGCTCGAAATCCATCAGTGCGAACGGCGAGGCGGCGCCGTGATCGATTTCGCCGTCGATCACCTGCGTCTTGCAGGTTCCGCACAGGCCGTGGCCGCAGGCGTGCGGCAGGTAAAGGCCCGCACGCAGACAGGCGTCGAGAATCGTCTGCCCCTCGGCGACCGGGATCGTTTCGCCGGTCGGTTCGATCGTAAGCTGGCGCGCGGACATCTTCGCATGCACTCCGGATTGCGAATGTTCAGCTCGCGGAGCCCTTGAAGCCGTTCAGGCCAGGGGTCCAGAAGCGAACCAGCGACTTGTGACGCATGCCGTTCTCTTCGAGCGACTTCGACATGTCAGGCATCGTCTTCACGCCGTCGATCATCCAGACGACCTTCGCCCAGTCGATGTTTCCGGCATCGGGATGGGCCGCATAATGCGGCTTGATCACCTCGTCCACGAATGCGGAGAACGGCATCGCTCCGGGCAATGGAAACGCAATGGCCGAGCAGAAGGAGAGGTGTTCCTCCCAGTGTACGTAGACCAGCCGATTGCCGTGGAAATTCTTTTCCAGGTCGCGAAACTCGATGTGCTTCTGGTAGTCGGGCGTAATGGCCGTGACTGACATCTCTCTCTCCCCGTTTGATTGCGGGCGCGGCGGATCGAGCTGCGCGCGCCCGTCGGATTTTCTGCTCAGCCGGCGGCCTTGACCGCGCCAGCCATCCATTGATTCCAGAGCTTTTCGTCCGGGGAGCCGACATAATCGAGATTGTCGGCGCCGTTGTTCAGCCGATACCAGTTCAGCACGTCGGGCACGGTCGGGCCGCCGCAGGCGCCCTGAAAGATCTGATGCACGGGCAGCCAGCTCTGCGCGAACTTCTCCGGCTCGCCGTCGAAGATGTCTTTGCAGCCGTCCGAGCAGAAGTGATAGGTGTCGCCGTTGAACCTGCTCTCGCGGAATGCGATCGTCGTCGGATCGCCCGGCTCCGTGTAGGCCATCGGAATCTGGCAGGTGTTGCAGAGCTGCGGCAGCGCCATATTGTAGAAGCGCTTGCCGTCCTTCTCCATCTGCGCCCACATTTCCCAGCGCGGACGGTAGTATTTGTCGAACGTGTTCGGATATTTTTCCGACAGCCAGTCCAGATGCTCCTTGTCCGGCATCCACGTGTGGAACGCCGCCGCGTGAGTGTACTGGTAGAAGACAGCCCAGTTCTGATGCGAGATGTGCTCGGCCTCGGCCGTTGCGACATCGGCGTATTTCGGAACCTTCAGGCCGTAGCGCGCAAGATCCTGAAACAGGGAACCGCCTGCCTCGGTGAAGTAGATGTCCCAGGCTTCCTTCCAGGACATCACCTTCTTCGGCAGCATGTAGTCCATCATCATGGCTACGAGTCCGAGCATGCGATGGCCGCGCCAGAACCACTTGTCGACCCATTTCTGCACGATCGGCAGATTGTCGGGATGCTGTTCGAGCAGGAATTTTATGACCTCGATGCCGAGGGTCATGTGACGGCTCTCGTCGGACTGCGCCGAGAAGCCGAACGTTACGGTCGACATGTCGCCGTTGTAGGCCGCGCCGGACATGAACGGCACGAACAGCAGATTGGTCAGCAGATATTCGAAGGCGAAACCGATCGCGATCATGTATTCGAACGGACCCGCGGTGCGCGCGTCGTCGAAGAAGGATTTCGGAACCGAAAGATACCAGACGCGATCGTGCATGTGCGGGAACTCGCCGATCCCGTCGAAATATTTATTGTAATGGCTGATCGTGTGAATCTGCGTCTGCACGTGACGCAGTTCGTCGAGCGATTGCATCTGCGCGGCGACGCGCGGGCCGACGCCGCGCAGATGCCGGCCGGCGAATGCAAAGCCGCGATGGGCCTGATATTCCTCGGGCGAAATACCCGTCAGAAACAGCTTCACGACATTGACGTAGCGCCCGTCGGACAGATTGGTCTGGCCGTTGTTCTGCGCGAAAGCGTCGAGTACGGCATAGAGCTTACGCTCCTTTTCCGCCTGGAATTTCCAGTAGGCGTCCATGGTCAGACGGAAAGGATCTTCCCATTGCGACCAGTCCCTGATCTTGATTCCCTCGAACGTGTCGTAAGGGAATACCTTGTCCATCGGCTGGTAGGTCGTTTCCCAGTCGAGTCCGCGGGTCATGTGGGCGTAGCGCTGCTTCAGCCCCAGTTTCTTGGCAGTCATGAATTGTCCTCCCGAAACGGCTCAATGGCGCCAGCTGAGGGTGAAGTGATCGTCGTCTTCGTCGAGGTTGCCCGCCATCGAAATGAGGACAAGCTGCAGCTCCTGCGGCTCCCAGGAGCGTCCAAGGCGCGCCTCGACCGACGACCGATTGACCGTGAGAGAGCCGTCGCAATCGAGTTTGACTGCGCCGGGTATGTTCATCACGCGGATGCCGGGGTTATCGGCGATGATGGCGTCGATGATCGGACGAGCTTCGTCGTTGTGATAAAGAGTGAGCGATGCAATTTGCGCCATCTGGCGTTCCTCCGGTTTTTCTTTTTGTCAGAGCGTCAGACCCAGGGTCGCGGCGCGCGCGCGGGTCGCCTCGCCGGCCGCTTCCGCCGCCGCGCCATTGTCGCCGAGCAGCGCCGCTGACAAGGGCTTGGCCGCCTCGACCGCGCGGTCGATCCAATGCTTCGCCCATCGGGACGTCAGCGCCTTGTTGTCGGGGCTTTCCGCGGCGACCGTCTTGATGACGCTGTCGCTCCATCTGGATTCTTCGGCGCGCCAGTCGCTCATGAATTCGGTGAGCATGGCGACCGTCGTGGCGCCGTCCGCCCAGGCCGCGTCGGACAGCTTGTAGGCCAGATCGAAGATCACGCCGTTCACCGCCAGCGTCTGCGCGACGTAAAGCTGGAACCAGTCGCGTTCGACGAACGTGTCCTCGATCAGTTTGCGTACGCCCTGCCAGGCCGGATCGGTCATCCAGACCGCCTTGGCAGCGTCGAGGCTCGCGCCGGTCTGGCCGTCGAGCGCAAGGCCGATGCGACTGACGATCTGCGCCATGCCCAGGTGATCGCCGGACGAAAAGATGCACGGCGCCGTGACGGCGGTTCCGTATCCGCGCTGGCAGATCTCCGTCATGTTCATGTTGGCGCCCCAGTGCAGATGCCGGAGCGGCAGTAATCCGCGTTGCAGATTCGCCCTGGCTGCGGCCGCCAGCTTGTCCAGCAGTCCGCGTTCCTCGACGAAGGCGAAGCTGCGCTCCACCGCCTGGTTCATGTTGGCGCGCGCGATATTATAGGTCGCGTAATAGTATTGGCGCGGATCGAGCGGCTTATACCAGTCCGCCATTTTCACCGCAGTCTTGTTCTGGTCGTATTGCCAGAATTCCGGCTCGTAGAGCGGTTTGTAATGGAAGTTCGCCGTCGCCTGCACGTCGAGCGTCGCCTCCTGGTAACGCGACGCGGGCTTGTCGCCAAATCGCCGCGCGATATGCCCGAATGTGTGTCGCTTCGGCTCGTAGTCCAACGTCTTGATCTGAACGGTCACCGTCTCCTCCTCCGACATTTTGCTTCTTGCTTTGGGGGCGCCGATCGCCGGGTCTTATCCGTCGGGCGCTTCAACCGCGTGTTTCACACGACGCAGCAGGCCCGGCTGGCGCGAGCGCCATGCGAGCTGTTCCAGCTTGCTTGCTGCGACCGGCTCCGGCGGTAGAATTGTGGCGTTCTGCAGCGCGCAGAATTCATCGAAAGCGGAAAATGGAAGGATGAGTTCGACCGTCAGATCGGAGTCGTTCACGGAGAATTCAAACTCGACGAAGCGATCCATGCGCGCTCCCGTCACGCGCACGAACTTCTTCTGCGCGGTCTGGCGCGCGCCCGAGGTCTGCTGTTGGCCCGAGTTCCGCTGTTGGCCCGAGTTCCGCTGTTGGCCCATGCCGCCTCCCTCCCAGAGAACCGGTCTGCGTCCGTGCGCGCCGCGCCATTCTTGTGTGGGATTGCGCGGCGGCAGGACGATTTACGCCACTGATAATCGGCAGTCAACAGAAATATCGATATTTGTAGAGACCGAGATATATCGACTGTCGACGACATTGTTGAAATCTGGCTGGAACGTCTGATACCGTTTAGACTCGGATGAATCGCGCCCTCGCGAACGAGGCCCGGGCCGTCGACCTTGAGGAACTGGGTTGAGAACAATGACAGAAGCGCCAGCGCTCAGGCGCCCGAAAGCGCCCAAAACGGTTCGGACTCTCGTGGAATCCGCTTACGCCGCGCTGCGCGGCGAAATTCTCGACGGAACGCTCGAGCCGGGATCGCGGTTGCGCATCGAGGAATTGCGCGCGCGGTACGATATCAGCGGCAGCACTCTGCGGGAGGCGCTGACGCGCCTGCTCGGCGAGGCGCTTGTCACGACCGAGGGGCAGCGCGGCTTTCGCGTGGCGAATGCGTCGCTCGAGGATTTCCGCGACCTGACCAACGTCCGCAAGCTCATCGAAACCGAGGCGCTGCGTCAGGCGATCGCGGTCGGCGACGAGGCGTGGGAGAGTCAGGTCGTCGCCACGTTTTACAGGTTGTCCAAAGTCGAGGAGCGCCTTGCGGAAGACCCCTACGCGGCCTTGAGCGAATTTGAAGAGCGCAACCGCGATTTTCACAACGCGCTGATATCGGCGTGCCCGTCGCGATGGCTGCACCATCTCAACACGCTGCTGTTCCAGCAATCTGAGCGCTATCGTCGCATGGCGATCTCGCGACGCACGATCCCGCGCGACGTTCACGCCGAACACAAGGCCATTCTCGACGCCACGCTCGCCCGCGACGCGGATCTTGCGTGCAAATACATGGCCGAACACATCGAGCGCACGCTCACGGTGTTTCGCGAGTTGCGGCAGCCGCGCGCGGCCGGCGCGAAAGGCGGCCGGAATACGCCGCGCCGTTCCAGCGCGGCGCGCCGCTGATGGGCGAGGCCGCGAACGCATGGGCGCGCGCGCGAGCAGGGCGCTCGCAATGACGTCTCCCCGGAGCGCCCCTGTGACCGTTCTCGTCACGCGGCGGGTGCGCGCCGGCCATGAGGCGGACTTCGAGCAGGCGGCCAACGGCATGATCGCGGCCGCAACGCAGTTTGAGGGGCATCTCGGCGGCTATCTGATCAAGCCGGATACGCCCGGCGGGCGCCTGTATCAGACGCTGTTCGCTTTCGATTCGGACGCGCACCTGCGGGCCTGGACGACGAGCGCGCCGCGCCGGGCCTTTCTCGATCGCATCGCGGCCATCAGCGAGGGCGGCGACGGCCTGCAGATCCTCAGCGGGCTCGAAACCTGGTTCGCGCTTCCGGCCGCGCGCGTGCGGCAGCCGCCGCCACGTTACAAGATGGCGGTCGTGACGTGGATGGGCATCTTTCCTTCTGTCATGGCGATATCGGCCCTGGTGGCGCCATGGCTCGCGCCGATCCATCCGGCGCTCAGCGTGCTGGTCGTCACCGCTCTCGTCACGATCGCCATGACCTGGGCCGTGATGCCGGCGCTCGCGCGCCTGCTGGCGCCGTGGCTCTATCCGGCCCCGGCGGATACGCCCCCGCGCCAGTGACCGACGCTGACGCCTCGACCGCGCGCAAGACGAACCGCCTCGACCTTGAACTCCCGACGGAATATTCGCCTCGCCATACCCAACCTCCAGCTTCATGAAACACCTTTTCTCGGCGTCCACGAAACCGGCAGAAGGCCGCGCGCCCGGCGCCCCCTGTCACTGGACAAGAACCGCCCATGGACTTCCCGCGAGACGGCGGCCAGAATTGCGAATGCGACATGCGATCGCGGGGAACCGCGCGGGAGCGAAGCCATGAGCAGAGGCGCGATGTCTGCGGCGAGCCGATGGCGTCGCCTTGTCGGCGTCGGGCTTGTCCTGATGGCGTCGGCGGTCGCGACGGGGAGGGCTGCGCCGCCGGACGTCGAGTCTCCCGATATCGTGACCTGTCGGCTGTTCGTCGCGCTCGGCTCCACCAATCCAGCCATTTATCGCGAGTTCAGATTCTGGCTCGAGGGCCTCGCCACGGGACTGGCGTCCGGACGGCGGACCGGGTTCGACGCCGCCGCTGCGATGGATCGGGCGATCGCGGCCTGCCGCGCGCAACCCGCCCGGCTGTTGTCTGCGGTCGCTCTCGAACAGATCCCGGGCAGGGCGCGGTAGCGTGCGCCGGCCGCCCGGCGGAGCTGTCCCGCCCTCAGGACGCGGGTAGCCTGACCGTGAAGACGGCGCCGCCCTCGGCGCGGTTGCCCGCCACTATGCTTCCGGAATGCTCGCGGACGATCGAGTAGCTGATCCACAGCCCAAGGCCCGTGCCCTCGCCGACGCTTTTCGTCGTGAAGAACGGTTCGAACATCTTGTCGAGCACAGCGTCCGAAATGCCAGGACCATTATCGGCCACAGTCCATTCCACCTCGTCGGCGACGCGGCGCGCCCGGATCGCGACCTCGGGGTGGGCGCTGGCGCGCACGGCGTCCAGGGCGTTTTCGACGAGATTGACCGCGATCTGGTGAATCTGGCCCTCGTTGCCGCTGATAGTCGCGCGCTCCTCGGCCTCGATCGTGATCCGCGCCTTGGAATTCTTGGTGCGCGCGGCCCAGTTGGCCGCGGTCGCGATCACCTTGCCGAGGTCGACCGTCTGCGTCTCGCCCGCGCTCGTGAACGAAAGGCGGCGGAGATTGCGCACGATCTCGCTGATGCGGGTCGCCCCTTCCAGCGTGCCCTCGATCAAGGAGCTCAGGTCGTGCATGATTGCGTCGACGCGAAACTGCTTGCGCAACTCGCGCGCATCGCGCTGGTCGCCCTCGACGTCGAGTTCGGAAAAATATCGGTTGAGCCGTTGACGATAACGCTCCAGCGTATGGATATTTCCGTAGACAAAGCTGATGGGATTGTTCAGTTCGTGCGCGACGCCGGCGACGAGGCGGCCGAGACTGGCCATCTTCTCCTGCTCGATCAGCTTGCGTTGCGCCTGTTGCAGGTCGAGATGCGCCTGATGCAGCGCCTGATAGGCGCGCCGCAATTCGCCGATCGGCCGGCCGGTCAGAACAGCGCCAGCGCGGCGGCTGCGATGATCGAAGCGCGTCGAGCAGACCATGGCGAAAACATCCGAGCGTCCGTGCTCGGATTCGAATCTCAGTTCGCATTCGTCCACCTTGCCCTCGGCGCCGGAACTGACGATGCGAATAGCGTCGGCGCGATCCTTGTCTGCGAGAAACTCGGCGAGATCGCGCCCGACGGCGTCTTGCTGACTGCGGCCGACGAGGCGCAGGAAAGCCGGGTTGACCTGGAGAATGCGTCCGGTCCCGTCGCAGACGATCAAAATGTCGGAGACGGAGGCGATCACGCTGGAAATGAACCTCTGCGCTTCCTCCAGCTCCGAATTCTTGCGTTCGAGATCGGCCTCGTACCGGATGAGATCGGAATAGACTTCGTCGACGCGTCGGATCACTTCGCGCCAGGCCGACTCTCTGTCGTCGCTCAGCGCGAACTCCTCGCCGGCGACCAGGTTCGCGAGGTCGCCACGACGCTTGAGCGGGTCAGTCGTCATCTACCGCGCTCCGTCGCAGATCATAACGTTCAATCTTGCCGCGCAGCCCGACGCGCGACAGGCCGAGTTGATCGGCGGCGCGGCTGATATTGCCGGAATGACGTTTCAATGCGCGTTCGATCACGTCGCGTTCCAGCATCTCGACCTGCTGTTTCAGATTGCCGGCGCCGTCGGCTGCGCCTGCGGGCGCCAGCCGGGCGGGCGCGCCTATGCGTGGAGGCAGCAGGTGGACGCCGAGCGGGGCGTCATTGTCCGACAGGGCGACCATGCGCTGAATCTCGTTGTGGAGTTCGCGCACATTGCCGGGCCAGTCGTAGCGCGTCATCCGCTGCATCGCCTCGGGCTCGATCGAGGCGATCTGGCGATGGAACGAGCGATTGACGTCGGCCAGGATGCGCGTGGCGATGATCGGTATGTCCATGGGCCGCCGGTTCAGCGCGGGCAGATGGATCGGGAAGGCGGTCAGACGGTAGTAGAGGTCGCGCCGGAACCGCCCCGCGGCGACCTCGTCTTCCAGATTGCGGTTGGTCGCGCAAATGACGCGGACGTTGACCTTGCGCGGACGCACCGCGCCCAGGGGCCGTATTTCGCCTTCCTGCAGCACGCGCAGCAGCTTGACCTGAAAGGCGGGCGAGGTCTCGCCGATCTCGTCGAGGAAGATCGATCCGCCGTCGGCGAGTTCGAACAGGCCGGTTCTGTCCTGATAGGCGCCGGTGAAGGCGCCCTTCTTGCAGCCGAACAGCTCGCTTTCCAGAAGTTCGTCCGGCAGCGCGCCGCAGTTCTCGACGACGAATGGCTTTTCGCCGCGCAGAGAGCCGAAATGGATCGCGCGCGCCAGCAGTTCCTTGCCCGTTCCCGAAGCGCCGGTGATGCAGACGGAAATGTCATATTCCGTCGCGCGACGGGCAAGCGATATCACATCCACGATCGGACTGTCCGGCGCGTGGACGATCCTGTCGAATTCGAACATGCGCCGCTGTGTGCGCCGGCGGGACGCGATGGCGCGTGTCAGCGTCTCATGGGAGAATTTCGATTCCGCCGCCGGAGCGCCCGTTTCCCGTTGCAGCTTGAACAACTGCGCGGCCTCGCGCACGCTCTCCATCAGCTTTTCCGGATGCCAGGGCTTGGTGATGTACTGGTAGATGCCGGCCTCGTTCACTCCGGCTATGATGTCCTCGGACTCGGTGTAGCCGGATATGATCATGCGGATCGTGTCCGGCCATTTCTCGCGGACGCGCGAGAGAAATGCGATGCCGCTCTCGCCGGGCATGCGCTGGTCGCACAGGATCACCTGCACCAGATCGCCCGCCAGAACCGTTTCCGCATCCTCCGCGCTGCGGGCGCAGAGCACATCGAATTCTTCGGACAAGACGCGCCGCAGCGCCTCGATCGAGCGGACCTCGTCGTCGACGATCAGGACCGTCGCCAGACCGTTCATCGCGCAGCCGCCTTGTCCAGGCGCGCCGTCGGCCTTGCGCGATGAGCCGCGAGGGTTGGCGGCGTGCGCGATTTGGGAATCTTGCGAATGAAATTGTGCCTGGCGATGTGGTAGCTCGGATCGAAGCCGTAGAAATTCAGACGCATCTTCTCCAGTTCGGCCTCCAGGTAAGCCGCGAGCGGCTTCCGCGCTTCATCCTCGCGCCGCCGCCGCGCCTTGGCGGTCAGTTGCGAGTCGTAATCGCCGTCCTCGACGATCCCGCGGGCCGCCGCGCGCAACGCGGTCTCGGCCTGCGCAGGATCCTCCGGGAGGATGCGGTCCACCAAGCCAACCCGCAGCGCCTCGCGCGCGCCCATAGGCAGCCGAGCGGCCGCGATGGCGCGCGCGCGCTCCTCGCCGACCCTGCGCGGAAGTAGATAGGTCCAGTATTCGGAACCGTAGAGATTTCCCATGTCCTTGTAATGCGGGTTGAGCACGACGCCATCGCGTATCCAGACCTCGTCAGCCGCCAGCGCCAGAAAAACGCCGCCTGCGCCGGCGTTGCCGCGCAGCGCCGCGACGACGAGGAGATCGTCGGCTTCGATCAGCGCCCGCACGCACTCGTTCATCGCGTTGATGTTGGCCCAGGATTCGTCGGCCGGGCTCGCCGCGGTCTCGATCAGGCCGAGATGCAGGCCGTTGGACCAATAGTCCGGACCGCCCATCAAGACCAGCGCGCGCGGGCGACTGCGCCGGACATCCTCGATCGCGCGCGCGAGCGCGCCGCAGTCTTGCGTCGACATGGCGCCGTTGTAGAACGGAAAATGCAGATGGGCGACGGCGCCGTCGGTTTCGCAACGAATGGCCGGATAGCCGTCACGTTCGGGCAGGGACGCGCATCGTCCGGCGAAAAACGTTGTCGCCGGCGCCTTGACGGCGCGAGGCTGCGCGGCGCGCGCATGACCGATCCAGACTGCGCCGTCGCGCGTGGCCACCGCGATCGCCGGCCCGGAGCGCGCCAGCGCCTCGCCGGGGGCGCCGAACTGGCCGGCGGCTTCGTGCGCATCGAACACAAGGGTCTCTTCGCCCAACAGGCGGGCCGGGGCGCCGGGCGCGCCGTCGGCTGAAGCGATCTTGCGTAGAACGTCGGCGGTCGTGTCGCGCGCGAAGTCGATGCGCCGGTCCTCGCGCCGGCATGCTGGCCGCATCGGCGCGGCCGACGGCTGTCGGGCGGGCGGACGTTCGCCGCGCGCGATCATGTCGAGTGCTTCCCGCACGCAGGCGACGGCGGCGTGGGCGACCTCGTTCCTGTAGAGGCTCGATTTCGTCGCTAGCCGCATCGCGACATCGCGGTGCGCCCAGACTGGTCCGGCGTCGAGTTCGGGCGTCGCCTCGATCAGCGTCACGCCCCAGCGCAGGCGGCCTTCGAGGATCGCCCAGTCGAGCGCGGAAGGGCCGCGATCGCCCGGCGGTCCGGGGTGCACGACGAGGCACGGAACGCGGGCCAGCACGTCGGGAGGAATGGCGCGCTTGAGGAACGGCGCGATCACAAGATCGGGCGCAAACAGCGCGATGGCGTCGCGCGTGACCGCGTCATTGATGTCGAATTCGACCGAGACCTGATGCCCCCAATCGCGAATTTCGACGTGCAGCCGCTGCGTGAGACTGTTGAACGAATGGCACAGCAGCAGAATTTTCATTTCGGCTCCGCTCAACAGATCCGGGGCAGTTGCTCGCCAGAAAGCCAGTCTACGATTCGGTCGCCGCCGAATGCTGTCGTCATCTGCACGAAATGGTGTTCGTCCTCCACGACCTTTCCGATGATCGCGGCTTGCGCGCCCTGAGGATGCGCACGCATGGCCGCAAGCATGGCCTCGGCGCCGTCGGCCGCGACGATGGCGACGAGCTTGCCCTCATTGGCGACATGGAGCGGGTCGAGGCCGAGAAGCTCGCATGCGGCGGCCACCTCTGGCCTGACCGGAATCGCCGACTCGACGATGCGTATGCCGACGCCGGACTGGTGAGCGATTTCGTTGAGCGTCGCCGCAAGTCCGCCGCGCGTAGGGTCGCGCATCGTCCGCAGCGATTGCCCCGCCGCCCCGACCACGCAGTCGACAAGCCCGTGCAAGGCCGCAGAATCGGAAACCAGATCGGTGTCGAACCGCAGGTTTTCGCGGCAGGACATGATCGCGACGCCGTGATCGCCCATCGTTCCCGACACAATCACGACGTCGCCCGCCCGTGCGTTGTCGCCCGACAGATCCAGGCCGGGCGGCACGACGCCGACGCCCGCGGTCGAGATGAACACGCCGTCGGCCTTGCCGCGTTCGACCACCTTGGTGTCGCCTGCGACGATCGTCACGTTCGCCGCCCGCGCGGCTGCGCCCATGCTGTCGGCGATGCGCTTGAGATCGGCGAGAGGAAAGCCTTCCTCAAGAATGAAGCTCGCGGTGAGGTAGAGCGGCCTGGCGCCGGACATGGCGATATCATTCACCGTGCCATGCACCGCGAGCGAACCGATGTCGCCGCCGGGAAAGAACAAAGGCGAGATCACGTAGCCGTCCGTCGTCATTGCGAGGCGGCCGGGCGGCGAGTCGAACACCGCCTGATCATTGCCGAGCCGCAGCCATCGGTTGTCAAAAGCCGGGTGGAATATTTCGGCGATCAGTTGCGCCATGGCCCGGCCACCGGAGCCGTGCGAAAGATCGACGCAGCCGTTCCTTAAATCGAGCTTGCGCCTGACGATACGTGACGGCGCGTTCATTGCGCGGCCCTTTCCCTGTTCGACACATGTTGACGAAAGCGTCCATAGGTCCAATGGGCGGCGCAGGCGCCTTCCGAGGAGACCATGCACGATCCCATCGGGGTCTCCGGCGTGCAGACGCTCCCGAACAATCTGCAATCGACCGGCCGTTTGACGCCGCGCAGGATGGCGCCGCACTCGCAGGCGGGATTGTCCTGCGCCGGCGCGGTTTCGATGGAGAATAGTTTTTCCGCGTCAAACCGCCCGTACTTCTCTCGCAGGCGAAGCGCGCTGAACGGAACCAGCCCGAGACCGCGCCATTCGAAGGAATCGCGCAACTCGAAAATCGTAGATACGATTTGCTGCGCCTTTACATTGCCTTCAGCGGAGACGGCGCGAATGTACTCGTTCTCCACCTCAGCCCGCCCTTCGTTCACCTGACGTACGAGCATGAGGATGGCCTGCATCACGTCGAGTGGTTCGAACCCCGCGACAACCACGGGCTTTCGAAACTCTTCGGCGAAAAATTCATACGGACGCGTGCCGATGACCGTACTGACATGGGCCGGACCGATGAAGCCGTCGATCCTGATCGCGCCCAGCGAGCGAACCTCGGGACTTTCCAGAATGTTCTGGATCGCTGCCGGCGTCAGGACGTGGTTGCAGAAAATCGAGAAATTATTCAGGCCCTTCCTTTCAGCCGCCAGAATCGCCATCGCGGTCGGCGGCGTCGTGGTTTCAAAGCCGATCGCGAAGAACACGACCTTGCGCGTCGGCTCGACTTCGGCGATGCGCACGGCGTCGAGCGTCGAGTACACCATGCGGATGTCCGCGCCGCGCGCCTTGGCCTGGAGGAGGCTCTTGCCGCCGGACGCCGGGACGCGCATCAGATCGCCATACGTGCAGAGGGTTACGTCCGCCATGCTCGCCAGCCTGATGGCGTCGTCGATCCTGCCGATTGGCAGCACGCAGACCGGGCAGCCCGGTCCATGGATCATGCGGACGTTCGGGGGAAGCAGATCCTCGACGCCGTAGCGCGAGATCGCATGCGTGTGCCCCCCGCAGAACTCCATGAATCGATAGCTCGCATCAGGTCGCGCTTCGGCGCGGATCGTCGAGGCGATGGCGCGGGCGAGGGAGCCGTCGCGATATTCGTCGACGTATTTCATGCGTCAGCTCCCTGCGCGAGCGCGCCGGCCTCGCGCAGCAGCGCAAGCGTCCGCTCCGCTTCCTCCGGCTCGATCCGGCTCAGGGCGTAGCCGACGTGCAGGACCACGTAGTCGCCGACGCGCAGGCCGTCGACCAGCGCGATCGAAACTTCCTTGGACACGCCGTCGATGGTGACGCGCGCCATGTCGTCATCAAGGAGTTCCGCCACCTTTACCGGGATCGCCAGACACATCGCGCTTTCCTCACTGCGACAGGATTTTTCGGGCGAAGGCGGCCTGACCGAGCGACAGGCCGCCGTCATTGGCTGGAACCGCTCTCGCCAGCAGCGGGACGAGACCTTTGGCGCGCAACCGCCGCGCGAGATCTTCAGCAAGAACGCGGTTCATCATGCAGCCGCCGCCGAGCGCGACGGGCGCGCCGCCATGCGCGGCCGGATCAGCGGCGATCCATGCGGCGAGCCCCTCGGCCAGCGCGCCATGGAACAGCTCCGCCCCCTCGCGCGGCGAAGGGTTCCGATCGATCAGGAACGAAAGCAGCGGCCGGAAGTCGAGCACGCCATCCTTCAATTCAAACCCGCAGTCGAGCGTGCGCGGGACGACGACCAGCGCCTCCAGCTCCATCGCAGCCTGCCCCTCGTAGTCCTGGCGCGTCGAGAGCCCCAGAATCGCCGCGGCGGCGTCGAACAAACGGCCCATGCTGGTCGTGTGCGTCCAGCGACGCTCGCTCCCGAGCGCGGCGACGATGGCGCGGGCGGGCGCGATTGCGCCGAACAGACGGGGCGCGGCGTCCAGTCTTCCGGTTGCGTCGAGCGCTGCGACGCCCATGCGCCAGGGTTCGAGCGCGGCGCGGTCGCCGCCGATCAGCGCCAGCGGCGAGAGATGTCCGCGCCGCGACCAGTTGGCGCCGTCGAGATGCAGGAGTTCGCCGCCCCAGGCCTGCCCGTCGGCGCCGAGTCCATGACCGTCGAGCGCGACGCCGAGCGTCGGCGCGGTCAGGCGGTGTTCGGCGGCGATGGCCGCGACATGCGCGACATGGTGCTGCACGGGGACGATTGGAAGGCCAGTCTCCTCGGCGTAACGCGTCGACAGATAGTCGGGGTGCAGATCGCAGGCCGCCGCCTCGGGTTCGATGCCGAGCAGGCCGAGCAGATGGGCGATGGTTTCGCGATAGAAACGGAAGGTTTCGGCATCCGAAAGATCGCCGACATGCTGCGAGACGAAGGCTTCGCGGCCGCGCGTGACAGTCACCGTCGCCTTGAGGTGGCCGCCGCAGGCGATGACGCATGGCCCATCGCCGCCCAGATCGATCGGATCGGGAACGAAACCGCGCGCGCGGCGGATGAACGCAGGGGCGCCGTCGATGATCGAGAGGACGGAATCGTCGGCGCGCACGACGATCTGGCGATCATGCGACACGACGAGATCGGCGATGGCCGCCAGTTTGCTGCGGGCCTCCGCGTCGTCGACGATCAGCGGTTCGCCGCCGGGATTGGCGCTGGTTGCGACCAGCGCGAACGGAGAGGGCGCATCACGCGGCAAATCCGGCTCGGCGGCGCGAAAGATCAGATGGTGCAGCGGCGCATAGGGCAGCATAAGTCCAATGCGCGACAGGCGCGGGGCGATCGTCTCAGGCAGATTTCTGTGGCTGTCGACGAGGACGACCGGGTGCGCCGGACTCTTCGCAAGCGCGATTTCCGCCGCGCCCGCGCGCGCGAAAAGCCCGATCGAGGCCACATTGGCGACCATGACTGCGAAGGGTTTTGCATCCCGCATCTTGCGCGCGCGCAGCGCGGCGACCGCGGCGGCGTTGCGGGCGTCGCACATCAGATGATAGCCGCCGACGCCTTTGACGGCGACAATCCGGCCGGCGCGGATCGTTGCGACGATCTCGCCTGCATCGTGGGACAGGCGTGGGCCGCAGGCCGGGCAAGCGACAGGCTCGGCATGAAACCGCCGGTTCGCTGGATCTCGATAGTCGCGCTCGCAGTCCGCGCACATCGAGAACGCCGCCATCGAGGTCTGCGCGCGGTCATAGGGAAGACGGCGCGTCAGCGTGAAGCGGGGACCGCAATGCGTGCAATTGACGAATGGGTATTCGTGAAAACGGCTCGCCGGATCGAACAGATCGTCGATGCATGCCTCGCAGGTCGCCGCGTCCGGGGGAATGCGCGTCTGCGTCGCGCCGCCCAAAGTGTCCAGAATCTCGAAGCCGCGCAGCCCGAGCGCCGCGATGGAATCGATTTCGATGGCGTCGATGCGCGCCAGCGGCGGCGTGTCGCCGCGCAGCGCATCGACGAATTCGGTCAGGCGCGCGCCTTCGATTTCGACCAGAACGCCTTCCGAATCGTTGCGAACGAAGCCGTCGAGCGACAGTCGCCGGGCGACGCCGAATGCGAACGGGCGGAAGCCGACGCCCTGCACCGCGCCGCGAACGCGCAGGCGCAGGCGGCGGCGCTCACCTCCTTCGATTTCGCAAGCGGCGGACACGATTATTCCAATCGCCCGGCGCCGCCGGCGCGTGCGCCGATCCAGGCATAGAAGGCGGCCAGCCCTTCGCCCGTGCGCGCGGACACGACCAGGGTCTGCAGGCGCGGGTTCACTCTCAGCGCCGCCGCCAGGCAGGCGCCGACATCGAAGTCGAGATGCGGCAGCAGATCCGACTTGTTGAGCAGCATGAGATCGGCCGCGGCGAACATGTCGGGATATTTCGCGGGCTTGTCTTCGCCCTCGGTCGTCGAAAGCACCACGATCTTGTGCGCTTCCCCGAGATCGAAGGCCGCCGGGCAGACAAGGTTCCCGACGTTCTCGATGAAGAGGAGCCCGCCCTTCCCCAGGGGCAATTGCTCAAGCGCGTGACCGACCATATGCGCGTCCAGATGGCAGCCCTTGCCCGTGTTGATCTGGATCGCTGCCGCGCCTGTCGCGCGGATGCGGGCGGCGTCATTGGAGGTCTGCTGGTCGCCCTCGATCACGGCGATCTCGAACCTGTCCTTCAGATCCTCGATCGTTCGGACGAGCAGCGTTGTCTTTCCCGATCCCGGGCTCGAAACGAAGTTGAGCGCGAGCACGCCGCGTTGCGTGATGCGCGCGCGGTTGGCGCGCGCATAGGAATCGTTCTTCGAAAGAATGTCCCGCTCGATCGAGACGATCCGCTCCTGGCTCATGCCGGGAACATGGACGCCCGCCAGGCCGCCGCCGTAGTCGTGCGCGTTCTCCCGGTCGTGACCGCTCGCGTGGTCGGACGTGTGCGGATGCTCGTGGGCGTGGTCATGTGGATGCGAATGCCCATGAGCGTGATGATCGTGGCCATGATCATGACCATGTCCGTCGCCGGCCGCCGGAGCGCCGGATTTTTCGATTGTCGCTGTCGCGCAGCCGCACACAGAACACATCACTCGACCTCCATGTCCTTCAGTCGCAATTCGTCGCCTGCGGTCATCTGCACGCGCCGCCCGCCGCAGTAGGCGCAGGCACCAAATCGTTCCGTGAGCGCCGTCGATTTCTCGCAATCGAAACACCAGCCCGCGCCCGGCGTCGAAATGATGTCGAGTTCGGCGCCCTCGGCGACCGTGCCGCGCGTCACTGCATCGAAACAGAATACAAGCGCATGCGGCTCCACATGGCCAATGGCGCCGACCTCGAGCCGTACCTTCCGCACCCTGGAGAAGCCACGTCGCCGTGACTCCTCCTCGATGATATCGAGGATGCCTTCCGTCAGAGACATTTCATGCATCGGCGCAGTCCTCGATGCGAACGTGCAGGGCGACGCAAGGATCGAACAAGGCCGCGAGCCGCGCGACGCGCAATTCGCCGTCCGCGGCCTCGCCGATGATAGCGCCGGTCAGCGCGCGGGCGAAAGCGCCATTGCTCCGGAAATTGCGGTCCGTCGGAGAGAGGATGCGGTAGTCCGACGCGCGGCCATCGCGATCGAACGCGACCCAATGATAGAGACGCCCGCGCGGAGAATCGACGGCGGCGACGCCGGCTCCGGCCGGCGTCGCACGCACGCGCACGCCCCCGCCGGGGATCGGATCGCCGCAAGCGAGCCGTCCAAGGCGGCCTATGGCGTCGGACAGGTCCGCCCATCGCGCCCGCAGGCGTGCGAGAGCGTCGAGGTCGCGCAGCCGTTGCGGCGGCGCAGCGTCGCTTCCGGCATCCAAAAAATCGAACATCGCATCGTCGTCGGCGGCGTCCGCCATTTCGTCCGGCGCGTGGAGCGCGCACAGAAGGCGGTCGTCAGTTGCGTCCCGCCACACGCGCGCGAACCAGCCGGCCGGGGGGGCGTCCGCCAACGACGGCAGACCGAGTCCACGCACGGCATTGGTCAGGCGGGCCACGAGCGGGGCGAGATCCATGTCCCCGCAGCGCTCGTCGCGAGACTGCCGCGTCAGCGCCTGCAACGCGCCGAGGGCATCACGCAGCCACATCAAATCTCCGGCGTCCGGCGCCTGCGCGCGCCCCGGCCAGGACAGAAGGCTGGACCTCAGGTTTTCGGCGATGCGCTCGGCGAGTAAGCGGAGTTCCTGACCGCGCGACAGCGGGTGCTGCCGACCGCGCGCGGCGGCAATGGCGCAGGCGGCGGCGGTCGACTGCGCCATCGGGCACAAGGCGAAGATGTTTTCGGCGAGCGCCGGGATGTCCTCGCCGTCGCGCCGGCGAAACAGGCGGGCGGCAGGCGATCCGCCGCCGGCCCGCACCATCGCGCCGCACACCCGCCCCGCTTCGGCGCGGACCTCGATGTGAATGGCGTCCAGGATCGGCGCGGCGTTCACGTGGCCTTACTCCCGACTGCGCCGCCGCCGCGCAGCAACGCGCGGCGGTCGATCGGCGGCCGGCCGGATGGCGAAGCGGCTGGCGGAGGAGCGGTAAGGGCCTCCAATGCTGCGGCGGCGGTGGCGCGCGCGCCGGCGTGATCCGCGAATTCGTCCATCGGCGAGAACAGCGAGCAGGTCCAGAGCGGCCCGAACCCGTCGAGTTCGCCTGCGGTGAAGTCAACCTGGCCAGCGGGCAATGCGACCGGCGTCGCGGCGCCGGGCAGGGCCGGCGGCAGCGCGCCGTCGCCGCATGGCGCGAGCGTCACGTTCATGAACCAGGGCGTGACGACAATTCCGAGCGCCAGGGCGCCGAACGGCTGGAAATCGACGGCTTCAACGGCGAGCCTGTCGTTGCAGATCGCCACGTTGCTCATCGCGCGCGAAAATATCCCGCGATAGATATCGGCGATGCGCTCGCCCGCGGCGCGCGCAGCGGATGCGCGCTCCTCAGCGTTCATCCCCGACCCTCATGAATTTCGCCTGTTCGGCGTCGCATTTCGGACAGCGCCAATGGGCGGGCAGATCGCGAAACGCGGTTCCAGGCGCGATCTGCCAAACGTCGTCGCCTTCCGCTGGATCGTAGACATGCCAGCAGACGCCACATTCCAGGCGCGCGGCGTCGTCGACCGGACGCTCGCCGATGTTTTCGAACGCGCTCATGTGAAATAGGCCTCGTGAATTTCGCGCAGACGCCCGGCTGAATCCCGGAAGTCCTCGTCCGCCGCGCAGACGGCGATCGGCGGACCGCCGATTTCCAGCGTGTCGAGAATGATCGTGTCCATCGCATTGAGGAATTGCACCGACCAGACATTGCGGATGGCGGTCGCGAGAACCCGGCAGGTTCCATAGCCGCGCGACACGAGCCGCACCGGGCCGGCGCCCAGCCGCTGCTGCAGGCAATCCATGTCGCCGGGCGACATCGGCAGCAGCGAGAAATTGATGATGTGCGACGGCGCGCCGGGCTGGTGCGCTCGCGCGCGCTCCGCGATCTCCGCCAGCACGGGCATGACGTTCATGGCGCCGGCGGGCGGCGCCCCGATATCGACCTCGCGCGCATTGACGATCGCGCCGCGCTTGACGATCTCGGGGATGGACGCGGTCTCGATATAATCGGCAGCAAGCGCTCCATCGGCGTTCGTGAAGCGCACGCGCCAGAGGCCCGCCATCGTCGCTTCCTGTATATGCGCGATGACGCCATCAGGGAGCGTCACGAGTCCCGAGACCTCTCCTTCGCCGACAATCTGATCGATCAGTTCGCGGTCCTCGGCCTCGAAATCCGTCAGGTCGAACAGATGCCCCGGCGCGTCGGCTGTCTGAGCGTCGAGCGCCTGTGCGATGTCGGGCAGCAGCAGGGCTGCCCGCGCGCAGCGTCTGGCCAGCGCCTCGCCGCTGGCGGTCGCAAGGAACGACACCGCGCCGGAGGCGGTCCGCCCGCGTCCGGTCGCCGCCGTGTCGAGATCGAGCGGCATGATCGTCATCGGCTCGTCGGCGCCGTCCGGCGCAGTCCAGAATCCCGCCTTCATGTGATCAGCTCCGCTGTGTGTAGACGAACTGAACGCGGCCGTCGGGCCTGGGCGCGGCGAGCGTCGGCGCATCCGGTTCGAGCCAGGCGCCGATCTTTTCGACGTACACCGACCAGTCCTGAATCTTCGGTAGAACGCCGACTGGCTCCAGGCCGCGGGTGACGACCAGGCTCGGAGTCACGGAGACCTGAAAGCGACTCTTCAGGCTGTCCTCGTCGCTTGCCGCGACGACAGCGCCGCGCAGGCGCCCATCGAACGCGCGCAGCAACTCCGGCAGGACGATGGCGACATCCTCGGTTTCAGGCCGCGGCGTCGCATGGCCGACGAAGAAGATCAGAGCATGCGGCGGCCCGCCCGCGACCGGATCGAGAAACTGGTCGATATTGGCTCCGTCGATCACCGGCACTCCCGCCGGCGCCGCTAACCCACGCTGAGGCGCTGTCTGCACGAACTATCCTCCCGATTGCTTTCGTCGAGAACAGCAAGTCCCATGCCATGCCCGGCGCCCGCCGGCGGACTGCAACAGACTGAAAATCGGGGAATTTTGCGACGGCCGCCTTGATGCTGATCAACGACGTGAAAAGCTAGATTCTAGTTTGAAAAGAAACTTTCCATCTCCCGGCGGGTTCGCGACACGATTTCGATACGGTCAACGCAGATGCGGCGGCAATTCCGGCGCGCGCCCGATCAGGTCGGCGAACAGATGCTCGAAATCCTCGCCACGCTGCGCGGCCTGAAGGCCGTCCAGCGCCGCGTCGATGAGACGGGCCTCGTCGGGATCGAGCGTCCGCACGGCGCTGCCGAGATGGACGAGCACATGTGCGCCCGGCAGTTGCGCGCCAACCAGCGCCATGCCGATGCGGCGCAGGTCATCGCCGCGGCGACAAAGCGCCGTGATGTCGTCGCCATCGACGACGACCATGGGAACTCCGATGCACATCGCCGCGCCTGGTCAGACCGAGGCGAGAAGATAGAGGCCGGCGGCGGCGACCGCGAATCCGGCGAGGCGTCCGCCGCCGCCGAAGCGCCAGGCGCCCAGACCCAGCCCTGCCGCGTGCAGCGCCGCGGTGGCGCCGATGAAGCCCGCTGCGAAGGATGCAAAGCTCGCCGCCGCGCGCGCCTCGGCGCCATGCGCCAAACCGTGGAAAGCAGCGAACAGGGCGACGAGGGCCGCCGCGCCGGCCGTCGGGATGCGCACGTCGAAGGCGATGAGCAGGCCAAGCGCGACCACGGATGCGGCGACGACATATTCGACGAATGGAACCTCGACGCCAGCCATCCCGGCGAAGCCGCCGAGCGCCATGAGGGACAGGAAGGCGCCCGGCGCGATCCAGCGCGCCGCGCCGCCGAGGGAGGCGGCCCAGAAGCCGACCGCCGTCATCGCCAGCATATGGTCGAGCCCGGAGAAAGGATGCAGGAAGCCGGCGAAGAACCCTGCGGCGTCATGACCGGGGTGCGCCAGCGCGAGCGTCGGCGTCAGGATGAACGCGGCGACCGCGAGCGAGAAATTCCGGATCGAACCCTGCATCAGTCCCTCCTCAAGGGGTTTCGGCGAATCCGCGCCGCTCGTAGTTGATGAAATCGATATCGTTCGAGAGCAGGGCTCCGACGTCGTCGTCGCTGACGCGCGGCGTGCAGCGAACGCCCCATTGATCGAGAATGACGGCCGCCGTCTCCACGGCGCGGTCGAGCGCGGCGCGCACGGGTCCGGTCAGCGGGCCGCCCCAGTCTTCAAGATCGAGCGGCTGGCATCCGACGAGCGCCAGACGCCGGGGATAACGGCCGAGCAGGTCGGCCGCGCTCAGGACTTCCTGAAAGCCCGTCTGATGCAGGCTCATCTTTTTTGCGCCTGTGAATTTCGGCACTTCGTCGCCTTGCACGAGTTTCAGCGTTCCGGGCGCAAGCGCATAGTCGATTGCGTCGAACACCAACAGGCAATCGGCCTCTTGCACGAATTGCACGAGGTAGAGGCCCTGGGTGCCGCCGTCGAGGATCGTCACATTCTCCGGAACTGCGTAGCGGCGATGGAACAATTCCAGCGCGCGCACGCCGAAACCCTCGTCGGCCCAGAGGATGTTGCCGATCCCTAGTACGAGAATGCGCTCCGCCGCCGGCTTCCCGCGCGCCGGCATCAGCGGTCGCCCTTGAATGCGCGTTCGCCGGAAATCATCGACGAAATGATGCTCTGGCGGGACATGATGTCCTCGCGGACCGCCGCGTAGACGTGAACGATGATGAACGTCGCGAGAACCCACATGCCCAGATGATGCAGCGTGTGCACCTGCTGGCTGTTCGGAAATATCACGAAGATCCAACCGAACAGGGCGTGCTGCCAGCTTGAAGCGCCTTCCCCCTCCGAATAGAGGGCGAACCCCGTCGTGATCATGAACAGGGCGGTCAACGTGTACAGGAAGAACATGGAGAGCTGCGCCAGTGGATTGTGCCCCACATACATCTTCGGATCTTTTTCCAGAAAGAAGTACCAGCGCAGTTCGTGTGCGACCTCGCTCCAGTAAGTCCTGCTCCAGAAGGGCACATGGAACATCTGGTGGGCGTGATGATTGCCAACGATCGCCCAGTATATGCGAAACAGAAAGCCGACGGCCATGATCTGCCCGGCGGCGAAGTGCGTGAACCTGATGTATCCCATCATAAAATGTGCGCTCGCCTCGCCCGAAAGCGATGGCAGGGGCGAGCCGATGAGATAGCCGGTGACCGCCAGCGTCACGACCGCCGCGGCGTTCACCCAGTGCCAGACGCGAACCGGCGCCTCATAAACATAGACGGTCGGGCGCTTGATCTGAGTTTCGCCGTGCGCGTCGACGATCTGCATGAAATCGCTCATCGGCTCCTCCTCAACGCACCTGCACGCGCGCCATTTCCTGTCCGTCCGGACTCATGACGTGCGTCGAGCACGCCAGGCACGGATCGAAGGAATGAAGCGTCCGCAGGATTTCCAGCGGCTGGTTCGGATCGGCCATGGGAGTATCCATGAGCGAGGCCTCAAAGGCGCCGATATTGCCGTTCGGGTCGCGTGGACTGCCGTTCCAGGTGGTCGGCACCACGCACTGGTAGTTGTCGATCTTGCCGTCCTTGATCTTGATCCAGTGCCCGAGCGCGCCGCGCGGGGCCTCGGTGAATCCGACGCCCTTGACGTCCGCCGGCCAGTTTTTCGGATCCCATTTCTCGACATTGGCGGTTGAACTGTCGCCGGCTTTGATCCGGGCGATCAGCTTTTCGTAGAAGTGGCGCATCTTGTAAGCGGCCCACTGACTTTCCAGCGCGCGCGCCGCCGTGCGGCCGAGCGTCGAGAACAGCGCTGTCAGCGGCAGGCCGAGATCCTTCAGCAGCCTGTCGACAGGTTCCTTGAACTCGGCCTTGTTCTGCGCGTAGCCGACAACCCAGCGCGCCAGCGGGCCGACCTCCATCGCATGGCCTTTCCAGCGCGGCGACTTGATCCAGGAGTATTTGCCGTTCTCGTCGAGTTGCTGGATGTCGGTCTTTGTGCCCCTGGCGTTCGGCCCGAGTTCATAGTGAGGCTCGGTGACGCCGTCCCAGGGATGAAGGCCTTTCGTCTCGTCGCCATACTTGTACCAGGAATGGGCGACGAACTCCTGGATCTCGTGGGGATCGCGGAGATCGACCGGGAAGATCTCGGCGAGATTGCCGTTGATGATCGCGCCCTGCGGCAGCAGAAGATTGGCCGCCGAATAGTCGTTGGCGTTCTCCGGCACGTCGCCATAGGCGAGCACGGACTTGCCCGACAGGCCGCCGCCGTAGAGCCAGTCCTTGTAGAACGAGCCGATCGCCGCCACGTCCGGAAGATAGACGAGATCGTTGAATTCGATCGTGCGGTCGATGATCGACTTGACGTAGTTCAGCCGTTCCATGTTGATCGCGCCGACCGCGCCAACGCCGTCGACATTGATGGGGCACGGCACGCCGCCGACGAGCCAGTTCGGGTGCGGGTTCTTGCCGCCGAAGATCGTGTGGATCTTGACGATCTCCTTCTGGAAGTCGAGCGCTTCGAGGTAATGCGCGACAGCCATGAGGTTGGCCTCGGGCGGCAGGCGATAGGCCCTGGAGCCCCAATAGCCGTTCTTGAACGGGCCAAGCTGACCGGACTCGACGAATTTCTTCAGCCGCGTCTGCAGATCCTTGAAGTATCCGGGCGAGGACAGAGGCCAGCTCGAAATCGACTGCGCGAGCGTCGACGTCGCCCTTGGGTCGGCGCTCAAGGCCGAAACCACGTCAACCCAGTCCAGCGCGTGCAGATGATAGAAATGCACGATGTGATCGTGCGCCTGAAGCGCGAGCTGCATGAGATTGCGGATCGAGTTCGCATTCTCCGGAATCTGGATGTGCAGCGCGTCCTCGACGGCGCGCACGGAGGTGAGCGCATGCGTGCCCGTGCAGACGCCGCATATCCGCTCGGTGAAGGCCCATGCGTCGCGAGGGTCGCGCCCACGCAGGATCACCTCGATGCCTCGCCACATCGTGCCGGTCGAAACGGCGTTGCGGATTACGTTGTTGGCGTCGACGTTCACTTCCACGCGCAGGTGGCCTTCGATGCGCGTGACCGGATCGACAACGATGCGCTGTCCGGAAGTGTCGAGATTGAAGCCGTTCGGCGTCTGGATGCCCATGTTCGCGATTCCTCAAATTTCAGCGTTCAGGCCGAAGGCCCGGCGGTCTTGTCGTCGCCGCGCGTCTTGACGACGCGCGAGACCGCGGTGATCGCGGCGTGCGCCGCGACAGCGACGCCGACGGTTCCCGCAGCCGCCATGCCGATCGAGTCGGCATTCGCCTCGACGCCGAACTGGGTGATGTTGGTCAGGCGATTATAGAAAGGCCCGTTGTCCCAGAAGCCTTCTTCCGAACAGCCGATGCATCCGTGGCCCGACTGGATCGGGAAGGAGACTCCATCGTTCCAGCGTACGGTCGAACAGGCGTTGTAGGTGGTCGGCCCCTTGCAACCCATCTTGTAAAGGCAATAGCCCTTGCGCGCGCCCTCGTCGTCCCAATGCTCGACGAACTGGCCGGCGTCAAAATGCGGTCGTCGGTAGCACTTGTCGTGAATGCGCTGTGAGTAGAACATTTTCGGTCGGCCCTGGCGGTCGAGCTCCGGCAGCCTGCCGAAGGTCGTGATAAAAGTGACGACGCCAGTCATTACTTCCGCGATCGGCGGACAGCCCGGAACCTTGATGATCGGCTTGTCCTTGATGACCTTGTCGATCGGCGTCGCCTGTGTCGGATTGGGCTTGGCCGCCTGCACGCACCCCCAGGATGCGCAGGCGCCCCAGGCGATGATCGCCATCGCGTCCTCGGCCATCCACTTCAGTTTCTCGACGAATGGTTTGCCGCCGTCGATGCAGAACATGCCGCCTTCATTGAGCGGGGGATTGCCCTCGACCGCGAGGACATACTTGCCCTTGTACTTCGTCTTCGTCTCCTCGAGGATGGCTTCGGCCTGATGGCCTGCCGCCGCCATCAGCGTATCGTCGTAGTCGAGGGAGATCATCGACAGCACGACATCCTTTGCGAGGGGATGGGCCGAGCGGATGAAGCTTTCGGAACAGCACGTGCATTCGAGCCCATGCATCCATATCACCGGTACGCGCTCGTTGGTTTCGAGCGCGTGCGCCATGGTCGCCGCGGCCGTCGGACCGAGGCCGAGGCTCGCCGCCGTCAGGCTGCAGAATTTGGAGAAGCTGCGTCGCGTAATGCCCTGACGGCGGATGACATCATAAAACGTTTCGACGGCAGGCATGCCGAACCTCCTCCAGGACGTTTCCATCGCCGCGACATTTGAACCTGCGCGGCCTGGCCATCTAACGGCAAGGTCCGTACCAACTCCGGAGTGATCCGGAATATTTCCGTATCCATTTGGTTTTTCTTGCGGAGCAAGGGAGCTCAGGCGCGCGTGTGGGCGCCTCGCACGGCGCTCGAATGGCAGCGCGCTTTACAGCAGCGGAAAGCGCTCTGTCGCAACGGCGTCAGTGCGCGGTGCACACCATGCAGGGGTCGAAAGACCGCACGACATGCTGCACGGACGCCGCGCGCGCGCCGCGCGCGCCGACCTCGACGCCTTCCAGCGCACGCTCAACGGGTCCGGGGCGGCCCTCTCGATCGCGCGGCGAAAAATTCCAGGTTGTTGGCGCGATGATCTGGTAGCGGTGAATCCTTCCGTTGCGCACGATCATCCAGTGGCCCAGCGCGCCACGCGCGGCCTCGACCATGGCGACGGCCCGCCCGTCGTCGGCGCGCGGCGCATCCGCGCAGAATGGCTCCGAAAGGCGCAGGTTCCGCGCCCACCCCTCGCAGGCCTGCACGAGGCGCGCGATCTCCAGGACGCGGGCGACGACGCGCACGAAGACGTTGGAGCCGCCGCGGTCGTCGAGCAGCGCGCGGATCAGCGGATGGCCATCCACGGCCTGGCGGGCGACAGCGCCGACCTCCGCCGGGCGGCCCGCAAGACGCGGCGCCTTGGCCCACGAATAGGCGCCGGCTTTGTCCGCATGTGGAATCGTCTCGGCGAAAAACGGATCGTCCGCCGTCTCGCGCATCCAGGAAAACGCCACGTCCTCGGCGATCGCTTCGCCTGGCAGCCGCGAGGCGCGGTTGGCCGAGCGATCATATACGCCGCCAGCCAACAGCGGTCGTTCAAGATCGTGGTAAGCGCCGAAACTCATCAGGGGGACGTCGAGATTGCCGAGATTATCGAGCCGCAGGTCGCGCGCGATGCGGATGAAAGCCGCAAAGTCGCCGTCGGCGGCGGGGCCGGATGCGAAATCGTCAAGCGCGCCAGAATCGGCGATCGCCAGAATATTCTCGATTGGCGCGGCAAATAGCCGGGATTCCAGGAAGCTGCGGAATTCTGCGAGAATGGCGATGAGCCGCATTTTCTCTCCGAGATCGACTGCGCGCGTTGTGCCTCCCGGCTGAAATGCAAGACTGTGCGGCCATTTCCCGGCCAGCAGTCCCATGATCTCCAGCAGCCGGGCGCGCGCCGGAAGGACGTCGGCGGACGCCGAGCCGCGTATCGCTTTGAACCGTTGCTCGGTCTTTTCGAACCAGGGGCGCCCGGAATAGTCCGCCCGCGCGAAATCCGGCATGAAGAAAATGTAGAAATGGGTCAGATGGTCGGCGATGTTTTCCGCCGCATGCGCGAGATTGGCGGCGATCACGCCGTTGCGCGCCGGATCGACGCGACCGAGCGCCCGCAAGGCGGTCGCTGCGGCGAGCGATTGCGATACGGAACAGATGCCGCAGATGCGCGGCGCGATCACGAGCGCATCCGCAGCGGGGCGGCCGACGAGCAATTGCTCGAAACCGCGGTACAACGGCGTCGTCACGCGCGCGGCGGCGATCGCGCCGTCCTCGATGTCGAGCGTCAGTTCGAGATCGCCTTCGACGCGATTGAAGGGGCCGACGACAAGTCGCTTCATTTCTCGCGGCTCGGCGGCGCCACGATGTGATCGGCGCGCGCGTTTTCGCGGACCCGTCGCGGGGTCGCGGATTTCGACAACGCGGCGAGCGCCATGAACCAGGCTTTGGGCATGTCGAGCGGCAGGCCGACGGGAATGCCAGCGATCTTGGGCGTCGCGTGGTAGTCGTGGGCGTCCTGGAACGTGGGCGAGGTGCAGCCGATGCACGCGAACCCGCCATGCGTGCAGGAGCCGCCGCCATTCCATGCGCGCTGGTTGCAATCTCCGACCGCCTGCGTCGCCTTGCAGCCGAGATGCTCCATCAGGCAGCCCCGATCGGACAGATGCTCGGCGCTCGCCTTGAATTCGTAAAACTCGTTGCGACTGCATCCGTGATGCGCGAGATGGTCAGCAAAAAATTTGGGCCGGCCGAACGGGTCGAGCTGATCGGCGGCGATGGCGCCGAGCGAGAGCGCGATCAGCGTTTCCATGATCCAGCCAGGATGCGGCGCGCAGCCCGCCACATTGATCACGGGCAAACCGCTGCGCGAGCGGAAGTGGACGCCGAGCGCGCCGCCCGGGTCGGCGGCGGAAAATTGCAGGCCGCAGGCGTCCGTCGGGTCCGGCTCGCCAGCCGGCGCGCCGCCAAAGGCGGCGCAGGATCCGACGGCGACGCAATAATCCGCCAGCGGCGCGAATTTCCGGACGCAATCCAGCATCGTGCGATCGGCGCCTGCCATGCGATTGAACAGGCCCGTGCCGTTAGGCCCGCGCAGCACAGAGCCTTCGAGGCAGAACACGTGCAGCGGCGTCTCGCCGCTTTCCACCCGCGCCAGGATCTCGCGCGCCTCCTCGCCTGTTTCCTCGCTGACGCTTGGGTGCCACAGCAGGTTGACGCCAAACGCCGCGAGTTCACGGAACCATCCGGCCGCGCCCCGCTCCAGCACGGACATTGTGCAGCCGCCGCAGGAGCCCGCCTGCAGCCACAGAACATTCATTTGAGGGATTGTCCGCATCCAGCAATCCAATATCCGGATTTTCAGATCGGCGAAACACCGGGGCGGCCGGCGCCGGCGTTGTCGGTCCGTCGCATTCCCGAGTACAAAGCGCGCAGGCGCCAGTTCCGGCGCGGTCCGACCAAAGACGATCCGCATGCAGTTCCGAGCGCCCCACCCCTTTGCCCGTTTCGTGAACATCCTCGGCCGCGGAAAGACCATGACGCGCTCGCTGACGCAGGAGGAGGCGCGGGAGGCGATGGGCATGATTCTGGCAGGCGACGCGCTGCCCGAGCAGGTCGGCGCCTTCCTCATGCTGCTGCGCGTGAAAGAAGAAGGCCCGGCGGAGATCGCCGGTTTCGCCGAGGCCGCGCGCGCCGCCTTCGCCAAGCCCGCCAATGCGCCGCCGGTCGACCTGGACTGGCCGTCCTACGCCGGCAAGCGCCGGCGACTGCCATGGTATCTGCTGGCCGCCCTGCTGCTGGCCGCCAATGGCCGGCGCGTGTTCATGCACGGTCTCGACGGCCATACGGCCGGCCGGGTCTATTCGGGCGCCGCGCTTCTCCATCTTGGCGTTCCGGTCGCGCGCGACGCCGAGGAGGCCGCGCGCCACCTGTCGGCCGCCAATTTCGCCTATCTTTCTCTGGAGGCGATCAGCGCGCCACTCGCCGACATGATCGGCCTGCGGCCGATCCTGGGCCTGCGCTCGCCCGTGCACACGCTCGTGCGCGCCCTCAATCCATTTGACGCGCGGGCCTCGCTGCAAGGCGTGTTTCATCCGGGCTACATGACGGTCCACCGCGATGCTGCCATCCTGCTCGACCATGCGCGCACCGTGGTGTTCCGGGGCGACGGCGGCGAAGGCGAACGGCGGCCGAACAAGCCTGCGCAGGTTATCACGGCGTCGAACGGGGGCCATGACGATCGACGCTGGCCGGCGACCATGGACGAAGCTAGCCAGGCGGCCGACGACGATATGAATCTTGATCGTCTCGAAGCCGTCTGGCGCGGGGCGACGACCGACCCTTATGGCGAGGCAGCCGTGATCGGCACGGTTGCGCTGGCGTTGCATGCGATGGGCGAGACGGACGACCCGGCGCGCGCGCAGGCGTTCGCCGGGGAGTTGTGGCGCACCCGTACGCGGACGCTCGCGGTCGCGTGATCCGGTCTCCGGGCTGGCCCGCGTCGCGCGTCCGAGCGGCGTCGGCGCCGCTGATCACAACGCGCCGCTGAGCGTTCGTCAAAGGTTCGCAGGCGCAAATGTGCCGATCCAACGACTTCTTTATTGATAAAGTGGCGGGTTGTTGCAATTGAGCAACGGCTTTGCCGCTGCGCTGCCGGGAAGCGACGATCCCTTTTCCAACAGGGCGGTTGCATCGGTTTCCGCCTCGACGCGATTGACCCCGGCGGGCGCTTTTTTGCATGCGAAATCCGCGTTCGACGGCTGTGGCGCGAAAACGCAAATCGGCTGGCGCGAATCCGCAATCCGGAAGCTGCGGTCACGGCTAAGTCTCGGTCCGGTTCGAGTTAGGCCAGCTGATTCTCGGAAAAACCATGCCGCAGCCGCAAAATTATTCATTTCTTCGTTCGCTCGCCCTTCTGTCGACGACGAGCGCCCTATCACTCGCGCTCAATCCGGCCATGGCCAATCCGACAGGCGGTCAGGTCGTGGCGGGCGCTGCCGCCATAACTGCGCCATCCATCAGCCAGCTCCTCATCAATCAGGCGACGCCCACCGCCATCATCAACTGGCAGAGCTTCTCGATCGCAACCGGCGAAAGCACGCGCTTCGCGGTTCCGCTCGGCGGTTCGACCCTGAATCGCGTCGTCACTGGCAATCCAAGCTCGATCTATGGGTCGCTGTCGTCGAACGGGCAGCTCATTCTCGTCAATCCCAACGGCATCGTGGTCGGGCCGTCCGGCCAGATCAACACGGGCGGGCTGATCCTCTCGACGTCGAACATCACGGACCAGAATTATCTCACCGGCGGGAACCTGAATTTTTCAGGTAATTCATCTGCCTCGATCATCAACCAGGGCCGGATCACGACCACCGGCGGCGATGTTTTCCTGATCGCCCGCAAGGTCGACAATCAGGGTGTGATTTCAGCTCCGGGCGGCGCGGTCGGGCTCGCTGGCGGCACGGAAGTTCTGATCAAGGCCTCCGATGCTGGCGACGGGCGCGTGTTCGTGCGTCCGGGGCGCGGCGCAGTGGCCAATTCGGGCACTGTAGAGGCTGCCGTGGCGGAGCTGCGTGCAGCCGGAGGCAATCAATACGCGCTTGCGGTCAACAACACGGGCGTCGTGCGCGCGACCGGAGTCGCCACGCAGGGCGGGCGCGTCTATCTGACCGCCAATCGCGGCGCGATCTCGTCGTCGGGCGTCGTTGCGGCTCATAATGCCGATGGATCGGGCGGCAAGGTGTATGTCTCGGTCAAGCGGCCGGCGACCGCCGTGCAGAAGACGAAGGCGACGGCGCCCAAGATCCCGGATGCGATCGACATTTCTGGTTCGATCGACGTCGCCAGCGGGACGGGCCAGGGCGGCTCGGTGACGCTCGAGGCGCAGAGCATTCATCTGGCGTCGACCGCGTCGATCAACGCCTCCGGCGCGGCCGGCGGCGGCTCGGTGTTCGTCGGCGGCGGCTTTCATGGCGCGGACACGAGCATCGTCAACGCGCAGAATGTGCAGATCGACAAAGGCGCCGTCGTCGCGGCCGATGCGCTGGTCACAGGCAACGGCGGTCAGGTCGTCGTATGGTCCGACGGCGCCACGAATTTTGCCGGCGCGATCTCGGCGCAAGGCGGCGTCAAGAGCGGCAACGGCGGCAAGGTCGAGGTGTCCGGCAGCACGCTGAACTTCGCGGGCATGGTGAGTACGCTGGCGGCGAATGGCGCCGTCGGAACCCTGCTGCTCGATCCGGCGACGATCGTCATCGCATCGACCGTCAGCGCGGGCGCCAACGCAGCCGGCGTGAACGTCAACGACGCTACGCTGAGCGGCCTGCTCACAACCACCAGCGTCGAGATCGACGCCGCCGCCATCACTGTCCTCGGTCCCGCGCATGTCGTCTGGGCGAACGGTCCCGGCACGGCCGGCACGACGCTCACGCTCAACGCCACGGCCTCGATCCTCGTCGACGCCACGCTCGGCGACGTCATCATCCAGAACACGCAAGCGAGCCAGAGCGCGGCCTATCTCGCCACGCATCAGACGACGGTCAACGACTTCATCCAGGAACACAACGCCATCGTGTTCAATGCGCCGCTCATCACGATCGGCAACAACGTCACGCAGACCGGCCGCATCGCGATTGGCGCGGAATTCGGCAATACCGTCATTGGAACGCCCGCCAGCGCGGTGACGATCCAGAGCGGCAGCGTCGACGGCGCGAGCACGCAGATCGGTTTCGACCTCTCGGTCCTTGGCGTCAACGCGCCGCTGCGCGGCAACAACACTGGCAACGACTATCAGCTCTATCACGCGACCAACGATCCGACGGACCCGGCCTATTACGCGGACGTCTGGGTCGAGCACGCGCACAACGGCGACATCACGATCAACGGCGCGGCGGTAGCGATCACGTCGGGTGGCGAGATCCTGCCGGCTACGGCCTATACGAAAGGCAATTTCGTCCAGATCGGCGATGGCGGCAACGCGAATTTCGCGCTCGGAACGACGGCCGCCGGCACGGCCAATGGCAACGGCTATCTGACCAATACCGGCAGCTATGCGATCCTCGATTCCAACATCGCCATCAATGCTGCGACATCGGTGATGCTGCAGACCGGCGCCCTGACCGCGCCCGGCGTCCCCACGCCCGGCATGAACGGCGCGCGCGCCTATGTGCAGGTCGGCCACGGCGTCGACAATAACGTCAGCAATACACAACTCATCGCCAATTACGAGACCGGGGTCGCCAACGCCGTCGCGGGCGGTCAGACTCTCGCGCAGGCTCAGGCCGGCATTCCGATGGGCGTGGTCCAGGGCGACATTTCCGGCAACGTCACCATCACGTCGCCGCTGGTCAATGTCGGCAATCCCGTCGCTTTCCTGGCGCCGCTCAATCCGCCGACTCCCGCCAATCCGGGGCCGCGCCTCGGAACGCAGGTCGAGCAGGTTCAGGTCGGCTCGGGCGGCCATGTCGTTTATAACGGCGTGGCGCTGCCGTCCATCAAGGACAGCAACGGCAACGTGATCGTCGCCGACCCGGTCGAGGTGACCACGGGCCGCATTTCCGGCGTGATCGGGGTCAATTCGGCCGCGCTATTCGTCGGCGGCGTCGAGACCATCGGCGGCCCGGCTCCGAATAATACGCCGACACAGCCGATCGTGCGCATGGATCAGGTCGGCCACGGCGCGACCGTGACCGTCAACGTCAGCGACAACGGGACAGATCCGTCCGCCGGCGCTATCCAGACCAACATTGGTTCGATTGGCAATTTCGAGACGATCAACGGCGCCTATCGCAACGTCGTGAGCTTCAACAATCCCTATTACCAGTTGTACACGGACGCCACGTCGAGCAATCTGAATGGCGTCCAGTACTACACGATCGGCTACACGGTCGATGGCGCGGGCAATATCGTCGAGACGATCACGGCGGGCGCTCCGCCGGTCGCCATGTACAATGCGGCCGGCAAGCTCAATACGAGCCTGATCACCTATTACGGCCCGAACGACTCGATCACGGTCGGCGGCAAGTCGGTGTCGCTCGCGGGCATGCTGAAGACAGTTGTCGGCACGGTCATCACTCCGCAGGCCGGCTCGCCGACGGCGACGGCTTCGACGAACGGCCAGCAATACGTCCTCAATACAGCCAATCCGACGGGTGGCCTGCAACTCGACAAGAACGGCAACCCGATCTTCCTGCTGCCGATGGACAATGCCGCCGGCCTGCAAGGTACGGGCGGTACGGCTGTGGCCGGCGCGTTCAATCCCGCGCTGGTTGTCGCAGGCACGGACTATGCGACCAACTATCGCGCGTACATGCCGGTCACGGTCGCCAATACGGCCGCGGCGCAGCCGAATGTCTACGTCAACATCGCAGATCCGGCGATCGTGAGCGGCGCCAACGTATATGGCGTGCAGACGCTGGTCCCCGGCGGCACGGGCGCCTCTACGACGCTGACCGCGGAATCCCTCGTCGCGCCGCGCAACGCGGTCGCCAACACGACCGATCCGACGCAGATGTTCGTCGCCAATCCCGACGCGTACAATCTGGCGTATTCCTACGCTGACGGCCTGCTGACGCCGCGCATCAACTCGTACGCCACGGGTTCGCCGGACATCAACATCAGCGCGGGCGCCGTGATGGTGCAGCAATCGGTTGTCGCGGCCAACCAGGCCGGCAACCTCGTCGATCAAACGCAATACGCCATCATCGGCAATGGCAACTGGATTTCGGGCACGGCCCTGACGCAGATCCAGCCGACCGCCGCCACCCAGGCGGTCCAGCCGACTCTCAACGCCGGCGGCACTGCGGTGACCGGATGGACCCCGCCGACCGTCGCCGCCAGCGAAGATCTGCTCAACGGCATCAACACCTCATCGCGCGGCGACATCGCCGTCACCGAAGGCTTCATCAGCGGCAACATCAACATCCAGGCGACCGCCGGGGTGACTGTCACCTCACTGGTCACCCAGGGCAATCAGGCGCCGATCGACAACACCTATCTCGTCTCCCGCATCGGCGACGGCAGCACCTTCCTTTTCGGCACCGCCGGATATGGCATGGCGAGCGGCGCCAACGGCACGAGCGCGCTGCGCCCGGCGCGCGGCGCCGACCTCACCATCAGTTCCGCCGACATTCTCGGCGCTCAAGTGAAGGTCAATGCTGCCGGGCCGGTGGCGGTCACCGCCATCAACCTCCAAGGCAGTCAGGGAGCGGTCGCCAGCAATACCGTATCCGCCTCGATCGGCGACGGCGTCACCTTCCTCGCCGATACCGGCAACGGCGGCGCTGGCCTGAACAACGCCTTCTTCGCGACCCAGGCGCTTGGCGATGCGGCCACGTCGAGCGCGCGCGCCGGCGACGTGACGTTCAATCGGGGCTCGATCTGGGACGGCATGATTCTCGTCGACGCCAGCCAGTCGCCGAACCTTGCAGCCGGAACAGGTACGGCTGGCGGAGTCGTGGTCGGCGGCGCGTTGGCCACGACGGCGAATGGCGCCGCTCCCGGCCCGGGCAATCAGCCAACGGTCTACTGGTCGCCGGACGATAACGTCTATTACGTGCAGAAGACGTTCACCGCGCCGGACGGCTCGAGCCACGTCTATTACCAGCCGGTCGCCCGCACTGCGGGCCAGTTGCCGAGCGGCTTCACGCCGGCCGCGGCGCCGACCATCTATAATTCCGACACGATCGTCACGTCGCTCGCCAGCGTCATCCTGACCGGCAGCAATATCCAGGGCAATCAGGGCGCAGTTGCCGGCAATGCCGCCTACGTGCGCGTCGGCCAGGGCGATCTCGTCAACATCACCACCGGCAACGGCGGCACGGGGCTGACTGCGGCCTCCGGCGGGCGCGGCGGCGACATCACGATCGCGCAGCGCATCGACAGCAACGACTCGTTCGTCCTCGGTGGAAGCGACAGCAATCGCAACCTGACCGGCGACTTCTACAACGTCGCCAACGGAACCTATACCGCTGGCCAGGTCTTCCAGGACGTCGCCAACGGCGAGCGTGGCAACGTCACCGTCGGCGCCCCCGTTGTCTCGGTGCTTTCCAATGTCACCACCGGCAATCAGGGAACCGTGAGTTACAACACCGCCAACGTCACGATCGGCAATGGCGACGACTATGTGCTGTTCACCGGCAATGGCAGCAACGCCGGCGCTGGCAACCAGTCGGGCGTCAACATTCTCGATCCGGCGCAGGGCGGCGCAGGCGGCAACGTCAACGTGCTGCTCGGATCGGCCGAGACGCAGGGCAATATTGTCGTCAACGGCGGCCCCGGCGCCGCTCGCACGACCCTGCTGGTCACGGCGCTCGTCCTGGAGGGGCAGCAAACGCTGTCCAATTTCAACCAGGTCGAATCGACCATCGGCCACACGATGCGCGTGTCCGCGCAGGCGGGCTATGGCGGCAACGGGTCCGGCGGCGCGGCGAACCTTCTGGGATCTCCGGCCAATGGGACGACAGGGTCGTTCTCGGCGAACGTGCGCGGGGGCGACGGCGGCTCGGTCTATATCGAGACGCCGGTCATCGACAACCGGCTGGACAACGCCGCTCAGTATGCGGCGCTCAATCTCACCAACGACAATCATTTCTCGCATCTCGGGACGTCGGACGTCGACATCTCGGCGCTCGCGGTCAGCGTGCTCGCGAACAAGGTCGCCAGCGCCAATACGACCTCGCCGGCCACCGGCATTTCCGATAATATCTTTGCAGGCATCGGGTCGCGCAATCGCGTCACTGCGGTTTCCGGAGTTGGCGGCAACGGCGGCATCGCGCCGACGGGCTTCAACTATGGCTACCAGCCGGACGCCAGCGGCGGCAATGGCGGCGATTCGACGGCTATCGCCGGTTTGGTCCGCTCAAACGTCAACATCGATTCGACTGGCGCGGTTCTTGTCCAGACCAGCTTGCCCAAGGACGCCGGCGGCTTCCTGCAGGTCGCCACTCAGATCGGCCAGAACGAGGACATTTACACGCATTCCGCGGTCGCCGGGAATGGCGGCAGCCTGATCGCCAGCGGGACGATCGGAACGACGACGATCAGTGGCGACGTCGGCGGCATTCAGGCTCTCAATCTATCGAGCGCCAAGGGACTCGATGGGACGACGTCGAGCGTGACCGTCAAGATCATCCCGACGACCTCGACCGGCGCGCTCAACCGCGGCGGCGTCGATAACGCCGTCGATATTTCCGGCACGACTGCTGGCGGCGTCAAGGTTACGGCTCTTGGCCAGGCCTGGACGGTCGCCGATCTCGCGGCGCTCGGCTCGGTCAACGGGTCGACGGCGACTGTGAACACCGCGAAGCCCGTTGTGGTCAATAACGTCAACATTGCGGTCAATCTGAATCCCGGCGCGGTCATCCTGTATGACAAGCAGGGCAATGCAGAATATCAGTGGGACGCGACGGCCGGCACCTGGGTCACGAACTCGAAGTTCAACGCGGGTCTCAATTACGTCAACGTTCTCGGTGCGGATCTCGGCCGCACCGGCGCGATCAGCGTCATCACCTTCCAGGGCCAGCAGGTCGCCAATGCGACGTCGCTCGGCCTGACCGGATCGTCGGCGCGCGTCGACGTGGTCAACGTCAACGGCTCGGGCCAGTACGACCAGATCGCCGGGCGCAATCCCGTGTTCGGCGCAGCGGCGACGAATCCTGCCCTTTACGGCTCCACCAACACAGCGGCGCTTCAGGGCGTGCTCGATTATCCGGTCGTGGCGACGACGACGACCACGACTCCGTTGGCGCCCGGCGCCAGCAGAACAAATAACTGGTCGGGCGCGTCCAGCGTCGTGACGGCGACCGGCAACACCATGGGCGACGGATCCGTGGCGCAGAACTTCGGCGTCGCGCCCAACGGCGGTTACACACTCAACAGCGCCGTGGCCGCCGGCGCAACCGGCTATGTCGTGGCCAGCTCCGATTTCTCGCGGTCCAACGGCGGGCGTGGCGGCGATGCAACGATCGCGACCGGCTACACACTCGGCAATATCAATATTGCAACGACCCTGCTGACCATCACGGACCTCGTCAACCCGAGTCCGGCGGGCATGGGCGCGGGGGCTGCGAGCGGCGACGTCAGTTTGCCGAACGATCGCTATTATGCGCGCGTCGGCAATGGCGGCATCTATCTTGCGGATACCGCAAATACGGCGATCGGATCGTCCTGGCAGGCCGGCAAGTATTTCGGGCCGAATCTGCAGGCGACCGCTCAGGTCGTCAACGATACGGCCACCCTGGCGGCGGCGACTGCGTATAATGGCAACGTCGCCCTCGACACCCTCGCCATGGGTACGCATCCCTATTTCGTTGGCCCCGTCGTCACGACGGCGGCGAACGGCGGCAATGCCGGCACGGGCGCGATCGTCGCGACTGGCGGCCGCGCAGGCGATTCGCTGATCCAGCTCGGCTCGGCGCGGCCCGTCACCAACGCCGGTCTCGGCGGCGCGACAGAGGTCGATGAACTCACCGGCGCGATCACGATCAATGCGACAGCGGTGGTCGTGTCCTCGACGATGGACAATGACTGGGGCGGCAATATCGCCATCGCAGCAATCGGCCACGGCGACCAGATATTCGCCAACGCCAACGGGTCGAAGATGCCTCCGGTTCCGACGACGCCGGGCGCGTCCTCCACCATGCTGTCGCCGTGGCGCGCGGGGTCCGCGATCCCGGGTACGGCGCCGGCCGGCAATTTCGGCGGCAATGGCGCGGCGGCCGGCGGCGCGCAGACAATCACCGAGATCGCTTCGGCTGGACGTGGCGGCAACGCCACTGTCAATCAGGCGCAGACCAAGGGCGTGATCACGATCAATGCGGCGAGCGTCGCGGTCAGCACGGCGCGCGGCCTGCTCGCCGTTCTGCCGGCGTCTCCGACGCCGAGCTTCGACGATACGCTGGTGGCGCAGATCGGCCACGGCTCCTACGCCACGGCGCTGGCCGGGAACGGCGGCGTCGCCGGGGACGCGCGGATGGAAGCGTCCGGCGGCGCCGGCGGCAACGCAGCCGTCAATTTCGGCTCGATCGTCGATACGGGCATTCTGATCACGACGACCGGCGACCAAACGGTTTCGACCATCGCCAACGAGTGGCAGAACCACATCCTCCGTTCGCAGATCGGCCACGGCGATATCGGCTTCGCCACTGCCGGCTTCGGCGGCGCGGGGACGCTGACGAGCCTGGCGTCGCTGCATAACAATCCGTTCGGCTACCATCTTGGGCAGAATGCGGCGTCGTTGGCGACGACGCCAACCGCGCTCGTCATGGGTGTCAACGCTTCCACCGCCATGCTCGGCGAGCCCGCGGCATCCGCCTCCGTCACGATCCCGAACTCAGTCTCCCTCGTGCACGCGGTCGAGGCGACGACGACGGCGAGCGCGGGCGTCTATCTGCAGCAGGCGCCATCAGCCGGCGGGCAGATCGGCATGACGGCCAACGGCGGCGCCGGCGGCAACGCCAACGTCACGAGCGGGTTGATCAACAACGCGATCGTTCTGACGGTCGGCGGCAATCTGCTCGTCAGCAGCAAGGTCGGCGAACTGGTCGGCACGAACCCCTACCTTTCGTTGAATGATCATGTGCTGGCGACGGTCGGGTCGGGCAATTACGGCGTATCTGTCTCCGGCGCCGGCGGCGGCGCGGCGATCGGCGCGGGCGTGTCCAATATTCCCGCCAGCATGAACGGCGGCAGCGGCGGCACGTCCACCGTCGCCTTCGGCGATATCGGCCAATCGGTAGCGCGACCGGCAAACGTGGCCAATGGCGGCACTTACGTTGACAGCGTCGACGCGACGACGGGCGCCCCGATCGATATCGTGTTCACCAATGGCGGCACTCTGACCGTCATCGCGAACACCGGCCAGCAGGCGGCAGGCCCGCTCGATCCGCTCGATAATTCGATCCGGTCGAATGCGGCCGTCATCGGGCCGAGCGATTTCTCCTACGCCGACGCCACCTACGCTAAGGGCGGCGACGCGAGCCAGGCGGCGACAGGCATCGGGCAGGCGAATGGCGGCGCTGGCGGGTCGGCTGTCGCGACGGACGGAAATTTCCTCGGCGATATCAACATTGGGCTTGCGCCGACGAATCCAAGCCTGCCGATTTCGGCGACCAACCCCGCCGTGACCGGGCTGCCATCGATCGTCACGGTTACGGCGAACGAGACGACGGCGCTCGACATCGGCCGCGGGGATGCGCAGATCGGCGCCTATCGGCAAGCCGAGGCGCGCGCGGGCCAGGGCGATCTCGCCGGCGTGCTGACCGCAGTCGGGGGCAAGGGCGGCAACGTCAAGGACTACGCGATCTCCGAATACGACAATTTCGATCCGGCCACGCAAACCTGGTACGGCGTCGGCCCGGGCGCGATCGCGCCGCTTACCGGCGCGAATGCCTCGACGATTCAGCCGGGCCAACCTGACTGGTCGCCGATCAACCAGCGCGCGACGGCGCTCGGCGGCGCCGGCGGCAATGCAACCGTCGGGCTCGGCGAGGTCGACGGCAATTTGACGGTCAACGCGACAAAGAGCGTCATGGTCTCGGCTCTCGAGACGCTGCCGCCGACGCTGCCCGGAACCGCGCCGGACATGGTGATGCTGAACGCGCGGATCGGGGCCAGCGACCGTACAAAGGCGGTGGCGGCCAACGGCGGCGTCGGCGGGACCGCCAATACTGCCCCGAACGGCTATCAATATGGAACGGTCGGCAATGCCGGGCTCGCCGATCCGAACAACGTGCTACCGATCGCGCTTGCGGACAATGCGTCGGCGGCGAGGATCAAGGCTGGGCTCGATGCGCTTGCGGCCCAGGGCGGCACGGGCGGCGCGGCGACCGTGACGACCGGCGCCAAGGTCGGCGCAGTCGCCGTGACGGCGCCCGTCATCGCCGTGAGGGCGCTCCAGACTGCGGGTGCGGTCGGCAACGGACTTTCGCAGACGGCGCAGGTCGGCAACTCGGATTACAATCTGCTGACGCTGGCCGGCGACGGCGGCGCGTCGACGGCGGGCCGTGGCGGCGACGGCGGCGCGGCCAGCCTGACGCAGGGCGGTTTCGGCGGGGACATCACGCTCAGCGGCAGCACGAGCGTCTCTGTCTCGGCGATCTCCAATCTCGGCATCGCTGATGCGACCAGCGCCTTCGTCGGCGACAGGGAGACGGCAGGCGTGCATCTGCTGCTTCCGAATCTGACCGGCATCGTCAATCCGCTCTACTTTAGCGGCGGCGTGTTCGGCGGCCAGGGCGTGCAGGACGGCAACGGCGGCGCTGTTACCGTCAACCAGGTCGGCACGGTCGCGCGGACGATCACCAATGCGACGAACGGCGCGACGGTCGTCAACGATCCAACCAACAACATCATGCTGCGGTCGACCGCTGGCACGGTGACAGTCGACGCCGAAAGCCTTGCGGCCGACACCTCGCTGGTGACCGCGCATGTCGGTCATTACATCGATCTGGTGCAGGCGAAGGCTGGCAACGGCGCCGCGGGCGGACCGGCCGCGCCCTACGTCCTGGAGAACGGCAATGAAGTCGTCAGCGGCAAGGGCGGCGACCTGACGGTGACGCAGGGCGACATCCTCGCCAACATCACGCTCGATGGCTTCCTCGCCACGTCCGTGACCTCGAATGCGGTTGCGGGGCTGACCGCGAACGCCATCGTCGGCAACTACACCCTGATCGGCGCAAACCTGCCTGGCGCTGCAGTCACGCCGAACGGATTGGGGCTTACCGTCTATCCGGTCGTGACCAGCGGTAACGGCGCGGCGGTCAACACATCCTACGCCAACACGACGACGAGCGACCAGAACGGATCCTTCCCGGCGGTGGCGACAAATTCAGCCTACACCGCCGCGGGCACAGGCGACGGCGGGATCGTGACGGTCAATCAGGGCGCCATCAAGGGCTTCATCCTGATCCAGTCCGACACGAGCAATACCTCGGTGACCGCGAATTCCGCGGTCGGGACGGCGACCACGCTGGTCGGCGCGGAGCGCGGGATGAACGTGGCGTCCGGCGCCGGCGGCGCGCTGGGCGGCGATGGAGGCCCGATCACGGTCAATCGCGGCGACATAACGGGCGCGATCACGGTCGTCTCGTTCAATGGCCAAACGACGACGATCCAGTCGAGTGGCGCCGCGAGCCTGGCTCACGTCGTCGTCGGCGATCGTGAAACGGAAACCGCGGTTGCGGGCGCGGGCGGCGCCTCGGTCGATGTGAGCGGTCTGGCGACCAGTCTTGGAACCTTCGCAACGGCGACGCCGAACGGGACAAATGGCACGCTCGACAGCGCGCGCGGCGCAGTCCGCGACATGCAGGCGGTGGTCGCGGCCTTGACGGAGGCGCAGACCAAGGCGTCGCAGGTCGGGTCGCCGGCGCTAGCGACAATCACGGCGCAGCTCGCCGCCGCCAAGGCGGCGCTATCCGACGCCGAGGCGGCGAAGGATGCGGCGGCCGTCGCCAACAGCAATGCGCTGCCGAATGACCCGACGAAGGCGGCCGCCGTGACGGCGGCTATCCAGAAGATCCAGGCAGACGCGGCGACCGTGAAGACGGCGGCGTCGACGGTGGCTGCGACGCCGATCGGTCTGACGGATCCGGGCAAGGGCGGCGATATCGCCTATACCGGCGCGGGGTTGATCGACAGCAAGATCAATGTGCTGGCGACTGCCTCGACGGCTGTGAGCGGTCTCAACGATCCGGTCACCGGCCTGCCCGTCGCACTGAACGCGACGACCGGCGCGCCGACGACGGCTGGCACAGTGGTCATTGGCTCGAACGGCGTGGGCGCTGCGACCAATACCCAGATCGGAACCGTGCGGACCGCGACGAACACCTCCGGCAACGGCGGTTCGGGCGTTGGCACGCCTGGCGCGATCACGATGACCAATACGACGACCGGCGATCTCAGCGTGATCGGCGGCGCAGTTGGGGTGGCCTCGACCCTGCTCGGCACGACGCGGGTCGGCGCCTACCAGACTGTCATCGACACGGCGGGCACAGCGAACGTCGGATCGGCGCTCGAAACCGGCGGCAAGGTCACGTCGACCTCGACCATCGGAACGTCGGCGACGACGACAGACACTGCGAACATTCAGATCGTGGCCGAAGTCAGCAACGTGAATGTCACCACGGACACCGGCATGGTCCAGGTGGGAAGCTCGTCGGTCAGCTCGCTGAACGGCGGCGATCAATCGGCGGTCGTCAGCACGCAGACGACGAACGGCGCGATCCACGTCGTGGCGAAGAACAGCGCCAATGTCGCCGCAACCGCCGCCACCGGCAGCGCTCAGATCGGCGACACGATCAACGAGACGGGCAATCTACTGTCCACGCCGCGGGGGACGACTCCTGCGGGTTCTGACTCGACAGCGGTCCAGACCGTGGACAGCGCCATCACGCTCGATGTCGCCAATAACCTTGCGGTCAATGGCGTCGGGTCGACCGTGATCGGCCATACGAGCCCGACAACAATCGTCGGCGCGCCCCTGCCCGTTACCGGATTGACGAACGTCGGCCTGGCTGGCGTGTCCACCGAGACGCTCAAGGGCGACGTCACGGTCAATGTCAATGTTCCGGCCTTGTCGACCGTCAACGTCGCCAACATCGCGACCGGCGCGGCCGTCCCCGCCAACCTGATGCAGGGGGTGACTGCTGCGAAGGCGAACGGTTCGGCGACGGCGGGCGGCGGCGATACGAACATCACCGGCGCTAACGCCCGCATCGGCAGCGTCTATACGACCAACGCCGCCAATACGGTGCAGACCACGAACAACAACGTGTGGGTCGCCACGGGCGCGGACCTCAACGTCTCGAACGCAGCGATCGGTCCGGGCAATTACTATACGGATACGACGCGCAGCCGCATCGTCGGCGACACGACGATCGGCGCGGCGCAGAACACGCCGGCCTTTAATCAGGACGGGAAAATCGCCGGGGCGATGACGTTCGACAACGCCACGATCAACAGCGGTTTCTCGAATACCGGCGGTCAGCTTCGCTTCTTCACGCCGTCGCGTGAGAACGTGGTCACGACCGGCGTCAACGTGTTCAACGACTCGGTGACGAAGACAGACAAGGTTCCGGTCCGGGCATCGTCCAACAATTACATCTTCACGGGATCGGGCGGTCAGCAGCACGAGAACGGCTTCCAGGCGATGTCGTTGTCCGCGAGCTACTCTGCAACCGGGACGGGCAATTACGCCTTCTACTTCGACCAGCCTCCTTCTGCGGCGCCGCTGTTGTTCCCCGGCTTCCTCTGGCGTCTGTTCGAACCCTACGGCGCCGTGGCGAACGACGTTCGGGGCGGCATGGACTGCAGCCTGACGATCGGGACGATCGGAACCTATGGGTTCGGCGCCCTTTCGGAGCCCGCTGACTTTGCGATCGGTTACCGCGATGGCGATTATGGCGCTCGCACGATCGCCCGTGGGTTTGCCGCGGCTGGCAGCGTCGGATCCTTCGGCGCCAACGGCGTGCCTCCGGCGGGCTTCTGTAATCAGGGCGGCGGTTCCGCGCCCGCCAGCGCGGCCGTTTCGCCCGCCGCCGCGCCGGGCGGGCAGCCCGGCGGGTCGCCGCCGGCGGCTCTGGCGCCAGCCGGGTCGACCGCTGCGGCAGCGGCGGCGCCCGGGCAGCCGATGCGTCTTGCATCCGCCTCTCCGATCTTCATGAGGCTTGGCGGCGGCGCTCCGGCAATCCGCGTGATCAGTTTCTCAGCCAGTGGCGTCGAGCCTCTGACGAACGCTCATTGAAGAACACTCATTGACGAAAGATCGGTTGATGAAAATGTATCGCTTTCTCAGGTTGACCCGGGCCGGCAAGGTCGGTTCTCTCGCGATGTTGCTCGGCGCCACGGCATTCACCAGCGCCTGGGCGGAGATGTCGAGTTCGCTGGCGCGTTACGCGCCGCCTGTTCTCGATGTCGGCGCAGATGGAGTCATCCGTTCGTCGGACGGCGGCACGCGACGCAACGAGACCGACAAGGACAAGGTTCTCCTTCCCCAGTTGAAGGGCCTGGTCTTCGTCGACAAGCCCAGCGCCGTGAAAAAGAAGGGCGTCCGGAGCGAGGGCGTCGTCGTCTCGGCTCCGGCGGAGGCGGTGCCTGAGGCTGCGATCGAAGCGGCGCAGCGCTACCTCGGCGGCGCCGTGACGCTTGGGTCGCTTGATCAACTGACGCATGATCTGGTGCTTGCCTATCGCTCCGCCGATCTTCCCGTCGTCAACGTCGTCGTGCCGGAACAGGAGATCACCTCCGGTTCAATCCAGATTCTCGTGGTGGTCGGGCGGCTGGGGGAGGTCAGGGTCGAAGGCGCTTCCGCAGCGAGCGTCGATGCACTGACCGGCGCGATTCGGCTACAGCATGGCGAGCCGATCAGCGAGGGTCAGCTCGTGGATGACTTGCGGTATCTCAATCGCAATCCGTTCCGCCGCGTTGACGCGGTTTATCAGCCGGGCAAGACGTTCGGACAAACGGACATCGTGCTGCAGACGGTCGAAGACAAGCCGTGGACGGTCTATGGCGGCGTCGAGAGCATGGGCGGCAAGGGGCCGCTCGGCGACGCCCGGCCCTTCGTCGGCGCGATGGAGTCGAACCTCCTCGGTCTTGACGAAGTGCTCGGATATCAATTCACGACCTCGCAAAAGGTTCAGGATTTGCAGTCGCATGTCGTAAGTCTGCGCCTGCCGTTGCCGGACCGTTGGGAATTCCAGGCTGTGGTTGGCTACAGCCACATGCAGGCCGATCTCGGCAGCGCGATGCAATTGTACGGAAACACATTGAACATGTCCGGCAGCAGCCTCATGACTGGCGGCTATTTTGTCGCCCCGCTGCCGCGCTGGGGCGCCTGGGCTCAGGATTTCCGCTTCGGCTTCGAATACAAGTCGACCAACAACAATCTCGATTATTCGGGGTCAACCGTAACGAACGGACGCCCCGAGATCTTCCAGGGCGTGGTGGGTTATTCCGGCGAAGGCATGAGCGTGCTCGGCAAGACGCGGTTTGACGTCAATGTGTATGGTTCCCCCGGCGGGCTGACCGCGAACAATACCGGCGTGGAATTCCAGCAATTGCGGGCTTATGCAAGGTCGAGCTATTTCTACATCAAGGCCAATCTCGATAATCGCCTCGACTTGCCCGACAACTGGCGTTTCCTGACCAGCTTCCATGCGCAATACGCGAACGCCAACCTGTTGCAGACAGAAGCGCTGCCGATGGGCGGTCTGGGGTCGGTGCGCGGATTCGCTTACGGAATCGGGTTGGCGGACACCGGATTGATCGGCAACGCGACGCTTTATACGCCGCCCGTCAGCCCGCTCCAGGCGATGCTCGAAGGCCAGGGCGGCCTGGTCGACGAATTGCGCGCCTACGGGTTTCTGGACCATGGCAGCGGCTGGCTGCATCAGACCTTGCCAAACGAGTCTCGCTACATCGGGCTGACCGGCGCAGGCGTCGGTCTGTCTTATGAGTTGTCGAAATACGTCAATTTCGATGTCGGTTACGGCTGGCATATTCAGGAACAGGGCGTCGTCGACGATTCGAGGGGGCGCCTTCACTTCCGCGCCGTCGCACGCTTCTGACCGCAACCGGCGCGCGCGGGCGAATGCCCGCAGCGCGCCTACGAACAAGACTGGGCGTTTGCTTCATGTTTGATGTTAATCGATCAAGGATACTTCTCTGCGTCGCTGCAATGTGCGCAGCCATGCCGGCCGCGCGCGCAGTGGAGCCGGACTCTTCAAGCGTCGCCTTCCAGGACTGGACGGTGAATTGCGCGAAGACGACGACCAGCTCCGCGCCGCCGCAAGCTCCAGCTGCAAAGCCCGCCGGCAAGTCGGCCGAGCCTGCCCCGGCCGCCGCGCCAGCGAAAGAGGCGTCCGCCTGTGAAATGGTGCAGGCGTTCGTCGAGAAGGGCTCGCAGCGACTGGTGGCTCGTATCGCGATTGGACGCACCGGCGGAGCCGGCGAACTCAAACTGGTGATCCAGACACCGATCGGCGTCTGGATCGCGGATGGCGCTTCCGTCTCGGCGTCGGACAAGGTCCAGGCAAAAGCTGTTTATGTCCGGTGCACGCCTACGGCCTGCTTCGCGGAAACCGAAGCGAAGAAGGACTTTCTCGAAGCTGCCAAGAGCGCCGAAAAAATGTCGTTGACGTTTCCGGACGGCGCTCGAAATCCCGTTGCGATGGCGGTTTCGCCCAAGGGATTTGCCGCCGCTCTGGCCGCGCTCGAAAAGCGCTAGAGCGCGCTGCATACCATATCGCTCAGCGGCGTCGCCGCCTGGCCGAGCGATGGAAGACGCGCCGCATCGGCCCCCAAACGATGTGGCGCGTCGACCGCTTTCGTAGGGCCGCAGCTTTCGACGGCCACAGTTCAGGGCGACCGCCGCTCGGCCGGTCGCGCACGCAGGAATTCAGGGTTTCGTCATGACCGCATTGCCGCTGTTTTACTCCTCCATCGCTGTGCTGGACCGCGCCAAGAACCGCGAAATGCGTGTCATCGACGGCGGCAAATCTGCTAAATTCGCCTGCGGCGCCCACTTGATTCCCGCGGTCGTGGACGAGTTCTTCACGGCATGTCACGAACTGCCGATCGTGTTCGTGATGTCGGACGGCAGGCCGTCGCCTGTGTTCGTCGTCGGCGTCGAGACGGGTCGAAATGCGCTGGTGGACGCGGACGGCAAATGGAGGACACGGCACATCCCGGCTTACGTTCGCCGTTATCCCTTCATCCTCGGCAATGTAGAGGGCGCGGGGTCGCTCGTGTGCATCGATGGGGGATACGAAACTCCGGAGACGGGCGGAGAACCGCTGTTTGCGGACGAATCCGCCAATTCAGAGTATCTCGACGCAGCGATCCGTTTCGTCAATTCCTACGCTGAGGCGAGCCGACGGACCGATCTGTTCGTCAAGGCGCTGACCGACCACGATCTTCTGCAGACCATCACTGTCGACGTCAAACCCCGCGGCGGATCCCAGGTCGTGCTGCATGGCTTGCTGTCGATCGACGAGGCCAAGCTGGCGGCGCTGGACGATGAAGCGTTTCTGGCGTTGCGCAAAGACGGCATGATCCCGCTCATCTATAGCCAGCTCTTGAGTCTCGCAGCCTTTTCCAATATCGGTGATATGACTGCGGAGACGGCGCGGGCCAGCGCGGCGTAACGACGATCAGCGCATCGACGGGAATATCCCTACGATAGTATGATCGCCCGGCGATTGTGACCTTCTGTCGCGGGAAATTCGTTTCGCAGAACATGGGGACGTAGCAGCGCGCATGCTAATGCACGCGCGTTCAAACTGACGTGTTCCATACTTTGGCGAATTTCGAAGCATCCCATGCCGCGCCACGGTGAGCCATCCTATCCCGGTCTGCCGCCCCTGGCTGTGGCGCGCGTTTCGGGCGCTTTCGCGCAGCCCGTCGTGCGGACAGCACGGGAGCTGGGCGTGGATCTGCGATGCCTCGGCGAAGCTTGCGGGCTGCGTGATCTCGAACGGGGTCTGCCGCCAGAGATTTCCGTCGAGACATATCTCGCGCTGTTGGACGGCGCTTCACGACGATTGAACGACCCGCTGTTCGGGCTGCGTGTCGGCGAACGCACCCGTGTGACCGATCATCCCGGCTACGGGCTGGCGCTGTGCGCTTGCGCCACCTACCGGGAGGTTGTCGACCAGACGCTTCGGTTCGAGAGTCTGGCGCATGATCTCGGCCGCTCGGAGGTGATCGTGCGCGATGCGGTCGTCCGCTATCGCTGGCATTCGCGCTGGCCGCATCGCCCAGGCAGTTCCCATGTCGTTGGCGCCATTGCGGCAAGCATACGGTCGGTCGCGAACTGGCTGGTGGGGGGAGTCGTTCCTGTCCTCCGGTTCTCCTTCGCTCACGCGGCGCCGGCGGCTGAATATCAGGCGGAATACAGCCGCATTCTGTGTGCGCCGGCGCAGTTCGACGCGGACTTCAACGAGGCGCATTTTGCCGAGACGCTGCTGGATATGCCGCTGCCGAGCGTTGACCGGACTCTTCTGCCGCTTCTCACGCAAGCCGCCGAGAAACGCCTGGAGGCGCGGAAGCGCGCGGCCGGCGCGCCCTTGCTCGTCAGCGAGGTGCGCGCGCACATCCGCGCGCAGATGTCCCAAGGCCGGACCAGCCTTTCACAGGTCGCCTCCGCGCTTGACACGCCGCCGCGCACGCTGCAGCGACGGCTCGCCGTGCTTGGACTCAACTTCGGGACTTTGCTCGACGAGGAGCGCCGCGAGCAGGTCCAGCTACATCTGCGCGACGATACGCTCTCGCTCGCCGAGGTGGCCTTTTTGCTTGGGTTCAGCGAACAAAGCGCCTTCAATCATGCGTTTCGCCGGTGGTTCGGAGCAACACCCGGCGAATGGCGCAATTGCCGGAATTAAAGCGGGCTTTCATGGTCGACTCTGTTTATGATCCACTCAGACGCGCGATGCCGCAGGGCGACCGGAAACGTCGTGGCGAGCCTGCGCGCCGAAACAACGCATCAGACCTTTATCGCGACATTCCGAACTATGATCTGGCCAGGGTGACAGGCGCTCACGCCAGATCGGCAATCGCTACGGCGAAGGAGTTGGGCGCCGATCTGCGCGCGCTTTCCGCCGAGAGCGGGATCGACGACCTCGAAGGCCAATTGCCGGAAACGATATCCGTCGATTCCTACCTGAAATTTCTGGATGGGGCGGCGCGACACCTCAAAAATCCGCTGTTCGGCCTTCAGGTCGGGTTACGTTCGCGCGTGACCGACGCCGCCGCCTATGCGTTGGTCCTGCTTGCGTGCAAGGATCTCCGGAGCGTTCTCGAACAGGTCTGTCGGTTTGAATCGCTTTCGCATGACCTGTTTCGTTCGGAGGTTGTCGAGGTCGCCGGCGTCGCCCATCTTCGGGCGCACTCCCCCTGGCTGGATCGGCCAGGAGGGCGCCAGCTCATGTACGCCGCCGCGGCGGCGGTCCGCCCCCAGGCAGAATGGCTGCTCGGCATTCTCCACATCGATGTCCGGTCCGTCCTTCAGTTTTCCGCGACGTTCGACGAGCCGCCCGCTCGGCGCGGCGACTACGAGCGCGTTCTCGGCGCCCAAATGCGGTTCCAGGCGGACTTCAATGAAGTCTGCTTTCCCGCGGTCCTGCTCGATCTGCCGATTCCGAGCGCGGATCCATCGCTCTTCCCGGCTCTGAAGCAGGTCGCTGACGGGCGGCTCGCCGCCCGCTGCGAGACGAATTCCGCACCGATCGTGTCCGCGGTGCGCGCGCGCATTTCGGATCTGCTGATGCATGGAAACATCAGTCTGCCCCGCATCGCCGCCGTCCTCGACACGCCGCCGCGCACGCTGCAACGCAGGCTCGCTGCCGCCAACGTCAGCTTTTCCGGGTTGCTCGACACGGTGCGACGCGAACAGGCGCAACATTATCTTCAGAACCAATCCCTTTCGCTCACGGAGATCGCGCTGCTGCTCGGGTTCAGCGAGCAGAGCACGTTCAATCATGCGTTTCGCGGGTGGTTCGGGACTGCTCCCAGCGCATGGCGGATGCGAGCAGGCGACAGCGGCGCGAGTTGCTCGGCGCCGGGACGGTCCGCGTAACACCCTGGCGCGTCAAGGCAAACGGCGGCGCGATATCCCAAGCCATCGCCGTGCGGGATCCCTAAAGCTTAATGAAAGTCGTTCGTGTCGATGTGACGCGAACGGGATTTTGGATCGACCGTGACTGATCAGCCGGAAGAGACCGGGCGCCGCCAAACCGACGAGAAGGCTGTCGGCCGCAAACATCTTGCGGACGCCGTCTATCGTACCCGCGCCGTTTCCTCGCGCCGGGAGGCGCGTGATCTGGTCGATCAACTCCTGACGGAGATCGTGGACGCGCTCCGGCAGGACGGTAAGGTTTCGCTGAGCGGCTTCGGCGTGTTCAAGAGCGCTGCAAAGGCCGAGCGAGCCGGACGCAACCCGAGAACGGGCGAAGCGCATGTGGTCACGGCGCGGCGCGCCGTGCGGTTTCGCGCATCCGATTTGCTGCAGAAAAGTGTCGAGGCCGGCGGCGAGCGCGCCGCGGAGCTGAAAGGGCCGCCATGCGCGTGAGCGGAGCGCGCGCAGCGTCAGCGCCACCTTCTGCAGCGCACCCGCCTCATGTCATGCTGTCCGCCGTTATGTTCGTGAATGGGGTGCGCCTCGATATCGAGCTGACCATGCCCGATCCCCGCGTGCTGTTCGGACTGGAGCCGCTCCTGGCGGTCGAATCGTCGCCCGGCGCGGCGCCGGCGATTATTCAACACGACGCGGCGGAAGCCTGAGACCAGCCGCGCGCGGCGGCGGGCAGGGGGTTGCCGAAATTGCGCATCGGGCTGGCCCGGCCGGCCGAACTCCACCGGCCGAACTTCGCCGGCCTTGTGAGGTCGGCGCGCCGCGACTAAGTTCGGGCATCTCCTCATCCACACAGGACCACCTGAACATGCCGACATTGTTCGATCCCATCGTCATGGGCGATCTGAAGCTCGCCAATCGCATCGTCATGGCGCCGTTGACCCGCAATCGCGCGAGCGGCCCCGGCCGCATCCCCAATGAAATGATGCGCGACTATTACGTGCAGCGCGCCTCGGCCGGTCTCATTCTCTCCGAGGCGACCTCGGTCGAGCCGCGCGGCGTCGGCTACCCGCACACGCCGGGCATATGGTCGGACGAGCAGGTCGAGGGCTGGAAGATCGTCACCGACGGGGTGCACAAGGCCGGCGGTACGATCATGATGCAGCTCTGGCACGTTGGCCGTGTCTCTGACCCGAGCTATCACGACGGCGCGCCGCCGGTCGCGCCGAGCGCCATCGCGCTCTCCGGCCATGTCAGCCTGCTGCGGCCGAAGCGCCCGTATCCGGTTCCGCGCGCGCTGGAAGCCGACGAGATCCCCGGCATAGTCGAGGCGTTCCGCCGTGGCGCGGAGAATGCGAAGAAAGCCGGTTTCGACGGCGTCGAAATCCACGGCGCCAACGGCTATCTGATCGATCAGTTCCTGCAGGATGGCAGCAACAAGCGGACCGATCGTTATGGCGGGTCGGTCGAGAACCGGGCGCGCCTGATGCTGGAGGTCGCGGACGCCGCTATTTCGGTCTGGGGGGCGGGCAGGGTCGGCATGCATCTGGCGCCGCGCTGCGATGCGCATGACATGGGCGACAGCGATCCGGCCAAGACCTTCGGGTATGTCGCCGCGGAACTCGGCAAACGCCGCATCGCCTTCATCTTCGCGCGCGAATCCCTGAAAGCGCCACGGCTCGGGCCGCAGCTCAAGAAGACGTTCGGCGGCGCCTGGATCCTCAACGAAGGCCTGACCCTCGACAGCGCCGCCGCGGCGCTGGCCGCCGGTGAAGCAGACGCCGTTTCGTTCGGCAAGGATTTCATCGCCAATCCCGACCTCGTGCGGCGCCTGGCCGACAGAGCGCCGCTCAATGCGTGGGACATGCAGACTTTCTATTCGGACGGGCGGGAAGGCTATCTCGACTATCCGCTTGTCGCCGAAGCCGTCGCGTAGGCCCATCGAAGACAGGTTTCCGCGCGGGCGCCGAGGCGTCCGCGCGTTTCGCAAGGTGAAATTCATTACCGCTTGCCGAGCGGCGCGCGCCCGGTCATGCTCGCTCCCGCAATCAAGAAAAGCGCGGGAGCGAAACGCATGACGGCGCATGATACAATCGAACGTCCAGCGCCATCGGCCGCGGCGGGCGTAACGGAACATTTCGACGTGCTGATCGTCGGCGCCGGCATTTCCGGCGTCGGCGGCGCCTATCATCTGACGAAGCAATGCCCCGGCGCGCGTTTCGTCGTGCTCGATGCGCTCGAAAGTTTTGGCGGCACGTGGATCACGCATAAATATCCGGGCATTCGCTCCGACAGCGATCTGCACACCTTCGGCTATCGCTTCAAGCCGTGGGTCGGCAAGCCGATTGCGACGGCGGACGAGATTTTGAAATACATGGGTGAAGTGATCGCGGAGAACGATCTCGCGCCCCATATTCGTTACCGCCACCAGATTCTGTCGGCGCGCTGGTCGAGCGAAACGAATGAATGGACGATCGAGGCGCGGCAGGGCGACACCGGCGAGATCGCGCGCTTCACCGCCAACTTTCTGTGGATGTGCCAGGGCTATTACCGCCATTCGCAGGGCTATACGCCGGACTGGCCCGATATGGCCGCATACAAGGGCAGGATCGTCCACCCGCAGACCTGGCCCGAGGATTTGGACTACAAGGGCAAGCAAGTCCTCGTCATCGGCTCGGGCGCCACGACGGCGACCGTTGTGCCGGCGATTGCGGCGGAGTGCGCGCACGTGACGGTGCTGCAGCGTTCGCCGACCTATTTCATTCCCGGCCGCAATGCGATCGAACTCGCCGAGACGCTGCGTCAGTTGCAGGTGGACGAGAGCTGGATCCACGAAATCGTCCGGCGCCAGATCCTGTTCAATCAGGACGCCTTCACCAAGCGCTGCATCGAAGATCCCGAAACCGTCACCAAGGAACTGCTCGGCGCCGTGCGCGCCTATCTCGGACCAGACTACGACATCGGCACGCATTTCACGCCGAAATACCGCCCGTGGCGCCAACGCATCGCCTTCATTCCGGATGGCGATCTGTTCAAGGGCATCGCCTCCGGCAAGGCGTCGATGGTGACCGACGAAATCGAACGCTTCACGGAAAAGGGCGTGCTGCTGAAATCCGGCAAGGAACTCGAAGCCGACATCATCGTGACGGCGACCGGGTTCAATCTCAGCCCCCTTGGCGACATCGACTTCACGATTGACGGCAAGCCGCTGAATTTTTCCGACAGCGTCACCTATCGCGGCCTGATGTTCACAGGCGTGCCGAACATGGCCTGGGTATTCGGCTATTTTCGCGCGAGCTGGACGTTGCGCTCCGATCTCGTAGCCGATTTCGTGTGCAGCCTGCTCAATCACATGAAGAAGAAGGGCGCACACAAGGTCGAGGTCGCCCTGCGGCCGGAGGAGCGGGATCTGCCGCGCCTGGACTGGCTCGACCAGGAGAACTTCAATCCCGGCTACATGCTGCGCGGCATGCATCTGCTGCCGAAGCGGCTCGACAGGCCGGAATGGCAGCACAGCCAGGATTACTGGACCGAGAAGGACGAAATCCCGAAGACGAATTTCGACGATTCGGCGTTCGTCTATACGTAGGCGAAGGGGCCGGACCGCCGAATAACGATGACCGCCGGGGCGCGCGAGGTCCGGTGGCCGTCGCTACTTCTTCCACCCGATATTCCACGCAGGCTTGCGTTTTTCCACAAACGCGCCCGTGCCCTCGCGCCCCTCGTCGCTGCGCACGGCAGAGACGAAATCTTCGGCGGCCTGATCGAGCAGCGCCTCCATTTCGACGCCGCCCTTGGCGACGCGATGCATCAGCGCCTTGGTCGTGGCGACGGCGCCAGGCGCGCATTTCAGCACCTGTGCGATGGCGGAGTCGATTGCGGCTTCCAGCGCGGCCGCATCGGCCGCCACTTCATGCGCGATGCCGATGTCGCGCGCCTGCACGCCATTGAGCCGACCGCCCGAGACGCCGAACCGGCGCGCGGCGGTGAGGCCGATGCGGCGCACGACGAAGGGCGAGATTTGCGCCGGCACGATGCCGAGCATCACTTCCGTCATGGCGAATTGCGCGTCGGCCTGCGCGATCGTGATGTCGCCCAGACACGCCATGCCGAAGCCCCCGCCCATGGCGAAGCCCTCGACCACGACGATCACGGCCTGCCGCGCTTCGTCGATCGCCTGAAACAGCGCGCCGCCGGCGCGATTGGCTTGCTTCAGCGCGTCGTGTTCGCCGGGCGCCAGCGGTTTCGACGCAGCGTTGAAATTCTTGAGGTCGCCGCCCGCGCAAAAAGTTCCGCCCGCGCCGCGCAGCACCACGACGCGCACGTCGTGCATGTCCTGCAACGCGGCGAATGTGTCGCGCAGCTCCTGGCCCATGCCGCCGACCAGAGCATTGCGCGTCTCGGGCTTGTTGAGCCAGACATAGAGCACCGGGCCGTTGCGATCGAGCCTGATGAATTCGGCATTCTGCGGCAACCCCGCCATGGGTTCCTCCTGATTTTAACGTCGCAACAGCAACGCTCTTGCTCCCATTGTACGAAATTCTGAGGATGGTTCAAATTTCTTGCGGATGCGTTATAGTCGCGCCAAATCACCAAGACGAAACCAGGGGGACGACACGCGATGGCCGTTCAGAAGACCAAGACATCCATCCGCATTGGCGGGGCCTCCGGTTATTGGGGCGATTCGAACGCGGCGCCGGCGCAGCTCGTGGAGAAGGGCGATATCGATTATCTCGTGTTCGACTATCTCGCCGAAGTGACGATGGCGATCCTCGCCAAGCTCAAGAGCCGCAAGGAAGATCAGGGTTATGCCCACGACTTCGTTTTCGGCGTGATGAAGCCGCTGATTGGAAAAATCGCCGACAAGAAGATCAAGGTCATCGCCAATGCCGGCGGCGTCAATCTCGAGGCGTGCCGCAAGGCGCTGGAGCAGGTGTGCGCGGAAGCCGGCGTGTCGCTGAAGATCGGCACGGTCGAGGGCGACAATCTGCTGATGCGAGAGGACGAACTCCGTGCGCTCGGGGTGAGGGAAATGCAATCAGGCGCCGCCCTGCCAGCGAAACTGATGAGCGCCAACGCCTATCTCGGCGCCTTTCCGATCGCCGCGGCGCTCGACGCCGGCGCGGATATCGTGCTGACCGGCCGCTGCGTCGACTCGGCCGTGTCGCTTGCGCCGCTCGTCCATGAATTCGGCTGGAAGCCGACCGATTACGATCGACTGGCGCAGGGCTCGCTGTGCGGCCACCTGCTCGAATGCGGCGCACAGGTCACGGGCGGCAATTTCACGGACTGGAAGGACGTGGAAGCCGGCTGGGAGGATGTCGGCTGGCCGATCGCCGAATGTTTCGCCGATGGATCGTTCATCGTGACGAAGCCCAAGAACACCGGCGGCGCCGTGACGCCGCTGACCGTCGGCGAGCAGATGCTCTACGAGATCGGCGATCCCGCCGCCTACATCCTGCCGGACGTCGTCTGCGATTTCACGGGCGTCATCATGGGGCCGGACGGGGTGGACCGCGTGCGCGTCGAGGGCGCCAAGGGCCGCATGCCGACGCGCACCTACAAGGTGAGCGCGACGTGGCCGGGCGGGTTCCGTCTGGTTTCCTCCTCGGTCATAGTCGGTTACGACGCCCCGCAGAAGGCGCGTCGCGTCGCGCAGGCGGTGCTCGCGCGCTGCGGTCGCATGCTGGCGGACGCCGGCCTGCCGCCCTACGGCGATGTAGCAATCGACGTGATCGGCGACGAGACGCTGTACGGCGCGAGCGCTGACCCCCGTCGCACGCCGCCGCGCGAAGTGGTGTTGCGCGTTTGCGTGCAGCATGCGCGGCCGGATGCGTGCGAGCTGTTCGCGAAGGAAAGCGTCGGCACCGCGCTCGCCATGACGACCGGCCGTTGCGGGATCGAGGCCGGACGCCCTTCGGCCTCGCCGATGGTGAGGCTGTTCTCGTTCCTGATCGACAAGAGTTTTGTGACCATCTCCGTGCGCATCGACGGCGCAGAAATACCATTCGAGCCCTTCCTGCCGCCGAAGGATCACGTCGACGTCGTCCCGCACGCGCGCGCCGCGGACGCGCCGCTTCCGCCCGGCAGGCGCATCGAGGTGCCGTTGATCGCGCTTGCGGTCGCGCGCTCCGGCGACAAGGGCGACGGCTCCAACATCGGCGTGATCGCCCGGAAGGCCGAATACCTGCCAGCGATTCGGGCGAGCCTGACGACGGACGCCGTGAAGGCGTATTTTGCGCATTATGCGAAGGGACAGGTCGAGCGGTTCGATTTGCCCGGGATCAACGCGGTGAATTTCCTGCTCGCCAATTCTCTCGGCGGCGGCGGCACGTCGTCGGTGCGCCTCGACACGCAGGCGAAAACCTACGGGCAGTTGCTGCTCTCGATTCCGGTTTCAGTGCCTGAAGCCTGGGGCAACGAACTCGGCGTGGCGTGAAGACATGGACGACAAGACGGTTCCGACATTCGCGGTGACGCGCAAGATCAGGTTCGGGCATACCGATCCTGCAGGAATCGTTTATTACCCGCATTATTTCGACATGTTCAACGGCGTCGTCGAGGACTTCTTCGACGATTGCGTTGGCGCGTCGTTCCAGCAGATGCGCGCCGAATACGGGGTCGTCACGCCGCTTCGTCACATCGAGGCGGATTTTTTCGCCCCATGCCGTATCGGCGACCAGTTGCGGCTGGCGATGACGCTCGTTTCGCTGGGGCGCACGTCGCTGAAACTGACGATCGACGGAACCGTCGCGGGTTCGCCCCGCCTGCAGGCGCGATTGGCCGTCGTCTTCGTTTCGGCGAAGGACGGCCGCGCGCTGGCGCCGCCGCCCCAAGTCGCGTCGCGGCTGAAGGAGCTGGCTGCGCCAGCCGGCCTGGACTGAGGCTCAGCGCCCCTTCCAGTTCGGCGCGCGCTTCTCGATGAAGGCGCGCGGTCCTTCCTTGAAATCCTCCGTCGACGCGAGCTTCGCAAAGCCGGCGTCGCTCGCCTTCCAGAGCGTCGCGTCGTCGTCGTGCAGCGCGCGCGTCGCCACTGCACGGCTCGCCTGCACGGCGAGCGGCGCATTGGCGTTGATGCGCTCGGCGAGCTTCATCGCCTCGGCCATCACGGCGTCGGGCGCGACAACCTTGTTGACCATGCCGAGTTCATAGGCGCGCTGCGCCGGCAGCGGGTCGCCGGTCAGAATTGCTTCGAGCGCCGTGGCCATGCCGACCGCGCGGGGCAGACGGAACAGGCCGCCGGCGCCGGCGACCAGCGAGCGTTTGACCTCGGGCAAGCCAAAATTCGTCTCAGTCGAACAGATGATCATGTCGCAGGACAGCGCGACTTCGGTTCCGCCGGCCAGCGCGCTGCCGGCGATGGCTGCAATCAGCGGCTTGGCGCGTTCGCGCTTGCAGATGCCGGCGAACCCGCCTTTCGCCGTGAACAGTTTGTCGGAATTGCCTGCGGCGATCTCCTTGAGGTCGGCGCCGGCGCAGAACGCCTTGCCGTTGGCCGTGAGGATCGCCACCCACAGTTCGGGATCATTCTCGAACCTGTCCAGGGAGCTCTCGATGCCTTGCGCCACCTCGGCGTTGACCGCGTTGCGCGCCTCCGGCCGGTTCAGCGTGATGATGGCGATGCGCCCTTGCGTTGCATATTCGACGACCATGACGAAACCTTCCCTGTCTTTCGGTCTGCCCTATTGCCCTGCGCCGCAACGGAAATCCATATCCGCCCGCCAGGTTGCGCAGATGCTGGCGATGATAGACCACGTTTGTTATGATGCATACATATCCCCGCCGCCCCCATACTGGAGTTGTCCATGGCCTATCGTGCGCCCGTAGCCGACATGATTTTCATGATGAACGCGGCGGCTGGACTGCAGAGCGGATTCGAGGACGGAACTTACACCGACATCGCCGACGGCCTTGCCGAAGCGACGTTGAACGAGGCGGCGAAATTCGCCGAGACCGTGCTGGCCCCCCTGCATCGCACAGGCGACCGGATCGGCGCGACCTGGAAGGACGGCGTCGTCACGACCGCGCCCGGCTGGCCCGACGCCTATCGCCAGTTCATCGAAGGCGGCTGGCAGAGCGTGACTGGCGGACCGGACCATGGCGGCATGGGCCTGCCGCAAGTGCTGCTGGCGGGCTGCCTCGACATGTGGAGCGCAGCCAATATGGCGTTCATGCTGGGGCCGGTGCTCACCTTCGGCGCGATCGACGCGCTGGAGGCGCACGCCTCGGACGCGATCAAGCAAATCTACCTCGGAAAGATGATTTCCGGCGTCTGGCCGGCGACCATGAACCTGACCGAGCCCAGCGCGGGCTCCGACCTCAATCCGCTGCGCACGAAGGCGGAGCGGGCCGTCGACGGAACCTACCGGATCAGCGGCCAAAAGATCTTCATCACCTATGGCGAACACGACATGGCCGAGAACATCGTCCATCTCGTGCTGGCGCGCCTGCCGGATGCGCCTGCAGGCACGAAGGGCATTTCGCTGTTCGTCGTGCCGAAGTTTCTGGTCAATGCGGATGGATCTCCCGGCGCGCGCAACGACGTGCGCTGCGCCGGCATCGAGCACAAGCTCGGCATCCACGGCTCGCCGACCTGCATCATGGTCTATGGCGACAATGGCGGGGCGACCGGCTATCTCGTCGGCGAGGAGAACAAGGGGCTGGCCTGCATGTTCACGATGATGAACGATGCGCGGCTCGCCACCGGCCTGCAGGGCGTGGCGATCGGCGAGGCCGCCTACCAGCATGCGCTGGCTTACGCCGGCGACCGCAGGCAGGGCCGCGCGGCCGACGCGCAGGGGCCGGGGATGAGCGCGATCATCGCGCATCCCGACGTCAAGCGCATGCTGATGACGATGAAGGCGCTGACACAGTCCGCGCGAGCCGTGTGTTATCTGACGGCTGGCGTGATCGACCGCTCGCGCCGCGCCAAAGATCCCGCCGCGCGAAAGGCGGCGAGCGAGCGTGCGGGCCTGCTGACGCCGATCGCCAAGGCCTATTCGAGCGACATCGGTAACGAGGTCGCCTCGCTCGGCGTGCAGGTGCACGGCGGCATGGGCTTCATCGAGGAGACGGGCGCGGCCCAGTTCATGCGCGATGCGCGCATCATCCCGATCTATGAAGGCACAAACGGCATCCAGGCGATCGACCTCGTCACGCGCAAGCTGCCGACGGCCGGCGGCGCGGTCATGAAGGCGGAGATCGCCGACATGCGCGCGACCATCGAGGACTTGCGCGCGACCAATGATCCGGCGTTCGGCGCGATGGCGCCGCGTCTTTCGGAGGCGCTCGACTCCTTCGAGCACGCCACCGATTTCATGCTCGGCAAGCTCGGCGCCGAGATTCAGGACGCGCTGGCCGGCGCGACGCCATACCTCAGGCTGTTCGGCCTCGTGCGCGGCGGCGCGACGCTTGGCGCGGCGGCGCTGGCCGCGCACCGTGCGCGCGGCGCCGGCGAAACCGATCCCGCGCACGCCGGCCGCATCGCGACTGCGCGTTTCTTCGCTGAAAACGTCGTCGTGTCGGCGGGCGGCCTCGAGACGACTATCGTCGGCGCCGCGGATTCCGTGCTGTCGGCCGATCTTGCGCTTGCATGCTGAACGCCTATTGCGCCTGCGCGGCGACGCCGCGCAGCGCTTCGGCCGTTTCGGCGTCTGCCGGAAAGAACGTCTCGATCGCCAGTTCCGACAACGTAACGTCGACCGGCGTGCCGAACACGGTCATGGTCGACATGAAGGACAAAATCTTCTCGCCGTGACGCAGGCGTAGCGGAACGACGATCGCCGGCGCGGCCGGCCCGCCTGCATGATGTCTCGTCGCACCCTGCGGCGCCTTGTAGGCTGACAATTCCTCGAACAGCGCCTCCAGTTCCGGATCGCCGCTCGCGGCGATCTGCTGGCGCAGGCGCTCGAGCAGATGCGCGCGCCATTCCCCGTAATTCGCAATGCGCTGCGACACGCCCTGCGGATGCAAAGCGATGCGTAGCGCATTGGGCTTTTCGAGCAGGGCGGGGCCGACGTCGGCGAGCAGCGCGCCGGCGCCGGCGTTGACCGCGACGATGTTCCAGAGCCGGTCGATGGCAAGCGCCGGAAAAGGCTCGCTCGCTTTCAGCACGATGTCGACTGCCGCGCGCGCGGCGGCGAGCGCCGGATCGTCGAACGAGCGCTCGCCGTACACGGGCGCGAAGCCGCCGGCGAGCAGGATCGCGTTGCGTTCGCGCAACGGAATCGCAAGAGTTTCGGAGAGATGCAGCAGCATGTCGCGCGAGGGATGCGCGCGGCCCGTCTCGACGAAGCTGAGGTGGCGGGAGGAGATTTCCGCCTCCAGCGCGAGTTCGAGTTGCGTCATGCGCCGTCGCTGGCGCCATTCGCGCAGATGTTCGCCGACCGCCCGCTGATATCCCATGTCCGCACTCTAGCGCGAATCGCCGCCCGGCCAATTACCTCCTGCGTAATCGACGGACGGCGCGCGCTGCGTCAGCCTCCCCGACATGCCGCAATCGATACCGCGGCACAAGGAGCACGACATGAAAGCCGCAAAAATCGTCGACGACTATCTCGCCATCTGGAACGAGCGCGATGCGGACAAGAGGCGCACGCTGATCGCACGGACTTGGACGGAGGAAGCGACCTACGTCGATCCCGTGATGAGCGGTCAGGGCCATGCCGGCATCGATGCGATGATCGCCGGCGCGCAGGCGCAATTTCCGGGCTTTCGCTTCAGTGCGCTCGGCGCGCCCGACGCACACAACGATCGGTTGCGCTTCCGTTGGACGGCGGGACCGGAAGGCGGAGCCGCCATCATCGACGGCGCCGACTACGCGGTGCTGTCGGCAGATGGCCGTCTCGCCTCGGTCTGCGGCTTCTTCGACCGCGTTCCCGCGCAATGAAGGATAGGAGAAAGTCATGCGTTTCGTTCAATCGTCCTCGCTCCTGCGCAACGTGCTGATCGTCGATGCGGCTTTCAGCGGCGCCTCCGGCATGACGCTGCTGGCCGCCGCCGCGCCGCTCGCCGCGTTGTTCGGGCTGCCGTGGGGGCTCGTCGCCGGCGCGGGCGCCTTCCTGCTCCCCTATGCGATCTTCGTCGGCGCGCTCGGCCTCAGCGCGCAATTGCCGCGCGGCCTCGTATGGTTCGTGGTGGCGGGCAACGCCCTCTGGACAATCGAAAGCCTCCTGCTGCTCGCGCAGACCGCGCCGACGCCGGTAGGCGTCACCGCCATCGTCGGACAGGCGGCCGTGGTCGCGGCGATCGGCGCCGCGCAGGCGATCGGACTGACAAGATCGAGCTTGCGGCCGGCCTGAAATCAGTCCGGCGGCAGAAAGGCGACCGCTTCGATCCGGTTGCCGTCGGGATCGCGGACGAAGGCGGCGTAATAGACGTTCGGGCCGGAGCCGTAAGGGCGCCGGCCCGGCGCGCCGTCGTCGGCGCCGCCGCGCGCGAGCGCTGCGGCGTGAAACTGCTGGACGGCGTCCGCGCTGCGCGCGCGGAACGCGACATGCGCGCCAGAGCCGTGCGGCGCGTGCAGAAGATTTTCGCGCAGATTGATCCAGAGTTCGGAATGATCTTTGCCGAATCCGATTATCCGCTCGCGCACGACGAGCTTTTTGTAACCCAGCGGCGCGAGCGCGGCCTCATAGAACGCCGCGCTTCGCGCGAGATCGCCGACGGCGACGGAAACGTGGTCGATCATCCCCGCGCGACCAGCGGCGCGAAAACCCTGACAACGTTTTCGTAGACCTGCCGCTTGAACGGGATGATCAGATCCGGAAGCCTGTCGATGCGCTCCCATCTCCAGCCGTCGAACTCCGGCTTGTGGCCGGGGCCGGGGTCGTGAATGTCGATTTCGCTGTCGTCGCCGGTGAAGCGCAGCGCAAACCATTTCTGCGTCTGCCCGCGATAGCCGCCGCGCCAGTTCTTCTTTATCACGCTGGTCGGCAAATCGTAGGAATACCAGTCCGGCGCCTCGCCAATCAACTCTGTCGAGCGCACGTTGGTTTCCTCGTGCAACTCGCGCAGGGCGGCCGCGTAAGGCGTCTCGCCCGGGTCGATGCCGCCCTGTGGCATCTGCCATTCGTGGCCAGGCGAGACATGTTCGGGTTGCCGCTTGTTGCGGCGTCGTCCGACGAATACCAGTCCCTGCGCGTTGACGAGCATCACGCCGACACAGGGGCGGTAAGGAAGCGATTGGCTCACGGGCGTCTGGCCTCCGCCTGCGCGTCGCCTTTGCGCGAAAACATACTGCTGGCCGGCACGAGCGCGATCCCGCGCTGTTCAAGACCGCGGGCGAAACGCGCGATCCGCTCCAGACTTTGGGGAATGGCGCTGGCTACTCCCAGCGCAGAACCCTTCTGGCGGGCGATCGTTTCGAGATCGCCGAGCGCCTTCTCGATCGCGTCTGGCCTGGGATCGGCGTCGAGGACGATGTCGGCGCGCGCGATCTCGGCGTCGACGTGGGAACCGATGGCGGGCGCCAAGGATTGCGGCGACGATCCGTCGTCGACGAAAGCCACGCCGCGCGCGGCCAGTTCACGCAGAACGGGCGTCAGCGCCGCCTCGACGGACGTGAAACGCGCGCCGAGATAATTGATGACGCCGACGTAGCCGACGAAACGGCTCATCAGCCAGCGCAGGTCCGCGCTTTCCTCCTCAGGCGAGGATTTGACAGTCAGCGTATGCGGGCCCGGATTGTTCTGCGGGTAGTCGAACGGCTCCATCGGCGCTTGCAGAAAGATTTCATGGCCTGCGTCGCGCGCGCTCGCCGCCGCCGATGCGAGATCCGCGCCGTAGGGCGCGAAGGCGAAAGAGATCCCGGCCGGCAGTTTCTCCATCGCGGCCTGCGTCGTCGTCGGCGACAGGCCGAGGCCCCCGACGATCAGCGCAATGCGCGGCGCCCCGCTTCTGAGTTTCTGCGACATCACCACGGGGCGCGCGTAAACGTCGGACGGCCTTGCGCCATCGGGGCCGATGCGCGGCAGCAGGCCGAGCCGGTCGTGTTCGATCAGGCGCTTGTCCGGCGCGGGCTGGAGCCGCACGCCCGCAGCCTCGTCGAGCTGAATGATCAGCGCGCCCGGCGCGTCGCCGCCGCCGGCGCGCGTCACCTTCACGCCGGAGGCGCGCTCGACCTCCTGCCCGGTCTGTCGGTCGCCGTGGCGCGCCTCGACGCTGCCGGTCGGCTCGCCGTCTCTGGCTGCGACAGCAGGCGCCGGCGCGGGTTTCAGGGGTTCGATCCTGGCGACGACGCGCGGATAGCCTCCGTTCGGATCGCCATATCTGGCGGCGTAAAGTCCGGCGGCGCCGGCGGCGCAACCGAGCGCGCCATACAGGATCGCCCGCGCAGACCAACGCAGCGCGGACGCCGGGCGAGCGTCTCCCGTATCGCCATCCGGCCGTCCCTGGCCGAGAGGTTGGTGGAGTTCGTCAGCCATGCCGCCGCTGTCCCCCGCCGCCGCGTTCACGAGCGCTCCGGCGCCCGAATCAGACGTCCGCGAATCAGACGCCCGGCCCGCATATTGGTCATGCGGGCCGGGCGCGTCGAGGCGTGTGGCTCAAAGGCGTCCCCGGCTTCCCGAAAATCAGTCCTTCTTTTCAGGCGCCGCGGCGGGCTTGTTCACATCGAGCGTTTTGGCGTCGGGCAAAGTCCCCTTCGGGGCCTCGACCGCCGGCGCCGGCGTCGCCGCCGGTGCGGGCGCCGGGTGGCTGAGCTGGGCCGCCGTCTTCACGCCGCGCAGCAGTTCGTCGGCGGCGATCAGTTGCTTGTCCTTGGCGGCGTCCGGCGGGACATAGGCCTGCGAGCCCTGCTTCTCGTCATCGCCGTTCTTCAGATGGCCCTTGAGCGACGCCTCGCCCTTGAGATCGTCCTTGCCCTTGAGCTCGTCGGGCACGTCCTGCATCACGATCACGTCCGGCTCGATGCCCTTGGCCTGAATCGAACGTCCCGACGGCGTGTAGTAGCGCGCAGTCGTCAGTCGCAGCGCGCCGTTGTTCTGGCCGAGCGGAATGATGGTCTGCACCGAGCCCTTGCCGAACGAGCGCGTGCCGAGCACGATCGCCCGCTTGTGGTCCTGCAGCGCGCCGGCGACGATTTCCGACGCCGAGGCCGATCCGCCGTTGACGAGCACGACCAGCGGCTTGCCCTTGGAGATGTCGATGGGCCGCGCATTGTAGCGCTGCGTCTCGTCGGCGTTGCGGCCGCGCGTCGACACGATCTCGCCGCGGTCGAGGAAGGCATTGGAGACCGCGACCGACTGGTCGAGCAGGCCGCCCGGATTGTTGCGCAGGTCGAGAACGTATCCCTTGAACTTGTCGGCCGGGATTTCCTGCTGGAACTTCTGGATTGCCGCCTTCACGCCGTCGTAGGTCTGCTCATTGAACTGGGTGATGCGGATATATCCGATGTCGTCGCCTTCCTTGCGCCAGCGCACCGACTTGATCTGGATGACCGCCCGGGTGAGCTTGATGTCCTGCTTGTCCTTCTTGGGACCGCGCGCGATGGTCAGCGTGACCGGCGTGTTGACCGCGCCGCGCATCTTGTCGACCGCCTGGTTCAACGTCATGCCCTGGACGCTTTCGCCGTCGATCGCCACGATCAGGTCGCCGGCGAGAACGCCGCCGCGCGAAGCTGGCGTGTCGTCGATCGGGGTCACGACCTTGACGATTCCGTCCTCCTGCGTGACCTCGATGCCGAGGCCGCCAAATTCGCCGCGCGTCTGCACCTGCATGTCGCGGAAGCTCTTGGCGTCCATGTAGCTCGAATGCGGATCGAGCGAGGTCAGCATGCCGTTGATCGCGGATTCGACCAGCTTCTGGTCGTCCGGCTTCTCGACGTAATCGGAGCGGACCTTTTCGAAGACGTCGCCGAACAGATTGAGGCTGCGGTATGTGTCGGACACAGACGCGCGCGCCGAAAAACCAAACGTATGGGCCTGCTGGCCGACCGCGACCGCGGACGCGCCGATGACGGCCCCTACCAGGACGAGACTAACCTTGCGCATTATCCACGAACCTTCTTGATTTCGGGTTTTGCCCACCACGGCCCAGGGTCGATCGGGACGCCGTCTTTTCTGAACTCAACATAGAGTATGGGCTGGCTCGCGCCAATGGCGGTCGAGGACGCCGTGCGCGTCGCGCCGTCGCCCATGACGCCCACGGGCTCGCCCGAGAGCACGAACTGGCCGATCGCGACGTTCGTCCGTTCCATACCCGCCAGAACGACATAGTAGCCGTCGCCGGCGTTGACGATCAGCAACTGGCCGTATGTCCGGTATGGCGCGGCGTACATCACCCAGCCGTCGGCCGGCGAAACAACGACGCCCTTCTGCCGCGTGGCGATCGACAGGCCCTTTTCCGCGCCGCCGAATCCGTCCTGTGCGCCAAACGTTCTGACGATGTCGCCGCTGGCGGGCAGCGGCAGCCGTCCTTTGGTGTGGGAAAAGGCGACGGCCGGGGCGAGGCGCGCGGGATCCTTGAACGGCGCGGCGGCGGATCCGGCCCGCTGGTCGGAGGATTCGAGGGCGGCCTGCTTCTGGCGAGCCTCGTCGGCCCTGCGGGCCTCATCGGAGGCCTTGCGGGCGGCGACGCTCTCGCTCTCCATGCGGCTGATCAAATCCTTGAGACTGGTCGCCCGCAGCGCGAGTTCGGCGGCGCGCTTCTGCTCCTCGGCCAGCGCCGCTTCCGCTTCGCCGAGCGATTTCTGGCGGGCGTCGACGAGAGCCGACAGTCGCTTCCGCTCTGCTTCGATCGTGGCGCGTTCGCTCGCCAGATTTCGTCGTTCGCCGGCGATCGAGTCGCGCAGACGAACCAGTTCCTTGAGATCGCCCGCGAGCGCTTCGGTTTCGGATCGCAATTCCGGCAGCACCGCGCCGAGCATCATGGAGGTCCGGATCGCCTCCAGCATATCCTCGGGCTTGACCAGAATCGCTGGCGGCGGGCGGCGGCCCATGCGCTGCAGCACGGCGAGCACCTCGCCGACCACGCCCTTGCGGCCGTCAAGCGACCGTTTGATAGCTTCCTCGCTGCCCGTGAGCGTATCGAGGCGCCGTTCGGTGTCGGCCAGCCGCGCATCCGCAGCCTCGATCCTGGCGGCCGCGTCCAGCAGGGCTGCGCTGAGCCTGGCGCGATCGGCGCGGACTGATTCGATATCACGCTCCAGCGCGGTGCGCTGCGCGGCCGAGGAACTGATCGTGTCCTCGACGCCGCGCAGTTCGAGTTTCTTGCCGCCGACCTCATCCGACGATGGCGGCTCGACGCCTTGTTCGGCGCGCGCCGGCGCAACCGCCAGCGCCAGGGCAGCGCAGGCGCTGAAAACGGACAGACGGCGCGGCAACGATAGGGCTGGCGGCAAAAGCGTCCTGCGTAGGCCGAAGAAAATCTGGCGTGACCTGCAATAATCCTGAGATTGCGCCAGCAATGCGGCGCGAATCGGTTTTCACTGGCGATGATAGGGGTGGCCGGAGAGGATGGAAATCGCGCGATAGACCTGTTCAGCCAAAAGCACGCGCACGAGCTGGTGAGGCAGGGTGAGAGCGCCGAACGACAGGGCGAGCGCCGCCTCGTCCCGCAACGCGGGGTCAAGACCGTCAGCGCCGCCGATGAGGAAACACAGATCGCGCACGCCGGAATCGCGCCAGGCGGCAATCTGACCGGCGAAACGGTCGCTGGTCATCGATCCGCCGCGCTCATCGAGGACGATTGTCCTGGCGCTGGCCGGCGTCAGGACGCGCAGCGCGCCCGCCTCCTCGGTCTTGCGGTCCTGGGCGCGCCGGGCGCGGCTCTCTTCAGTTTCGCGCAGCGCGAGTTCGGACAGCCCGACGCCCTTGCCGGTCGTTGCGATGCGCTCGACGTAGCGCGCGACGAGATCGCGCTCGGGGCCGGCCTTGAGGCGGCCGACCGCGGCCAGAGTCAGGCGCATGCGCGCTCCCGGTCAATCCGCGCGATGCGCGCCCGGATTCGGCGCCGCGTGCTTCGGCGAAGGGCGGTCGCTCGGCCTGTCGCCGCTCCACATCTTTTCGAGATTGTAGAACTGCCGAACTTCCGGCCTGAAGATATGGACGATCAGATCGCCCGCATCGACCAGAACCCAGTCGTTGTGTGGCATGCCCTCGACCCTCGGCGCGGCGACGCCCATTTCCTTGCACGCCTTGATGACGCGCTCGGCAATGGCGCCGACATGCGTGTTCGAACGACCCGAGGCGATCACCATGCCGTCCGCCAGCGTCGTCTTGCCGGCCAGGTCGATCACAGCGATGTTTTCCGCCTTGGAATCGTCGAGGGCGTCCAGGATTTTTTGCAGGAGTGAGTTTTGCAGGGTGTCCTGCGCGGCGGCCCGAAGTCCCGAAGGCCCCGAGGCCGGAGAAATGGGCGCACGGCCCGTTTCCGGAAGAGCGACTGATGTCAGTGCTGCGTCCTCTCGTGTCGCGGCGCGACGCTCCGCGCCGCACCCCGAACATGGATCGTGATTCGGAAAAATTCAATCGCCCTGCGGCGGATTTCCGTGTTCGCGCAGCCGCGTCGATGATAGATCGATGCGGCGGTCGTGCAGGAACACGAAGGCGGGCGGCGCAAGGGCCGGCAATTTGCGCGCGTCGTTTTCCGCGAGGCGCCAGCGCGAAAACCAGTGCGTGGCGCGGGCTGCGCCGGCGGCGCGGCTTGCGCCCGGCCGGTCGATGGCGGCGATCGGCGCGAGCGCGGCTATATCCGTCCATCGCTGCCAGCGGTCGAATTGCGCCAGATTGTCGGCGCCCATGATCCAGACGAATTTCACGCCGGGCGCACGGCGCACGAGCCAGGCGACCGTGTCGTAGGTGTAGCGCGTGCCGATGTCCGCCTCGACGCCGGTGACGACGATGCGCGGATCGCGCGCGAGGCGTCGTGCGGCGTGGACGCGATCGGACAGCGGCGGCAGGCCCGAATTCAACTTGAGAGGATTTCCGGGCGTGACCAGCCACCAGATGCGATCGAGCCCGAGCCGCCGCAGCGCAATCTCGCTGACAAGCAGGTGGCCGGCGTGCGGCGGGTTGAACGTGCCGCCGAACAGGCCGACGCGCATTCCGGGATAGTGGGGCGGGAGGCAGGCCGTCACGAAACAGCGTCCCCTTCCGGCCGCGCGGCGCGCGCGCGAACGAGGGTCGCGCTGCGACGCGCGACGCGGCTGCTCACGCCCTGACCTGCCCGTCGCCGTGCACGATGTATTTGAAGCTGGTGAGTTGCTCGACTCCCACGGGACCGCGCGCGTGCATGCGGCCGGTCGCGATTCCGATTTCCGCGCCGAAGCCGAATTCACCGCCGTCGGCGAATTGCGTCGAGGCGTTGTGCAGGACAATCGCCGAATCGACTTCGTTCAGAAAGCGCGCGGCCGTCGCTGCATCCTCGGTCAGGATGCAGTCGGTGTGATGCGACCCGTAGGTCTCGATGTGTTCGATCGCCGCGTCGAGGCCGTCGACCACGCGCACGGAAATGATCGCGTCAAGATATTCCGTGCGCCAGTCTTCTTCGCGCGCCGGCCTGGCGCGCGGATCGGCCGCCAGCGTCGCCTCGTCGCCGCGCACTTCGCACTGCGCGTCAAGCAGCATTGTCACGAGGGGCGCCAGATGCGTCGCGGCGCAGGCGCGGTCGATCAGCAGCGTCTCGGCCGCGCCGCAGATTCCAGTGCGTCGCAGCTTGGCGTTGAGGACGATCTTTTTCGCCTTTTCGAGATCGGCGGCGCGATCGACGTAGATGTGCACGATGCCTTCGAGATGCGCGAATACCGGCACGCGCGCTTCGTGCTGCACGCGCGCGACCAGGCTCTTGCCGCCGCGCGGAACGATCACGTCGATCGCGCCGTCGAGACCGGCGAGCATGCAGCCAACGGCGGCTCGGTCGCGGGTCGGCACCAGCGCGATCGCCGCATCCGGCAGACCCGCGGCGCGCAGTCCTTCAACGAGGCAGCCGTGAATCGCCTGCGTCGAGCGGAAGCTCTCCGATCCGCCGCGAAGGATTGCGGCGTTGCCGGCCTTGAGGCAGAGGCCGCCAGCGTCGGCGGTGACGTTCGGCCGGCTTTCGTAGATCACGCCGATGACGCCGAGCGGCGTCGCCACGCGCTCGATCCTGAGCCCGTTCGGCCGCTCGAACCGCGCCAGAACGCGGCCGACCGGATCGGACAGGGAGGCGATGTCCTCAAGACCGCGCGCCATGGCTTCCACGCGGGATTCGTCCAGCGTGAGACGGTCGATGAACGAGCCGGCTGTGCCGCGCGCCCTGGCGTCGGCCAAATCCTGCGCATTGGCGGCGAGAATTTCCGCACGGCGCTGGCGCAGCGCAACGGCGGCCGACAGCAGGGCCGCGTTGCGCGCCGCGCCCGACGAAAGCGCTAGGGTGCGCGCGGCGACCCGGGCGGCGCGCCCGAGGGCGCGCATCTGGCGTTCGAGTTCGGCGCCGCCGCGCGCGTCGGCGAGATGAGCGACGTTTTCCATGCCGTCTGGCTAGCAGAAATCACCCGCCGGCGGAAGCAAGCCTGGCGCGGGCGACCGCCAGCGGGACGAAGCGGGTCTCGAGAATCGGCGCGGAGCCGGGAATTGGGCGCAGATAGGCCGGCGTCGATTTCCGTGTGGCCGGCGCAAGCGTTGGCGCGAGAGCGATCAGGGGCGGGCGCGCCGGCGGCAGGGGAATCTCGGCGGCGGTCCGCAGCGCGGGCGGCGCAGCCCCGTGGGCGCTCCGCGGGCGCGACGGCCCGGCGGCGGGCGTCGGGGGCGCGCCGAACAGCGACGCGACCGTCGATTGCATGGACTGGAAGAATTCTCCGCCCTGCGCCGGCGCCGGCGCCGGCGTCAGGCGAGCTTTCGCGATCATGATCTCCGGCGGTCTGGACGGCGCGTTGCAATTGCGAAGCCCGAGCGCGATCAGATCCGAGCCGTGCAGGATCTTGTAAGCGCGCGTCAGCGAGCCCAGCTTTTCGCGCACCGCGGGCGGATAGGCGGACCAGAGCTGACCGGAAACGCCGAGATCGGCCTCTTTCGTGATTTCGTTATAGGCCTGATGGAATTTCAGGGTCGAATCCGGATAGACGCAGACGTTCGGCAGGGAGAGGGCGAGCGTGCAGGCCGAGCGGCACTCGTGCAGCCGGACCTCGCGGTTCTGCGCACGGTAGAGTTCGGTGCGGGCCTGATAGTCCGTGACGAGTCCGCCGACGTCCTTTATGACGACGACGGGCGCGGGCATTGGCGGCGGTTCGAGGTAGCTCACTCTGCGATCTGTCCTTCCGGGCGAAAACAGCAGGTCATGGTGAAGCGTTCGTTAACGGCGATTTGGTGGCGCGGCGCACATGACCGAGCCCGGAATCGCCGCAGGTCCGGCCGACTGAAACGCGAGTGGCGGTCCCGGAGGGAGTCGAACCCCCGACCTTCGGTTTAGGAAACCGCTGCTCTATCCTGCTGAGCTACGGGACCGTCGCCGCGCTTCTTGCCGGAAAAATGGAAAAAAGCAAAGGCGGTTCGGCGCGGTGTCGCGGAATCCCGCGCCCGGCGCCTGCGGCCTCGTCACGAGCGCCGCCTGCGCCATGCTGACCGCCTTGCCCATGGCCTCGGCCCTTGACGCGCGGGCGCCCGGCCGATCAATCTGCGGCGCAATCGCCGCGAGAGGTATGAAATGAAGGCCGCCGTCCTCACTGAAATCAACAAGCCTTTGCAGATCCTCGATCTGGACATGGAGGCGCCGAAAGCGGGCGAAGCGCGGGTGCGGATGAAAGCGTCCGGCGTCTGCATGAGCGACTGGCACATGATGAACGGCGACTGGCCGGCGAAACTGCCGCTGGTGCCGGGCCACGAGGCGGCGGGCGTCGTCGAGGAGGTTGGCCCTGGCGCGTCGCACGTTTCGGTCGGCGACCACGTCATCTTCTCCTTCGCCTCGCATTGCGGCCATTGCCGCTACTGCAATTCCGGCCGTTCCGTGCTGTGCAACGGCCACGCGTCGCCCGGCTTCCTGATGCCCGACGGCACGACGCGGATGAGCTACAAGGCCGAGCCCGTCTACCAGATGGCGCGCATCGGCACCTTCCGTGAGCAGGTGGTGTGTTCGACCGAAAACCTCGTGCCGGTGCGCAAGGATCTGCCGTGGACGGTCGCCGCCCTGATCGGCTGCTCGGTCGCGACCGGCATCGGCGCCGTCACGCGCCATTCCCGGGTCGAGGCGGGGGCGAGCGTGCTGGTGGTCGGCTGCGGCGGCGTCGGCCTCAACATCGTGCAGGGCGCGCGCCTCGTCGGCGCGGGCAAGATCATCGCGGTCGACCTGCTCGACAACAAGCTCGAGTATGCGCGGCAGTTCGGCGCAACGCACACGATCAACGGCAAGACAGAGAATGTGACGAAGGCCGTGCGCGCGATCACCGGCGGCGGCGTCGACTACGCCTTCGACGCCATCGGCAGCGAGGCGACCGTGTTGCAGATCGTCGACTGCCTGTGCGCGGGCGGGCGGGCGACCATGGTGGGCATACCTTCAGTGGCCGTGCGCGCCGGCATTTCGCCGGCCGCCATGGTGTTCCAGGAAAAGACCCTGTCGTCCTCGTTCTACGGCTCCGTGCAGCCCGACCGCGACTTCCCGATCCTCGCCGACCTGTATATGGACCGGAAAATCGACCTCGATACGCTGATCTCGCGCACCTACAGGCTCGATGAAATCAACGAGGGCTTCGAGCAATTGCGCAAGGGCGGCGTCGCGCGCGGCGTGGTGGTGTTCGACTGACCGGGCGCGTTAACCGGTCCCACAGGCGTGATCTAGGTTGTGACATCGGATTCCGTTACAACCTCATGAATGCTGTGTGACGGAGCTCGGCCATGACCAATGATGCGGAAAAAGCCGGCGGCCCCACGCCGGCCGTCGCCAGCCGTCGCGACCGCTATGCGCGCGGCAAGGCTCTGCGCAAGGCGAGCCCGCGGGAAAAGCATGGCGATTTCGCCGGCCGACATGAACGCGATCCAGTCGCGATTCTCGCCGAGACGGACCCATCGCGCATCGCCAGGCTGCTGCACATCCGCTACGCGCGCATGACGGCGTCGCCATTCGCCTTCCTGCGCGGGGCGGCGGCGGTGATGGCGGCCGATCTCATCGGCGAGCCGAAGGCGGGCGCGCCCGTGCAGGGCTGCGGCGACTGTCATCTCATGAATTTTGGCGCGTTCCCCTCGCCCGAAGACAATGTGCTGTTCGACATCAACGATTTCGACGAGACGCTGCCGAACGTCGACTTCACCTTCGATCTGAAACGGCTTGCGGCCAGCGTCGCCGTTGCGGCGCAGGCGGGCGGCTTTTCGGACCGCAAGGCGCGGGCGGTGGCAGCCAGCGCTGCGGCCGCCTATCGCCGGCACGTCCAGGATCTGGCTGTTCTGTCGCCGCTCGAAATCTGGCACAGCCGGATCGATCTGCCGGCGCAGATCGCGTCCTTCTCCGATCCGCGCCTGTCGCAGAAGCTGCGGGCCATGTTGATGAAGGTAGGGCCGGAACTCGACCGCGACGACAATTTCCCGCATCTCGTCGCCTCGTCCAAGGGCGTCGCGCGCATTGCGGATCGCGACGAAACCATCTTTCACCTCGGAGCCGCCGACAGCGGCGTCTCCATCGACGCGGAAAAGACCTTCGCGCGCTATCTCTCGACGCTTTCACCCGAACGCGCCGCGATCCTGTCGCGTTACGCGCTTGTCGATTTCGCCTTCAAGGTGGTGGGCGTCGGTTCGGTCGGCACGTTCTGCGCGATCGGCCTGTTCATGTCCGGCGACAGCGAGCCCCTGTTCCTCCAGATCAAGGAGGCGCTGCACTCCGTGCTCGAACGCATCGCGCCGTCGTCAGCCTGGACCGCGGATCAGGGTCTGCGCGTCGTCGAGGGCCAGCGCATCCTGCAGGCGGCGAGCGATGTCTTCCTCGGCTGGGTCGACGATCCGGCGACCAATCGGCAATTCTATGTACGCCAGTTGAAGAACCGTCACCTCGGCTCGGTCAGCGAGCTGCTGGAAGGAGAGGCGTTGCCGGCCTATGCGCGCCTGTGCGGTCGCACGCTGGCGCGCGCGCACGCCCGCTCGGGCGACCCGGCCGTCATCGCCGGTTATCTCGGCAAGAGCGAAGCCTTCGACGACGCCATGGCTTCGTTCGCCATGCGCTACGCGAAGCAGACGAAGCAGGACCACGCGGCGCTGGTCGCAGCCAGGGGCGTCCAGCCTCCCGCCGAGAAAGCCAGGAAAAAGCAGGCTGCGAAGCCAGCGGCGTGAGCCGCAGGCGAGCCGGGCGCAGAGGCGGCGAAACGCGCCCGCGATCGAGCGACGTCAGTCCTTGGCCCGCTCGACGTAGGAGCCGTCTTCCGTCTGCACGACGATGCGCGTGCCGGTCTGGATGTGCGGCGGCACCATGCATTTCGCTCCATTGGAGAGAATGGCCGGCTTGTAGGACGAGGATGCCGTCTGATTCTTGATCGCCGGCTCGGTTTCGACGACTTCGAGCGTCACGCGCGGCGGCAGTTGGATGGCGACGGCGACGCCGTTGAACATCGACAGGATGACCTTCATGCCTTCCTGCAGGAACACGGCCTGGTCGCCGATCGTGTCCCTGGTGACGATCACCTGCTCGAAGTTCTCGTCGTTCATGAAGGTGAAGCCGTCGGCGTCCTCGTAGAGGTACGAGAAGTCATGGTCCTCGACGAAGGCGCGCTCGACCTGTTCTGTCGTCTTGTAGCGATCCGAAATCTTCACGCCGTCGGACAGGCGGCGCATGTCGATCTGGGTGGTCGGCGTGCCCTTGCCGGGGTGGAAGCTTTCGGCGGTAAGAACGACATAAAGCTGGCCGTCCTCCCGCTCGATGATGTTGCCCTTGCGGATGGAGCTGGCGATGACTCTCACGTCTTGTCCTCGATTTGCTGGCTGCGGACGCCCGGACTAGATTGCCGCCGGTCTTCAGGAGCCGCCTCCGTAAGACGCCGTCCTGCCGCAACCAAAGAATGATCTGATGGTCGAAGGTTCGCCCTGGTGGGCGCCGCACGTATATGCCGATCGCCGCGAATTTCTCAAGGCTCGCGGCCGTATTGGCCGGGCCTGCCGCCGTTTTTTCGAAAAAAACGGCTTCGAGGAGGTCGAAACAGCTTGCCTCCAGACGTCGCCGGGCAATGAGGCCCACCTGTCGGCCTTCGCGACGGACCTGACCGGCCCCGAGGGCGAATCAAGCCGACTCTACCTGCACACATCGCCCGAATTCGCCTGCAAAAAGCTGCTGGCCGCCGGCGAAATCCGCATTTTCACCTTCGCCCGCGCGTTCAGGAACCGGGAACGCAGCGCCCTGCATCACCCGGAATTCACCATGCTCGAATGGTACCGGGCGCGGGAGCCTTATGCCGCGATCATGGCTGATTGCCTGGCGCTGGCGCGGCTCGCCGCAAAGGCCGCCGGCGCCGGAGCGTTGACCTGGCGCGGCGCGATGGCCGATCCGTTCGCGCCGCCGGAAATCGTGACGGTCGCGGAGGCGTTCGCCGTCCATGCCGGAGTCGATCTGATGGCCGCGCTCGACGATCGGAACGCCCTCGCGCGCGCCTGCGAGACGCTCGGGATGCGCGTGGCGGCCGACGATGACTGGTCCGACCTGTTCTCGAAAATCCTGTCGTCCCGGATCGAGCCGCAGCTCGGGCGCGGGCGCCTGACGTTCCTGACGGAATACCCGGCCCGCGAGGCGGCGCTCGCTCGGCTGAAACTCGACGATCCGCGCGTGTCCGAGCGGTTCGAGCTCTACGCCTGCGGCGTGGAGCTCGCCAATGGTTTCGGCGAACTGGTCGACGCGGTCGAGCAACGGCGGCGGTTCACGGAAGCGATGCGGCTGAAGCAGAACCGATGGGGCGACTCCTATCCCCTCGACGAGGATTTCCTCGCCGCGCTCGAAATCATGCCGGAGGCGAGCGGCGTCGCGCTCGGCTTCGACCGTCTCGTGATGCTGGCGGCGGGCGCGGAACGGATCGAGCAGGTGCTGTGGACGCCGGTGGCGACGAGGGGGGCCGCGTGAGCGCCGGACGGTCCCGTCCCGGACCCCTGACGCGGGCGACCGATTTTATCGCCGCAGGTCTCGCCGTCCCCGAGGACGCGGATGCGCTCGGCCGCGTGACCGGGCGTTATTCGGCGGCAATGACCGGGTACCTCGCGGGACTGGTCGATCGCGCCGATCCGGCCGATCCAATCGCTCGCCAATTTGTGCCCGACGCGCGCGAACTGAGGCCCGACCCGCTCGACTTGGCCGATCCGATCGGCGACGATGCGCACAGTCCCTGCGAGGGCCTCGTCCACCGCTATCCCGACCGCGTGCTGCTCAAGCTCGTGTCGGCGTGCCCGGTGTATTGCAGGTTCTGCTTCCGGCGCGAGACGGTGGGCGCCGCCAAGGGCGGGATGCTGTCGCCGGACGCTTTTGACGCCGCGCTGGATTACATCCGAGCGCGTTCTGACATCTGGGAGGTCATTCTCACCGGTGGCGATCCCCTCGCGCTGTCGCCGCGCCGGCTTCAGGCCGCAATCGCTGCAATTGCGGCGATCGATCATGTGAAGATCGTGCGCGTCCACACGCGCGTTCCCGTGGCCGCGCCCGAACTCGTGACGCCGGAGATGATCGGCGCGCTGAAAGCGGACGGCGCGACGACATGGGTCGCGATCCACGCCAATCACCCGCGCGAATTGACTGTTCTTGCGCGTGAAAAATGCAGGCTTCTGATCGATGCGGGCGTTCCGCTCGTAAGCCAGACCGTGCTGCTGCGCGGCGTGAACGACGACCCGGAGACGCTCGCTGCGCTCATGCGCGCCTTCGTCGAGGCGAGAATCAAGCCCTACTACCTGCACCATCCCGATCTGGCGCCGGGCACTGCGCACTTCCGGCTACCGATCGCCGAAGGCCGCATCATCGTCGCCCGGACGATGGCGCGGCTGTCGGGTCTCGCGCGGCCGGCCTATGTGCTGGACATACCCGGCGGCTACGGCAAGATCGCGTTGAATGCGCAGGCCGCAACGCAGGAAGGCGCGGGCGACTGGCGCCTGACCGATCCGGCCGGCCGCAGCCATGCCTATCGCGAGGCCGCAGGAAAGCCGCATTCAGGCTGATGGTGGCAGTCGAGTTCGCGCCATCGTGCTTCGGCGCGATACTGGATCCTGTTCGAATCACTGGCTGACGCGATGTTGCAGTTCCTCACCCGCATGATGCGCCTTGCCGCAGTTGCGTTCGCGCTTGGCGGCGCCTCGCTCGCGCATGCGCAGGACGCGACGGCGCCGCCGCAGATTGCACCGCTCGGCCAGCCGGCGGCGCCCGCGCCGGACCGGCCAGATCCCGTCGCCCTGATCGACAAGGCGAAGGGGCGGCTCGAACAGGCGCTGGCGGCGCTGAAGCGCGATTCGCTCGACGACGCGGCCCTGCTGGAGTTGAACGCGCAGCTCGACCCTGCCGCCGCCGATGTGCAGTCGGCGATCGACATACTGACTCCTCGGCTCGCCAACTCGAAAGCGCGGCTCGATCAGCTTGGACCCAAACCCGATGCGAAGGCGCCGCCGGAAAGTCCGAGCGTGACGGCCGACCGGGCCGAGCAGGAGCGCATTTACAACGCAATGGACGAATCGCTGAAACGCGCCCGCCTGCTCGCGCTCCAGATCGAGCAGACGGACAATGCGATCGTGTCGCGACGGCGCGCCATTTTCGTCAGCGCCCTGTTCCAGAGATCCCGCGGCATCGTTTCGCCGAACCTGTGGGGCAAGGTGGCCGACGAGATCGGCGGCGATGTGCGCGCGCTCGACTATGTCGGCGGCGATTTCGTTTCGAGCCTGCCAGACAAGCTGGCGGGCTGGCGCGGGCCGGCTTTCCTGGGCCTCGTGGCGCTTGTCGCGCTCCTCAACATTCCGCTTTATCGCCTCGTTCAGCGGATTCTGTCGCGCGAGCCGAGCGTTCACGAGCCGGACCGCCTCGCCAGGGCGCTCGGCGCCTGCTGGGTCGCGATTGTCGCCGCGATCGCGCCGATCGTGACCATCCTGATCTTGTTCGCGCTGGCGGACGCTTTCGACCTGATCGGACCTCGCTTGCTGCCGCTCAAACGATCCCTGCTGGAGGCCGTGACGCGCATTGCGCTGACAGCGGGCCTGGCGCGCGGCCTGCTCGCGCCGAGCCGGCCAAACTGGCGTCTGATCGCGATCTCCGACGCGCCGGCGGAACGACTGTCACGGCTGGCGATCGCCGTCGCAATCGTCGTATCGGTCGCCAAGATCATCGATTCGATGAACGAAATCATCGGCGCGTCGTTGCCGCTGACCGCAGCGACGCAGGGATTGGGCGCCTTCATTTTCGCCGCGGTCATCGGCGGCGCGCTCTTCGGCATCGGCGAGGACAGGGACGAGGACGAGGAATGCCTCGGCCCGAAAATCGTCGCACCGCCGCGCTGGTTAGGGGCGCTGCGGCTGCTGACCTGGGCCTTGATCGTCGTCATCGCCATCGCGGCGCTGTGGGGATACATCCCGCTCGCGTCCTTCCTCGCCGACCAGGTCGTGTGGATTGCGGGCGTCGCTGCGGCGCTGTTCATCCTCGTGCCGTTGCTTACGGAAACGATCGAACACGCGTTCCAGCCCCAGACGAGGTTCGGCCGCATGTTCGTCGCCAACCTCGGCGCCCGGCGCGAGGGGCTGACGCAATTCGGCATCCTGCTGTCGGGAACGGCGCAACTGCTGCTGCTCGGCATTGGCGCCTTCGCCATAGCCGCGCCCTGGGGCGTGCAATCCGACGATTTCGCCGGCGCGCTGCGCAGCGCCTTTTTCGGCTTCAGTATCGGCGACGTGACGGTCTCGCCGTCGAGCATCATCGTCGCGCTGGTCCTGTTCGCGCTCGGTTATGCGGCGACCCGCGGCGTTCAGGAATGGCTCGATCAACGCCTGATGCCGGCGACGAACCTCGACGCCGGCCTGCGAAATTCGATCCGCACGAGCGTCGGCTATATCGGGTTCATTGTCGCTGCCTCGCTGGCGTTGGCGCATGTGGGTCTCGGACTCGACAAGATCGCCATAGTCGCCGGCGCGCTGTCGGTCGGTATCGGTTTTGGCCTGCAATCGATCGTCAACAATTTCGTGTCGGGACTGATCGTGCTGTGGGAGCGCGCCGTGCGCGTCGGCGATCTCGTTGTCATCGGCGACGAGCAAGGCTTTGTGCGCAAGATCAACGTGCGAGCGACCGAGATCGAGACATTCGACCGGGCGACCATGATCGTTCCCAACTCCAATCTCATCACCGGCGTCGTCAAGAACTGGGTGCGCAACGACCGCGTCGCCCGCATCAAGATCGCCGTCACCCTCAATACGGGCGTTGACCCGGAGAAGGTGCGGGAGATCATGACCGGCGCGGCCAAGGGCCATGAAAACGTCGCCAAAATCCCTGCGCCGACGACGCTGTTCGTCTCGATCGATTCGTCCGGACTGAAATTCGAATTGATCTGTTTCGTTGAGGACGTCGAGGTTTCCGGCCGCGTGAAAAGCGACCTGAACTACGAGATATTCGGCGCCTTCGTCGCCGCCGGCATGTCGGTCGGCTCGACGCCGACCGTGCAGGTGCTGCTGCAGGGCCACGCCGCCGAAGATGTCGCGCGGGCGATCACGGCGTCCGGCTGATCCGGCATTCATCCGAAATTAGAACCTGCGACGCTAAGCGCGTTGCGGGCGAACACGAGATCGAGCAAGCGCGTATGACCAAAGGCCTGAAGTTTTCCTTCGTCGCTCTCGCGCTGGCGCTCGGATCCTGCGCCGAGACGCCGGCGCCGGTCCAGATAGCCGAGCCGGCCATGTATCGCTCGCTCGCGACGCCCGGCGCAGTCGTCGACGCGGAGGCTGCGCGCGCGATGCTGTCGCTTTACCGGACCAACAAGGGCCTGAGCGCGCTCGTCGTCGATCCGGGGCTCCAGCGCGTGGCCGAAGATCAGGCGCGCGCCATGGCGGCCGCCGGCGCGATCAGCCATACAGCGCACGGCACGCTGACGCAGCGCCTCGACGCGGCGGGTTACAGGACGAACACGGCGGTCGAAAACGTTTCGGCCGGCTATCACACGCTGGCCGAAGCTTTCTCGGGCTGGCGCGATTCGCCGCCGCACAATCGCAACATGCTCGATCCGAAGATGAGGCGGATGGGCGTGGCGACAGCCTATGCGCCGGGCGCGAGATACAAGGTGTTCTGGGCGCTGGTGATGACGGATTGACAGCGGCCGCCGGCCGGCGACGAATTACTGCGCGGCGACCGACAGTTCGCCGAACAGCGGCGGCGCGTCGGCGAGGGCAGGCTGCGCCGCGCGCGCATCGCCGCTTTCGAGCCATTGCCGCAGGAACCGGCCGAGCCAGGCGGCGACCGCGGGGTCGTACTGGAACCAGCCGTCCAGATGTTCCTGCCGCGGCTTGGCCTTCGGCAACTGCATGCGCTCATGCGCGCGCGTCGTCCACCGGCACATCATGGCGTAGGTGACTTCCGGGTGGAATTGCAGAGCCACGGCGTTCGGTCCGTAAAGAAACGCCTGGGTGGGGAACTGGTCCCCTTCGGCCAGCAGCGTGGCGTCGCCGGGCGGATCGAACCCCTCGCGGTGCCATTGATAGACCATGCGCGGCATGGGGCCGCCGAACGAGGCGTCGCCGGCCGCGGTCGGGCTGATCGGGTAATAGCCGATCTCGGCGGAACCGTCCGCCAGACTGTAGACCCGGCGGCCGAGATGGCGCGCGAGCATCTGGCCGCCCAGACACACGCCGAGAAACGGTTTCCTTTCCGCCAGCGGCGCAGCGATCCAGTCGATCTCGCGCTTCAACCACTCGTCCGAATCGTTGGCGCTCATCGGGCCGCCGAAAATGATCGCGCCGGCGTGCCGCTCCATCGTCTGGGGCAAAGGGTCGCCAAACCGCGGGCGGCGAATATCGAGGACGGCGCCCTGCTCGACGAGCAGGCGACCGATTCGTCCGGGAGTCGAATGTTCCTGGTGCAGGACGATCAGAACGCGGCGCGGGTTCGATTCTGAGGCCATGTTGGTTCCGTTTTTGTCAGCTTGCCACCCTTCGCAGGGGTTTGCGATCATTTTGCGGCCTCGCCGCCACGGCGCGCCTGCCGCGCCGCCAGTTGGGGCAGCGTTATCCAATGCGGAATCCATGCCAGACCAGCGGCCAGCGCCTGGTTGACCAGACCGGGCGTGACGACCCGGCGGCCCGCCATCAGGCCATTGTACCCGGCCTCGACCGTTTCGCGCGCGCCGGCGACGCCGGGCGGCGGCTTCAAGGTTTCCGGCGCCATGCCCGCCCTTTCCTGAAATCCCGTGACGACCGGGCCCGGGCAAAGCGCGGTCACGCGCACCCCGCGTGGCCGCAGTTCTTCGGTCAGGGCCTCGGACAGCGACAGGACAAAGGCCTTGCTGGCGTAATAGACCGCCATGCCCGGCCCCGGCGCCATGGCCGCGATCGAGGCCAGGTTGAGCATGCCGCCGCGGTTGCGTTCGAGATCGGGCAGAAAAACATGCGCGAGCGCCGTCAGCGCGTGTACGTTGAGATCGATCATGCCGATCTGTGCGTCCAGCGGCAGCTCGCCGAACGGTCCGTTGAGTCCGTAGCCGGCGTTGTTGACCAGATATTGAACGCTTGCGCCGGCGGCCTTCAGCTCCGCCGCAAGCTGCGCCGGCGCGTCGGGGACGGTGAGATCGAGAGCGATGACGAGCGGGCGCGGACGTCCGCCGCCGCCGATTTCATCCGCGAGCGCGTCGAGCCGGTCCTGACGGCGGGCGACCAGCGCCAGATCGTGGCCGCGCGCTGCAAACAGGCGCGCGAACTCCGCGCCGAGCCCTTCCGATGCGCCGGTGATCAGCGCAATCTTGCGATCCTCGTTCAAATGCCGCCTCCTTCATCCGCCCATGGATTGGTGGGCACAGGTTCAGGGCCTTCGTCTGCGGCCTTGCGTTTCAGGTTCATGCGGTCGCGGGTCGAAACGCCCAGCAGCTCGGCGACGCGCCAGATGACGTTTTCCTCGATCTCGTCGGCGGCGCCATCGGCATAGGCCATGTCCCACAGCAATTCGACGACGGCGAGGCGGCCCTGCTGGTCGAGCGCGCGTTTCAGCACATTGGTGAACTGGAAGAGGTCGATGGCCTCGCGTTCGGTCATCTCCGCGCGGTCGATCAGACGGCGCGCCGCGCCAGCGTCGAGTTCGAAACGTTCGCGCACAATCTTGCGCAGGCGGGCCTGCTCCTGCGGCGCGACGTGGCCGTCGGCATGCGCCATATGAACCAGCAGCGCCGCCGCCGCGACGCGGTAGTCGCCGGGCGCAAATTCACGTCGCGGCCCGGCGCCGCGCAGGTCGTCGAAGAAATTCCGCAGGTTCGACAGCATCGCCTCTCCAGGATTGGGCAGAAGGGTTAACAATATGAGTAACGCTGCATCAAATTGGAACGGGGAGGCTCGTCAGTCCTGTGGTTTGATGTCGATCAGAGGTGTGCCGTCCATGCAATCGAATCCGCGGGCGATCACTGTTCCGTGCTCGATCGCCTCGATCTGGACGACGGAGGAGGCGATTGGGTTGGGGCGGACAGGCGAGCGAAGCGCGAAGGTTCCCAACGGGGTCTCCCTCCCGCGCGGCGTCTGCACCAGCAAATCACGCCGCGCCTGATGCATGAAGTACAGCGCCTGGATGAAGCGGCGGCCTTCCAGGCCGCGCAGCGCCGGCCACCAGCGCTCGTCGACCTCGATCCGGCAGAGGGGGCCGTCGTGAGCGCCGCGGCGGGGACATTCGGCGCGGCTCGACCAAGGCGTCCGGATCCTGCCGATGAAGTAGAGGCCGGCGTCAAACTCCGCCGGCAGGGCGACGGAAATCTCGCCCGGCCGCATCTCGTCGTCCATTCGATTCTCCCCTCTCTTTCGGAAACGGGAGACGAGCATACGCGAAAGCGGAGCCGGAAACGGCCTGCGCGTTTTTAGGCCGGGTTGATGACGAGTTGAGCGGTTGCGCCGAGATCGCGCATCGCGTGATGCAGCGCAGCCTCGACGTCGTCTGAGCGGGACCGTCCGGATTTGAGCCGCACATTGACCGTCAGCGCGGCGTCCGACGTTCCGACGAGCTGCGAAAACTGCGGCGCGGCGATTTTTCCCTCGGCGATGAAGGGCGCGAGACGTCTGCGGACCTTGTCCTCGATAATATTCATGACGGGCTCCATATTTTGACGTTAAAATTCATGCAAGTTCCAGACCCGCCATCGTATAGCGCGCCGGTGTGAAGGCGTTGCGACGCTGGCGTTCTATGATCCGCCCGGCGCGGTGGGCCTGAACCGCCAGACGTGCGTCTTCTTGATCTCGGCGTCCTCGAGCGCGCGCGTCACGGGAATGCGGTATTCGGCAATGGGCTCCAGCTTCTCGCGTGCGAGATAGGAGCGGCCGGGATCGCCGATCAGGACGATCGCGCCGCGGGTGGCGAGACCCTCGAGCCAGTCGGTGACGCGCCGCGCCATATCCTGCTCGTAAGAGACGTCGCCGGCCAGAACGACATCCCAGCCGTCGTCGGCTCCGATCATGTCGCCGGCGTGAGTTTCGACAGCGACATGGTTGGCGCGGGCGTTGATGGCGATCGCCTCGATCGCGAACACGTCGATCTCGCTCGCTTCGACGCGCCGTGCACCCGCTTTCGCCGCAGCGATCGCCACCAGGCCCGACCCTGACGCGAAATCGAGCACGCTTCGGCCGGCGACCAGCGAGGGCGCGTCGAGTATGTGGCGCGCAAGCGCCTGCCCGCCTGCCCAGGCGAAGGCCCAGAATGGCGGCGGCAGGCCGAGTTCGCCGAGTTCCTCTTCCGTCTTTTGCCAGAGCGCCGTCGCCTCATCGGCCAGATGCAGCGCGATTTCCGGCGCGTGCGGCACGGCGAGAAGCCGCGTGTTGGCCCGGATGAACGCGGCGCGGTCGGCGATGGCCGCGGTCATTCGACCGGGTCCGCCGCGACGCGCGCCTGGCGCGCGCACGCGACATCGACATGCCCGGTCGATCCGGCCTTGTCGCAACGGCAGCCGCGCCGTGGATCTCGACGGAGATGTTGTGAACTACCCACGCGCCGACTCGACGATCCATACTGCGGCGTCCAACGGCACACGTCCGTCTTTCTCCAGCGGCGCAAGCGTCGCGCGCAATTCGTCCAGAGCCGCGTCGCGCAGATGCTGCGGCTGGTCGTTCAGCGCCGCGCTCGCCGCGCCGACCGACGCCGCATTGTCGACCGCCGCATCGAGACCGCGTCCGCCGGCCAGATCGATGACGAAATCGAATTTCGTGAAGCGCGGCGCATCCAGGCCCGTCGCTGTCAGAATGCGTGTCACGCGCGCGGGATCGGCGAAAGAATAGGGGCCGGGCTCCTCCGGTCCCGGCCGCGGCGGCCGCGGCACATGGTTGCAGACCGCGCGCAGCGGGACGCGCATCCACGGATTTTCCTCGATGCCGCGCCAGCACGTAAACACGATCCGTCCGGCCGGCTTCAACGCGCCGCGCAGATGCGCAAAGGCGGCGGCCGGGGCGCCGAAGAACATCACGCCGAAGCGTGAGAACATCAGGTCGAAACTTTCCGCCGGGAAGGAGAATCGCGCGGCGTCGGCGCACAAGGTCTCGGCCTGCGGGACGCTCAGCGCGCGCATCCGCGCATGTTCGAGCATGGCGGTCGATATGTCGACGCCGACGACTCGGCCCGCGCCGCCGACCCGCTCGGCCAGTTCGATCGTCGAGGCGCCGCAGCCGCAGCCGATGTCGAGGACGTGCTCGCCGGCGCGCGGCGCGGCGCGCAGGATGGCCGCCTCCTGCGCAGGCGCGAGCATGACATCGGTCTCGGCCTGCCGCTTCAGCCATTTCTCCCCGGCCGGGCTGTTCCAGTAGGCGAGCTGGTCGGCGTGATTCTGTTCGGGCGTCGACATATGGGCTCCGGTTTCAGTCCGGCGCCTGACAGGGCCGGGTCAGCGATCATATCGTGGCCGGCGACTTGGCCGCGGTGGCGATCATCGCGCGCGGAGCGCCCCGACGTGACGGCGAACGCTTATACCAGCAATTCCTGTAGTTCGAGCGTGCCCCTGACGCCAATCGAATCGAAATGCTCGGCGAGAAACGTCTCGCCGGCTTTCCTGCCGATGGCGAACAGCGCCTTGAAGAAGTTGAAGTCGGCATTGTTCTTGGTTTCGGCTGAATAGCCGTCGAGCGCGGCCCCGCCCTCAACCAGATGCATGCGCATCTTCTTGTAGTGCGTGCCGTCGAGACGACCGGCGTCGATCAGGCGCGCGACGAAGTCGATCGCCCGGAATTCCTGGAGAAGCGCGGCATTGAAGGTAATTTCGTTCAGACGGTTCAGGATTTCGCGCGAGGTATGGGGAATGTCCTTGCGCTCGATTGGATTGATCTGGACGAGGATCACGTCCTCGACGTCCGTCTCCGTGAAGAACGGAAACAGCGCGGGATTGCCCATATAGCCGCCGTCCCAGTAGTATTCGTCGCCGACTTGCACGGCCTTGAACACCGTCGGCAGGCAGGCGGACGCCATCAGCATGTCGATCGTCAGCTCGGGCCTGCGGAAGATGTGGATCTTGCCGGTGCGCACGCAGGTCGCGGAAATGAAAAGCTCCAGATGGTCGCTCGCGCGCAGCGCGGGAAAATCGACCAGCCGCTGCACCACGTCGCGCAGCGGATTGATGTCAAGCGGATTGGACTGGTAGGGCGAGATGTAGGCCGCCGCATTTTCGGCGATGCTCTGGCCGATCTTCAGCGGATCCAAGAAGCCCAGAAACGAATCGAACAGATCGCGTTGCTGACTGTTCATCTCGCCATCGAGCGAGACCCCGCGCCAGAAACGTTCGAGCTGCTTGCGCGCGCCTTCGGCGCCGCCCTCGCGCAAACCGTCAGCGAACACGACCGCGTTCATCGCGCCGGCGCTCGCGCCGCTGATCGCCGCGACCTCGAGGCGTCCGTCCGCCAGAAAAGCGTCGAGAACGCCCCAGGTGAAGGCGCCGTGCGCGCCTCCGCCCTGCAATGCGAGATTGACCCGTTTTCTGGCCGGTGGACTGTTCGCCTTGTTCATTCCGCGGTCCAGCCGCCGTCCATCGAAATGTTCGCGCCGGTGATCTGCGCCGCCGCGTCCGAACACAGGAAGACCGCGAGCGCGGCCACCTGCTCGACCGTCACGAATTGCTTGGTGGGCTGCGCGGCGAGCAGGACGTCATGCATGACCTGCTCCCTGGTCATGTTGCGCGCCTTCATCGTATCGGGAATCTGCTTCTCGACCAGGGGCGTCCAGACATAGCCGGGCGAAATGCAATTGACGGTCACGCCGAAGGTCGCGGTCTCCAGCGCCGCCGTCTTGGTCAGGCCGGCGATGCCGTGCTTGGCCGCGACATAGGCCGATTTGAACGGCGAGGCGACGAGCGAATGGGCCGAGGCCGTGTTGATGATGCGGCCCCATTTGCGCGTCTTCATGCCGCGCGCGGCCGCACGGATGCCGTGGAAGGCGGACGACAGGTTGATGGCGATGATCTGGTCCCATTTCTCGACCGGGAAGTCCTCGATCGGCGCGACGAACTGGATGCCGGCGTTGTTGATGAGAATGTCGACCGAGCCGAAGGCTTTTTCGGCATTGGCGATCATGGCGGCGATCTGGTCGGGTTTGGTCATGTCGGCGGCGTCGTAGAGGCATTTCACCTTGAACTCGGCTTCAATCGCCGCGCGTTCCTTCTCTATGTCGGCGGCCACGCCGAAGCCGTTGATCACGACATTGGCGCCTTCCTTCGCCAGCGCGCGGGCATAGGCGAGCCCGATCCCGCTGGTGGATCCGGTGACGACGGCGTTGCGATTGGCGAGCGACATGGCAGGGACTCCCGAAATGGTGCGACGCAATATATTTGGGTCCGGGCGAAAAAGCGATGGTTAGATTCCCCGCCGTCTCACGCTATATAGGGCGGATGACGCGAGGCGTATGCCACGATCACGACCATCCCCATACGGGCGAGGAGCCAAGGCTCACGCCCGGGCGCCGCGCCGTGCTCGAAATTCTGGAGCGGATGCGGCGGCCTGTCGGCGCCTATGAGCTGATCGAACTGCTTGCGGTTCCGGCCGGACGAAGACCCGCGCCGACCCAGGTATACCGCGCGCTGGATTTCCTGGTGGAGCAGGGGCTGGTCCACCGGCTCGCCTCGCGCAACGCGTTTCTCGCCTGCGGTCGCGCGCACGGGGCGAGCGAGCCGGTCGCGTTCCTGATCTGCGACGCCTGCGGGCGCGTCGACGAGGCGACCTCGCCGGCGCTTGCTGCCGATGTCGCCGGCGTGGCGGCCTCGCGCGGCTTTTCACCGCGTGCGCAGATCATCGAAATCGCAGGCCGCTGCGCGGCCTGTGTCACAAAAGACGCCGCATGAGCGGCTAGAACCGACGGGCCCATGACCGACACCATCGAACAGACCGCCTCCCTGCCTGCCCCGATCGCCGCCGCGCCAGCGGCGCGCCACCGCACGACCGCCGTTCTCGTCGGCTCGGGAAGATCAGCCATTCGCGTGGGCGGCGGGGCGCCGATCGTCGTGCAATCCATGACCAACACCGATACGGCGGATGTCGAGCGCACCGCCCGGCAGGTCGCCGCCCTGGCGCAGGCCGGCTCGGAGCTGGTGCGCATCACCGTCGATCGCGACGAGGCGGCCGCCGCCGTCCCGCACATTCGCGACCGTCTGCTGCAGATGGGCGTGGAAGTCCCGCTGGTCGGCGACTTCCACTATATCGGCCACAAACTGCTGGCCGACCATCCGGCGTGCGCCGAAGCGCTCGACAAATACCGGATCAATCCCGGCAATGTCGGCTTCAAGGAGAAGAAGGACCGGCAGTTCGCGGCCATCGTCGAAGCCGCCATCCGATACGACAAGACCGTGCGAATCGGCGCCAACTGGGGCTCGCTCGATCAGGAGATGCTGACCGCGCTGATGGACAGGAACGCAAAATCCGCACGGCCCATCGACGCGCAGGCCGTCACGCGCGAGGCGCTCGCGCAATCGGCGCTCATGTCGGGCGAACTCGCCGAGGACATCGGCCTGCCGAAAGATCGCATCATTCTGTCGGCTAAAGTCTCGGCGGTGCAGGGGTTGATTTCCGTCTACCGGATGCTCGCGCAACGCTCCGATTATGCGCTGCACCTCGGCCTTACCGAAGCCGGCATGGGCTCGAAAGGCATTGTCGCCTCGTCGGCCGCGCTTGGCGTGCTGCTGCAGGAAGGGATCGGCGACACGATCCGCGTCTCGCTCACGCCCGAACCCGACGGCGACCGAACGCTCGAAGTGAAGGTCGCGCAGGAGATATTGCAGACCATGGGTTTTCGCACGTTCGTGCCGCTCGTTGCGGCCTGTCCGGGCTGCGGGCGCACGACCTCGACGGTGTTTCAGGAACTTGCGCGCGACATCCAGAACCACATCCGCGCCAGCATGCCCGAATGGAAGAAGAAATATGCCGGCGTCGAGAACCTCAACGTCGCCGTCATGGGCTGCATCGTCAACGGGCCCGGCGAGTCCAAGCATGCAGACATCGGCATCTCGCTACCTGGCGCCGGCGAGGCGCCGGCCGCGCCCGTGTTCATCGATGGCAGGAAGGCCATGACGCTTCGTGGCGCCGGCATAGCGGATGAGTTCAAGCAGATCGTCGACGATTATGTCGTGAAGCGGTTCGGCGCGGGCGCAAACGCGGCGGAGTGATCGGCCACGCCGTCGACGGCGCGTTCGTCGACCGCTGGTCGAGACGTTCGATTGCGCGCATCCGTTTCCCCGGCGACGCGGCGGGCGAAGCAATCCGGGGACGTGCGGCCCACGGAATTCGCGAGCGCATTCGCGCCGTGCCGGGACCGGCCGTACGCAACCGTCTCAAAGCGGCTTCACATATTGCAAGAATCCCGACTTCGTCGCGACCGTGTCGTAGAGAGCCATCGCCTGCTCGTTCGTCGTTTGGGTCAACCAGTGGACGCGCGAGCAGCCGTGTCGCCTCGCGACGTCGTACACGGCTTCGATCAGTTTTCGCCCTGCGCCTCCGCCGCGACTGTCCGGCGACACGAACAAGTCTTGCAGGTAGCAATAATCCCCGACGGTCCAGCATGAACGGTGCATGATCCAGTGGACCATGCCCGTCGCCGCGCCGCGGACGTCGCGCGTGAGAAATGCGCCCATCGGCTCCTGGCCGCCGGTCAGGCGCGCGAAGGTGAGGCGGCTCGTCTCTTCGGGAATGTCGACCTTGTAGAAGGTCTGGTAGCCGCGCCAGAGCGGTAGCCATTGGTCGAAATCGCCTTTGGCGAGCGGGGCGATTTCAATCATCGTGATCTCCTTCGGTCGTGCGTTCTTCGCGATGCGCCCCTTTCGTTCGGGTCGCCTGCCGCCTAGATTAGGCCGGGAATTCGGAGGGTGACATGGCTTTGTCTTTTTCGCGCCTGCGCGCGGTCGCGATGGCCGCCTTGGTCGGGCTGTCGCTGGCGGGCTGCGGCTACAATACCATCCCGACGGCGGAGGAGAACGCCACGGCGAAATGGGCGGAGGTGCAGAACCAATATCAGCGCCGCGCCGACCTCATCCCCAATCTCGTGGCGACCGTGCAGGGCTACGCCAAGCAGGAAAAGGACGTGCTGACATCCGTGATCGAGGCGCGCTCCAAGGCGACCTCAGTGCATATCGACGCCTCCCAGCTCACCGATCCCGACAAGATCAAGCAATTCCAGGAGGCGCAGAACCAGTTGACCGGCGCGCTTGGCCGACTGATCGCTGTCTCGGAGGCCTATCCGGACCTCAAGTCCAATGCCAATTTCCTCGCTCTCCAATCGCAACTCGAAGGCACGGAGAACCGGATTGCGGTCGCCCGTCGGGATTATGTCGAGGCCGTGCGGGAGTATAATCTGACGCTCGAAACTTTCCCGAGCCTGCTGTGGGCGAAGACCGTGTTCGCCGGCAAGAAACCGATGGCGGCGTTCACCGCCTCCGAGGAGGCGCAGAAGCCGCCGCAGGTGAAGTTCTGACCAGGCGGGGACATCTGATCGCGAGCCGTCAAGCTCGCTCGGGCGAGCAGACCATGTTCAGCGCGATCGCCGAAAGATTTCGCGCCGCCTTTCGGGGCCCCGGCCGCTTCCCGGCGCGCTGGATCCCGGTTTCTGCGGGGACAACGCTTGCGCTGCTTGTCGCCTCGCTCGCGCTCGCGGCTTTCGTCTTTCCGCCGCTTACCGGCCGCGTCGTCGATCAGGCGAACATCCTGCCTCTTGCCACACGCGCGGCGATCGAGGCGAAGCTCGCCGCGCTCGAAGACAAATCCGGCATCCAGTTGGTGCTGGCGACCGTGCCGTCGTTGCAGGGGGGCGACATCGAGACCTATTCGGTCGAACTCGCGCGCGCCTGGAAAATCGGCGAGGCGGCGAAGAACAACGGCCTTCTGCTGCTGGTGGCGCCGAACGAGAAGAAAGTGCGCATCGAGGTCGGCTACGGGCTTGAGGGTACAATGACCGACGCGCTGTCGAGCGTCATCATCCGCAGCGCGATCGTGCCGAAATTCCGCAATGGCGATTATGCCGGTGGGGCGACGGCGGGCGTCGATGCGATCATCGACGCGCTCACCGTGGATTCGGCGGAATGGCAGGCCAAAGCGAAGGTTCGCGTCGACCAGCAGCCGGATCCGTTCGATCAGTTGCTGCCATTCATCATTTTCGCCCTGTTCCTGTTCGTCGTGATCTCGATGATGCGCAACGCCCGCGGCGGCGGAAGCGGCGGTCGCTGGGTGCGGCGTGGCGGCAATTCGGTTTTCATTCCGATGAGCACCGGCGGCTTTGGCGATTGGGGCGGGTTTGGCGGCGGCGGCGGCGGTTTTTCGGGCGGCGGCGGCTCGTTCGGCGGCGGCGGCGCCTCGGGGGGGTGGTGACATGATCTCCGGCGAAGACCGCCAGCGCATCGCCGCGGCCATTCACGCCGCCGAGCAGGCAACGTCAGGCGAGATCGTCTGCGTGCTGATGCGTTCGGCCTCCTCCTATTCCTATGCGCCGATCCTCTGGGCCTCGTTCATCGCGCTGGTCGCGCCGTGGCTGCTGATCGCGGCGACCCAGCTCAGCGTCGTGCGCGTGCTCGCCTGGCAGATCGCGATCTTCATTGGCGTCGGGCTCGCCCTGACCTGGACGCCGCTGGGCATGGCGCTCGTGCCGCGCGCGATCAAGCGCACGCGCGCCCATCGCGCCGCGATGGAGCAGTTTTTCGCGCGCGGCGTCGCGCATGCGAAGAACCGTATGGGCGTCATGATCTTCGTCTCGCTCGCCGAACATTATGCGTATGTGGTCGCCGACGACGGAGTCGCTGCGCGCGTCGAGCAAAAGGAATGGCAAGACGCTGTCGACGCGCTGACGGGCCAGATCGGCGCGGGCCGTATCGCGGACGGCTTCATCGCCGCCATAGAACGCTGCGGCGCGGTGCTGGCGCAGCACGCTCCGCCAGACGGCGAGACGCATGCGCTTCCCGACCGTATCTATGTGCTCTAGCGGCGGCGACAGCGCGCGCGGGACAAGGGCTTCCGCTCGCAATCAAAACTCGATACTTATTAAGACTATATAACGTTGCGAGTGCCGTATGGCGATCGAAGCCCTGGTCACGCTGAAGAGCGAAGACGTTCCTGCTGTCGGTCGCGAACGCATCCGCCTGCTTGAGGCGGTCGCGCGGGAAGGCAGCATATCGGCCGGCGCACGCGCCATCGGCATCACGTACAAGGCGGCGTGGGACGGTCTCGACGCCATGGCGAACCTGTTCGGCGCGCCGCTGCTCGTCGCGCGTACGGGCGGCCGGGCCGGCGGCGGCGCGCAACTGACGCCGGCCGGCCGGCGCGTCATCGAGGCGTTCCGGCGCATGGAAGCCGAGATGGCGAAGGCCTTGAGGTCGATCGGACCCGACCTCGATGAGGCCGGGGTCTCTCCCCTTGATCTGGTGTCAGGTCTGCTCATGAAGACAAGCGCACGGAATGCATTGCGCGGCGAGATCGTCGATATCGTCGCAGACTCGCTGAGCGCGGAGGTTGCCGTCGCCGTTTCGCCGGAAACGACGATCCATGCGCTCGTGACGCATGCGAGCATGGAGGAACTGGGCCTGTTTGTCGGGCGCTCCGTGACCTTGCTGATCAAGGCGCCGTTCGTGGCGATTGCGACCGGCGCCGAAGCCCCGACGACGTCGGCGCGAAACTGCATCGCGGGTACGGTTCGACGTTGCGAGACGTCTGCGGTGAACGCGGAAGTCGTGCTCGACATCGGCGGCGGCAAGACTCTCGCCTCGACCATAACGGCGCAGAGTCTCAGATCGCTTGGCCTCAAGCCGGGCATGCCCGCCTTTGCGCTGTTCGACGCGGCCTACGTCATTATCGCCATCAATTGATTCCCGGAGACCGAAATGGCGTCGTTGAAGATCGTTTTGGCGTTCTGCTGCCTGCTGCTGCCGGATTTCGTGGCGCGCGCCGGGGCGGGCCAGACCAATGTGGCGGTGGCCGCCAATTTCACCGAACCCGCGCGGGAGATCGGGGCGCTGTTTGCGCAGAAGACCGGCCACCAGGCCATTTTCAGCTTCGGCGCATCGGGCCAGTTCTATCTTCAGATCACGCAGGATGCGCCGTATCAGGTTCTGCTGTCGGCCGACGAGCGGCGGCCGAAGGACGCGGTGGAGGCAGGCCTCGCCGTCCCCGGCAGCCAGTTCACCTACGCCATCGGCACGCTCGTCCTGTGGAGCAGAAGCCTCGATCTGGCGAAGGGCGACGATGTTCTGAGGGCGAATGCATTCAACAAGCTGTCGATCGCCAATCCGAACGCCGCGCCCTATGGAGTCGCGGGGATCGAGGCGATGAAGGCGCTCGGCGTCTATGATGCGATCCGGCCGAAGATCGTGCAGGGCAATTCGATCGCGCAGGCGTTCCAGTTCGTCGACACAGGCAATGCTGAACTCGGCTTCGTCGCCTTGTCGCAACTTGCCGGCGTTTCGGCGGGATCGCGCTGGATCGTTCCACAGGCCCTCTACCGGCCGATCCGGCAGGACGCAGTTTTGCTGAAGAAGGGGGCGACCGACGAGGCGTCCGTGGCGTTCCTCGCGTTTCTGAAAGGGCCGGAAGCGCGCGCCATCGTTCGGAAGTTCGGATACGCGCTGGAGTAGGTTGGCGTGGATGGCTTGGTTGCAAATATCTGGGCGCCTGTTCGCCTGTCAGTCGAACTGTCGGCGATCACGACAATCGTGCTGCTGGTCATCGCCACGCCGCTCGCCTGGTGGCTGGCGCGTTCGCGGGCCTGGTGGAAGGAGGCTATCGCCGCCGTTGTCGCGCTGCCAATCGTGCTGCCGCCGACTGTGCTCGGTTTCTATCTGCTGCTTGCGCTTGGGCCGAACGGTCCTGGCGGCGCGCTCGCCAGCCTCTGGGGCGCACGCACGCTGGCCTTCACCTTCACCGGCCTCGTGATCGGCTCGATCGTCTACTCGATGCCGTTCGTCGTGCAACCGATTCGCAATGCCTTCGAGGCGATGGGCGACCGGCCGCTCGAAGCCGCGGCGACGCTGCGGGCTTCGCCAATGCGGGCTTTCTGGACGGTCGCCCTGCCACTGGCGAGCCCCGGCCTGCTGACGGGCGCCGTGCTCGGATTTGCGCATTCCGTCGGCGAGTTCGGCGTCGTGCTGATGATCGGCGGCAATATCCCAGGCCGCACCCGCGTCCTGTCGACGGCGATTTTCGATTATGTCGAGAACGCGCAGTGGCGAGAGGCGAATCTGCTCGCCGCCGGCATGGTGATCTTCGCCTTCGCGGTCATTCTCTCGATGACGCTGGTCGAAAAAAGCGTTACGCGGGCGCGCCCATGAGCGGGGGATTGCAAGTCGCCTTCCGCGGGCGGTTCGGCGCATTCGCGCTCGACGCCAGCTTTACCGCGCCTGCGCGCGGCGTTACTGCGCTGTTTGGACCATCGGGCAGCGGCAAGACCAGCGTGCTGCGCTGCATCGCGGGCCTGAATCGCCTGCGCGACGGGTTTTGCGCCATCGGCGGCGATGTCTGGCAGGACGGCGCGACGACATTCGTTCCGACGCATCGCCGCGCGGTCGGCTACGTGTTCCAGGAGGCGAATCTGTTCCCGCACCAGTCGGTGCGGCGCAATCTGCTGTTCGGCGCGGGACGGAGGCCGGCGAACGAGACCGGCCCAACTATCACCTTCGACGAGGTCGTCGACCTTTTCGGGCTGGCGCATCTGCTCGACCGTTCGCCGCGCAACCTGTCCGGCGGCGAACGCCAGCGCGTCGCCGTCGGCAGGGCGCTGCTCTCGCAGCCCAAGCTCCTCTTGATGGATGAGCCGCTGTCCGCGCTCGACGCGACGACGAAGAGCGAAATCCTGCCTTTTCTCGAGCGGTTGCACGACCGCCTGTCCTCGCCGGTCATCTACATCACGCACGACATGGCGGAAGTTGAACGGCTCGCCGATCATCTCGTCCTGATGGATCATGGCCGCGTGATCGCGACGGGACCGCTCGCGCGTCTCCAGAGCGACCCCGCGCTGCCTCTCGCCTCGGCGCGTGATGCGGCCGTGACGCTCGACGGCGTCGTCGAGACATTCGACGGGGACTATGGCCTCCTGTCGCTCGTCGTGCGCGGCGGCCGCTTTCTCGTCCCGGCATCGGCGGGAATCGCCGGCGCGCATCGGCGTCTTCGCGTGGTCGCTGGCGACGTGAGCCTCGCGCGGGAACCGCCGGGGCCCAGTTCGATCCTCAACATATTGCCGGCGCGCATCCTGTCGTCGACGGTGGTTGGAGCGAACGAAGTGCTCGCGGTGCTGGGGCTCGGCCAGGACGGACTCGGCGAACGCCTGCTGGCGAGGGTCACGCGAAGGTCATGGGAACATCTGGAATTGTCCGCGGCGACGAACGTCTATGCCCAGGTCAAGGGCGTAGCGCTTGCGCCGAATCGGTCGCCGGCCGAGGCCTGATGACAGGGTCGAGCTTCTCGATTGCCTCCGCCAGCGTCGCAAACTGGACGGCGCGACGGTCGCGGATCGGGCGCGCTGAAGGCCGCGCAGCCAGAGTTAGCGGACTTGCAGGACTGATCCGGCCATCGGTCAGTGTGTAGACCTGGTCGGCGAAACCGCGCGCCTTGGGATCGTGACTGGCCATGACGACCGCTTTTCCGGTCTCGTTCGCAAATCGACGAAGCATGGCGAAGACCGCGTCGCCATTCGCCGAATCGAGGCTGGCGGTCGGCTCGTCGGCGAGCAGGATTCTTGGATCGGCGACCAGGGCGCGGGCGATTGCGACACGCTGCTGTTCGCCGCCGCTGAGACTGCCCGGATAGAAATTCGCCCGCTCCTCCAGGCCGCAGCGCGCCAGCAATTCAATCGCCTGCGTCCTGCGCATCTGGCGGGGCGTGTGGTGGAGTCGCAAGGCTGTCTCCACATTCTCCCGCGCCGTGAGGAACGGGAAAAGATGAAACGCCTGAAACACGAATCCGAACGAGGCGCGCCGAATCTTCGGCAAATCCCGATCTGGAAGGGCGCTTACCTCCTCGCCCTCCAGCAAAATGGCGCCGGAGGTCGGACGCAGTATGCAGCCGAGCATCGACAGCAGCGTCGACTTGCCGGATCCCGACGGCCCTATGATGAGGGCGATCTGGCCCCGGTCGACGGCGAAGGAGACGGAGTCGACCGCCGTGACCGTCACCGCGCCCTGGCCATAGCGCTTCGATACGTTTCGGGCTTCGAGCAGGGCGACCATCTCAACTCCGGAAAACCGTTGCCGGATCGAGCCGGCGGACCTTGCGGATCGAGACATGCGCGGCGGCGATGGCGATCGACAGCGTCAGAACGAACTGGAAGCCGATCAGGTATGGATCGACGGCAAGGGTGACGCCCGTCGTCGCCAGCGGCGCCCTGCTCAACAGGGCCAGCGCGGCGGCGACGCTAACGCCCGCCACCGAGGGGATCACGGACTGAGCGAGAATGAGCGTGTTGAGTTCCCGGCCCGAGGCGCCCATCGCCTTCAGTGTCGCGAATTCGCCGATATGCTCCATCGTGCTTGCAAACACCGTCTGGCCGATGATTCCAGCGCCAATGACGAGCCCGAGCGCAGCGGTCAGACCGAGCGCGGCGCCCATTCCTGTCTGGACGGTCCAATAGAGGATCGTCCGTTTTACAAACGTCCGCGTGGTCAGGATTTCGTTGTCCGGCAAAACAGACCGGAGGGTTTCGATGGTCTTTCCTGCGTCCGCTGGCTGACGCAGCTTGACGGCGATGTAGGCGGTCATTCCGCCATGACCGCCGGCCCCGGAAATCTCCTGCGCCAGGTCGTAGGAGGCGAAAACGAGCGGCGCCGTGGTGAAGGTTCGGGCGGCGCGCGACAGACCGACCAGCCTGACCTCGCGGTCGTTGAGTTCCCAGGACATGCCGACGCGAAGATCGCCGAATTGCTGACGGGCGCTCTCATCGAGAATGATGTTGGCCCCTGCGCCGACATCGCCGGCCTGGCCACTCGCCATGGCCCAGGGACCGCCGACGGGGGCGGCGGGGTCGTAACCGATGATCTCAACCTGTTCCTGCGCGCCGTCGCGACGCTTCAGGAAACCCCAGGCCAGCATGATCGGCTTCGCCCAGACGATCTCGGGCGAGTCGGTCAGCCGGGTCGTGACGGCGAGCGGGAACGGCTTGGCGAAATCGAAGTTCTGGACGCCCTTCGACGCAATCCAGAGATCGGCGCCGGCATGACGAATGATCGATGTCGCATTCTCCATCATTCCGATGTAGAGGGCGAGTTCGGCAAGCGTCAGATATGCAGAGAAGATCACGCCGGCGAGCGTGACAGCCAGCCGGACCCGATAATGAAAAACGAGTCGGGTCGCCAGCCAGATCATCTGGCGATCGCGGCATTGCGAGGCCGCGCCGCGCTGGCCGCCGCGCGTAAGGAAAGCGCAAGGACGTCGAGGGCCGCGGCGGCGGGATGTCGGGCGCCGACATGCGTGGCCAGGAGCCGGCTGAAGCTGTCGGGGCGCGCCGCCAGCGCCTGCAACGCGACCTTCCGCAATCCCTCGCGCTGGTCCATCAGGAGCAGCAGTTGCGCCATGAGGAACGGCATACGGCATATGCGGCGGTGCGCTACGTCGTAGGAGGCCAGATCGTCCTTCGCCAGCGCTGCGCCGAGCGCCGTCGCCTGACGGAACGCAAGCGTCAGTCCGTCGCCGGTGATTGCGTCGATGCTGCTGGACGCGTCCCCCACCAGAGCTATACGCCCGCGCGTCACATGACGCAGTCGTCTGGATGCGGATAGCCCGCCGCGCACAACGCCAATCGGTTCAGCGCCTTCGAGATGGCGCGAAAGCCCCGGAAATCGGGTCGCCAGATCTGCAAATCCGAGTTTCTGAGCCGTATCGAGGAGCGCAATGCAGATTTCATCCGGTCCGACCGGCGTGACATAGGCCTGGCAACCTTTCGCCCAGTGGACTTCGACGAAATCGGACCAGGGCTTGACGCGAAAGTGTTGGCGCAGGCCGACACGGCGACGGCCATTGTCGAGCGGCGCCAGGCCCGCCCATTGTCGCACCTGAGAGAGCGCGCCGTCGGCGCCGATGATCCATCGGCATCGTACGCTGCTGTCCGCGAGGGCGACCCCGTCCGGATCCAGTCCGGTCACGGTCGCGCGCCAGCCGGTCACGACGCCCATCGCCTGCGCGCGATCGACGAGGATCTGATGCAGGACCGTGCGGCGAACGCCGATCCCGGCTTCGGCCGGAAAGCACGCCTGCGCGAGCCGATGGTCGTCGATGAACCGGATGCCTCGAAACGGCCTGCCCTGCCCGATGTCGAAGGCGACGCCAAGTTCGCGAAGGGCGGCGATGCCGTCGGGCATCAGGCCTTCGCCGCACGCTTTGTCGATTGGCGGCTCGGCCCGGTCCAGAACACAGACCTCGAAACCGTTTTGACGCGCGGCGAGGGCGGCGGCGAGCCCCGCGGGACCGCCGCCGATCACGACGACGTCTGTTTTGGAAGGAATCACCATCGCATGAGGATCATTTCTGAGGAGAAGCCAGGCCCCATCGCCAGCAGCACGCCGAGCGTTCCCGGCTCCGGGCGATGGTTCCTCACTGTATCCTCCAGCACCAGCAGCACGGAAGCGGACGACAGATTGCCGAACCGGCTCAAGCTATCCCAGGACAGGGCGAGATGACGATCCTCGAGCCCGAGCGTTTCCTGCATGGCTTCCAGAACGCGCGGCCCTCCGGTGTGGATCACCCAGTTTCCGATATCAGCCCGCGCGAGGCCATGTCCGGCGAGAAACGCATCGACGTCGCCGGCGAGGTTGCGCTTGATGAATTCGGGCAGGCGCTGCGAAAGAACGATCTTGAAACCGTCCTCCGAAATTTCCCAACCCATGATGTCTTCAGAATCCGGGTAGAAAACCGAACCCGTCGCCAAAATCTCAGGTCCGGAGCCGCCATTCGAGGCGACCTCGGTCCGGGCGCCAGAGACAATGACGGCGGCGGCCCCGTCGCCAAAAAGCCCCGAGGCGATCAGGTTGACCGGCGACAGGTCGTCGCGCTTGAGGGTCAGCGTGCAGATTTCCACCGCCAGAATTGCGGCGTTGTGGTCGGGATAGGCCAGTGTGTAGTCGGCCGCGCGGGTCAGGCCGAGCGCGCCGCCGACGCAGCCGACGCCGAAAATCGGCGTGCGTCTGATGTCGGGGCGCAAGCCCATGCGGTTGATCAGGCGCGCATCCAGCGACGGACTGGCGACGCCGGTGATCGAGACAACAAACAGCGCATGGAGATCCTGCCGGCGCAATCCCGCATCGTTCAGCGCCCGGTCGATCGCGCGCTCTCCCAGTTCCTGCGAAACCCTGAACCAGGCTGCGTTGGTCTGGCCCCACGTGGACAGTTCCTCATACCGATCGATCGGCAAGGCGAGATGGCGGGAGGCCACGCGCGCATTCGTGTGCATGCGGTCGAGAAGTTCCGGATGCTTGAGCCGGGATCCCCAGTAATGCTTCAGCGCCCCCGTCAGCATTTCCTGCGGGTAGCGATTGTCGGGCAGTGCGCCCGCCACGCCGGTTATTCTCATCTGATAATTCCCTCGCGCAATTTAAACGGTCGCCAGAACGCGGCGCGCGATGCCGAGGGCTTCAGACCAGAAGGTTGTCGAGGTGTGGACGAGGTCCACGACCTTTTCGACGGCGGCTATGTAAGCGTCGATCTGCTCGTCGGTGACGACGAGGGGAGGCGCAATCTTCAGGGTCATGAAATTGTTGCCGCAGATCTGGCTGAGGATTCCGTGGTCCTTGAACAGGCGCATCACCAACACCTGCCCGAACATGCCGGGATGAATCTTGCCGAAGGCTTCGAACGGAATCCGAAGCAGATAGGAACTCGGCGTCTTGAACTCGATCGCGTTGAGCAATCCCAGCCCGCGGACATCGGCCACCATATCGTACTTTCCAAGACGTTCTGAGAGCCGCAGGCGAAGGCGTTCGCCCATCGCGGTGGCGCGCGCGCCGAGGTTTTCGTCCTCCAGTATGTCGAGCGTGGCGAGCCCTGCGCGCATCGCCAGACTGTTTTCGCTGAATGTCGTGGTGTGGACGAACGCGCGCTTGAGGGAACTATAAACCGAATTGCATATGGCGTCCGACATCAGAACCGCGCTGCAGGGGATCAGCCCGCCGCTGATCGCCTTCGCCAGGACGATCATGTCCGGTTCGACGCCGAAATGATGCGCGGCGAGAAACGGTCCGGTTCGGTAGAAACCGGTCTGGACCTCGTCGAGCACAAGCAGCGTCCCATGGCTGCGGCACAGCGCCTGCGCCCTGGCGAGATAGTCGGGCGGAGGAAGCCGAATTCCGGCTTCGCCCTGGATCGGCTCCAGGATAAATGCCGCGATGGGCCTTGCCGCAAGCTTCCGTTCGAGCGCCTCTATGTCGCCGAACGGGACCGCTTCCGTGTCGGGCAGGAAGGGGCCGAATCCTCCCTTCCAGAACTCGTTCGACATGAGCGAGAGCGCGCCGCAGGTCAGTCCATGAAAGCCGTCCGCCGCATAAAGAAGACCTGAACGCCCGGTGTGCGCGCGCGCGAATTTAATGACGGTTTCAATGCCCTCGCTTCCAGAACTGGCGAAGAACGCCTTGGTGAGGCGTCCTCCGGCCCGCGCGCAAAGCCGTTCGGCAAGTTCGCCTGCGAGGTCGGAAACGTGACTCTGGAGCATCGCCGGCCCGGCGCGGTCGAGTTCTTCCTTGAGCGCCGCGATCAGACGCGGGTGATTGTGGCCGATATTGTGGACGCAATATCCGGAGATGAAATCGAGGATGCGCCGACTGTCGGAGGTGACAAGCTCCGTTCCGCTGCACTGGAGGTAAGTGACGTTCATTTGCAGCACGTCAAGCAGACGGACCCATTGCGGGTTCACGCGCCTTTCGTAAATTTCATCGACGACGTTTTCGGCAGGAGCTTTTTTCAGCATTTATGTCTCGCTCATGTACAGGCTTCCTCAGGCGCGCCGTTGGGATTCTTTCGTGCGGTAGCGGAAGCGGCCATGTCCTTAAAATGCGCGAGGCCATGCGACCCGCGTCGGATCGTCCGGGTGGACGATGGCCGCTGTCCTGCGCAATGCATCCGCCCGGGCGCGCCGTGGCGGAACTGGCTCAGTTGTACCCCGCGCTGTCTTTGCAGCAATTCGTGACGCGGATCAAATCCAGCGGGGCGGGCGCGGTCGCTCGCGTGAATGGCGCCGATTTCCGAATTCGCGCGCAATTACCATGGAGCCGGAGCCCGTGGCGCCGGCGAGTTGCTTTTCATCGGCCGGGTCGCCCGGCGTTTCCGCTGCAACAGCGTCTTTGGAATTTTGCACGGAACGCGTCTCTTGATCCATTGGGTCGCTCTCCCAACGAGCGACCGCGTTCAACGCCATTACGCTCGATGGAGCGCCTCGCCGGGCGCGTCGGCTACAGGATCGAGAGGTCAGGCGGCGCGGCCCATCGCAGGCGTGCGCGCCACGAGGCCCTCGCCGGGAGGGTCGCCGGACGGTCTCGCCAATCCCTCCAGGATGCGTTCGATCTCCGCGCGATACGCGACGATGGAGGCTTGTTTGACGTCGCCGTATCCCCGAACGATCTGCGGTGCGCGCGCAAGGTCGAGAGCAAGGGCGCGATGATCGGCCAGCGACCCGAACACGCTCGCCACCAGACGCCTGTATTCGCCTATCAGCCGCCGCTCCGCCGCCTTCAGGCCGGACCTGCCAAAAAGATCGAATGGCGTGCCGCGAACGACGCGCAGCGCGCGAAGCAGCTTCAGCGCTGGAGAGAACCGCTCGGTCAGGGCCAGTTTTTTCGTTACGCCCAGACGACGCAGGAAGGCCGGCCGCAGATGCCACGTCACCCTGGCGGAGGAACCAAAAGCCGCGGTTATCCGCGCGCGCTCCGATTCGAGCAGGAGAAGTCGCGCGACTTCATACTCATCCTTGTAGGCCATCAGCTTGAAGAGATTATCGGCGACGGCTGCGGAGAAGACCGGAGCATCCATGCCCGCTGCCTGCTCGGCAGCCAGCGATTGCGTCACGAAGTCGAGATATTCAGACGCATAGGAGACATTCTGGAAGGCGATCAGCTCGCTCGCGCGAATTTCGAGCTTTCGTTTCATTGCGCCGTCCACAGCGATCCGCCGGACCATTTCAGCGGCTCTGGCGTCGATCTTCGATTCCACCGACGCCGGCGCGCCGTCGAGCGCCGAGAAGACGCGGTCGGGCCTGTCCGCCATCAGCCGTCCCCAACGGAACGCGGCGATGTTCATGTCGACAGCCGATCCATTGACCCGAATGGCCTGCTCGATCGCCTCCGCCGGAATCGGCAGGCAGCCCTTCTGGCAGGCTGCGCCGACAAGCAGCATGTTGCTTGCGAGATGATCGCCGAAAAGCCCCTCGGCCAGAGCCTGCGCGTCGAAATACAGATTGTCGCCGCTGCGTGTCATGGAGTCGATGCTCGTCCTGACCGTTTCAATATCGGGATAGGTCCGCGACCGATCGGAGACCATTGCGCCGGTCGGCACTTTCGTCGTCGACACGATGGCGACGGTGCGATCTGGATCTGCGATATTCAGATTGAGCGGCGACAGCGCCACGAGCGGATCGAACACGAGCAACAGGTCGGCCTCGCCGGCGGTCAATGTCGGCGATCGCTCGGCCCCGCTCGACCCCGCCTTGAAATGCGAGACGACAGGCCCTGCCTTTTGGCTGGAACCCGTGTGGTCATACGTCTGCGCATGCAGTCCGGATATGAACGCCGCCGTTCCGAGGATTTGATCGATCGTGACGACGCCGGTTCCGCCGATCCCCATCAGGCAGATCGAGAAGGATTCGGCGCTGGCGAGCTGCGGCGCGCGCAGAACGATGTCGTCAGGAAACTGCCTGATGTTCCTTTTCGCGCGCTCCGGCGCCGCTACCCCGGCGACGACCGTCGCAAACGACGGGCAATCGCCGAGCAGGCAGGAGAAATCCTGATTGCAGGAAGATGTGTGGATTTGAGTCTTGCGCCCGAATTCGGTCTCGACAGGCAGAACGCTCAGACAATTCGATTTGGCGCCGCAATCGCCGCAGCCCTCGCAGACCCGTTCGTTGATAACGACCGATTGCGGCTTGTAGTCCATTTTGCCGCGTCGCCGCAGCCGCCGTTTTTGAGTCGCGCATTCCTGGTCGTTGATGAGAACCGTCAGGCCCTCAGTCGCCGCAAGCTCACGCTCGGCATCGAGCAGGCGGTCGCGGTGCATCACTTTTGCGGAATGAACCGCGGCGCCATAGCGGGCCGGTTCGTCCGTCGTCACGATGATCTTGGTTGCGCCCTCGGCTTCGAGCATCTTCACCATCTGCGGAACGGTCATCCCGCCCAGAACATCCTGTCCGCCCGTCATGGCGACCGTGGAATTGTAAAGAATCTTGTAGGTCACGTTGGCGCCGGAAGCTGCGACGAATCGCAGGCCGAGACTGCCGGAATGGGCAAACGTGCCGTCGCCGATATTCTGGAAAAAATGTTTCGTCGAGGTGAACGGCGCAAGCCCTGCCCATTGTGCGCCCTCGCCGCCCATTTGCGTATAGCCCGTCACATGGCCGAACACCGGCTCCATCCAGAGCGCCATGATGTGGCAGCCGACGCCGGCGCCAACAACGGATCCGTCCGGCGCGCGCAAGCTGCGATTGTGGGGGCAGCCCGAACAGAAATAGGGCGTGCGCAGCGCATCGAGCGCCGGCGCGGCCCTTTGCGGCGCGTCGAGCCGCTGTATTCGGGCGGCGATGGACGGGCGGTCGATCAGGTGGGAAAGACGTTTCGCCAGTGCGCGAGCGATCTCGTCGGCCGACAGTTCCCCGTGCCCCGGCAACAATGGCTCGCCGTGTTCGTCGGTCTTGCCGACGACAAGCGGCTGGTTCGCTGATGAATAGAGCTGCTCCTTGAGAAACATTTCGAGGAACGGCCGCTTGTCCTCGACGACGATGATTTCCTGCAACCCCTCCGCGAATTCCGCGACAACCGTCGGCTCGAGCGGGAAGAGCATTCCAATTTTCAGGATGCGAACCCCGGCTTCGTGCAGTGCGGCGTCGTCGAGACCGAGGTCGTGCAACGCTTGACGGACATCGAAATAGGTCTTCCCGCCCGCCAGCACGCCTATCCTTGCCTGGCGCGGATTGACGACGATCCGGTTGATGTCGTTTTGACGCGCATAGCGCCGGGCGATTTCGAGCTGGGCATGTATCATGCGCCGTTCGGCCTGGATGAGGGCGGCCCCGGCTTCGTTCGGTCTCAATGCAGGCGTGAACGGCCTGCCGTCGAATTCGATCATCGGGATCGACGGCGATATGCGGTCCGGCGATACATCCACCGACGCCGCGCTGTCGGCGACATCGGTGACAAGCTTGAAGCCAATCCAAAGACCGCAAGCGCGCGACAGGGCGTAGCCGTGCAAACCGAGATCCAGTATTTCCTGAACGTTCCCCGGCGCAAGGATCGGCATGAAGGCCTTGTAAAACGAAAGGTTTGAATCGCAGGGGAAGGCCGTCGACCGCGCGCTTGGATCATCGCCTGCGACCGCCAGGACGCCGCCGTTGCGGCCAATGCCGCGAAAATTGCCGTGATGAAATGCGTCCCCTGTCCGATCGACGCCAGGCGCCTTGCCGAACCAGAGCGAGAAGACCCCGTCGTATCTTGCGCCGGGCGCCGCATGCAGCATCTGCGCTCCATACGCCGCCGTCGCCGCAGTCTCCTCGTTCAGCCCCTGCATGTGGATGATGTCATGCGACCTGAGGATGTCCCTGTTCCTGTCCATCTCATGGTCGACCCCGGCGACGGGCGAACCGGGATAGCCGCACACCAGGCCCGCGGTCGAGAGGCCGCTGCGACGGTCCGCGCGTTTCTGGTCGAGCATCAGGCGGACGAGCGCCTGCATCGCCGAAAGATAGATCGACCCTTCTTCGACGAGGTTCCTGTCGGCAAGCGAGAACTGTGTGTCGATCTTCCGCTCACGGATCATAGCGGACCTCCGATTGCGCTCCGCCCCGTTGATTTCGCCGCGCCTCCGCCGACCGAGACCGGCCTTCTGCTGTCGGTTCCTTCGGCGCAGGCGGCGAATTTCACGCAGGAAGGGCGCCGCATTCACGTTGGAGAATGCGGCCCCTTCCTTCGTTTTGCTCCCGAGCCCGCCCGGGCGCGGTGAGCGTCAGGCGTCAGCCAGCGCGGGCACTTTCGGCAGGGCTGCAAGCGCTTCGGTCAGGTCGCCCTCGTTGTAGGTCACGTCTTGCAGCTTGCCGGAGAAATAATCGATGTAGGCGGCCATATCGAAATGGCCGTGGCCGCTGAGGTTGAACAGGATCGTCTCGGCCTTGCCCTCGCGCTTGCAGCGCAGCGCTTCCTCGAAGGCCGCCTTGACAGCGTGCGTCGATTCCGGCGCCGGCACGATGCCCTCGCAACGGGCAAATTGCACGGCGGCGTCGAAGCAGCCGCGCTGCTGATAGGCGACCGCCTCGATTTCGCCGAGTTCCTTGAGATGCGACACCAGCGCCGACATGCCGTGGTAGCGCAAGCCGCCGGCGTGGAAGCCCGGCGGCGTGAAATGCGAGCCGAGCGTATGCATCTTCACGAGCGGCGTCATGCCGGCCGTATCGCCGAAATCATAGGCGTAGCGGCCGCGCGTCAGCGACGGGCAGGCGGCGGGCTCGACTGCGACGATGCGCGGCTTCTTCGCCTTGCCCTGCAGGCCGGCGCCGATGAAGGGGAAGGCTATGCCGGCGAAATTCGAGCCGCCGCCGGCGCAGCCGATGACGACGTCCGGCCAGGCGTCGGCCATCGCCAGCTGCTCCATCGCCTCCTGACCGATCACGGTCTGGTGCAGCAGCACGTGGTTGAGTACGGAGCCCAGCGCATATTTCGTCTGCGGATCCTTCGCAGCGATTTCGACGGCTTCGGAAATGGCTATGCCGAGCGAGCCTGGATGATCGGGCCGCTCCGCCAGTACCGTCTTGCCATAATCCGTCGTGTTGGACGGGGAGGGCAGACATTTCGCGCCATAGGTCTCCATCAGCGCGCGCCGATAGGGCTTCTGGTCGTAGGAGACCCGCACCTGATAGACGATGACTTCGAGGCCGAACAACGAACCCGCCAGCGCGAGCGAGGAGCCCCATTGTCCCGCGCCGGTTTCGGTCGACAGGCGTTTCACCCCGGCTTCCTTGTTGTAGAAGGCCTGCGGAATGGCCGTGTTGGGCTTGTGCGAGCCGGCCGGGCTCACGCCCTCGTATTTGTAGAAAATCTTGGCGGGGGTGCCGAGCGCCCGCTCGAGCGCCCGGGCGCGATAGAGCGGCGTCGGCCGCCACATCCGGTAGATTTCGCGCACCGGTTCCGGGATCTCGACCTCGCGATCGGTCGATACCTCCTGCATGATCAGCGCCATGGGGAAGAGGGGCGCAAGATCGTCCGGACCGATCGGCTGGAGTGTGCCGGGATGTAGCACAGCCGGCGGCGCTTTCGTCAGGTCCGCCTGTATGTTGTACCAGACCTTGGGTATCCGCGTTTCGTCCAGCTGATACTTGATCGTGTCGCCCATCGTCGCTCTCCCGTTTTCTTCGTCTTTATCGGCCGGCTTGTGCAAGCCGCGGCGAAGTTGCATCATGGGGTTCGCATACTGCGTACTGTATACAAAGTAACAAAACGGGCCTGACGTCAATCCCGGATCGGCGATCGGATCGGAAAAATCATGATCCACGCAAAGCGGCTCAGAAATTTGCTCCGCCGAATTGCGGATGCGGTCCGAGCGCGCGCATCGCCGACCCGGGACGCGAGCCGAGACGACATCGGCATGGTCCTCACGATCATCGCGCGGGGCTCCACGCACTAAAAGGATTCGAACCCGGGAGCGTTTCCAATGTCCGCTACCTCAGGCGCCTCAGCGATACCATGTCTTCCGGACAGCGACATCTTGTGGTTCAGCGAAACCAGGGCGGCAGACCTGGCCACGGTATCGCTGGCTTACGAAACGACTCTCTCCGCGCTAAAGCTGCACGCGCAGGGGCATTTCGATCAGCCGCTCAAGCCGTTTGTCCGGCCCGGCGGGCTCGCCAATGAGTACGACCGAGGTCGACTGATCTCGATGCCTGCATTTCTCGGCGGAGATTTCGGATCGCTCGGCGTCAAGCTCATCGCAGGGTTTCCTGCCAATGTAGACAAGGGATTGCCGCGCGCATCCGGGTTGATCGCCCTGTTCGACCCCAACACCGGCGCGCCAATCGCAATCCTGAGCTGCCAGACAATATCCGCTCGCAGGACGGCCGCGGTGGCGTCCATCTGCGTCGACTTCCTCGCCGCAAGAGAGCCATTGCGGATAGCGGTTCTGGGCGCAGGCCCGATAGCTCATGAGACGATCATCAGCCTCCTGCTTTCGAGGCAGAGAGAAATCGACTCGCTTTCAATCTACGATCCGCGCTCCGATCGCGCGGAGGCGCTGGTTTGCCTGCTTGCGCCCTACACCGAAAGTCTGATCACGGCTGCGCCCTCGGCCCGCTCGTGCGTTGCAGACGCCAACGTGATCATCGCGGCGACCAGCGGCGCGCGGGGCTACATACAACTCGATTGGCTGACAGGGCCGTGGCTGGTCGTCGCGCTCAGTTGGGATGATTTTCTGCAAGACGTGATGCTGGCAGCCGACAAGCTGGTCGTCGACGATTTCGACCAGTGCAATCGTGAGGAGATGCTCTTTGGCCATCTTGTCCAGTCGGGCGCTCTCGCGCGGGAGGATGTCTACGCCGAGCTTGGCGAAATCGTGTCTGGAAAGAAGGCCGGCCGAGAGGCGCGGGAATGCGTGTTCGTCAATCCGATCGGCATGGCGATCGAGGATATCGCCCTCGCCAGCGGCGTTTATCAGATAGCTCTGGGGCTTCAGGCAAAGGACGCGGGGCGGTCGCGCTAGGACCAATCGACATTCAGGATTCACAATCGGCCTGAGCGCTGATTCATTTTGTTCTGGATTTGATGATTCGGAGCGGAGCGATGGCGGCCAAGCGATACGAACTGACCGAGGCGCAGTGGTCGCGGATCTCCGCGCTGCTGCCGGGCAAGGCCTCCGACCCCGGACGTTCGGGACGCGACAATCGCCTGTTCGTCAACGGCTGCCTGTGGGTTCTTCGATCGGGGGCGCACTGGTGCGACTTGCCCGAGCGTTACGGCAAGTGGAAGACGCTGCACAAGCGCTTCACGCGCTGGGCGAAGGCCAGCGTATGGGATGCGGTGTTCGCCACACTGATCAACGATCGCGACAATCAATATCTGATGCTCGACAGCACCATCGTTCGCGCCCATCAGCAGGCGGCGACCGGAAAAGGGGGGCCCAGGACCAGGCTCTGGGGCGTTCCAGAGGTGGATTGACCACCAAGATACACATGCTCGCCGACAGTCTTGGCCGACCGCTGCGCTTCATTCTCACCGCCGGACAAGTCGGCGATATCACGGCGGCGCCGGAACTGCTCGAAGGCTTTTGCGCCGAGGCCGTTCTCGCCGACAAGGCCTACGACAGCAATGCATTTCGAGAGATCGTCGCACGCAGCGGGGCCGAGGCCGTGATCCCCTCGAACCGAACGCGGAAAATCATCATCCCGCACGATCAGGCCATTTATCGTCAACGCAACCGCATCGAGCGCTGCTTCAACAAACTCAAGCACTTCAGACGCTTCGCAACCAGATACGATCGCCGGGCGCTTCACTTCCTCGCATTCATTCACCTTGCTGCCGCGATGATATGGATGCGCTGAATGTCGATTCAGCCTAGTGCGAAAGCCGGAGGTGAGCGTTCTAGCAAAAATTTAGGGGGACACGTGCGTCTCCCGGCCGGGGGTCACAGTTGACCATGGGTGCCGGTCAGGTCTGTCCTACGAAGTAAGCATGAAGCTCATTCAGCACGTATTCCCGATACATCACGCACTATCACCCCCTTGGGGGTAGTCGAATCTGTCTCCCCATGTCGGCAGTTCTGGCCTTGTTCGCAAGCGAGAGCGCGCGCATATTTTCAGCATGACAAGCGCGAGCCCAACAAAAGCGGAAGTCATTCCGCTGCCGATTACAAAAAAAGAGCGCCGGCGCGCCGAGCATAAGTTCGGCGGCGCGGTCGTGAAGCACGGCTACACGATGCTGCCGAATCTTCTCTTGCGTGCGCAGGGGCGGCTCGGGCTCACGCCCTCGCAATTCAACGTCCTGGTGCAGCTTATCGAGCACTGGTGGGACGCCGATAAGAACCCATACCCGGCCAAGGAAACGATCGCGCGGCGGATGGGCAAGAGCCCGCGCATGATCCAGCGGTATCTTACCGAGCTGGAAGAGGCCGGGTTCATCAAGCGGATAGAGCGCTTCACGGGGCACAAAGCGCAGACGGCGAACGCCTACGCGCTCGATGGCCTGGTCGGAAAGCTTGCTGCGATTGAGCCGGAATTCAGAAAGGCGGCTGAGCAAAGAAAGCTGCGCCAGAAGAGGGTGGAAACGCCTGCTCCTGGTGCCGCATAGAAATCGCGACGTAGCTCAATGGATAGAGCGCCCGCCGGCGACGAAATCTGACCTGACAATCGGAGAGTAGGGGCGGGGGGATACGGGTTCAAGTCCCGTCGTCGTGCCCATCTCCTGCGCCTAGGCTCGCTGAATTGGCGTTGGCGTCGACTCACGCTGCAAGATGCCGGCGCGGTGCAATCGAGTGGTGCGAACTGTTTCGACGCCGCGATGCTGAACTTCGAAGGTTACGAAATTGAGCTCGTCGGGCACACCTCCAAAGCAACGATAGAACGCGTCCAGGAGTTGCACGTCGGGAAGCGGTTGCGCGGCCGGATTCGGGTTGTTGCGCGGCGTCGGGATCGTCGCCGGAAACAGATAAATGCAAGGGGGCGGAAGCTTGAAGGGGCCGATTGTCGTTGTGCGTGATGGATCGGCTGCGAGTTTAGGGCAGGGCCGCCCGATGGTGCCGCAGACCATATCCCAGACCAGTAGACCGTCGACGCGCTGAGCGCGCGATATGATTTCCGCGCTCAACCGCGTGTGAATCCCGGACCAGGTGTTAAGGCGTGGGTCGGCGCCGGGATTCGTGCAAACGCTCCAGATAATGAACTCCTGAGCGTGCGCCGGGCGCTCGAAGATGTTGGTGTTGTTGCCGTCGAGGCAGCCTTTGAGCTCGATGACGGCGACACGGCCTGACGGTAGGCGAACGGAATAGTCGTGACGGTTCGCTTCGCCGGCCGACTCCCACTCAGCGATGAATCCGCCATCCTGCATGTGGTTGAGGACGCGGCGAACGAAGTCGCGCTTGTCGCGCATCGTCGCGGAAAACTGGCCGCGCACGCGCTCGATGGCGCCGCGAAAAAGCCCGCTGTTGTAGAATTCCTGTTCGGACAAGCCGTGCGAGCCGAGCTTATGAGCTTCGACCTTCAGAACATCGGCGTACTGTTCGATTTGCTGACGAAGCGCGGAATTCTGTTCGCAGGGAATGACGCTCATGCGGCGACCTTGGCGCGATCGGCGCCTCCAAAAAGAATCGGCTCAAAAATGTGTTCGGCCAAATGACTGACGACCGGCACAACAACACCGTCGCCGGTGAGATGATAGGCTTCGTTGTAATTCGTGGGGAGCTGGTAGTCGTCGTCGAGGCCCATAAGGCGCGCGGTCTCGCGGCCGGAGATGAGGCGTGAGCGCACCTTCTGACCTTCGACGACAAGGATGAGCTGTCGGCTCGATCCGCCGGCGGGCGTTCGCAGGCAGCCCGCAACGTCGTCGAAGCGAACCTCGGCGCGCTGAACCTTGATGCCGTCTTCGTCGATGCGAGTCCGTTTGTAGATCGCGCCAACGACACGGCGGCGCGTCTTCTTGGCCGCCTCGACCTTTGCGAGATTGATCTCGCTCATTTTCGCAAGAAGCGCTCGCGTTTCGGATGGCGTATGCCAATCAACATCTGCGGGCTCGTCTTCGATGATCTCGGCGAAGGATTGGTTTCGCGTAAGGGGCTTTGGCGGCGACCACCATAGCCAGTTCTGGCGGTGCTTCCGGGGGGTGTTGGCGTGGGCTGTGAGCAAGCCGCGGGGATGCCAGAGAGGCGACGGCTGGTCGGCCGTAAGTCCCGCCGGAATGCCCATGTCCTCATGAACCCCGATGATGAAAAGGCGAGGGCGCGACTGCGGCACAAAGAGCGCAGCGTCGATGACGAGCGCGCCGAAAGCGTATCCGGCCTGCTCGAACGTCGAACAGATCGCCGCAAAGTCCTTGCCGCCGTGCGAGGTAAGTGTGCCGCACACGTTCTCCAAGGCGATGATGCGCGGAGCGCGATCTTCGGCCATGAGCTTCTTCATGAGACCCCAAAACGGCCAGAACGTGCCGGATCGATCGCCCTTCAATCCCGCGCCGCCGCCGGCAAGCGAAAGGTCTTGGCAGGGGAAAGAGGCCCAGGCGAGATCGGCGCGGCCGGGGAGCTCTTTGGACGCGAGCGTGCGGATATCGGCGGTCTTGAGCGTGCCTTCGCCCCAGTTGGTGCGGTAGATGTTGCTCTTCTTGTGATCGAAGTCGTTCGCGAAAAGACAGTTCCACTCCGCTCCGAGCCCTGCCCGCACCATGCCGCCGCCAGCGAAGAATTCGTAAAAGTCAGGCACGTTCGCTCCGGGTCGGCCGAGAGGGAGGGGACTCGGATCGGTCACGCTGAAGTTTTTCGAGAACGGCTTCGGTGATCCAAGTATTTCGCGACACTGAACCGGGGCGCAGCTCGCGCACGCTGTCGATCGCGCCCCAAACATCTGGATCGAGGCGTAAGCTTTGGCGTGCGCGCGGGTCGCGCTTGGGGAGTGGTGATGCGCTCATGATTCGCACAGTCTGGCGCCTAAGTGGCGCCAAAATCAAGAACCTATGTAGAACGAATTCGTTAGAAACTTGTTAAGATTCAAAATCAGATGAGCGACGACTGCCCGTTGTCGTCGGGTGGTACGTCTCGGCGGCGGGGAAGGCGCACAGCGCGGAAGTCACGGCGGCGGGAAATCAGCGTCTCGGCGAAGCGCCGAAGGGTCGGCAACGTGTCCGCGTAGGCCAAGAGCGATCCGTTGTTGACGTTGATGAGCCCTGAGCCGGCTTCCTCTGCGCACGTCAAAATAACCTTGGCGATCGGTGCCCGCGCGAAGAACGCGACAAGTGGATGGCGCTCGACGTGGGAGCCGCCGAAGGCGGCGGCGTTGCAACTTGAATAGGGGATGCATCGCGCAGCCGAAAGCGCGTAGACGGTCGAGGCCACGCCGAGGTCGAGCCCGTCGCACACGGCGTCGATCTCGTCATCTAGGTCTTCGTAGGTCTTCTCGGGGTCTGGCGCGCGCTCGACCCTGCCGATGAGTTCCGCTTCCTCCCGGTGAACCGCGATTGCCTCAGAGCCTGTCCGCGAACATCTTGATTGATTTGAATCGTTTGTGATTCAAGGGAAGCGACCTGATTCTCGGGAGGTCGCCGATGTGGACGAACGAAAATCGTGGGCGTTATGACCGGAGCCGTCT
>JAJXWB010000022.1 GCA_021781815.1 Pseudomonadota bacterium | reverse complement strand
GCCGACTTCCTGATCTGTCTCGGCGCGCCATCGATGCAGGCGCTGCTCGGAGCGAGCGAAGGCATTCTGAAGACGCGCGGTCGCTGGATGGCGTATTTGGTCGGCGGACGCGCCATTCCGGCCATGGCGATGCTGCACCCGGCCTACCTATTGCGTCAGCCGTTGCAGAAACGGCTCGCGTGGCGGGATCTGCGCGCGCTTCGCCGCGCTCTCGACGGTGAGACGCCTGACCTCGGCGGTATCTGAAACGGAGCCTTGAAACCTGATTGAGGAACTGGCATCGAAGCCTTGTTCTTGATCGGCGCCCGAACCGGCAGTGCGGTTCGATTTGGAGGGCCAGCCAATGCGATGGGAAGACGCGCGACGCTCCGACAACATCGAAGACCGCCGCGGCGAGCAATACGCCGACGCTGGCGGCGGCCCGATGCTCGGCGGCGCCGGCCACCTCGGCCTCGGCACGATGGTCGTCCTCGGCATCATCGCCTATGCTTTCGGAATCGATCCGCGCGTCCTGATCGGCGGCGCTGAAATGCTTTCCAACACGACGGGCGGAGGTCAGGTGGCGCAACAACAGTCTGTGCGGCCGCGCCATGCCGGTGCGCCCTCCGACCAGATCGGCCAGTTCGTCGCCGCCATCCTCGGCGAGAATGAAGACGTGTGGTCCGACGTGCTGCCGAAACAGAAGGGCATCCAGTTCGCGCCGGCGCGCCTCGTCATGTTCGACGGCGCGACGGAATCAGGCTGTGGCACGGCGCAATCGGCCATGGGGCCGTTCTATTGTCCTCTCGACAAAAAGATCTACCTCGATACGTCCTTCTTCCGCGACATGCAGCAACGCTATGGCGGCGGCGGCGATTTCGCTTACGCCTACGTGATCTCGCACGAGATGGGTCACCACATCGAGGATCAACTCGGCATCCTCGGCAAGGTGCAGCGCGCAGAGCAGCAATCCGACCAGACCGGCGCCAACGCGCTGTCGGTGCGCATCGAGTTGATGGCCGATTGCCTCGCCGGCGTCTGGGCCGCCAACGCCAACCAGAAATGGAACAACATCGACCAGAGCGACATCCAGAAGGCGGTCGCGACCGCGCAGGCGATCGGCGACGACCGGCTGCAGCAGGCCGCACGCGGCCAGGTGGTGCCGGATTCCTTCACGCACGGCTCATCCGCGCAACGCGTCCAGTGGCTGCAGCGCGGATTGCAGTCCGGCCAGATCGACAGTTGCAACACGTTCCAGAAGTAGTCCTCTCACACCAGGCGTCGCGCCCGCGTCCGCAGCGTTTTCGCGTGCAATGCGCTGGCCAGCCGCGCGGGATCGCTCGCGCCGAGGGCGAGGCACTCGGACCGGCCGCCCACGACTCCCGCGATCGGGGCAAGCATGGGAAATAGCCGCAGCGGCGCGTTTTCGCCTTCGCGTCGCAGGGCGGCGGCCGACCCGTTCGCCCGCGCAAGCCAGTCCGTCATTTCGTCGATGAAGCCGAAGGTCGGCGCGTAGCCGGCCCGCAGCAGAAAAACATGGTCCGAGCGCGCGCCGCGCAGCGCCGCCTGGACCGCGCGCAGCGGATCATCGTCTTCCACCAGCGAACAGCCGGCCTGATCGGCGACCCGATCGAGACGCTGGCCGCCCGGCCCGACGATGCACGCATCCCGGACGAGATCGGCCACCGCCGCGCCGACGAGAACCGCGAGCGAGCGGACGACCGCCTCCTGCGCCCGCTCCGGTGGAACGTCCGTCTCGATTTGGCGGGGCGCTAGCACGATAGCCGACAGCATTCCGGCTCTTTAGCATCGCGGCCGAAAAGTCCGGCGCCCTTTTCGCAGGCGCCGGCCTGGGCGTGGACGCCGCGCTTTCGGGCTTGACAGGCCCTATCGATGTTCTTTATTTGTTCTCACGTTCCCGATGCGTTCAGGGTATCGATCTTCGTTTGTGGCGTGTCGCGTTCCGCGTTTCCGGCAGTTGGCGTAAAGGGCGCGAGGAGGCCGCTATGGGTCGCATTGCTGCGGAAAGCGCAGGTTTTGAACAGGTCCGCGTCAAACCGCGCGATCCTCGCGCCCTTCTCGGCGCCCATGGCGACGTGCGCGTCATCGAACCGGACGCCCTCGCCAAAGAGCGCAGGCGGGGTCGGGGCGCCACAAGCAACAGGAGCGGACGCTTCGAAAGCGAGACGCGGGTCGAAACCGACACCGGCTGGGATACGCTCGACGCAATTGAGGCGCTGCGCACGGAGGTCCATGTCGAGCGCGCCCGAAACATCATCACGCGCAATAATTCGCCGGATGTTCCGTTCGACCGGTCGATCAATCCATATCGCGGCTGCGAGCACGGCTGCGTTTATTGTTTCGCGCGCCCGACCCACGCCTATATGGGCCTGTCGCCCGGGCTCGATTTCGAAACGAAGCTGTTCGTGAAGGACGGCGCCGCCGCGCTGCTGCAGCGAGAACTCGCCGCGCCAAAGTATCAGTGCAAGCCGATCGCGATCGGCGCCAACACCGACCCCTACCAGCCGATCGAGCGCGGGCGCCGGACGATGCGCGCATTGCTGGAGGTTCTCTCCGCAGCGAACCACCCGGTCTGCATCGTCACCAAATCGGCGCTCGTGCAACGCGACATCGACCTGCTGGCGCCAATGGCGGCCAAGGGGCTGGCGAAGGTCGCCATTTCGGTGACCACGCTCGATCCGGCTCTGGCGCGTAAAATGGAGCCGCGCGCAGCCGCGCCGGAACGGCGGCTGGAGACGATCGAGAGGCTGGCGGAGGCTGGCGTTCCGACCGGCGTGATGGTGGCGCCGATCATCCCCGCCATCAACGAGGCGGAGATCGAGACCATTCTGACACGCGCCCATGCGCGCGGCGCGCGCGAGGCCGGATACATCATGCTGCGCCTGCCGCTCGAAGTACGCGACCTGTTCAGCGAATGGCTGGTCGAGCATTATCCGGCCAAGGCGCGGCATGTGCTGTCGCTGGTGCGCGACGTGCGCGAGGGCAGGCTATACGATGCGGCTTTCGGCAAGCGGATGAGCGGAACTGGCCCCTATGCCTGGATGATCGGGCGCCGGTTCGAGATAGCGGTCGAAAAGATCGGCTTCTCCAGGTCGCGCGCGCGCCTGCGAACAGACCTTTTCGCGCCGCCGGCCCGCGCGGGCCGGCAGCTTTGCCTGTTTTGAAGCGCCCTATTTCGCCGCGCCGTAGCGTGCGGCGAAATAGACGGCGACCAGCACGCCGATCGCGATGAGGATATAGAGGGCGGTCGAGACGCCGAGGCCGCCGGACGGCTTGGCGCGGGACGCGAGCATCGTCCCCGCGCCGCCGGACGACGCGCCGCCATCGGCGATGTCCGGCCCCCTGCCCGCCAATGTGGCGTCGGCGAGGTGGCGATAGGTCGCAAGGCGTCGCGGCGTGCTTTCGCCGATAATATATGCGTCGGCTTCCGCTTCCGTCGGATCGCGGTCGCGCGCCTTCCTGAATTCGGACAACCAGTCGAGTTCGTTCTGTTTGAAGATCGAATAGGCGACGAGGCCGGTTATGTCCGAATCGCCTTTCACGAGGGCGGCGAAGACAGCATTGCGGCCGGAATCCTGAATTTCCGGCGCCGACACGGCGGCGATTCGAGATTCTGCTCCAGCCGCCAGGGCCTTGTCCTGCATAGTCTGACCGACGATCTGATCCATTTGTCCGCTCCAGCAGCCCCCATCATTCCCCGCCTATTTACTTTCGATTAACGATAAACGCCACCGCGGGGCGCAACTCCTGCCGCCCTCCTGCTCGCCGCCGCCCTGCCGCCGCGCTAGGAAGGGAGCCGTCAGAGTCGCGCCGGGACGTCGCCTTGCCGCATTTCAAATTCGAGAAGCGCGTGATCGCTCAATGTTCAGGCCATGTCGCCGGCATGGACGAGGTTGGCCGCGGTCCGCTGGCCGGGCCGGTCTGCGCAGCAATCGTCATTCTCGACAGCAGACGGCTGCCCCGAGGCGTCGACGATTCGAAGGCGCTGTCGGCGAAGGCGCGCTACGCCCTGTTCGAGGACATATTTGACCGCGCTCTGGCCGTTTCCTTCGGCCTCGCCTCGGCGCGCGAAATCGATGCGATCAACATCCGGCAGGCGACGCATCTGGCCATGCGCCGCGCCGCAAGCGGGCTCGCGCTACCGCCAGCGCACATTCTGATCGATGGCGACGATCCGCCGACCGGCCTGCCCTGCCCGGCGACCCCGCTCGTGAAGGGCGATTCCCAGTCGGTCTCGATCGCCGCCGCCTCGATCGTCGCCAAAGTGCTGCGCGACCGCCTGATGGCGCGACTCGGCGCGCGCCATCCCGTTTACGGATTCGAGCGACATGCCGGATACGCGACGGCGCGTCACCTCGCCGCGCTTCAGAAATATGGCCCGTGCCCACAACATCGCATGACATTTTCGCCGCTGCGACAGCATGAACTGGGGCTGTGAGGCGCGGCTGCTAACCTCGCCTTAACCCGCCTGCGGTAGCCGGCATCAAATTATTGAAAAATTTAGGCATTTTCTTAACGCAACCGTCCAGAAAAGGGACAGGAATTCACTCCCCTCCTAAACCCGGCTTTTACCTCGCTGCCGCATAGTGCGCGTGTTGGTGGCGTAACCGGTAAGAGTTCATGCGTAGCGCACGTGCCGGGGCGGCTAGCCCGAAGGCCCAGATTCAGGTTTCGCGTACTGGGACTTCGGCGCCACGCTTCCCCGGCGTGCAACGCGCCACGCCGAAGGATGAAATTCTCATCGGCGACTGCATCGCCGAGTTGCAGCGTTTACCATCTGGCTGCGCCGATCTCGTCTTCGCAGATCCGCCCTACAATCTGCAGCTCGAAGGCGCCCTGTCGCGGCCGGACCAGAGCATGGTCGACGCCGTCGACGACGCCTGGGACAAGTTCGCCTCGTTCTCCGACTACGACAGCTTCACGCGCGGCTGGCTTGCGGCTGCGCGGCGCGCGATGAAACCGGACGCGACCATCTTCGTCATCGGCTCCTATCACAACATTTTTCGCGTCGGCGCGATCATGCAGGATCTCGGATTCTGGATCCTCAACGACATCGTGTGGCGCAAGGCCAACCCGATGCCGAATTTTCGCGGGCGCCGCTTCACAAACGCGCACGAGACCATGATCTGGGCCGCGCGCGACGCGACCACCAAATCCTACACGTTCAATTACGAGGCGCTGAAGGCAGGCAATGAAGATTGCCAGGTCCGCTCCGACTGGTATCTGCCGATCTGCACCGGCGGCGAACGGCTGAAGGACGCGGCGGGCCGCAAGGTTCATCCGACACAAAAACCCGAGGCGCTGCTGGCGCGCATCATGCTGGCCGCCTCCAACGCCGGCGACACGGTTCTCGACCCCTTCTTCGGCACGGGCACTACAGGCGCGGTGGCGCGCCGCATGGGCCGGCATTTCATCGGCGTGGAGCAGGACAAGACCTATGCGGCGGCGGCGCGCAAGCGCATCGAATCGGTCGAGCCATTGCCTGCCGGCGCGCTGGCGCTGGCGCCGTCGAAGCGCTCCGAGCCGCGCATCGCCTTTGCCTCCGTCGTCGAGGCCGGACTGATCTCGCCTGGAACGGCGCTGACAGACGAACGCCGCCGTTTTCGCGCCATGGTGCGCGCCGATGGCGCAATCGCGCTCGACAGCAACATCGTCGGTTCGATCCACAAGACCGGCGCATTGGCGCAGGGGTTGCCCGCCTGCAACGGCTGGACCTTCTGGCATTTCGAGGACGGCGCGCAACTGCGCCCGATCGACACGCTGCGCGCGATCATGCGTGAGTCCCTGCGCGCCGCCGGCGAATGACGCCGACCGCGCTCACCCCTGCGCGGTGCGGATCTCCACGTCGTCCAGGCCCATGAAACGGTATATCAGCGCCGACGCGATCCAGCTCAACGCGAACACGCCGATGATGACGTAGCCGAGCGCCCCGAATCCCTCGTTGATCATGGCGACAGCCTCCCAGAACGAGCCATCGAGAGCCAGTCCGCGGCCGATGAGCCCGAGCGTCTCGACACCGCCAATGAGAGCCGCGACCAGCACCGAGACCGCGGTGATCGTGAGATTATAATAGAGCTTGCGGACCGGCTTCATGAACGCCCAGCCATAGGCGCCGAGCATCAATATCCCGTCTGCGGCGTCGATCAGCGACATGCCCGCCGTGAACAGCGCGGGAAACACAAGCAGCACCCAGAACGACGCGCCATTGGCGCTCTCGGTCGCCGCAATGCCAAGCAACGCGACTTCTGTTGCGGTGTCGAAGCCGAGGCCGAACAGGAAGCCGATCGGAAACAGGTGCCAACTCTTCGTCACCATGCCGAACAGAGGACGGAACAGACGCGCGAGAAAACCGCGGCTGTTGAGCAGGATGTCGAAATCGTCCTCGCAGAACGCCTCGCCGCGCCTGACCGCGCGAAACGTGCGCCAGACCGAAATCAGCACGAGCACGTTAAACAGCGCCAGGAGCAGCAGGAAAAATGCGGAGGCGCCGGCGCCGACTATCGATCCAATGGCTTTAAAATGAGCGAACCGCGAACTGGCAGCGGCAGTCGCCACGCCGACCGCTATCGACATGAGCACAACAACGGTCGAATGGCCAAGCGAAAAGAACAGGCCGGCGGCGACCGGCCGCTGTCCCATCTGCATAAATTTTCGCGTAGCGTTGTCGACGGCGGCTATGTGGTCGGCGTCCACAGCGTGACGCAGGCCGAACGTATAGGCCAGCATGGCCGAGCCAAGCAGCGCGGCGTGACCATGCAGAACCGTAGCGGCCCAGATCCAGACCAGCACGTTGGCGGCGATCAGCGCCCCAAGAAGAAAAATGACGCGACGACGCAAAGCGCCGCCGCCAGCCAACGGCAGGGAAGGCAGAAAACCAGGCATGACACCCTCGCATGCACGGAGCCAAACAGTCCGCTCATCCCAGCAGGACGCGCGGCGCGACGACGGCAGGTCTCCTGGCTTGCGGGTCATCGCCTGCCGCCGACCTTCCCAGGTTTCCCCAGTGGTCATGCGTGACGGCAGGCTCGTCGCTCACAGTTGCGGGGGCAGCCGCGGATGAGAGCTTTCGCTCGCGCCGCGTTCCCTGTTAGTCCCCGAAGGGAACCGTCAGCCGTTTATAATGATGCGCTCGCGCCCGCGCAATCGCGCGCGGTTAGCGCGGGCAGCCTTTGCCTGTAAGATCGCGCGTCCTCCCGATTTGCCCGCGCCCATGGTTCTAATTCCTCTCTCCGACGACGCCCCGACCGCGCGCGCCGCGCCGCCCATCGTCACCTATGCGATCGTCGCGCTGAACATTCTCGTTTTCGTCTGGCGACTTTCGGTCGGCGGGACGGCGGATATTCCGTTCGAGCGACGCTGGGGCGTCGTTCCCGACATCGTCTTCGCATCGCAAGGCGGCGACGCTCTGCAACATTTCTTTCCGCTCCTGACGTATATGTTCCTGCATGGCGGCTTCGCGCACATTTTCGGCAACATGCTGTTCCTCTGGATCTTCGGCGACAACATCGAGGACGCGGTCGGCCATGCCCGCTTCGTCCTTTTCTATCTCGCCTGCGGAGTTGTCGCCGCTCTCGTCTATTGTCAATTCTCTTCCATGCCGGACGAGCCGCTGATCGGCGCGTCGGGAGCAATCGCCGGGGTGATGGCCGCCTATCTCATGATCCGCCCGTGCGCGCATGTGCGCGTGCTTGTTTTCATCAGGGTCGTGCCAGTGCGCGCCATGTGGGTGATCCTGATGTGGTCGGCGCTCCAGGTCTGGCATGTATTGACGCCGGACGCCGGCAATACGGCGTGGTGGGCGCATATCGGCGGGCTGGCGGCGGGCGCCGCGCTGATCGTCGTCCTGCGCCGGCCGGGCGTGCGTCTGCTCGACTGCGTCGAACAGACGACGTTCGTCAGCCCGTGGAGCGACGCCAGGCCATTCAATCGAATTCGACGCTAAGTCCGTGCCGGTCGCATTCGTCCTCGATTGCGGCGAGCACGAGTTGAAGTTCCTCGACGTCGATCTCGGCTTCGTCGTGCGGAGCGTCCCAATGCTCTATGTCGTCGAGACGCACGATATAGTCGGGACTTCCATCGGCGTCCGGCGGCGGCGAGGCGGCGGCGATCGTCAGGGCGCGGCCTGCATGCCGGACGCGAATGGCGCCCTCGGTGATCTCCACTTCGATCGCCGGCTTTCGTCTCGCCATATCCAGCGCCCGCCCCGTCGATGCCAATGCGCGCTCGCGCGCCGCTATCCTGCATCCCTACGTCGGCAAGGCAAGCGTCGCCGATCATTTCCTGCGCCGCGCATCGACACCCGCCAGCGCAGCGACCTTGCGCATCAGGGTTGGCAACGCTTCGATGTGCAGCCGGTCCGCGGCGATCCAGCGGCAGCCATCCGGCGCAGCGCAATCGGCCTGCGCGTCGGCCAGGTAGACCGCGAGCCGCAACGAAAAATGCGTGAAGACATGTGCCACTTCGCCGGTCGCCTCGCGCCAGGCGAGCGCGAGCGGGGCCGCTCCGCGCGCGCTCCGCGCATCGAACGACACGCTCCACTCCGAACCTGGAAATTCCGTCATGCCGCCGAGCAGTCCTCGCGGCGGACGTGTGCGGACGAGAACGGCGCCGTCGGCGCGCGTGGCGACGAAAATGGCGCCGCTCCGCTCCGGCCGTTCGCGTTTCGGCGCCCGACGCGGGTAGCCCTCCGGGACGATCTCCTTCGCCGCGCAGCCGTCGCTCAGCGGACAGCGCGCGCACGCCGGGCGCTTCGGCGTGCAGATGGTCGCGCCCAGATCCATCATGGCCTGCGCAAAATCGCCGGCGCGGCGGCGCGGCGTGAGCGCATCCGCACGCGATCTGATTTCGGATTTGGCCGCCGGCAGCGGAGTTTCGATTGCATAAAGGCGCGCAACGACGCGCTCGACGTTGCCATCGATGACGACGGCGCGACGGTCGAAAGCGATCGCAGCAATCGCCGCGGCCGTGTAAGGGCCAACGCCCGGCAGGCCGCGCAGGCTGTCTTCGGTGTCTGGAAAGGCGCCGTCGCGCGCCGCCACGGCGCGCGCGCAAGCGACGAGATTTCGCGCGCGCGAGTAATAGCCGAGACCGGCCCATTCGCGCATGACCTCATCGTCCGGGGCGGCGGCGAGCGCGGCCACATTCGGCCAGCGCGCGAGGAATCGACGGAAATACGGGCCGACAGCCGCGACCGTGGTCTGTTGCAGCATGACTTCCGACAGCCACACGGCATATGGGTCCGGCGACGCGCCCGGCGGCGCACGCCAGGGCAACTTTCGGGCGTGACGGTCATACCAGGCGAGGATTTTGGCGGCGAGAAGGGATTCAGGGGGCATGGGTCGCGCCAATCTATCATGGCTGCCCGGGCTGGCGAGCGCGGAGCGGCGGCAGCGATAGGCAGCGACGCCGTCGACGACCCGGGATTGCAAGGCGTCCGGCCAGTCGCGGGCGGCTCCGGCGTCAACGGCGCTCGCGCGCCGCCTGCAGACGCGCTAATCTCTCTCATGCTCCCCGCCCGCCGCCCTCGCGCGCGACACCTCGCCGACTTCCTGCCTGCGACGCTCGATCCGCTGGTGGCGAAGCTCGGCATGTCGCAAGCGACGCTGGTGCTCGACTGGGCCGAGATCGTCGGCGCGCGCATTGCGTCCCTGAGCGAACCGGCGCGGTTGCGCTGGCCGCCACGCGGGCCGAAAAGCGACCCGACCAGGGCGACCGAGCCAGCCACGCTGCAATTGCGCGTTGCGCCTGGCTTCGGGCTCGAGATTCAGCACCTCGCGCCCCTCATCATCGAGCGGGTGAATGCGCATCTGGGCTGGAGGTGCGTCGGCAAGATCGCTCTGCGGCAGGAGCCGTTCCGGCCGCGCCAAGCCGCCGCCCGGCGCCCGACTCCCGCGAACCCTCGCGCGCGCATCGAAGCCGAATCGCTGGCCGAAGGAATCGAGGACGAAGCCCTGCGCGCCGCGCTGGTGCGGCTTGGGACGGCGGCCCTGTCCCAACGGCGGGGCTGAACTTTCGGCCTCTTGCCCGGACCTCGCATTTGCCATATTCGGCCTCATATTGGCCTTGCCTTTCACAGCGACCGGCTGCACCGCCCGGACGCTCCTCCCGGGACCGACGATGACCCAGTTCCTGAACATTCCGCGCCGCGAACTCCTGATCGGCGCCGCAGCGCTGGCCGCGCTCGCCCCCTCGCTCGCCTTCGCCGCCGGCGCGGCCAAGATTCCGATGTCGGACCTGATGGCGCCCAACGCCCTCCCGGACGTATGGATCGGCAAGGCCGACGCGCCCATCACGATCATCGAATACGCCTCGATGACCTGCACGCATTGCGCGACATTCCACGCCGAAACCTATCCGCTGCTGCAGAAGAACTACATCGACACCGGCAAGGCGCGGTTTGTCCTGCGCGAATTCCCGCTCGACGCGCTGGCGGCGGCGGCCTCGATGCTGGCGCGCTGCTCCGGCGACAAGCGCACCGCCGTCGTTGACCTGCTGTTTACCCAGCAGAGGAACTGGGCCTTCGTCGACAAACCGCTCGATGCGCTTGAAAACACGGTCAAGCAGGCCGGAATCAGCTCCGACGCATTCAAAAAATGTCTCGACGACAAACAGATGTATCAGAACGTGCTGGACGTGAGGCAGCGCGGCGCCGACAAATTCGGCATCGATTCGACCCCGACTTTCTTCATCAACGGCGACCGCCACAACGGCGAGATCTCGCCCGACAGCCTCGACAAGACGCTGGCGCCTTATCTTGAAAAGAAATGAGAATTCGCCGCCCCCTTTTCCGCAACCGCCGGGGACGGCGTCTCGCCAAGCCCGAGGGATGAGGGGTTTCCCCAGCGATTCACAGGGAAAAGTTGGGATTTGCTTGCTTTTCGCGCCTGTCTGTGACGCTCTCATGTTCTGTATTTTGTGAGAGGCCGCAGCGGCGCGGCGGCGGGTAATTCCATGAAATTCAACAAGCTCCGGCTCGTGGGCTTCAAGAGCTTTGTCGAGCCGACCGAATTCCATATCGAGGCAGGCCTGACCGGCGTCGTCGGTCCGAACGGCTGCGGCAAATCCAATCTCGTCGAGGCCCTGCGGTGGGTCATGGGCGAGAATTCGTACAAGAACATGCGCGCGTCCGGCATGGACGACGTAATCTTCTCCGGCTCCGGCAATCGTCCCGCGCGCAATACCGCCGAGGTCGGGCTTGTGCTCGACAATTCGAGCCGGACGGCGCCCGCGGCCTTCAACGATTCCGAACTGATCGAGGTCACACGTCGGATCGAACGCGAGGTCGGCTCGACCTATCGGGTCAACGCGCGGGAAGTGCGGGCGCGCGACGTTCAATTGCTGTTCGCTGACGCATCGACCGGAGCGCGCTCGCCGGCGCTGGTGCGGCAAGGCATGATCGGCGAGATCATTTCCGCCAAGCCGCAGGCGCGCCGCCGCATTCTCGAAGAGGCGGCCGGGGTCGCCGGGTTGCATTCGCGTCGGCACGAGGCCGAACTGCGCCTCAAGGGAGCGGAAGAAAACCTCACACGCCTCGAAGACGTGATGAAGCAGGTCGACGTTCAGATCGAGTCTCTGAAACGGCAGGCGCGGCAGGCGGCGCGCTACAAGTCGCTGGCCGCCGACATTCGCAGGCATGAGGCGCTCGCCGCGCTTTCCCTCCAGCGCGGCGCCGCGCAGGAACTGGCGGACGCCGAGCGAAAGCTCGACGCCAGCCTGCGCGAGGTTGCCGAGCGCACGACGCAGCAGGCCGAAGCCGCTCGATTGCAGGCGATCGCAGCGCATGGCCTGCCGCCGCTGCGCGACGCCGAAGCGCGCGCGGGCGCGGCGTTGCAGCGCATCGTACTGGCGCGCGAAACGCTCGAACAGGAAGAGAAGCGCGCGCAGGAGCGCACCGCCGAGATTGCGCGCCGAATCGTGCAGATTGGCCGCGACCTCGAGCGCGAGAAGGCGCTGGTCGAGGACGCGAGCGAGTCGATCGCGCGGCTGGAGGAGGAAGACAGCGAACTCGCCGAACTCAACGAGACTGAATCGGATCTGCGCGAGGAGACCGCCGCGCGCGCCCATGCCGCGGAAGAGAAACTCGCGGAGACCGAGCATGCGCTCGCCGAGGCGCAATCCATGCTCGCCGACGCCTCGGCCAAACGCGGAGCCGCCGAGACCGTGGTGCGCGACGAAACGCAGCGACTTGCGCGTTTCGAGGCGGAAGTCACGCGCATCGAGACCGAATTCGCCATGCTGGCGTCGAGCGGTTCGGGCGAACAGGAGGCGCTGGCGCTAGCCGAGGCGCTCGAAAATCTCATCAGCGACGCGCAGGCGGCCGAGGAGCGCGCGGCGCAGGCCGAGGACGCGCATGCGCACGCGCGGGAGGCGGACACAGCTTTCCGTGGGCCGCTGACGGAAGCCGACCGCAAGGCGCAGCGCCTTGAGACCGAAGTGCGCACGCTGTCGAAACTGCTCGATTCCAATTCGGGCGGCCTGTGGCCGCCGGTGGTCGAGGACATGAGCGTCGCCAAGGGTTACGAGGCGGCGATCGGAGCGGCGCTCGGAGACGATCTCGACGCCTCGGTCAATACGTCGGCCCCTGCCCACTGGGCGGCGACCGACCGGACCGACGATCCGTCGCTGCCGCCCGGCGTCGAACCTCTGTCGACCCTCGTGCAGGCGCCGCCCGCGCTGGCGCGGCGTCTGGCGCAGATCGGCATCGTCCTGCGCGAAGAAGGTCCGCGCTTGCGCAATCTGCTGAAACCCGGCCAGCGGCTCGTCTCGAAAGAAGGCGATTTGTGGCGATGGGACGGGTTCACGCAGGGCGCCGAAGCGCCCACCCCGGCCGCACGGCGACTGGTCGAGAAAAACCGGCTCGGCGATCTGACGCGGGAAGCCGAAGCGGCGCGCCGGGACGCGGACGACCTGCGCGCGCGGGCGGACGAAGCGACTTTGACGTTGCGCGCGGCGGCGCAAGCCGAATCGGACGCGCACGCCGCCCATCGCGTGGCGCAGCGCGCCGCCGAGGAGACGCGCGAGCGGCATGCTGCAGCCGAGCGGCGACGCGCCGCTTCGGCCACCCGCCTATCTGCGCTGCAGGAGGCCAAGGCAGCGGCTCTGGCCAATCGAGACGAGGCGCGCCAACGGCAGGCGCACGCCGAACGGCTTCTCGACGAACTGGACGAGCCGGCCTCGCTCGCCGGCGCGCTCGACGCGGTGCGCGCCCATGCGGCGCAGGACCGAGCCGCCGCCGCCGAAGCGCGCGCAGCCATGCAGGCGTTGACGCGGGACGCAGACCAGCGGGCGCGGCGCCGGGCCGCCATCGCCTCGGAACGGCGCTCCTGGATCGAGCGGCGCGAGAACGGCGCAGACCGGATCGCCGATTTCGAGACACGCCGCGCCGAGGCGGAAGATGAAGCGCAGGCGCTGGCCGAGGCGCCGGACGAATTCCTGCTGAAGCGCCGCGCCCTGATGAACGAGATGGAAAGCGCGGAAGCGCGGCGAAAGGAAGCTGCCGACGCGCGCGCCGCCGCCGAAACCGGCCTCGCCGAGGCCGATCGTGTCGCGCGCGCGACGATCGACGCCATGAGCGCGGCGCGCGAGGAACGGGCGCGATCGGAATCGCGGGTCGAGGCGTTGCGTCAGCGCCTTGACGACATTCTGCGCGCGATCGAAACCGAACTCGAATGCGCACCGGAGCAATTGCCCGCGCTCGCGGGCGTGAAGCCGGGCGCCGACCTGCCGGCGGCGGACGAGATCGCCGAACGACTCGACCGGATGAAAAGCGACCGCGAGCGCCTCGGCGCGGTCAACCTGCGCGCTGACGACGAACTGAGCGACATCGAGGCGCAGCACGCGAAGATGGCCGCGGAGCGCGAGGATCTGACCGAAGCGATCCGCAAGCTGCGCGGCGCCATCGGCAACCTCAATCGCGAAGGACGCGAACGGTTGCTCGCCGCGTTCGACGTCGTAAACGCTCATTTCAAGGACTTGTTCAGCACCCTGTTTGGCGGCGGAACGGCCGAGCTGCAACTGGTCGAAAGCGACGATCCACTGGAAGCCGGCCTCGAAATCCTGGCCAGGCCGCCGGGCAAGAAGCCGCAGACCATGACGCTGCTCTCCGGCGGCGAGCAGGCGTTGACGGCGATGAGCCTGATCTTCGCGGTGTTCCTGACCAACCCGTCGCCGATCTGCGTGCTGGACGAAGTGGATGCGCCCCTCGACGATTCCAACGTCGAGCGTTTCTGCGACCTGCTGGAAGAGATGCGCAAGAAAACCGACACGCGCTTCGTGACCATCACCCACAATCCGATCACAATGGCGCGGATGGACCGTCTGTTTGGCGTCACTATGGCTGAGCGCGGCGTCAGCCAGCTCGTTTCCGTCGACCTCGCACAGGCCGAGAAGTTCCTGGAAGCCGTTTAAGCGTCCGCCCGGCGCGGTCCGGGGGCGCGCCGGGCTTCATCCACAGAACTTGCTTGCTCAGCGATGACCGCCGAAGCCGCCGTGGCCAAAACCGCCGTGGCCGAAGCCGCCACGGCCCATGCCACCGAACCCGCCTCGACCGAACCCGCCTCGGCCAAACCCGCCTCGGCCAAACCCGCCGCGGCCCCAGCCGCGACCATAACCGCCGCCCCAGCCGCGGCCGTAACCGCCGCCCCAGCCGCCCCAGCCGCCGACTCCGCCCCAGCCCCAGCCGTTACCCCAATAATTGTCGGGCCAGCCATAGAGAGGCGCGCCGTATGAGTAATCCGGATAGTAATCGTATTGCGGAACGCCGTAATAATAGACCGGCCAATGATGGCGGCGGCGCCAGTGATGACGCATGTAACGGTTATGCGGCCGGAACATCGGTCGATGATGGACTCGCCGCGAGACCAGATGGCGCCGATACACGACATGACGCCGGTATACGACATGCCGGGTGTAGACATAATGGCGGCGCCAGCGGATTTGACCGGTCGGCAGCAGATGGTCGGCGCCGACAACGGTAGCCGTTTGCGAGGCGATCGGCGCAGCCTGCGCGCCCGGCGCCGAAAAGGCGCCCATCGCGAGGCCTGCAGCCGCTGCGATCGAGATAATGACTTTGCGCATTTGGGAACTCCCATGCTTCGAGCGCGCATGATCGCCGGGACAGGCTGAACCGGACCTGAATGCCCGTTAACGATTTGCGATCGCCACGATCCTGCTAATCTGCGGGAGGGAGGAGCCAAAATGCGCTCATACGATGTGACTGTCTTCGATTCGCCGCTGCAATTGACGGAGCGGCCGACGCCGCAGCCCGTGGGCGAGGAAGTTCTGGTGAAGATCGACGCCGCCGGCGTCTGCCATTCCGATATCCATATCTGCGAAGGCTTTTATGATCTGGGCGGAGGCAAGAAGCTGCGCATGGGCGAGCGCGGCGTGACGCTGCCGCTGACGATGGGCCACGAGATTGCCGGCGAAATCGTCGCGGCCGGGCCGGACAGCGCGCCCGTCAAGGCTGGCGAGCGCGTGGTCGTCTATCCCTGGATCGGCTGCGGCAAATGCGCGACCTGCGCGCGCGGCGACGAGAACCTGTGCCTCAAGTCCCGTTTTCTGGGCGTCTTCCGCGGCGGCGGCTATGCGACGCACGTCGTCGTGCCGCACAAGCGCTATTGTTTGCCGATCGGCGACATGGACACGACCGTCGCCGCGCCCTACGCCTGCTCGGGCCTCACGACATTCTCGGCGCTCAACAAGATTTCGCGCGCCACGCTGCTGGAGGAGCCGATCGTGGTGATCGGCGCCGGCGGCCTCGGCCTGATGTGCCTGACGATCATGCAGGCGATGGGGGCGAAGGGCGCGATCATCGCCGATATTGATCCCGCCAAGCGCGACGCCGCCATCAAGGCGGGCGCCATCGCCGCCATCGACCCCGCGTCGCCAGACGCCGTCGCACGAATTCGGGCGCTCACGCCGGGCGAAGCCGGGGCTGTGGCGGCCATCGACCTCGTTGGCGCCGGATCGACTGTGCAACTCGGTCTCGATTCGATCGCGCGCGGCGGCAAGGTGATCGTCGTCGGGCTGATGGGGGGCGAGATCACCCTTTCTACGCCGCTCATCCCGCAGCGGGCGCTGACCTTGCAGGGCTCCTACGTCGGCACGCTGAAGGAGCTGGAAGAGCTGATGGCGCTGGTCGCCACGGGCCGTGTTCCGCGCGTTCCGACGACCGAGCGTCCGCTCGACGACGCCAATGCCGCGCTGAACGAACTGCGCGCCGGCAATGTCGTCGGACGTATCGTGCTCAAGCCGTAAATCGCGACCTGCCGTCCGCCCGTCGGGGCCGGATGTCCGCCGGCGCGCGCCGGATTCCGGAAAATCAGGCGTGTCCGGCCTCGCCGGACAGGAAGGCAGGGTCGACGCCCATCGAACGCAGCGCGCGTCCGTATTTCTGCTCGTGCGCGGCGTCGAAGATCAGGGAGGGATCGACAGGCCCGGTCAGCCAGCCGTTGTGCGCAATCTCGCTTTCGAGCTGGCCCGGCCCCCAACTCGCGTAGCCGAGCGCGAGCGCGACGCGATGCGGGCCATTTCCCTGCGCGATCGCCCGAAGAATGTCGAGCGTCGCAGTGAGGCTTACGCTCTTGTCGATCGCCACGGTCTGCTCGCCGGCGTTGAAATCCGAGCTGTGCAGCACAAACCCGCGCTCGGATTCCATAGGGCCGCCGCTCAGGATCGGGACGGCGCCCACATCCGAGCGCAAACGGATCGCATCCTTCGCGGCGATCACGTCGAGCTGGACCAGAAGGTCCGGGAATGTGACCTTCGGCGCCTTCTTGTTGATGACAATGCCCATCGCCCCTTCGGCCGAATGGGCGCACATGAAAATCACGGTGCGCGCAAATCGCTCGTCGGGCATCGACGGCATGGCGACGAGCATCTGCCCATCCAACCATGCCCTCCTGTCCGCCTTCACCGGCGCTGAATTTTTTTCACTCATAGGCGATAGGTAATCGTCGGCGCTCCCGGCGCCAAGAAGCGCCCCATTTTCACGACATGTTCACTGGCATGGCGACGCGCCCGCCGCTAGTGAGAGCAGGGCTGGCGCCCCAATTGCGCAAAAGGCGGACTTTGCAGTGAAACAAGTAAGTTGGCTTTACCTCGCACTGGCCGTTCTGACAGGGGCGGCGCGCGCGCAGGAACGCCTGGACAGGGCGCAAGTTTCTTTTGTCGCAGCCGGCGGCCTCGCCGGCGGCGCCTATCGCGCGGCGATTATCATCAATCTGGCGCCGGACACGATCACCTACTGGCGTAACCCCGGCGAGGCCGGCGTACCGCCGAATTTCGATTTTTCCGGTTCCGAAAATCTCGGCCGCGCCGAGGTCGACCTGCCCGCCCCCACCCGCATCGACGAGGCGGGCGGCGATGTGTTCGGCTACCGGACCCGCGCCGCCTACGCCGTCACGCTGACGCCGGCCGACAGGGCAAAGCCGGTGCGCGCGGTGCTGAAGATGGACTATGCGGCCTGCGCGAGGATCTGCATCCCCATGCACGCCGACGCGCAACTCCTGCTTGCGCCCGATGGCAAGCCCGGCCCGGATGCGCCGGCGGTGGAGGCGGCGCGGGCGGCGATACCCAAGCGCGTCGAGCCAGACCAGGCCGCCACGATCACGCCGGTGGCCGGCGCAGGCAAGCCGAGTTGGCGCGTCGCGCCGAAGGCGAGCGACGCATCCGATCTGTTCGCGGAGGCGCCGGACAATTATTTTTTCGATACGAGGCGTATCGCCGACGGATCGTTCGAGCTGACGCTCGCCGAGCGGCCAGTGAATGCGACCACGCAGACGGTGCCCGTGCGCCTGACGCTTGCGCGGCCGGGCGGCGGCGCGGATTTCACGGTCAGTCTCGACGCCGGAGGGCGCACGCCCTAATTTGTCACCGGCGGCGACACGCCGCCCCGAGTTTCTCACATGGAGCATGATATGACGATCAAGGTTGGGGATCGGCTGCCGCAGGCCACGTTCACCGTCATGACGGCCGACGGTCCGGCGACGCGGACAACGGACGACGTTTTCAAGGGACGCAGGGTCGTTCTGTTCGCCGTGCCCGGCGCCTTCACGCCGACCTGCCACAAGAACCACCTGCCGGGTTTCCTCGACAACGCATCCGCGATCAAGGCCAAGGGCATCGACGAAATAGCTGTGACGGCCACCAACGACGTGTTCGTGATGAACGCCTGGGCCAAGGATACCAAAGCTGACGGCAAGATCGCCTTCCTCGCCGACGGCAGCGCGTTGTTCGCCAAGGCGACGGGCCTCGACCTCGACATGAACGCGCGCGGCATGGGCGTACGCACCAAGCGTTACTCGATGATCGTCGACGATGGAATCGTGCGCTCGCTCAACATCGAGGAGACGCCCGGCACGGCGGACGCCTCGGGCGCGAAGAAGATCCTGGAGATCCTCTGAGCCACGCGACATAGCCATCGTTGCGAGAGCGGCAATGACGGCGCTTTCCTCTTTTCATACCGCGCCGCGGGCAAAAGCCCGCGGCGTTTTTTCGGTCGAACATGCACTATCTCTGAATCGGGACGAGCGCCGCGCGCGTCAGATTTCGGCCAGTACGCGCGCCGAAAAACTCACCCCTTCCGGCCCGTGATCTTTTCCCGCCGCGCCGCCAGATACGGGGCCATGCCCGCCCGCGCCAACTCGTCGGCGCGTTCGTTCATCTCGTCGCCGGCATGGCCCCTGACCCATTTCCAGTGGATTTCGTGACGCTCGCGCGCGGCGTCGAGGCGCTGCCAGAGTTCGACGTTTTTCACGGGCTTCTTGTCGGCGGTCTTCCAGCCGCGCTTCTTCCAGTTGTGGATCCAGCCGGTAACGCCATCGCGGACGTAGATCGAATCCGTGTGCAGGTCGATGGCGCACGGCCGCGTGAGAGCCTCCAGCGCCATGATGGCGGCGGTCAGCTCCATGCGATTATTCGTTGTCATCTGCTCGCCGCCGGAGAGTTCCTTCTCGACGCCGTTGAAGGCCAGAATCGCGCCCCAGCCGCCGGGGCCGGGATTGCCGGAGCATGCGCCGTCGGTCCAGATCGCGACGCGCTTGACAGTTTTTACCTCGCTCACGCGTCGGCGCCGTAGTCGCGTATCGACGCCGCCTGCTGGTGAAAGCGCAGTTTGCGGAAATATTCGAGCGGATCCTTCGGCTTCACGAGCGCGCCGGGAGGGATGTTGAGCCAGTCGACGAGCCGCGTCAGCAGGAAACGCATCGCCGCTCCGCGCGCCAGAACCGGAAACGCCTCGATCTCCGCCGCGTCCAGCGGTCGCCGGCGACGATAGTTCTCGATCATCGCCCTGCCCTTGGTGACGTTGAACGAAGCGTCCTGCTCGAAACACCAGGCGTTGATGCAGATCGCCAGGTCGTAGGCGAAGGAATCGTTGCAGGCGAAATAGAAATCGATCAACCCGGACAGTTTCCCGCCAAGGAAAAATACATTGTCGGGAAAAAGATCGGCGTGGATCACGCCCTCCGGCAATCCGCGCGGCCAGCGCGTTTCGAGCCAGTCGAGTTCGCGCTCGATCAGCGCGCTGAGGCCGGGATGCACGCTGTCGGCGCGAGCCGCGGCGGATTCATAGAGCGGGCGCCAGGAGTCGATCGACAGGGCGTTCGGGCGGCGCAGCGCAAAACCTTCGCCGGCGAGGTGCAACGCCGCCACGGCCTCGCCCAGAGCCGCGCAGTGGGCGGACGTCTGCCGGCGCGGCCACATGCCCTCCAGAAACGTCACGATCGCCGCGGCGCGACCGGACAACCGGCCAAGCGCAGCGCCATGGCGGTTCTTCACGGGTTGCGGACAATTCAGTCCGCGACCGGCCAGATGCTCCATCAGGCCGAGGAAGAACGGCAGGTCGCTTTCCTTCGTGCGCTTCTCGTAAAGCGTCAGGAAGAAATAGCCCTTCTGCGTATGGAGCATGTAATTCGTATTCTCGACGCCTTCCGCTATGCCCTTGAGCGACAGCAGATCGCCGAGATCGTAATCGGCGAGAAAGGCGGCGAGATCCTCGCCCGAAACATCGGTGTAGACGGCCATGGGCGGAACTTTTTTCGACCGCGAGCCGCCGGGCCCGCACTTTGAAACGTGAAAGCCATGCGAGCAGGGGCTCGCTGTCAGAACGCAACCCGTGTTAGCGAGGCGGACGCACCCCGTCAAACCGCAGCCCCCGGCGCCCGATGACCGTCGTTCCCTCATGGCTCTGGATCGCCTTCACGATCGCGGCTTCCGGCGCACAGACCGCGCGCAACGCGATGCAACGCGACCTGATCGCCACGCTCGGCACGGCAGGCGCGACCTTCGTGCGCTTCCTGTTCGGTCTTCCGTTCGCGCTGCTGTTTCTGGCGCTGGTCTGCGTCGCGACCGGAACGCGGCCGCCGGCGCCGACAGCCGGCGCATGGATGTGGACCCTGCTTGGAGCCGTCTGCCAGATCGGCGCGACCGGGCTGATGCTCGCCGCAATGAAGGAGAAATCCTTCGTTGTCGCCATCGCCTATACCAAGACCGAGCCGGTGCAGGTGGCGATCTTCGGACTCATGTTTCTCGGAGATCGCGTGACCGCCGGGCTGGCCGGCGCGATCACCGTCGCGACAGTCGGCGTCATGGTCATGTCGTGGCCGCGCCGGGCGGACTCCGGCGCAACTGCCGGGGGCTTGCGTCCGGCCGTCTATGGCCTCGTCTCGGCGGCGCTGTTCGCCCTGTCGGCGATCGGCTATCGCGCGGGCATTCTCGCCTTGAGCGCCCCCGATTTCGCGCTGGGCGCATCAAGTGTCCTGGCGCTCGCGCTGGCCATCCAGAGCGCGCTGATCATCGTTGGCCTCTCTCTGTCCGACCGGGCGAAGCTCGTAGCGATTCTGGCGGCGTGGCGGCCCTCGCTGCTGGCCGGATTCATGGGCGCCCTCGCGTCGCAGTTCTGGTTTTTCGCCTTCGCCATCGACACCGCCGCGCGCGTGCGGACGCTGGCGCTGATCGAAATGATTTTCGCGCAGGTCGTGACGAAGCGAATTTTCGGGCAGCACACGACGCTGCGCGAAATCGCGGGCATGGCGATCATGATCGCCGGGGTGTTGCTGCTGTTCTGGACATGAGGGCGATCATGCCCGCCACGCCGATGCTGGCGGCCATTCGCTGATCGAGGCGGACATCGGACTCATGCGTCCCGCATTCGCAGGAACGCCAGCGGCGCGCGTTCCGGTCAGGCGTCGGCGCGCAATTCGCGCGGCAGCGGGAAGAACACATTTTCCGCGCCGGTCGACACCGTCTCGATCGTCACGTCGAACCGCTCGCCGAAGGCGTTAATCACATCGTTGACCAGAACTTCCGGCGCCGATGCGCCTGCCGTGATGGCGATCGACCGCACGGCGTCATAGAGGCTCCAGTCGAGATCCTTGCGACCGTCGACGAGCCGCGCGTTCGGACAGCCGGAGCGCTCCGCCACCTCGCGCAGACGCTGCGAATTCGACGAATTGGGCGAACCGACGACGATCACGGCGTCGACGGTCGAACTCACCGCCTTCACCGCTTCCTGACGGTTGGTGGTGGCGTAGCAGATGTCCTGCTTGTGCGGCCCGATGATATGCGGGAAGCGAGCCCTCAGCGCGGCGACGATTTCGGCCGTATCGTCGAGCGACAGCGTTGTCTGCGTCACGAATGCGAGATTGCGTTCGTCGGCCGGCCTCAACAAATCGACCTCCTGGACCGATTGCACGAGCTGCACCGCGCCCTCCGGCAATTGCCCCATCGTGCCGACAACTTCTGGATGGCCGGCATGGCCGATCAGCAGCACGAGTCGCCCGCGCTTGTGGTGAATTTCGGCCTCGCGATGCACCTTGGTGACCAAGGGGCAGGTCGCGTCGATTGCAAAGAATTTGCGCGCGGCGGCTTCGGCCGGAATCGATTTCGGCACGCCGTGCGCGGAAAAGATGACGGGCGCGCCCGTATCGGGGATCTCCGACAGCTCCTCGACAAATATGGCGCCTTTGGCCTTGAGACTTTCCACGACATAGCGGTTGTGCACGATCTCGTGACGGACATAGATCGGCGGGCCAAAATGATCGATCGCCCGCTCCACCGCCTCGATCGCGCGCACGACGCCGGCGCAGAAGCCGCGCGGGGCGCACAGCACGATCCTGAGCGCAACCTTGGCCTTGATTTCGGTCTGGACGTTCATATTCCGCAATCGCTGAAAGCGCCGCTGGCGGCCAACGCCCCCTAAATGACCGCGTTCCGCCTTGCAATCAAGAGCCAGGCGCTGGCCGAAGCATGAGCGGACGATTGCGCCAGGCCAAGGCTCCGACTATCTAATTCGGGACGCTGCCGGGCAAAGCGGGCCGCTCCGGGGCGCCGCGCCCACTCGATGACGCAAACAACAAGGACTTGCATGGCTCGCGATGTGACCGACACGACCGGAATTTCGTCACGAGACGAGCTGGTCGCCTGGCTCGAAGCGGGCTCCAAGGCGCCCGAGGATTTCCTGATCGGGGCGGAGCACGAAAAGATCCCGTTCTATCGTGCGGATCGGGCGCCCGTGCCCTACGAGGGACGCGGCGACGGCCAGAATGGCGTCAACGCGCTGCTCGACGGGCTGAGGGAGACGCTCGGCTGGTCGCCAATCACCGACGGGCCGGCGCTGATCGGCCTCTACGACGAGGAAAAGGGCGGCGCAATCTCGCTGGAGCCTGGCGGCCAGTTTGAACTTTCCGGCGCGCCGCTGCCTGATGTCCATTCCGTCGAGGCGGAATTCGACCGCCATATCGCGGATGTGAAGGCGATCGCCGAACCGCTTGGAATCAGCTTCCTCAATCTCGGCATGAGCCCGTTATGGACGCGCGCGGAGACGCCGGTCATGCCGAAGCAGCGCTATGGCATCATGATGCGCTACATGCCCAAAGTCGGGACGCGCGGCCTCGACATGATGTTCCGCACTTCGACGGTGCAGGTGAACCTCGACTTCGCCAGCGAGGCGGACATGGTCCGCAAACTGCGCGTGTCGCTGGCGCTGCAGCCGCTCGCCACCGCATTGTTCGCCAATTCTCCGTTCACCGACGGCAAGCCGAACGGACTGCTTTCGATGCGCTCTGAAATCTGGCGCGACACCGACAATGCGCGCGCCGGCATGCTGCCGTTCGTGTTCGAGCCCGGCATGGGGTTCGAGCGTTATGTCGATTACGCGCTCGACGTGCCGCTCTATTTCGTTAAACGCGGCGACCATTATCACGATGTCGCCGGCGCCAGCTTTCGTGACCTGCTGGATGGCCGCCTGCCGCAACTGCCGGGCGAGCGCGCAACCATGGCTGATTGGGCAAACCATCTCTCGACGATTTTCCCGGAAGTGCGGTTGAAGAGATACATCGAGATGCGCGGTTGCGACGTCGGCCCACGTGCGCATGTGACCGCGCTGCCCGCATTGTTCGCCGGTCTTCTGTACGATCCGATCGCGCTCGACGAGGCCGAGCAGATCGTGGCGGACTGGGACGCAACCCAACGGCAGCGGATGCGCGACGAGGCTCCTCGCCTCGGCCTGTCAACAAAAGCGACCGGGCGCGATCTTGCGGCGGTCGGACGGGATGTGGTCGGGGTCGCGAAGAGAGGCCTCGCGCGCCGCGCGCGCCGCGACGCGGCGGGGCGGGACGAGAGCGTCTATCTTGCTCCGCTGGAGGAGATCGCGGACAGCGGTCGGCCTCTCGCCGCCGTACTGCTCGACCGTTATGCGCGCGAGTGGGGCGGAAGCGTGCTGCCCGCCTTCGAGGAATGTGTGTTCTAGGCGGAACGCTGGGAGTCAGCGCGCAAAAACGTCACCCGGCATGGGGCGCATGCGCAGGCGCGTCATCGCGCCGTCGGAACGCAGGCCCGCCGGCGCCGCGCCGGCATCGCCCGGCAAATTGCCGCTCAGGCGCGCGGCGCCCTGCATGACCGGCGGTTCGACCCGCACATGGTCGCCGACCTTGAAGCAACCGTCCGCGCCCTGGATGGCCGCGTATTCGCCGCTGGCCGACGCGCAGCGCGCGCCGTGGCCTGTGACGGACAAGCGGTCGCCGGCGAGCGCATCGACAGCCAGAGCGGATATCGCCAAAAAGGAAACGCCGGACAAGCGGACGAAAACCATCGCAAGGCGGCGGCAGTCGTCTCCTGCAGGTCGCATGGTCGCCTCATCGCTTGACCGCCGGATCGCGCCAGCAGGCATGTCCTACACCGTCGCCTGTTTGAGTCAAACTTCATGGCGACATCGTGTCGGTGGCGAATTAATTCCGCCAATCGCCAAAAATGCTCTGGATAAGCGCCATTCCGGCAACAGCCGCCGTATCGGCGCGCAAGATCCGCGGTCCCAGCGATAAACGCACGACGCGCGGCGCCTGGAGGGCCAGCGCCCGCTCCTTCTCGTCGAATCCGCCCTCCGGCCCAATGAGCAGCGCGGCGCGCTCAATCCCGTCGCCGGCGGCTGCGCGCAGGGCCGCCAAAGGGTCGGCGATCCCGGCGCTCTCGTCGCAGAACACCAGCAACCGATCGGTCGGCCAGGCGGCGATCATGCGCTCAAATGGAACTTCCGCCTCGACGTCAGGCACGCGCAGGACGCCACATTGCTCGGCCGCCTCGATCGCATTGGCGCGCATGCGATCGAGATTGAGGCGCGCAACCTGCGTGCGGCGCGTGATGACGGGCCGCAACCGCGCGGCTCCCATTTCCACGGCTTTCTGCACGACGTAATCGAGCCGCGCGTGTTTGAGCGGCGCAAAGCAGCAATCGATGTCGGGGCCGCCTTCCTGCGGGCGCGTGTGCGCGACGATCTTCAGGACCGCAGCGCGCTTTTTCACCTCTTCGATTTCGGCCCGCCATTCGCCGTCACGGCCGTTGAAGAGCAAAACGCCGTCGCCCGCCTTCAGCCGCAGCACGTTGAGCAGAAGATTGGCCTGTCCGCCGTCAATCGTCACGCGGGCGTCCGCGCAGAGATCGGGCGCGACAAACAGGCGGGTCGCGGTGAAATCGTAGCGCGCCATGGCGGCGTCAGCAGGCTATCGCGTCGCAGGCGCGCACGTTCCTGACAACGCGCGCGATCGTCGCAGCGCCCGGCCAGCCGGCGACGCCCATGCCGTTGATGGCGAAGGACGGCGTCGCCTCCATGGCGAGCGAGCGCGCAATCGCGCTGTGCTTCTTCAACGCCAGCACCGTATCGTCGGAATCCGCCCGCGCCTCGATCGCCGCGACATCAAGCCCGAGGCTCGCGGCCTGCCCCAGAGCCTCCTGCCCTGTCACCTGGCCACGATGCGACAGCAGCGCATGATGAAAACGATAGGCCCTGGCGTCGCCGGCCACCGCTCTCACGGCGAGGGCGACCTTGGCCGCCTGCACGCTGCCGAGCGAGAGCACCGGGTTCTGGATGAGGCGCAAACTGAAATTGCGATCGGACTTCACGAGGCGGTCGAGATCGCCCGCCGATTTCCTGCACCACGGGCAATTGTAATCGAAAAACTCCGTCAGGATCACATCGGGGCTTGTCGCGCCAGCGACGATCAGGCCGGGCGGCTCCAGCGAGATGTCGGACGGCAACCGCCATGTCGACACGGGCTTGCCGTCATCTGCAAGAAGCTCCTGCGCCTCGGCGCGAAACGGCGCAATCGCGAGCGCGCCTGTCCCTATGATCATTCCGCGCCGGTCGATCATGCCGCCTCCGTCGCCGCGCCAACGAGCTTGCGCGCTTCGTGCGCGCTGATCGGATGGCCGAATGCGTAGCCCTGCGCAAATTCGCAGCCGAGCTGGTAGAGCTCGATCGCGTCCGATTCCGTCTCCGCGCCTTCCGCGACCACCTCCATGCGCAGGTCGTGCGCGAGGCTGACGATCGAGCGCAGGATCACCGAGCGCGCTCCCGAATTGTTCTGGTGCACAAACGAGCGGTCGATCTTGATCGTGTCGAATGGAAACCGCTGGAGATAGGCGAGTGACGAATAACCCGTGCCGAAATCATCGAGCGACAGGCCCGCGCCCAGCGCCTTGATGCGGGTCAGCATCTGCGCGGCGTATTCCGGGTTTTCCATCACCAGGCTTTCGGTGAGTTCGAGCTTGAGCGTGCCGGGCGCAATGTCGGAGCGGGCGAGCGCGTTCTTCACATCCTGCAGCAGATCGTGACGCAACAGCTGACGCGACGAGACATTGACCGATGCAAAGATCGGCGGATCGACGTCGAGCGCCTTCTGCCAGGCCGAAAGCTCGCGCGCAGTGCGCTCCAGCACGAAGACGCCGAGTTCGACGATCACGCCCGTCTCTTCGGCGATCGGGATGAAAACGTCGGGACCGAGACGTCCGAGGCGCGGATGGTCCCAGCGCAGCAGCGCCTCGAACCCCGCGACGGTGCGGTCTTCCAGCCGCACGATCGGCTGGAAATACACCTTGATCTCGCCGCGTGACAGCGCACGCCGCAAATCCGCCTCGATAGCAAGCCTGTCGGAGCGTTGCGCGCGCATGCCCGGGCGAAACACCTCGATGCGATTGCCGCCGGCGCGCTTGGCGTGGCGCATGGCGATTTCGGCGTCCTTCAGCATGTCGTCGCGCTTGGCGTGCATCTGCGGATCGTACAGGGCGATGCCGACCGAGGCGGAGAGCGCGATTTCGCGGTCGGAGAAACTGACCGGCGTCGCAAGGGCGCGGCGGATCGCCTCCGAAAGCTGCACGACATGTTCGGGATTGGTTTCGGATACGACAATGATCCCGAAGGTGTCGCCCGAAATGCGGGCCAGCGTGTCCTGCTGCTGAAGCAGCCGCGACATTCTGCGCGCGGCTGTCAGCAGGATGGAGTCGCCCGTCGAAATGCCAATGCTCTCGTTGATCTGCTTGAACCGATCGATATCGATGCAGAGCACCGTCGGGCGGGCGCCATCGCCGCGGGCGCCGGTCAGCGCGGCTTCCAGCCGGTCGAAGAACAGTTCGCGGTTCGGCAAGCCGGTCAGATTGTCGTGCACGGCATCGTGCAACAGACGTTCCTGCGCCATCCGTTCGTCGGTCACGTCGACCAACGTGCCGACGATGCGAACAACCTCTCCGTCCGGGCCGACGACCGGTCGGCAACGCAGGCGATACCAGAGATAATGGCCATCGCTCGCGCGAAGCCGGAATTCCTCGTTGATGCGGCCCCGCCGCTGTTCGAGCAGCGTATCGAGACAGGCGCGGTAGCGGTCGCGCTCGAATGGATGCAGGATTTCGAGCCAGCCGGAGGCCGGCCCTTCCAGATCGCCACGGTCGAGACCCAGATGCGCCTCGACCTCGGGGCTGACGTAAACGTGGTCGGACGGCACGTCCCAATCGAAAATAACGTCGCTCGCCCCGGTGACCGCGAGCGCCTTGCGTTCGACGTCCGAGATCGCTCCGTGCGCCAGTCCGCCGGACGCAAAAGCGTTCTGCATCACGGTGAAGCCGATCAGCATCACGATCAGGACGAGGCCGCCGATCAGCGTCGGCCCGACGATATCGTTGTTGATCTGGCCGCTCACCGCAAAACCGGCGGCGCAGACCCAGGCCAGAAGCAGGAACCAGGTCGGGATGAGCATGACCGCCCGGTCATAGCCGTGGGTCGCGAGATAGACGACGAGCAGGAAGCCGGCGCCGGCGACAGTCGCCAGCGAGATGTGCGCGACGCCTGCCGCCACGGGCGCGTCGTAGACGGCAAGCCCGAGCAGCGCCAGCAGGAAGACGACCCACAGGACGACGACGTGCGAAGCGCGCACATGCCAGCGGTTGAGGTTCAGGTACGCAAAGAGAAACACGACCAGCGTCGCCGACAGGATGGTTTCGGCGCAGGCGCGCCAGATGGCGTCATTGTCGGGCGAAACGCCGAAGATTTTCGCCCAGAAGCCGAAATCTATGCAGACGTAGGCGAGCACCGCCCATGCAAGCGCGGCTGCGGCCGGAAATATGACCGCGCCCTTGACCACGACGACGATGGTCAGGAACAGGGCGAGCAGGCCGGCGATGCCGATGACGATGCCCTTGTAGAGTGTGAGATTGGTCAGCCGATCCTTGTAGGCGTCGGGATCCCAGAGATAGAGCTGCGGGAGGTTCGGCGTCTTCAACTCCGCCACGTAGGTGACGGTCGTTCCCGGATCGAGCGTGACACGGAACACGTCGGCGTCGGCGCTGTCCTCGCGGTCCGGCGGAAACCCCTGGCTCGCCGTGATCGCCGCAATGCGGATGGCGCCAAGGTCCGGCCAGATGACGCCGGAACCGACGAGACGATAGTGGGGAGCGACCAGAAGGCGCTCGATCTGTTCGTCGGTGTCGTTGGTCAGCGCGAAAACGATCCAGGACGGATGCGCGCCCTCCTGCTTGGCGCGCACTTCAATGCGCCGGACGATGCCATCTGAACCCGGCGCGGTCGAAACCTGCAGGCGGTCGCCCTGCGAGGAATAAGATTCGATCGCGCGCGTCAGATCAATCGCTTGCGAATCCAGCGGCACGCGCACGGATTCGACCGCGCGCGCCGGCAGATAGTTGGCGAGGAGGAGGAAAAAGCCCAGGAAAAATCGGGAAACGCGCACGAATTTTCTCTCTCGAGGCGTCGCCGCCCGTGGGCTGTATTGGGCGGGGACGTGAGCCCCCTTCGTGTCGGAAGTGTGACTGACTAAAGCGTCCTGGTCGAGACGGCAAGGCGCGAGCCGTCCGAATTGGGGCGCGGCGGCGGCGGCGGATCGCTTTCCAGCACGGCGAACAGAAAATGATCCTGCCAGCGGCCGTTGATCCGCAGATAGGAGCGGGCCAGTCCCTCCCGCCTGAAACCGGCGCTCTCCAGAACGCGGATCGACGCGACATTCGTCGGCAGGCAGGCCGCCTCGACGCGATGCAACCGCAAGGTGGAGAAGGAATAGGAGACGGCGGCGCGCAAGGCTCGGGACATGTAGCCCTGCCCCGCATAGGTCACTCCGGTCCAGTAGCCGACCGTCGCTGTCTGCGCGACGCCGCGCCTGATCTGCCCGAGCGTCAGACCGCCGACCAGCGCCCTGTCGCGCGTGCGAAACACCAGCAGCGCGAAAGATTCGTCGCGCGCCATTTCCTCGGCATGGCGCTTCACCCGCCGTCGAAACGCGGCGCGGGTGAGGTCGTCGGTCGGCCAGAGCGGCTCCCACGGCATCAGGAAATCGCGGCTGCGCTCGCGCAGCGCCGCCCAGTCCTCCCAGTCATTCATTTCCGCCGGGCGCAGAAAGACGCCATCGCCCCGGATGGACGTGGAGCTGTCGCGAACGGGGGGCAGTCGAAAGAGCGCCATGAACGACCTGGAAGTCCGATTCCCGCAAAGTCCTTGCAAATTCAAGCGGACCAAATCTACCCGGTTCGCAGCCGCTCCGCTACCCGGTCGGCTGTGATCGCGCGGCCGGCCGGCCCGACCGCGGCCAGGGTCGGCGGGCTCGACAGCAGCCTGCGGCCAGCGGCGCGCACCTGCGCAACCGTGAGGCGGTCGATCCGCTCGACGATTTCGGCCCGCGCCAGCACGCGGCCGAACACCGCCGTCTGCCGCGCGATCTGTTCGGCGCGGGCGGTCGAGGATTCGAGCGCGGTCAGCAGCGACACCTTCATCTGCGCTTTCGCGCGACGGACTTCCGCCTCGGCCAGGTCGTCGAGCGATGCAGCCAGGCAGTCGAGCGCGACCTTCAGGAGTTCGCCGCAGTCGCGCGGGCTGGCCGCCGCGTGGAAGCCGAACAGGCCAGTATCGGCGAAGGACCAGTTGAACGTATAGATCGAATAGGCGAGGCCACGCTTTTCCCGCACTTCCTGAAAGAGGCGCGAGGCCATGCCGCCGCCTACGGCGCTGGAATAGATGTGCGCGGCGTAATTGTCCTCATGCGTATGGCTCAGGCTCTCAAAACCAACGACGAGATTGGCCTGCTCGGCGCTTTTCCGGGTCTTGCGCTCGCCGCCGACATAGCGTGCGGGTTCATGCGCCGGCGGCGCGACCTGCGGCAGACCCGCGAATAATCGTTGCGCCGCGCCGGCGATCTCCACATGCTCGATGGCGCCGGCGGCCGAGACGATCAGCGAATTCGCGCCATAGAAGCGCGCAAGATAGGCGCGGATGTCCGGGGCGCCGAGTTTCGAGACGCTGTCCGGATGGCCCAGGATCGGTCGACCGATCGGCTGGTCCGGAAAGGCGGCGGCGTCGAACAGCTCGAACACGAGATCGTCGGGCGTATCCTCGACCGCGCCGATTTCCTGCAGGATCACGCTTTTTTCACGTTCGAGTTCTTCCGGATCGAAAGCGGACTCGGTGAGGATATCGGCCAGAATGTCGAGCGCGAGGCCAACGTCCTCGGGCAGCACGCGCGCCTGATAGGCGGTGTGTTCGGTCGCAGTCGCGGCGTTGAGGTCGCCGCCGGCGGATTCGATTTCCTCTGAAATCTCGAAGGCGCTGCGGCGCTTCGTGCCCTTGAACGCCATATGCTCGATGAGATGCGACAGGCCGTGCTCGTCGAGCGTCTCGTTGCGCGAGCCGACCGCGACATGCACGTTGAGCGAGGCCGTGCCGACGCCCGCCATCGCATCGGTGACGACGCGCAGGCCGGACGGCAGAACCGTGGTTTCGACAGCCATGTCCTAAGCCGTCGCGCGGGCGCGAGAGCGGATGAATTTCTCGACGTCGCCGATGTCGTTGGCCACCACCTCGAAGCGCTCCTTGCGCTGCATGATGTCGGCGAGATGCGCGGGCAGCGGCGGGCGCACACCGGTGGCCGCAAGAATCGCGTCCGGGAATTTCGCGGGATGCGCGGTGCCGGCGACGATCATGGGCGTATGCGCATGCTTTTTCAGTGCGCGAAAACCCGCGGCGACGCCCACCGCGCTGTGCGGATCGAGAATATAGCCGTCATCCCGGTAGACGCGCGAAATCTCGTTTCCGGTTTCCTGCTCGCTCACGCTCTGCGCATCGAAGTCTTCGCGGATTTTCGCGAGCGCGTCAGGGGCGATGTCGAAGGCTCCGGATTGGTCGAGGCGCGCCATGAGAGCGCGGATCGCGGCGGCGTCGCGGTTGTAGGCGTCGAACAGTAGGCGCTCGAAATTCGAGGAGACCTGGATATCCATCGACGGCGATTGCGTCGCCTTGACGCCGCGCACCTCGTAACGGCCGGTCGCGATCGTGCGCGCGAGAATGTCGTTCTCGTTGGTGGCGACGACGAGACGTTCGATCGGCAGCCCCATGCGCTTGGCGACATAGCCGGCGAGAATGTCGCCGAAATTGCCGGTCGGCACGGCGAAGGAAACGGGGCGATGCGGCGCGCCGAGCGCCACTGCGCTCGTGAAATAATAGACGATCTGCGCGACGACGCGCGCCCAATTGATCGAATTGACGCCTGTCAGCCCCGTGTCCGCGCGGAATTTTTGGTTGCGGAACAGGCTTTTCAAAATCGCCTGCGCATCGTCGAAATTTCCTTCGAGCGCGAGCGCGTGAATGTTGGAATCGGCGACCGTCGTCATCTGCCGGCGCTGCACGTCGGATACGCGGCCATGCGGATAGAGGATGAAGACATCGACCTGATCGAGCCCGCGAAACGCCTCGATCGCCGCGGCGCCGGTGTCACCGGAAGTCGCCCCGACGACGGTGGCGCGCTTGCCCTGTTTCTTCAGCGCGTGGTTCATCAGGCGACCCAGCAATTGCATCGCCACGTCCTTGAAGGCGAGCGTGGGGCCGTGGAACAGTTCGAGCAGAAACAGATTGTCGCCGAGTTGCGTCAGCGGCGTCACCGCCTCGTGTCGGAACCCCTTGTAAGCGTCATGGATCATGGCGCGGAGTTCAGCGCGCGGGATGGAATCGCCAACGAAGGGCGCGATGATCGTTTCGGCCGCTTCCGCATAGGGACGGCCCGCAAGGCCGGCGATGGTCGAAGCGTGAAGCGCCGGATAGCTCTCGGGCAGGTAGAGCCCGCCGTCGCTGGCCAGGCCCGCCAGCAGGCAATCGACGAAATTCAGGGCGGGAGCTTCGCCGCGGGTGGAAATGTAGCGCAAGTCTGTGGATCCCGGTTGGTCGGGGCGGGGTTTAGCATGGAACGGGGGGGAGTGGGGAACCTGTAACCCGGCTCGCACAACATGCTATGCTTCGGCTGCGCTTTGATAAGCCAATTTCGACCGGAAATGGCGCCATGCCTGGTTACTAAGCCGCGAAGCAGGCCGCAGATTTGGGTCGTGGCGCGTTTTCCCGAAAGCCAGTCCGGACCTGCCCTCGCGGAGAAGCGCCCAACAGGCCGTCGACGGTCGGTGCCCGCAGTTCGGCTACGTCACGCGTCATTCCCGCGAAAGCGGGAATCCAGAGTCAGGGTTCGAATGCGCCGTCTCTTGCTCAGGATCCCCGATCGATCGCTGCGCGATTATCGGCCATGACAACCCCGCCGCGCACCCGCCCCCACGCCCACGCTACGAACACCCCCACCAGCGTCGCCGCCAGCCCGAACCATGTCCACGCATAGGACAGGTGGTTGTTGGGAATGTTCAGTTCGGTCGCGCCGGGGTGCGGCCATGCGGTTTTCGCCGCATTCGCATCCTGATCGATCACGAACGGCGCGACGTCGGCGAAGCCGAATTTCCGCGCCACCGAAGCCGGATCGCGAGTGAACCACAACCCCTGTTCCGGCTGGTCAGCCGGCGTGAACATGTTGCGGTCCTCGGGCGGACGCATCAGGCCGACGATTTCGACTTCGCCGATCGGCGGCGGCGTACGCAGCCCGCCATCCTTCCAGGCGAGCGGCGCAAAGCCGCGGTCGACGAGGACGACGCCGCCCGTGTCGAGTTTCAGCGCGTCCAGCACCTGATAGCCGGGACCGGCGCTCGCATCGTCGCGCACGGGCGAACTCGACCGGAAGATCAGCGCTTCGGCGCCCGACAGGTACTGTCCCTTCGCACGCACGCGCGTGTAATCGTATTCATCCGGTTGCAGCGCGCGCCATTGCGCCTGCGGCGGCAGTGGCGCCGGCGCCTGATGGATGCGTTGCTCGATGCGCGCGAGAATTGCTTCCTTCCACTTCAGGCGATGCAGTTGCCAGACGCCGAGCGCGACGAGAGCGGCGAAGACGAGCGCGGCTGCGATCGCCGGACCGACCAGTCCTCGCATTGCAACGCCGCGCGCCGTCCTCATGTCAGGACTCCAGCCGCCCCTGCTCCGCCTTGTTGGCGTATTGCAGCGCGACCAGCACGCCCTTGAGCGGACGCAGCATGCCGAGGCAAACGATCAGCGTGAATGGCAGCAGCACGGCGACGTAGACCCAGATCGGCGGCTCGTAGGAGATTTCCATCCACAGCGCGAGCCCGACGATCAAAAAGCCGGCGATCAGCATCACAAAGATCGCAGGGCCGTCGCCGGCGTCGGCGAACTTGTAGTCGAGCCCGCAGCTCTCGCAGCGCTCGCGCATTGCAATGAAATTCCTGAACAGCGCGCCCTCGCCGCAGCGCGGGCAGCGGCCGGCGAGGCCTGTCGAATAGGGGGAAATCGGCGGGTAGTCGCGATTGTCGGCCATGGCTGCACCTTGAACGCAAAAGGGCGGCTCACGGCCGCCCCTCGCCGTCGAAACACGCGCTGCTATTCTGCGATATGCGCGATGTGGGCGCCCCACGATCCCCATACATAGATGCAGGAGAACAGGAACAGCCAGACCACGTCGACGAAATGCCAGTACCATGCGGCGAATTCGAAGCCCAGATGCTGCTTCGGCGTGAACTGGCCCTTCACGGCGCGGATAAGGCAAACGATCAGGAAGATCGTGCCGATGATGACGTGGAGTCCGTGAAAACCTGTCGCCATGAAGAAGGTCGAACCGTAGATCGAATTCTTGAAGGCGAAGGGCGCATGGGCATATTCGAAGGCCTGGATGCTCGAGAACAGCATGCCGAGCACGATGGTGGCGATCAGGCCGTTCTTCAGGCCCCGGCGGTCGCCGTTCAGCAGCGCGTGATGCGCCCACGTCACCGTCGTGCCTGATGTCAGCAGGATCAGCGTGTTCAGCAGCGGGAAGTGCCAGGGATCAAGCACTTCTATGCCCTTCGGCGGCCAGTGGCCGCCGGTGAAGGCGACCCGGCCATACTGGATCGCTTCGCCCGAGAACAGACTCGCGTCGAAGAAGGCCCAGAACCACGCCACGAAAAACATGACTTCCGACGAGATGAACAGGATCATCCCGTAACGATGCGAAAGCTGCACGACGCGGGTGTGGAAGCCGGTTTCCGCTTCGTGAGTCACATCCGACCACCAGGCGATCATGGTGTAGAGCACGCCGATCAGACCCGCGCCGAACACGTAAGGCCCGACGTGCAGACCGGCCATGGTCAGGTTCTTCATGAAGAAGACACCGCCGACCGCCATGACGAAAGCCGAAACCGATCCGACGAGCGGCCACGGGCTCGGATCGACGAGATGATAGTCATGATTGGGCTTCGCGTGACCGTCCGCCATTTTCTTCCCCTCTCAGGCCCTCAGGCCGCGTCTCCGGAAATATTGTTGCGCTCAGCTCTTCGGTTTTGCCTGTTCCTGCGTCGCGGTGCGCGCGGGGCGCTTCGTCTCGAAGAAGGTATAGGACAGCGTGACCTGATCAACGTTCGCCATGCTCGCATCCTTCTCAAGCGCGGGATCGAGAAAGAACACGACCGGCCACTCCGCGGTCTCATGCGGCCCGAGATACTGCTCCGAGAAACAGAAGCACGAGACCTTGTCGAAATAGACGCCGGCCTGATCGGGCGTGACGTTGTAGGCGGCTGTCGCCGATATCTCGCGATCGGACTCGTTAGTCACACGATAGAAAACAGTGGCGGTCTGGCCGGTGCGCACGGAGATCTGCCCGGTCTCGGGAGTGAAGCGCCAGGGCAGGCCGCCGCCTACATTGGAATCGAAGCGCACCACAAGGCTGCGCGAGCCCTGCTCGGCCGGCGGCTGTTCGGCGCGTTGCGTCGTGCCGCCATAGCCGGTCGCCGCACAGAAGGCCCGATAGAGCGGCACTGCGGCGAAGCTCAGCGCGAGCATGAGGCCGGCGACGCCGAAGGCGCCTATGGCCCATGCCTTGCGGCGGCGTTCGGCGGGCTTGGGGCCGTGGGGCTTGGGAATGGGGCTGTTCATAGCGTCACGACGGCGGTTGCAGCACGCCGGGACCGAGCTTGGCGATCGTCACGGCGTAAAAGAGCGCACAGAGAAACGCGACGGCCAATCCAATCGCGATATTGCGCTGGCGACGGGCCTTGAGCTGCGCAGCGGTGAGCACGACGACGCCCTGCGATCCGGGGTTCCGATCAATCGCGCTCATGACAGGAGTCCGAGGGGTTGCAGAATTCCATGCTCGGCGACGATGACGGCGAAAAGCAGGAACAGGTGGAGAATGGAATAACCAAACAATTGCTTGGCTGCTCGATCACTCGCGCGGCCCTCCGTGTCGCGCCAGACACGCCAGGCCAAATTCAACATGAACACCCCGCTCCCCAGCGCGATCACGCCATAGGCGCGACCCTCAAAGCCGATCAGATACGGTAGCAGGCCGATCGGAACGAGCAGGATCGTATACAGGAAGATTTCCAGTCGGGTTCTCGGCGCGCCCTTGACGTTCGGCAGCATCGGCACGCCGGCGCGCCCGTAGTCGCCAGACTTGAACAGCGCGAGCGCCCAGAAATGCGGCGGCGTCCAGAAGAAGATGATCGCAAACAACACGAGGCTTTCGACGCTGACCACGCCGGTCGCGGCCGCCCAGCCGACGACCGGCGGCAGGGCGCCGGCGGCGCCGCCGATCACGATGTTCTGCGGCGTCGATCGCTTCAGCCACATCGTATAAACGACGACGTAAAAGGCGATGGTGAAGGCGAGCAGGAAGGCAGCGAGCCAGTTGGCCACCACGCCGAGCGTGAACACGGCGAAGGCCGCCAGCGTGAGACCGAAGGCCAGCGCCTCGCGCGGCGCGATACGGCCCGAAGGAATCGGCCGCGCGCGCGTGCGCGTCATGATCGCGTCGATATCACGATCGTACCACATGTTAAGCGCGCCGGACGCGCCTGCGCCGATGGCGATGGCGAGAAGAGCGGCGAAGCCGACAATGGGATGCATGTGCGTCGGCGCGGCGACCACGCCTGCGAGCGCAGTGAACACCACGAGCGACATGACGCGGGGTTTCAGCAGTTCGACATAATCGCGGGGAGCGCCGCCCGCCATGTCGGAGACGCTCGCCCGCTGCAATGAGACCGTGATGTCGCTCATGAATTGCCCGCTCGACATGGAACCGGAACAAGGCGCGGCCGGACTCCGGCCGCGCGCGGCGCTCAGTGATCGCCGCCGGCGATGCGCGGCAGCGTCTCGAACTGATGGAACGGCGGCGGCGAGGAAAGGGTCCATTCGAGCGTCGTCGCGCCCACGCCCCACGGATTGTCGCCGGCCAGCCGCTTCTTCGCGAAGGCGTCGATGACGACGTAGAAGAAGGCCAGCAGACTTACGCCGGCTGTATAGGTGCCGTAGGACGACAGGTGGTTCCATTGAGCATAGGCGTCGGGATAGTCGATGTAGCGGCGTGGCATCCCCGCGAGCCCCAGGAAGTGCTGCGGGAAGAATGTGAGATTGACGCCGATGAACAGGAGCCAGAAGTGCAGCTTGGCGATCGTCTCGTTGTACATGTAGCCGCTGATCTTCGGGAACCAGTAGTAGAAACCGGCAAAGACGCCGAACACCGCGCCGAGCGACATTGTGTAGTGGAAGTGCGCGACGACGTAGTAGGTCTCGTGCAGCGCGCGGTCGATGCCGGCGTTGGCGAGCACGACGCCGGTGACGCCGCCGACCGTGAATACGAAGATGAAGCCGATCGCCCACACCATCGGCGTGCGGAACGAGATCGAGCCGCCCCACATCGTCGCGATCCACGAGAATATCTTCACGCCGGTCGGCACGGCGATCACCATCGTCGCGAACAGGAAATACCGCTGCGTGTTGAGTGACAGGCCGACCGTATACATGTGGTGCGCCCACACGATGAAGCCGACGAAGCCGATGGCGACCATCGCGTAGGCCATGCCGAGATAGCCGAAAACCGGCTTCTTCGAGAAGGTTGAGACGATGTGGCTGATGATGCCGAAGGCCGGCAGGATGAGGATGTAAACTTCCGGGTGGCCGAAGAACCAGAACAGGTGCTGGAACAGCAGCGGGTCACCGCCGCCCGACGGATCGAAGAAGGCTGTGCCGAAATTGCGGTCGGTCAGCAGCATTGTGATCGCGCCAGCAAGGACGGGCAGAGACAGAACGAGCAGGAAGGCCGTCACGAGCACCGACCAGGCGAACAGCGGCATCTTGTGCAGCGTCATGCCGGGCGCGCGCATGTTGAAGATGGTCGTGATGAAGTTGATCGCGCCGAGCAGCGACGACACGCCCGCCAGATGCAGCGCGAGAATGACGAAGTCCATCGCAGGACCGGGATGGCCAATCACCGACAGCGGCGGATAGAGCACCCAGCCGCCGCCAAATCCGTACATGTTCGGCGCGCCCTCGAAGAACATCGACATGACGAGCAAGGTGAACGACGCCGGCAACAGCCAGAACGAAATGTTGTTCATGCGCGGGAAGGCCATGTCCGGCGCGCCGATCATGATCGGCACGAACCAGTTGCCGAACCCGCCGATCAACGCGGGCATGACCATGAAGAAGATCATGATCACGCCGTGGGCCGTGATGAACACGTTGTAGAGGTTCTTGGCCGCGTCGATCGAATTGTCGCCATGCAGGATCTGCGAAATGATCGGGAAAATCTGGATGCCTGGGTTGGCGAGCTCCAGGCGCATGCCGAGCGACAGCAGGAAGCCGACCGTGCCCGCCATCACGGCGAAGTACAGATACAGCGTGCCGATGTCCTTGTGATTGGTCGACAGCAGATAACGCTTGAGGCCCGTCGGATGGTCGTGGGCGTGGTCGGCGGTGGTTGCGGTGGCCATTTCTGGTGTTTCCTTGAAATTATTCCCGGACAATCCGATCAGCGCCGAGCGTCGGCGAGCGTCGCCGGGCGACCGGCGGACGCGGCCTTGCTGTGGCTGGCGAGCCAGGCGGCGTATTGATCCTGACTCACGACCCGGAACGCGATTGGCATGTAGGCGTGGTCCTTGCCGCACAGCTTCGAGCACTGGCCGTAATAGAGGCCTTCCTTCTCAGCCTTGAACCAGGTCTCGTTCAGACGGCCGGGAACGGCGTCGATACGAATGCCGAACGATTGAACGACGAAAGAATGGATCACATCGTTCGATGTAACCTGCACGCGCACGACCTTGCCGACCGGCACGACAGCCTCGTTGTCGACAGCCAGCAGGCGCAGATCGCCGGGCTGAAGATCCTTGTCCGCCTTCACGTTCGAATCGAAATTGAAGCCGCCGCCTTCATCCTTGGGATATTCGTAATTCCAGTACCAGGCGTTACCCGTCGCCTTTACGGTCACATCGCCCTTCGGCAGCACGAGCTGGTGCGTCAGCAGACGAAACGACGGCACAGCGATCAGGACGAGAATGAGGACCGGCAGGATCGTCCAAGCCACTTCGAGCAGCGCGTGATGCGTCGTGCGGGATGGCGTGGGATTGGCCTTCTCGTTGAAGCGGACGCCGACGTAAATGAGCAGTCCCAGCACGAACAGGCTTATGACGATGATGACCGGCAACAGGATATCGTTATGGAAGAAATGCATTTCCTCTGCGATCGGCGTCACCGCCGGCTGCAAGCCCATCTGGCCGGGATAGGCGTGGCCGATCACCTCCTCGGCGCGCGCCGCACCGACGGCGGCCAGCGAAGCGATGGTCGCAGCCATCCCTGTTCGAGCTGATTTCACGACCCTCGGTACTGACAAGAAATCGATCATCGCTCTGGTCGCTCCCCTTCAAAAATAACGTTGTGCAGACCTTATCGATCACTATGCACACCGGCGGAGCGTGTCGTCGTCGCGGCGGAATCGCGACACGGCCTCCGGCCAGTAGACCAGTTAAAATCACAATCGTCTTTGAAGCGCAACACGGCTTATAACAAATCGCCTGCGACCAAATGACCGTGAACGATGGCGACTTGACAGGCAGGGCCTGTTTGGGGCCAGCCTGACGAATGCGCCGTCCTGAGATGGCGCGCGGAATCGACACGAACGCAACCGGCGCGCCGAGCTTTGCGCCATATTTTGTGGCCAATGTTTTGCCTGAAAGGCGCGCACAAGAGCGAGGCGATTTTTTAGGATGGCGATCATTCAGCAGTCAGTGCGAACGAAATTCGGCCGCCTGGCCGCGGCGGGCGCAATCCTCGCGATCGGCGCGCTTGCGGTCGCGCCGCGAACGTCCTTTGCGGATGAAATTTACGCGCAGGCGACCACGACAGCTTCGCCCGGCGCGCCCGCTGCTCCTGAGGGGGGCGGACTGGGGCAGGTCAAGGGCAAATTCGGCGACTGGGAATTGCGCTGCGAGACGCCGCCCGGCGCATCCAAGGAACAGTGCGCGCTGCTGCAATCGGTCGCCGCAGACGACAGGCCGAACATCAATCTGGTCGTGATCACGCTCAAGACGTCGGATGGCAAGAGCCGGCTGCTGCGCATCATTGCTCCGCTCGGGATATTGCTGCCGAACGGCCTCGGCCTGAAGATCGACGAAACCGACATTGGCCGCGCCGGTTTCGTGCGCTGCCTGCCGACCGGCTGCGTGGCCGAAGTGATCATGGACGACAAGCTGCTGGACGAGCTCCGCAACGGGAAGACAGCGACGTTCATCATCTACCAGACGCCCGAGGAAGGCATCGGCATCCCCATGGCGCTTGCCGGGTTCGGTCAGGGGTTCGACGCGCTGCGATAAGGCGCGCGGGCAAGGCAAGCTGGCGTCATGAAACCAAACTCGCTATAGAGCTGCGCTCTTGGGAGAAGTTATGATGAGCGTTCAGAGTTTTGCCCGCCGTGCGGCGGGCGGCGCCCTCGCTGCAGCCGCAGCGGCGGCGCTGGCCGTGACGCTGGCGGGGTGCGGCGGCCAGGCCGGCTCGGTCGCCGGCGGCGATCCCGATCCCCTGTCCACGAAACTCGGCAATCTGCTGGCGTTCAACTCCACCAAGGCGCCGGCGATGCAAAACGGCGGCGGCGGCGGCTCTGGCGGGCATATCGATTGCCCGATCGTGCAGGTCGAGCCCGGCCAGTCCTCTGTACGCGTCGGCGGCGAGGATTCATCGAGCGTGCGTTATCAGATCTCGATCGGCGACGTGGCGCGCGATTGCACCGTCGTCAACAACCAGTTGCTCGTGCGTGTGGGCGTGGAGACCCGCACGGTGACGGGGCCGGCCGGCGGGCCGGGAACCTACACCGCGCCGCTGCGCGTCTCCGTGCGCAAGGTGGCGGGCGAACAGATCGTCGCCTCCAGGACCTACAACGTCGGCGGCGCCGTCGGTTCCAGCGGCAATGCAATCAACACGCTCATCGCCGAACCGCTGGCAGTGCCGTTCATCAACGAGCACGCCGCGGACGATTATGAGATCGTGCTCGCCTTCGGCGAGGCTCGCGCGGAACCGAAGGCGCGGCGCAATCGGCGCTGACCGGGCGCGGTCGAAACGGCCGGCGGCGAATCTGCCCTGTCCACAGCCTCGGCGCAGAACAGCGCCGCAGGCGATTGACTTGGCCGCCAACGCCGGTTCATGTGGCCGCAGTCAGTACAAGATCTTTCGCGGAAGAGACCGGCTCACGCCGGCGCCGAAGGCGCAACCGCCCCGGAAACGCTCAGGCAAACGGACCGCCAAAGGATGACGCTCTGGAAAGCGGCGCAGCCGTCAGGCATGCGCCCACCGAAGGGGGTAACCTGAGGCTTCGGCCCTCGGGGAAATCTCTCAGGTCACGGGACAGAGGGGGCGCCGCCGGGCAAGAGGGCCCGGCGGGCGCTCGTCCCGATTCTGGAGTTTTCGCGTGACCGACACGCCGCCATCCGAACCGCTTTCGCTCACGCCACTGCATGCCCTGCATCTGCGGCTCGGCGCGCGCATGTCGCCGTTTGCGGGCTACGATATGCCCGTGCAATATCCAACAGGAATTCTGGCCGAACATCTGCACACCCGCGCCAAGGCAGGGCTGTTCGATGTATCGCACATGGGCCAGGCGATCCTGGAAGGTTCCCACGCCGCGCAGCGCCTCGAAACGCTCGTGCCGGGCGACATTATGGGCCTTGCCGCGGGGCGCACGCGCTACACGCAGTTTCTGGCCGACAGCGGCGGCATTCTGGACGATTTGATGGTGACCCGCCTGCCCGGCTCGCCCGAGCGGCTGTTCATCGTCTGCAACGCGTCGATGAAAGCGCAGGACTTCGCGTTGTTGCGCGAAAAGCTGCCGGAGCTGACGCTCGACGTGCTGGAGGACAAAGCGCTCATCGCCGTGCAGGGGCCGCTGGCCGCGGAAGTGGTCGAAGGCCTGCTGCCGGGCGTGCAATCCATGACGTTCATGCAGGGCCGCGAATTCGAATGGCGGGATTCGCCGCTCTTTGTCACCCGCTCCGGCTATACGGGCGAGGATGGTTACGAGATTTCCCTGCCATCCTCGCAGGCCGAAGTCTTCGCCGAACGGCTGCTGTCGCATCCGGACTGCCTGCCTGTCGGTCTCGGCGCCCGCGATTCGCTCAGGCTCGAAGCAGGGCTGTGCCTTTATGGACACGATATCGATACGACGACAGACCCGGTCGAAGCTGGCCTGAGCTGGTCAATTGGCAAGCGTCGGCGCGAACAGGGCGGCTTTCCCGGCGCCGCCCGCATCCAGACAGCCCTCGCCGAAGGACCGAAGCGCATGCGGATCGGGCTCATGCTCGAAGGTCGCGCGCCCGCCCGCGAAGGCGCTGAAATTGCGACGCTAGATGGAACGATCGTCGGCGCTGTGACCTCCGGCGGCTTTGCGCCGAGCCTTGGGCGCCCGATCGCCATGGGCTACGTGCCGCGTGAATTCGCCGCCGCAGGCGCGCAACTGGCCACGCTGGTGCGGGGCAAGGCGCTGCCGGCGCGCGTGACGAAAACGCCGTTCACGCCGAACCGCTACTTCAAGGGTTGAGAGAGGAAGCACGATGTCCGCGATCCGCTACACCAAGGACCACGAATATATCCGCATCAACGGCGATGTCGGCGTCATCGGCATTTCCGATCACGCGCAGCACGCCCTCGGCGACGTTGTTTTCGTCGAGCTGCCGGAGGTCGGCAAGACGCTCGCCGCCGGCAGCGAGGCGGCGGTCGTCGAGAGCGTGAAGGCTGCGAGCGAGGTTTACGCGCCAGTCGCTGGCGAGGTGATCGAGGTCAACAGCGCGATCGAAGAAAAGCCCGCAACCGTCAACGAGGACCCGCTCGGCGCGGGCTGGTTCATAAAGATCAGGATCGCTGACACACGCGCACTCGACGCGCTGATGGACGAAACGGCGTATCAGGCGTTCCTGAAGACGCTGGACTGACGATTCCGCCGGTCATTGCGGACGACGGCGGCGGATCGCTTCGCGTCGCCCGCGATGACGGATCGTACCTGGTTTCAAGCCGAACACACGGGCCTGACGGCCCGCGAGCCAACAGCAGGCGGTTCCCCATGCGCTATCTTCCCCACACGCCGCAGGACCGTGAGGACATGCTCACCAAAATCGGCGTGTCGTCGGTCCGCGAATTGTTCGCGGACATTCCGCAGGACAAGGTGCTCGACAGGCTCGTCGATCTGCCGCGCCGCAAGACGGAGATCGACGTCGAGCGATTTCTGTCGAACCTGTCGAACCGCAATGTCCCGGCGTCCAGCGCGCCGTTCTTCGTCGGCGCGGGCGCATACAAGCATCATGTGCCGGCCTCGGTCGATCATCTGATCCAGCGCTCGGAATTTCTGACGAGCTACACGCCCTACCAGCCGGAGATCGCTCAGGGCACGCTGCAATACATGTTCGAATTCCAGACGCAGGTCGCGCGCCTGACCGCGATGGATGTGGCGAACGCCTCAATGTACGACGGCTCGACCGGCTGCGGCGAGGCCGTTTTGATGGCGCATCGCGTGACACGCCGGCGCAAGGCGATCCTGTCGGGCGGGCTGCATCCGCATTATGCGGCCGTCGTGCGCACGATCTCCGGCATGGCGGGCGACGCCGCGGCCTCGCTGCCGCCGGACATTTTCGCGCGCGAAAACATCATTGCGGCGATCGACAAGGATACGTCCTGCGTTGTCGTGCAATCGCCCGACGTGTTCGGCAACCTGCGCGATCTCCAGCCGATCGCCGACGCCTGCCACGCCAATGGCGCGCTGCTGGTTGCGGTATTCACGGAAGCGGTTTCGCTCGGTCTCGTGCGCGCGCCCGGCGACATGGGCGCGGACATCGTGGTCGGCGAAGGCCAGTCGATCGGCAACGCCCTCACCTTCGGCGGCCCCTATGTCGGCCTGTTCGCCACGCGCGAAAAGCTGATTCGGCAGATGCCCGGCCGCTTGTGCGGCGAGACGGTCGACGCCAACGGGAAACGCGGGTTCGTGCTGACGCTATCGACGCGCGAGCAACACATCCGTCGCGAGAAGGCGACGTCGAACATCTGCACCAATTCCGGCCTGTGCGCGCTGGCGTTCTCGATCCACATGACGCTGCTGGGGGGAACGGGCCTACGCCAACTGGCGCGCGTCAATCACGCCAATGCCGTGAAACTCGCCGACATGCTGGCGGACGTTCCGGGCGTGGAGATTCTGAACAAGACCTTCTTCAACGAGTTCACCATTCGCGTGAAAGGCGATGCGGCGGCGCTGGTCGAGAACATGGCGGCGCGCGGCGTGCTGGCCGGCGTGCCGGTTTCGCGCCTGCTGCCTGCGGCCGGGCTCGACGATCTGCTGATCGTCGCCAATACGGAAGTGAACACAGACGAGGACCGCACGACGTTTATTGCGGCTTTGCGGGGAGAGCGCTGATGATGAACAACCAGGGACGCCCCACCCGGCCCGGCGAGGCGCATGGCGCCGCGCGCGAAACGTTTACCGGCAATCGCGCGCTCGACATCGAGGAGCCGCTGATCTTCGATCAGGGCCGGTTCGACTCGACCGGAATCGACATCGACGAACCGGCGCCCTTCGCAGACCGTCTCGGCGGTCTGACCCGCGCCGACGATCTCGCACTGCCTGGCCTGTCGGAACCCGAGGCCGTGCGCCATTATGTGCGCCTGTCGCGGAACAATTATTCGATCGACGCGGGACTTTTCCCGCTCGGCTCCTGCACGATGAAACACAATCCGCGCCTCAACGAGAAAATGGCGCGGCTGCCGGGCTTCGCCGACGTGCATCCGCTGCAACCGCAATCGACAATCGAAGGCGCGCTGGCGTTGATGCAGGAATTGTCGCGCTGGCTTATCGAGCTGACCGGCATGAAGGCCGTGGCGCTGTCGCCGAAGGCCGGCGCGCATGGCGAACTCGCGGGCATGATGGCGATCAAGGCGGCCATTTCTTCACGCGGAGAAGGTGAGACCCGCACGACGGTTCTCGTGCCGGATTCCGCGCACGGCACCAATCCGGCGACGGCCGCCCTCATCGGCTTCGACGTGCAATCGGTGCCCGCCGGCGAGGACGGTCTCGTCCATCCCGACGCCGTAAAGGCGAAGCTCGGCCCGCATGTCGCGGCGATCATGCTCACCAATCCCAACACCTGCGGCCTGTTCGAGCGCGAGATCGTGGAGATTGCGGCGGCGGTGCATGAGGCGGGCGCCTATTTCTATTGCGACGGAGCGAATTTCAACGCGATCGTCGGCGTGGCGCGGCCGGGCGATCTCGGCGTCGACGCCATGCACATCAATCTGCACAAAACATTTTCGACGCCGCACGGCGGCGGCGGGCCGGGGTCCGGCCCCGTCGTGCTATCGGAGCGGCTCGCGGATTTCGCGCCGGTTCCGTTTTTACGGGACGATGGGCGCGCGTTGCGGCTGATCGAAGACCAGAGCGGCAATCAGGCGTTCGGGCGGGTCACGGCCTTTCATGGGCAGATGGGCATGTATGTACGCGCCCTGTCCTACATGTTGTCGCATGGCGCCGACGGATTGCGGCAAGCGTCGGAAGATGCGGTGCTCAACGCCAATTACGTACGCGCCGGCCTGTCGGATATTTTCTCGCAGCCGTTTGGCGATCGCGCATGCATGCACGAGGTGCTGTTCGACGAGAGTTGGCTCAAGAGCGCGCATGTCTCGACGCTCGATTTCGCCAAGGCGCTGATCGATGAGGGCTACCACCCCATGACCGTCTATTTCCCGCTGGTGGTGAAGGGCGCGATGCTGATCGAGCCAACCGAATCGGAATCGCGATCCTCCCTCGATCTGTTCATCATGGCGATGCGCGATCTCGCATTTCGCGCGCTGCGCGGAGAGACGGAGCGGTTTGAAAAGGCGCCCCGCTTCAGTCCGCGCGCCAGGCTCGACGAAACGCGCGCCGCGCGCAAGCCGGTGCTCAAATGGACGCCCAGGGAGCCGTGGGTCGAAGCGGCGGAGTGAGGCGCGCGCGACGGTTCCATGCGCACGACGCGATCTGGAGCCCGGAGCGACCCGACGCATGTGCGGCCCTGCATGCCCGCGGTCGCGGCCATGACACTTCGCCAAAAAGCAAAACGCCGGCCAGGGAGCCGGCGTTTCCAGATCTTCGGCAGGCCGTCCGGTCAGTGCAGCAGACGTGCGAGGTCCACGATGCCCTGATCAACCAGCGATGCGCCGGCCGCGCCCCGGGTCTCGGTCCTGAGCACCGTCTCGGCGGCCCTGGCGGCAGCATCGGCCGCCGCTGCGCGAACATCGCTTGCCGCCTGCACTTCGGCCTGCGCAATCTTGTCCTGCGCCTGCTTCGTGCGACGGGCGACAAAATCGGCGATGCGTTCGTGCGTTTCCCTGGAGAGCAGTTCGGCTTCCTGCCGCGCCTGCGCAACGATGGCGGCAGCGTCGGCTTCGGCGTCCTTGCGCTTCTGCTCGAACGAGGCGAGCAAATGCTGCGCTTCTGCGCGCAGCTTCTGCGCTTCGGCGAGTTCAGCCTTTACGCTCTCGATGCGCGAGTCGAGCGCGCCGACGATAAGCTTGTGGACACCCTTGTAAGCAAGAACGGCTATGAACAGCAGAAAACCGATCGCTACAAAATGTTCGGCTTCGAATTCCATGAGCTCACGCCTTCGTAGCTGAGGCAAGCGCTGCGGCGATCTTTTCCGGATCGGCGGCCTTGCCGGTGATCTGTTCGACGATCGCCATAGCAGCGTCTCTGGCTATGCTTTCGACATTGGACATGGCCTTCGCCTTCATGTCCGCGATTTGCGCGTCTGCGACGGCGAGCTTGGCATTGAGGTCCGATTCGAGCGCCTTTCGCTTGGCGTCGGACTCGGCTGCGAGCTGCTGGTGCGCCTCCTGGCCCAAGGCCTGGGCGTGAGCCTTTGCTTCGGCCAGCGTGCGGTCGTGTTCGACGCGGGCGGCTTCGGCTTTTTCCTGCGCGGCCCTGGCGGCGTCGACGTCAGCCGCAACGCGGTCGCCGCGGTCCTTCAGAATGTTGGCGACGCGCGGCAGAGCGATGCGCGACATCAGCAGATACAGCAGACCGAATGTGATCGCGAGCCAGACGAACTGCGAGGCGAAATGCGTTGCGTCGAACGGCGGGAACGCATTGTCATGCCCACCGCCGGGCGCTTCGGTGCCCGCGTGGGTTGCGCCGTGTTCGGCGTTGGCGGCGTGTTCGGCCATGATCGCTTCCGCTTCAGAAAATCGAAAATCGAGGGCGCGCTCCGGCGAACCGGAGCGCGCGTGAGCTTTACTTCAGGTACAGGAGGATCGCGATGAGGAACGCGAAGATGCCGAGACCTTCGGCAAGCGCCGCGCCGATGATCGCGTTGGTGAACTGGCCGGCCGCCGCCGACGGATTGCGCAGCGCGCCGTTCACGAAATTACCGAAAATAATGCCAACGCCGATAGCGGCGGCGCCGGTGCCGATCGCCGCGAGACCGGCGCCGATGTACTTGAGAGCCATAGGATCCATTTTTATGCACCTTCGGTCGTTTTGGAGGGCGACTATCTGTTGTTGGCGAACGATCGCTGGCGATCGATCCTGTTTATTAGTGGCCCGGGTGAAGCGCGTCGTTGAGATAGACGCAGGTGAGAACGGCGAACACGAACGCCTGCAGGCAGGCGACGAGCAATTCGAGCGCGTAAAGCGCGGTGATGGCGAGCAGGGGAATCGGCGACAGAATCGACCACGCGCCCGCGCCGATCAGCATGAGCACGAACCCGCCGAAAACGGCGAGCGTGATGTGACCCGCCAGAATATTGGCAAAGAGACGAACCGAGAGCGAGATCGGACGCGACAGGAAGGAGATGATCTCGATCGGCACGAGAACCACGAGCACAGGCAGCGGCACGCCGTGCGGCACGAACAGTTTCAGGAAGCCAACGCCGTGGCGATAGAAGCCATAGAGGATGACGAGGCCGATCACCAGGATCGCGAACGAGAAGGTGACGAGGATCTGGCTGGTGACAGAGAAGGCTGTCGGCAGAAGGCCGATGAGATTGGCGGTCAGGATGAAGATGAACAGGGAGAACACGAAGGGGAAGAACCGCATTCCCTCGGCGCCCATCGTGCCCTTCACCGTGGACGCTACGAATTCGTAGGCCATTTCCGCCAACGCCTGAACGCGCGTCGGAACGATATGGCGGCCGGACGTGCCGAGCAGCATCAGCGCCATCACCGCGAGGATGATGATGACCATGAACAGCGAAGCGTTGCTGAACGACACATCGAGGCCGCCGACACGCAGATCGTACAGGCGATTGATGGTGAACTGGTGGATCGGATTGATCGCCTGAGCTTCGGCCGCCACTATCGCATCCTCTTCGTCAACCGTTCGACGCCGGGCGTCGGAACCCGATTCGCGCGGATCGTCCGCTATGTTCCATCCCGACCGGGCGGCCCGGAGGAGCCCATCCGGTACAGATTCAAAAACGCCGCGGCCGTTCCCAGTCCGAGAAAAACCACCAGCATCGCGGGCGCCGTCCCGAGCCACCGGTCCAGCTCCCAGCCGATGAACCCGCCGACGCCAATGGCCCCAACCAGTTCGCCGACCACTCTCATTCCCTGGCCAAGAGCCCGGCCCCTGCCCCCGTCGTCCGGCCTGTCGCCGTCCGCCGCAGCGGGATCGTTACGTCGATCCGACAGCCGGCCCGCGAGCGCATCGAGCCGCGCCCTCAGTTCCGCGTCGTTTCCGTCGCTTTCGCCGCCGGACATTGTCGATCTCCGGATAAAGTCCGGCGCACGTATAGGCCGGCCCGCCCACAAAAGCGAGCCGCATCGCAAGACCCAGGGATTGCCGACTTTGCCGGGGAATCGACGCAGTGAACGACCACGCCCCTTGAAAATCGCGCGCACCATATTGATGGGGCAATTTGATGTCAAGGCGACCGCGCGCCGATCTAATCGATTGAAATTAAATAGTCTTCCATGCCGCATGATAGCATTCGCTCCGGTCCTGCTCCGGGGCGCGGCGGCCTGCGCCCGGGAACTGCGCGCGCCGGTTGCCAAAAAGCTGCCGTTTTGCCGTGGTCTACGCCTCGCAAGCGCGGCTTGCCGTCGGCCCCGCGCGCTTGGTAAGAATGCGCCTCTTGAGAAGGCTGGGCCCATGTTTGCGTTTCCGACATTTTACCGCGCCGCCGTCGGCGCCGGCGCTTTGTTCATGTTATTCGTCGCCTCGGCGCCCGCGCGCGCGGACTGCCAGACCGACATTCAGGCGTTCATGAAACGGCGCGATGGCGTGATCGCCCAGCTCAATGCGATGACCGGCAGCGGGCCGAAGAAAAAGCAGCTCGATCCGCAGGCCGCCTGTCCGAAATTCCGTTCTCTGTCCGGCATTCTCGGCGAGACCGTCGCATATATGGAAAAAAACAAGGACTGGTGCGCCCTGCCCGATCAGTTGATCGACGGCGCCAAGCAACAGCGCGCGCAATTCTCCAAGACGGCCAGCCAGGCCTGCGGCATCGCGGCCAAGGTCAAGGAAATGAAGGAGAAACAGGCTCAGGGCATGGGGGAATCCCAAGCCCAGAAGCTGCCCACCGGCCCGTTGTGAACGCCTCGCCCGACAAGGCCCGCCTGCTCCCGGATTCCGTCGTCGGCCATCCGGTTCTTGCGCTTGCTCCGGACTGGGCTGCGCCCTTTGTCCAGCTCGCCCGGATAGACCGGCCGATCGGCTGGTGGTTGCTGCTGCTGCCGTGCTGGGAATCGAGCGCGCTCGCGAGCGCGGTCGAAGGCCGCGGCCCCCATCTCGCGCATCTTGCGCTGTTTCTGGTCGGCGCGATCGCCATGCGCGGCGCCGGGTCGACCTACAACGATCTCGTCGACCGCGACATAGACGCGCAGGTCGAGCGCACGCGCGGCCGCCCGCTGCCGTCAGAGCGCGTCACCCCGCGACAGGCCAAGATCTTTCTCGTCCTGCAATGCCTCGTCGGGCTTGGCGTCCTGCTCTCTTTCAATCGCCTCGCCATCGCCCTTGGCTTCGCCTCGCTGCTGATCGTGCTCGCCTATCCGTTCATGAAGCGCGTCACTTCCTGGCCGCAGGCGGTGCTCGGCCTCGCGTTCGGCTGGGGCGGCCTGATGGGCTGGGCTGCGATATTCGGCGCGATCGCCCTGCCCGCCGTGCTTGTCTACGCCTCGGCGATCCTCTGGACGATCGGCTACGACACGATTTACGCGCTGCAGGACATCAAGGACGACTCCATCGCGGGCGTGCGCTCGACAGCGCGGCTGTTTGGCGACCATGTGCGGATCGCGGTCGGGGCGCTGTATGCAGGCGCAGCGGCGCTGGCCGAGAGCGCCGTCCTGACCGCGCATGTTCCGGCATGGGCGCAACTCGGCGTCGCTGCGTTCGCCGCGCATCTGGCATGGCAGGTTGTTTCGATCTGTCCAGACGACAAGATTCGCGCGCTGCGCCTGTTTCGCTCGAATCGCGATGCGGGACTGCTTCTGTTTGCTGGTTTTCTGGCCGCGGCGATCGCTGCGGCGATATGAGCCGGCGGCGTCGCCGATCTCATTCAGCTCCGCGCGATGATCTCGCGCTCGCCGGAATGAACGTTGAGGTTGTGCGCGCGGCCGGGCTTGCGCGCAGCTAGGCGGCGGGGACGGCGGGCGAACAGCGGCGAGCCGCGGCGGCGCGCGGCGCGGTCGCGGACGAGAAGAGCGCCGCAGCGGCGCTCAAGCGACAGAAAGCCGCCAGTCGCCTGTTCGATCAGTCGCGGCAGCTTCAGGCTGGCGCTCCAGTAGCGCCATGCGGCGACGGCCTCGCGCTCATCCACGGTCTGCACGATGACAGTCGCGTTGATCGGATCGTCATGAACCATCCGTACGCGATAGATGAACGCGTCGCCGCTTTCCTCAACGCCGATGGCAAGGCCGCGCCATTGCGCGACAGGTTGCGCGAATTCGGTCGAATGCAAGGCGGAAGCGGACATGGGAACCTCATTCATTTCGCCCCGATGGTCGCGCCGCCACACCGCCCAAAGCCCTAATGCGCTTGGTGAAATCCCCGTAAATGCGGCGACTTGGTCGACAGGGTCCGAAGCAGAAGATTCAAATTCGACTGAATTGGCGCGGCGCCTTGCGCTCGCCACGCGCGCGGCCTACCACCGGGGCATGCTGCAACTTGCCGAAACGTCCGTCGGGCAGATCGCCGATGCGCTGGACGCCGTGGCCGCGGAAGCCGGCGCGGTCGCGATGCGCTGGTTCCGGCCCGGCGAGAAGACGACCGCCCGCACGCAATACAAGCCCGGCGGATCGCCCGTCACGGAGGCGGATCTCGCCGTCGACGCCTTTTTGGCGGAACGGCTGCTGACGCTTTTTCCTGAAGCGGGCTGGCTGTCCGAGGAGGGCGCCGATCCGGCGGCGCGGCCGGACCGCGAGGCTGTGCTCGTCGTCGATCCGATCGACGGCACGCGCGGCTTCGCCAACGGCGACGCGCGATGGTCAGTCTCGGTCGCGCTGGTTCGCGGCGGCCGGCCAGTCGCGGGCGCTGTTGCGGCGCCGGCGCTCGGCGAACGCTTCGTCGCCGCGCTTGGCTGCGGCGCGCGGCGCAATGGGAAGCTGCTCAAACTTTCGACGAATGCGCGACTCGCCGGCGGGCGTATCGCCGGGCCGCAACCGATGACGACAAATGCCGCAGCAATCGCCGGAATGACGCTCGTTACGAAAATTCCCTCGCTCGCGGTGCGCTTCGCACAGGTCGCGTCCGCCGAGATCGACGCGGCTATTTCCTCGCCAAATTGCCACGATTGGGATATTGCAGCAGCCGATCTGATCCTGCATGAAGCCGGCGGCAAGCTCACCGGCCTCGACCGCCGGGCGCCAGCGTATAATCGCGGCGACCTGACGCATGGAACGCTGGCGGCTGCTCCGGCCGCAACGCATGACGAACTCCTTGCCGCGCTCGCGCGGGGGCAATGAGCGGGAACGCCGGAAACCTCTTTTGCTCGACGAAGGCGCAGACATGACTTCCAGGAAACAGTCGGAAAAGCAGTTGCCCCATCTGGTGTTCGGCGGGGAACTGGTGAATCTGGATACGCACGAGTTCAAGGACTTGAGCAAGGTCGACATGGTCGGGATGTTCCCGAGCTACGCGGCGGCCTACGCCGCCTGGAAGTCCAAGGCGCAGTCGACGGTCGACAATGCGCACATGCGCTATTTCATCGTGCATCTGCATCGCCTGCTCGATCCTGCCCACGATTGATCGGGGAAACGCCGCACCGAAGGGAGGCGGCGGCGTTCGGACAGAGCCGCCAGAACATGGTTCAATCCAGAACATGGTTCAATGAAGTCCCCCGCGCTCGCCCTCTATCGCGCTGCGACAGTGGCGTTCACCCCCTTCGCCGGGCGCTTTCTCGCGGCGCGCAGCGCCCGGGGCAAGGAAGATGGAGAGCGCCTCGGCGAGAGGATCGGCCTGGCGAGTCTGCCGCGCCCCGAAGGTCGCCTCGTATGGCTGCACGGCGCGAGCATCGGCGAAGGCCTGGCGCTTCTGCCGCTGGTCACGCGGTTGGTCGAGCGCGGCCTGCACGCGCTCGTGACGACCGGAACGAAAAGCTCGGCGGCCATCGTTGGCGCGCGGCTGCCGGCGGGCGCCGTCCACCAATATGCGCCGCTCGACGCGCCCCGGTTCGTCACGCGCTTTCTCGACCATTGGCGGCCCGACCTCGCGGTGTTCGCAGAATCCGAATTGTGGCCCAATCTCGTCGCCGCGATGCATGAGCGAGGCGCGCCGATCGTCATCGTCAACGCGCGCATGTCGCCGCGGTCCTACCGGCGCTGGCGCAACATTCCCGGCGCGGCGCATGCGTTGCTCGAACGGATCGACATGGCCTTCGCGCAATCGCAGGACGACGCGGCCCGGCTAATGAGGCTCGGCGCGCCGCGCGTGCAGATCGCCGGCAATCTCAAATACGACGTCGCGCCGCCGCCGGCTTCAACCGAGGCGCTCGCCGATATCGTTGCGCAGATCGGCGCGCGTCCGATCTGGATCGCCGCCTCCACCCACCCCGACGAAGAAGATATCTGCCTCGAAGCCCATCGCCTGTTGCGCAAGCGTTATCCATCGCTGTTGACGATCATCGCGCCGCGCGACGCCCGCCGCGGCGCGGCGCTGGCGCAGGCGGCCTCGGCCGCAGGCCTGCCCGTGGCGCGCCGCGCGACCGGGCAGCGGATCAACAGCGCGACGCAGGTCTATTTCGCCGACACGTTCGGCGAGATGGGCTTGCTGTACCGGCTTTCCAGCATCGTATTCATGGGCAAATCTCTGGTCACCGGCGGCGGACAGAATCCGATCGAACCCGCCAGGCTCGGCTCTGCGATCCTGCACGGGCCGTGGGTCGGCAATTTCATCGACGCCTATGCGGCCATCGATGCGGCCGGCGGCGGCAGGTCTGTGTCGGACGCAGAGGATCTCGCCCGAGAACTCGCGGCGCTCCTTTCAAACGTCGCACAGGCGCGCACCATGGCTCGGGCGGCGGCGGGCGCGGTCGCGGAATTGTGCGGAGCGACGGACAGGGTGATGCAGGCGATCGAGCCCTACCTCCTGCACATGCTCGTCGATGGCGCGCGATGAGGACGCCGGCGTTCTGGTTCGCCGAACGCGGCGCGCTCGCACAGACGCTTCGTCCCGCGGGATTTCTTTACGGCGCCTGCGCGGCGCGCACGATGGCGCGAGCCGGCGCGCGCATGACGGCGCCCGTGATCACGATCGGCAATTTCGTCATGGGCGGCGCAGGCAAGACCCCGGCCGCAATCGCTCTGGCGCGCCTGCTGATCGCCCGGGGCGAGGCGCCGGTCTTTCTTTCACGCGGTTATGGCGGCGCGACGATCGCGCCCGCGCGCGTCGCCGATCAGAGCGCGGCGCAGGTGGGCGACGAGCCGATCTTGCTCGCGCGCGTCGCGCCCACGTTTGTCGGCCGGGACCGCGCTGCGGTCGCCGCGCTGGCGATTGAATCCGCACGGCCGAGCGTTCTCTTGCTCGACGACGGGTTGCAGAGCCGACGCATCGAGCCCGACGTCGCGCTGGCGATCGTCGATGGCGAGACAGGCGTCGGCAACGGGCTCTGCATTCCAGCGGGACCGCTGCGCGCGCCGCTCGCTGCGCAACTGCGCCACGTAGATGCGGCGATCGTCGTCGGCGCGGGGTCGGCCGGCGAGCGTTTTGGCGACGACGCGCGGCGCGCGAAGATTCCGGTATTTCACGCCCGGATCGACCCCGACGAGCCGGCTCTCAAATTCCGCGGCCGCAAGGTCGTCGCATTCGCTGGCATTGCACGGCCGGAGAAATTCTTCGCGACACTGGACGGTCTTGGCGCGGCCATGGTCGATCGACGCGCCTTCGCCGACCACAATCGTTACCGCCCGAAAGACATCGCCGAGTTGCAAGCTAGCGCACGCGCGAAAAATGCGGCGCTGGTTACGACGGAAAAGGATTTCGTGCGGCTGCCGGAGTTCGCGCAGTCGCGCCCTGCGCCCGAGGCCGTCCCCATCCGCCTGACTTTCGAGGCTGCGCTCGAAGCGTTCGTCCTGCAGCGCCTCGCCGACAAACGGCGCAGACCGGCGACCTGATCAGGCGCGATCGCCGCGGAGTCGCTTGAGCTTCGCCTCGGGGCTGGAATAGGGTTCCTGAAGGTCGACGTTCCAGTAACGCAGATTCTCAAGCGGAATCGGCTCGCCGGTGACTGCGCACCGGACATAGGCGCCAGGCCGGCGCACACGAAAATCCCCGTCGAGATAATCTACTTCGGCTTCCGATGCGGCTTGCGGCTGACGTTCGAAACGGTTCATGGCGGCGAGTGCTCCGGATGGTCCTCGTATATAGCCGCGCTTCACCCGTTTTTCCAGCTATCGGATGCCCCGTCCGCGGCTGTCGCCGGATCTGCCACGCTCAAGTCAGGGGCGCGTACGAGGGTGACTGTGCATGGCGCCTCGGCGATGACGCGGGAAGCGACGCTGCCGACCAGCCGCAACAAAGGGGAGCGCGCGCGGGCGCCGAGAATTGCGTGATCCACCCTGTTGACGCGCGCATAATCGATCAGCGCGCCAGCGGTGTCCGGCGATTCCAGCACGTGAAAGGTCGCCTGCCCTTCCGGCAGGCCGAGTGGACGCGCCCATTCCCTGAGTTCGACGAGGCGCTGGACGTGAATGTTGCGGCCCTGCTCATCCAGCACATAGTTGGCGCCAATGCGATTGAGCCTGAGCACGTTGACACAGGCCAGACGCGCGCCCGGCAACGCGCGCAGGATGCGCGCCACCGTCTCGCGCAGCACGTCGGAGGGCGTCGTCAGGTCGTCGCCGAGGTCCACCGCCGCCATGACGATGGGCGCCGCCTCGATCTGCTCGGCGATCGGCAACGCCGCGCGCGCCGGCGTGGAATGCAATCGCCAGCGCCGCCGCAGCATGGTTGCAAGCGAATCACGTTGCGTCTTTCGTCCGCGCGCAGTGATCGGCGCCTCGCCGGGATTCTGCAGATCAAACGCGAGTTGCGCCGCTGTGGGATGTCGAAGACCGGGATCGCTTTCAAGACAGCGCAGAATTATTTCCTGAAGCCATTCCGGTGTGTCGGCGCGGATGGCGCGCGGTGGAACCGGGTCGCGCCAGAGGCGCGCGCGCAGCGCGCTTTTCGTGCGCGGATAGCCGAACGGACGCTGACCCGTAGCGAAGTGATAGAGCATCACGCCGAGCGAAAACAGGTCGGAACGCGGATCGGAACGCACGCCGCGCACCTGCTCGGGCGAGATATACGGGCCAGTGCCGATTGGAAGGCGGAATTCCTCCGCCAGCAGGTCCGGCATCAATTCATGATGGGAAAGGCCGAAGTCGATCAGCACGGCCTCGCCGCTGTCGCGGATCAGCACATTCGACGGCTTGATATCGAGATGAATGACGTGTTGGCGATGAATGGCGTCGAGCGCGATTGCGCACTTCGCGCCCAAATCCGCGATATCCGCGATTGGCAGCGGCGCCTTGTCGAGCAGTGGCAGCAGCGAATGTCCAGGGACATATTCCATGACGATGTATGGCTGGCGGGCCAGATCGCCGACAGCGACGCACCGCGGCGCATGAACGCCGGTCAGTTGCGGCAAAATCATCTGCTCCATTTCAAAGCTGACGATGGCCGTGGCGTCGTCGCCGTCCTGGATCTGCGGCGCCTTGAGCACAATCGGATAGTCGATGTCGGAGCGCGTCACCTCCCACAGCGCGGCCATGCCGCCGGAATGCAGCTTCTCGCCGATCAGGAAGCCATCGACGGTCGCGCCGGTTGCGAGCGGTTCGCGCGCCATGCTCAGCGTCCGACGTAAAGGCGCGCCGACAGGATCGCTGGCAGCCGCGCGTTCTTGATCTTCTGGGCTGCGCGCTCGATGTCATAGGGTGTGCGAAGCCAGGCGACCGCTCGTCGCTCGGTGTCGAAGATCGCGTAGGCCGCACAGGGATTGTGATCGCGCGGCTGACCTACGGCGCCGAGCACCGCCAGCCAGTGGCGGGTCGCCGACAGCGGGATCGGCAACGCCGAATTGGGCGTGAAAGGCGCGGCCTGCTTGCCCGGCGCGAGATGATAGAGCAGCGGCCTATGCACATGACCGCAGAAGGTGATGCGCGCATCGGTGGCGCGCATCGAACGCTCCGCGTCAGCGGAATTGGTTACATAAATCCACGCGCGCGGGTCCGACGCCTCCGAATGCACATACAGCACGTCGCCCTCGCGATGGGTGCGCGGCAGGTCACGCAGAAATTTCTTCTGTGCGACATCGAGCCTGCAGCGCGTCCATTCGATCGCCGCACGCGCATATTCGTTCATGTCGGCTGTCGATCCGGAAATCGCCTCGTCGTGATTGCCAAGCAGCACGACCGCGCCGCTGTCCTGCATCCGGCGCGCGAGGTCGACGACATAGCCGGGATCTGCGCCATAGCCGACCAGATCGCCGAGCAGCACATAACGTTCCACGCCCTGCCTTTGCGCATGCGCAAGGCAGGCGTCAAAGGCTTCACGATTGCCATGCATGTCGGACATGATCGCGATCAGCATCGGAGCATGGCGCCTCTACCTATTCCCTGCCGCGCGGTCATCGGTTCTCCTGAACTGGCTCGAATCAGACTAGCGCAATCCCCGACGCCCGGTCGATCAGAACAACGACCCCTGCCCGCCCCCGCCTTTTGCGCGGACCGGCGCCTTCGGCGAGCGCGCGGGCGCCGCCTCGCCGTCGGCGGTCACGGCGATCCTTCCGTCGACGAATTCGATACGCAGACGTTGGCCCGGCGCGACGACGCCCGCATTGCGCAGCGGCGCCCCGGCCTCGTCGCGCACGAGCGCATAGCCGCGGGCGAGCACATTCTTGTAGCCAAGCGAGGACAGAATCTGCGCCTGCGCAGCGAGCGCGTCGCCGCGTCGCACGAGAAATCGCGCCGCCGCCGGCGCGAGCCGCATCTCAAGCGCAGCAAGCGCGGTCCTGCGGTTGCCGATGTGCTCGCGCGCCCGCTGCACGCGATTGGCGCGCGCAGTCGCAAAACGCCGGTCGAGCATCCCTAGCGCCTCGTTTCGCCGCTCCACTCCGAACGTCGCGATTCGTCGCAGATCGCGGGCAGCGCCATCGAGGCGCTCGCGACGACTCGCCACCAGCCGCGCCAGGGCCGGCGCGAGACGAAGATGCAAGGCGACCAGCCGCTCCGATCCATTGGCGATCTCCTCGCGGCCGCGAGTCGCGCGATTGCGGAAAGCGACGCCGAAACTGCGGTCCAGCTTCTTCAGAGTCTCCGCGCGCGCGGAGGCGATCGTCGCGCCCTGGCGCAGGAGATCGCGCGTCGCCGCGTTCAGGCGCCCGCGCGCCTTTTGCAATTCGGCCTGCGGCGCGTGACGCGCGAGCAGCGAATCCAGCCGGTTCAGGCGGTCGCGCCGCCGCGCCAGAAAATCACGCATATCCTTGTGCAGGTCGGAACCCGCCGCATCCACCGCCTGTCGGCGCTGTCCGAGGAGGGCGTCCGGCGCCGGCAGCACGCGGGCGAGGCTGCGCAACGCCGTGCGGCGCGTCTCCATCAACCGCACTTGCCCGCTGGCGAGCCGTCGTCCAAGCTCGGCGTGCTGCGCGACAAGATCGACGCGCACGGGCACGACCTTTTCGGCTGCGCCGGTCGGCGTCGGCGCACGCAGGTCGGCGGCGAAATCGATCAGCGTCGTGTCCGTCTCATGGCCGATTGCGGAGATGAGCGGGATCATGCTGGCGGCCGCCGCCCGGACGACGATCTCCTCATTGAAGGCCCACAGATCCTCAAGCGAGCCGCCGCCGCGCGCAACGATGAGCACATCCGGGCGGCGGATGCGGCCATCCGCGGCCAGGGCGTTGAAGCCCTGGATCGCCGCCGCGACTTCCGCCGCCGCGGTCTCGCCCTGCACGCGAACCGGCCAGACCAGCACGTCCCGCGGGAACCGCTCGCGGATGCGATGCAGGATGTCGCGAATGACGGCGCCGGTCGGCGAGGTGACGACGCCGATGGCGCGTGGCAGGAACGGCAGAAGCTGCTTGCGACCGGCGTCGAACAGCCCCTCGGCGGCCAGCCGCCTGCGGCGCTCGTCGAGCAGCGCCATCAGCGCGCCGACGCCGGCCGGCTCGATCGCCTCGATCACGATCTGATAGGAGGACTTGCCGGGAAACGTCGTGATCTTTCCGGTAGCGATAATTTCGAGGCCTTCCTCGGGCTTCGTCCGCAGGCGCGAAAAGACGCCCTTCCAGATGACTGCGTCGAGCCGCGCGGTCTGATCCTTGATGCTGAAATAGACATGGCCGGAGGAATGCGGCCCCCGATAATTGGAGATTTCGCCGCGCACGCGCACGAGGCCGAAGCGATCCTCCACGGTGCGCTTGAGAGCCGAAGCGAGTTCGGAAACGGTGAGTTCTGGAGTATTGCCGGGCAACGATTCAGCCATGCGCCATTATGGCCGAGGCCAGGAGGCAGGGCCAGCGCCGGCGGTCCCTGTCCCGACGGGAGAATTGCGGACCAGCGGACCGGGAGATCGACGTTGCGGCGTCCGGTCCGGCGGGCTAGAGCAGGCCTCCGGCGACGCGGAGCGCAAATATGAATGTCTTGCTGATCGGATCGGGCGGGCGCGAGCATGCGCTCGCCAATGCAATTTCCATCAGTCCGCGCCTGACGAAGCTGTTTTGCGCCCCGGGCAATCCCGGTATCGCCGCCGTCGCCGAGATCGTTTCGGTCGACGCTTCCGATCATCCGGCGGTCGTGAATTTCTGTCGTCTGATGAAGATCGACCTCGTGGTGGTCGGGCCGGAGCAACCGCTGGTCGAGGGATTGGTCGATGCTCTGGAGACGGCAGGGGTCTCCGCCTTCGGCCCGTCGAAGGCCGCCGCACAACTCGAAGGCTCCAAGGGATTCACCAAGGATCTATGCGCGCGCGCGAACATTCCGACCGGCGCATACGGCCGGTTCTCGAACCGTGACGCCGCGCTCGCCTATGTGCGCAAGGCGGGCGCGCCGATCGTGGTGAAGGCGGACGGGCTCGCCGCGGGCAAGGGCGTGGTCGTCGCCACGTCTCTCGCCGAAGCCGAAGCCGCGGTGCGCGCCTGTTTCGAGGGCGCGTTCGGCGCCGCCGGCGCGGAGGTGGTGATCGAGGACTTTCTGGAAGGCGAGGAGGCCTCGTTCTTCGCCTTGTGCGACGGCGTCCGCGCAATCGCCCTGGCGTCGGCGCAGGATCACAAGCGTGTCGGCGACGGCGACAAGGGGCCGAACACCGGCGGCATGGGCGCCTATTCGCCGGCGCCGATCATGACGTCGGAGATCGAGACCCGCGTCATGCGCGAGATCGTCCAGCCGACAATGGCCGCGATGGCCGCAGCCGGAACGCCGTTCAAGGGAGTCCTGTTCGCTGGCCTCATGATCGGCGCGGATGGACCGAAGCTGATCGAATTCAATACGCGCTTCGGCGATCCCGAGGCTCAGGTCATCCTTCCGCGCGTCGCCGACGACCTTCTGGCGCTGCTCGCCTCTTGCGCGCGCGGACAATTGAACGTCGAGCGCATCGCGCTGAAACCGCTCAGCGCGCTCACTGTCGTCCTGGCCGCGAAGGGCTATCCGGCGGCGCCACAGAAGGGCGGCGAGATTCGGTGTGTGGACCTGGCGGCCGCGCTACCGGACGTCGTGGTCACACACGCCGGCACGAAGCGCATTGGCGACAAGCTCGTCGCCAACGGCGGTCGCGTGCTGAACGTGACGGGGTTCGGCCTGGACGTGCGCGCGGCGCGCGAAAACGCCTATGCCGGAGTTGACAGGATTGATTTTCCGGGCGGGTTCTGTCGACGGGACATAGGCTGGCGTGCGCTGGAGTGAAGCCTCCGGCGTCGCAGACGTTCGTGCGGCCGAGATGCCCGCAGGCTCGCATCCTGAAGCTAGAGCGTTTTCCAATCTTTCTGAATCGATTGGGATTCCCAAATCAGTGCGCTTCTGATTCAAACTGCATGCTGGCGAAGGAGGCCGGCATGCATGTCCAAGCCCCTCTCGCTCGATCTGCGTGA